>JBDREC010000096.1:0-39584 GCA_043820105.1 Pseudomonadota bacterium
AAAGTTATTGACTTTGAATGCAAATCTGCTCCAATATAACTATTCATTGCGTCTC
Source organism: Pseudomonadota bacterium (assembly GCA_043820105.1). Taxonomy (GTDB): domain Bacteria; phylum Bdellovibrionota_F; class JAHFAK01; order JAHFAK01; family JBDREC01; genus JBDREC01. The sequence goes on from JBDREC010000096.1 coordinate 56, forward strand.
TCCTTCTTGTATCTTAATAATAATATTGTTATACAACAATTTATACAGAAGCGAGAGATGCTTTTCATTATAATGGCACTAATTTCCTAATTTGTAAATCAAGAGCTATCTCATTTAAAGGCTTGAAAACAAGAAGATTCAAAGCAGTGCCTTTTGGTAGAAAAAGTATCTTTATCGAAACAGATATTCCAAGAATTGAATGCAAAAAGTGTAAAATAATAAGACAAGCCAATGTTAATTTTGCTGATCCTTTTAAACGATATACAAAGCAATTTGAACGATATGTTTTGGATCTTTTGAAATTCATGACAATGAAGGATGTTTCAGTAAAAAGGTTATTAATTTTTTAAGTTCAGGTCTGACGAGCAGAAGACATTAACTTAAATAAAATTAAAAACTTTTTGCGACTGAATAGGGAGGCTCTAGCATTTGCTTTTTGAAAAATAGTTTTCGGAGGGCTTTTTTATATACTTGGTTTAATGTTTAGGTATTCAAATTGGAGATGATCCAAAAATAATAATATGACCATGTTAGTATCTGTTTATTTTCTGTTTCTAAAAATCATTGCCCAATCAAAATATAGCTCATTTTCATCAAATCCTCTCATTCCAAAGGACTCTATAGTGCTTCTAATATTGGTTTGAATAGATGAAAGAGCTTCACTGCTTCCTTGTTTTTTTTCTTCCTCATGATACTTATGTATTCTATTTTTCACATAGTCATTTATTCTTTCAACCTTTACAATTTCTTTTTTAATCATAATACAATCAGCCAGTTCAATATCAGGGCTAAAACCAGCTGAACGATAAAACTTTGCACATGAAAAATCAGCATCAGTTGTAATTGATGGATTAAAACTAAATCCTGATAAATCAGGCATGCTTTCATCTTCTGTTGAAGCATCTATGGTAAAGCTTTTTTCTTCTATTGAGCCAAAGTTATCATCATCTAGACAACTTATATATTCTCTTACCTCTCGATCTCTAGGATAGCATTCCATTGTGGTATATAGCTCTTTCATGTTTCTATTTTGATATGAAAAATATTCAATTAATTTACGTTCAACATTAACAATACCATAAAAACTATCACCATTGGAGTTCTTGTAGCCATATTTGTAAACATGTACAAGCTCTTCAAATTTTTCAATTCTTGAAACTAAATCTTTGATAACAGCTTCTTTTGTATTTTCTTTTAATTTGACACCTGAAAACCCAGCGGTTTTTAACTCTGTTTCAGTTGCTTTTGCTTCTCCTTCATCAAAATGTTCTGTTCCTGCGATAAGTAAATCAATATTATCCACATCATCTTCTTCGTTGTATTCTTCTTTTCGAGTTCTTTGTAATTTTTTGATTGTTTCTTTAGCTATACTTTTTTTCATAGAAATTTCTTCTAATCTTTCATGGTAAAGTTGATATCTTTCAAATAAAAGTGTTGCAACTTTATTTCTTCTTTGGCTTGCATTATACAAATAGTTTTCTAGATCTTCATAAGGCGTAATTGTAGACTCATCAAAGTGTCTTTCAAGGGTTTCGATTGTGACATAACGACCTTCTTGTAAAGCTACAGTTATCCAGTCTTTTTGATTTTGTGGTATAAAACAGGCAACAAGACCTCCTGAAAGTCCTGCTATAAATCCTGAGATCCATCCAATTGCAGCTCCTGGAAGAGATCCTGGTCCTGCGCCAATTAAAGCCCCACCATATGCACCGATTGCTGATCCTGCCCATGCAGCAGTTGACATGCAAATTACAATTGCCACAAAATCACCACGCAAAATTCTCAAACGCCAGGTGTTGTAAATCCAAGCTTTTCTATGTGAATCGCTTTTCAAAACTATCATTAGCATATTTTCAAGGATTGTTTTGAAAAGCTGAGCTTTTTTTGTATCGCCATTAAAATTTCCTCTTGTTAAGCTTTTTGCATAGGCTAAAAAATTGGGCCATAGTTTTCTTGCCATTGTGCGTTCTTCATTTGATTCTATTAAATATAAGCTTTCTTCCCACAACTGTGCACCAAGTTCCCAGCCCATAAAAGTTACAAGAGACAGCATGTTTGAGCTCAAGAGTGATTTAAAATTTAATCTTTGCATCAAAATTTGATGTGGAGTTAGTCCTCTTACCTTAGGCATAAGAGCTTGTGCTGCAAGCTCTTCTTGTGTAAAAAGAATTTCACCGCCAGTATTAGCTAAGACTCTAATCATTTCAGCTGGAGCTCCAAAAATAGTTCCACCTAGCATTGCAGTATAGATATCGCCACTATTTAGGAGTTCTCCTGCTGTTTGATTGAGTTCGCTTTTAACATCACTCCAATTCATTGGTTCATTTCCCAAAACTGCGTTTTCATGATTGGCTTTTACTATTTCAATTCCCGATAGAATTAATATTAATGTTAAAGTTGTAAAAGTATGCCCCATTGCAGAGCCTGCTTTTTTTAATGCTGAAAATGAAATGTTTTTAGTAGTTTGTGCAGCAGAAGTTTCAGCTAGGCTTGTTTTTAAATCAGCTCTTTTTACATCTCTTTCTCTTGGAGACATAAATGGAAGTTTAGTTATGCTAGGTCTATATTTTGTCCACATTTTAGAGAGAGCATCTCTTGTTGTACCAAAATATGGAGGATTGTATCTGCCTTTAGAATCTAAGCCTGCATTTGAATATGCAAAATTTGGTAAAAGAAATAGTATTATTATGCCTGTTAATATAATTTTTTTAAATTTTAAAATTCTTGATTTAATCATTTTAAACTATCCCAAAACCATTTTTATTAATATAACAATATCCATCTTATCTTGACCTCTTTGCTTTAGCTTTTGAAGCTTTTACTCTTGCTATTCTAAGTTTCAATGCTTTTGGCACACATATTTCACCAGCAATTATAGTTGAGTGAATACTTGAATAACCTGATCTTAAAAGAGTGTCTGTATGTGTCTTCATATCCATTCTTTCAAGTCTTGCCGATAATCTAGAGCTCAATGATTTTCTGATTTCGTATATATAGCTTGGTGGTGATTTTATTTCAGGAAATTCGCTTCTTAAATAAGAAATGGCTGCTGCTTCACCGCCTCGCAAATAGCATTCTGCAATTTCTGTAATTTGAGCTTCTGTTAGTTGCCTTGATGTGGAATCTTTTCCAATTATATCTCGTATTTCTTCTCTGATTTTATCCTGCATTTCTCTTGAAAATTCTTCTCTGTTTTCTGTTAATATAGAATGATCGAGCATAGGTCTTGCTCGATCAACTGCTCTTTCATCCATTTGATCGTAAACATCAGTTTCGGACTTTTCCCTAGATCTTTGTTGCATGGCTTCTGCCTTGGCTCTGCTTATTTCCAGTGATTTTTCGAGGCTTTTAATAACTTCTCTGTCGCCATGTTCTTTTTTTTTCTCTTTTTCTAAAGCACTTTCAAGGTCATTTATTATTTCATCAATATAATAGCTTTCTAAAAACACATCTGATGCCAGTGCTTCTGCAGCTGCCTGCCTGACTCCCCAGTCAGTATTGTTTCTAAGTTGCCTTTCAATCAGGTTATATATTTCAATATCAAAATCTACTATAGTATCTTTAATCCCATATATTGCTGCAAATATTGTTTCACTGCTTGTTGAACGAGATCCATCTAAGAATTCTTTAAAAAGTTGAAATTTTTCAGATCTAGGTATGTCAGTGATGGTTCTAATTAAGCCTAATGCTGTAGCCCTTATTTCAGAACTTTTATCACTAAGTAAATTTCTTAATGTTTGATTAGTGCTTGTGCATGGATACTCTGAAGCTAAAAGTCTTAGTGCGTGGTCTCGGATTCTTTCTTGATGTTCACTGCCTGTCAGTCTTGACAAATAGTCTTGAGCTTTTAGAGATCGATTGTTTTTATGGCCTAGTGAGTTTAATGCAGCTTGTGCTTCAATTATTGTACTAGTATCCGTTCTTGTTTGCCATTTTTTTAAATATTCGTAGAGATATTCAACTGCTCTTTCTCCAGCTAAGCCATCTTTACTAAGTGCTTTTGCTGCGTCAATTCTAATTAGGTAGTCTGAGCTTGCAAGACCTTCAGTGGCAATTGCAAAAGTTCCAAAACCAGTTTCGCCAGGATTTGATACGATATGGGCAATTGCGTCTTTTATATTTCTTCCAGCTCTTAGGTCTTGAAAAGCTTTTAGTTGTACGTCTGTTGTGCCAAAGTGTTTTGCAACAGCTTTTTCATAAAAAATATCAATTTTACCTGAATGCTTTGAAGTGACTATCTGACGCATCTTTGCAAGCTCGCTGCGTAAGTAATCTAAAAATTTAGCATCCTTTTTTGTTGCAAAATCAACAATTTCAAGAGCTCTTCCTTCAAGATCATGGTAAGAAGCTACTTCAAAAAGTTTTGCAAAATCACTTCTGTCGTATTCTATTCTTTCAAAATCCATTTTTTCAAAAGCAATATCAACAGTCTCTTTTTTAAGAACTTGGCCCCAACTGTTTTCTGTGAATAGTTCTAGTAACTTATTTGAGTCTCTAAATTCTGGGTTTTCTATCCATTCGTGTACAAATTCTTTTATTTCTCTATTATGTAATAATATTGGATTATCTATTAAGGCTTTCTCTAATATTTTATGTGCAATTTCTGTGGATACTTCTCTTGCAGATCTTAGAAGGTCTTTGATTTCTCCTTCTGAGAGATCAAGTCGATAAAAATCTCTTTCGATTCTTTTTAGTGTTTCAAGTGCTTTTTCATTTAGTTCAGGATTTGCAAAAGCATCAGGTGCACTTTCTGTTATTTTATTAAGAATATTTCCTGCTCTTTCTAAAGATTGTGATTTTGCAATATCCAAAAGTCTACTTAATTGAGAGTCAGTCAATTCCATTACAAAATTGCGACTTTCAATTTCACTTAAAAGAACATCCACTTCTAGCATATTTCTAGTTTGTTCATGTTCATGAACTAAGAATTCAAATAATTCTTCAGTTGTAGGATCTGCAAAAAGATTGATAGAAATTATTAGTAAAATTGATAAAATTAAATATAAAACATTTGATTTTTTCATGTTCCCTCCATTAAATTTAACATTCTGAACAACATTAATTCTAGATTATGCATTTATTACGCCAAAGCGGAGCGATCCCAAAATATGTTTCGATAACAGCAGGTTGCGATCAATCGAGCTTGTTATTATTAAGTTAAAACGAGTACATTATTTGCTGCTTTCGTCAATTTTTGGGTCTGAACCGAACATATAGTATACAAAATAGACAGGGGGAAAGTGGACATTTTTTGATGCAGGATTCATGACTTCTCATGACTATAATTCTAATAAAAAGGTGCAAACCATGCCCTGGAAAGATAAGATATTGTACGGAGGTATATTATTATTGTTAGTGAAATTATAATTCTAAAATTGGATTAAAGATAACACCGCATTAATAAATTTGAGACATTTTCAAGTCATATTACAAATTTACAAGCGGAATTTCATGTGAATACATTGGACCAAATTCTTCAATCAGTTCAACATAAACTGCCATAAAATCCATGGCTCTTTTAAGTTCAAAATCGTATTTTAAACGCGGATCATTACTTTCTTCAAACAGGTATCCTTTTTGAAAATCAAGCTCTTCAATTAAGCTAGCTGCTTGTTTTAAAGAAGTTGGAAGATTTATATTATAATTCTTTAGGCCCATTTCAAATTGCTTACTTGTATTTTCAAGCATATCCTCAATTTGTCTTTCATATACAATATTTCTATTTTTGTAATCGTTATAGTAATAATCTGACATATAAAATGGATATTCTTTTTGTTTCTCTTCTAACTGAGTTTTAAAACTAGGATCAATAAACTCAAAATCAGGAGAAATTCCAAATGGAAAACATGAAAAAAATAGTGCGTCCGTCTTACACTTTTCTCTTTAATGGAAATAATTACTTATAAAATTAGTTGAAATGTTTGATTAATATTTGTATGATTGCACAACTTAAATAATGAGAGTGTGATTATATGAAAGAATCAAGGCAGCACGAGAGAAAAAAGTTCTTTCCAAATATTAAAGTAAAATCAACTTTGAATCAAAAATCATATCAAGTAAATAATATTAGCCTTGGTGGTCTCTCATTAACTGGAGATGATAATTTTTCATTAAAAAACATCTATGAATTAGATCTTTTCCTGCCATTTACAAAAGAAACAATTAATTTTAAAGGTGAAGTAGTATACAATAGTCAAATTGAAACTGAATTAAATGAAACTGAAAACCAACAACACCTAATAGGAATAAAGTTTACTGAAATTGCACACTACAATGAATTACATGATTTTTTCGAAAAATATAATTTAGATCCATATTGTAATTTCCTGGATTATGTTGAAAATGAAAATGCTTTATCAGATAAAACTGTTTCCAATTTATCAGATGCTCGAAGAGTATTAAAAATAATTAAAAATGATTTAAAAAATGATGTCTATCCATTTCATCAGCCAATTGATCAAATTAGTGGTACAAAAGTAATAATTAGAGGTGAGGAAAGGTTAAACTTAGCTTCATATAACTATTTAAGCCTAGGTCAAGATCCTAGATTCCTTGATGTCATCACAAGTGCAGTCAAAGAATATGGAACAACTGCTAGTGGATCACGATTATTGAGTGGCACTTTTAATCTTCATTTGAAATTAGAAAAATTAATAGCTGACTATAAACAAACAGAAGCAGCTACAATTTTCTCAAGTGGCTACGTTGCAAATATTTCAACAATATCATCAATAATGGGAAAAAAGGATTTAATAATTGTGGATAAATTCGACCACATGAGCATACTTGATGGCTGTAAATTGTCTGGATCAACTGTTGTTAAATTTGACCATAATAATCTTGATGAACTTGAAGAAATTTTAAAAACATCCCAAGACTATGAAAAGAAGTTAATAATTGTAGATGCTATTTATAGCATGGGTGGTGACATTGCTCCAATTAAAGAAATTTTAGACTTAAAGAAAAAATATGATGCTTTACTAATGATAGATGAAGCACACGCCTTTGGTATTTTAGGAAAAACAGGAAGAGGACTAAGTGAACATTTCAATCTAGATGTTAAAGATATTGATATTTATATGGGAACATTAAGCAAAGCTGTCCCATCTGTTGGCGGATATATTGCAGGCAGCAAGGATCTTGTTTATTATTTACAACATTCTTCAAATGCTTACATATTCTCAGGCTCATTATCCCCACAAGATGTTGCAGTTTCAACTAAAGCCCTCGAAATTATGAGAAGTGAACCAGAAAGAATTGAAAAGCTCTGGGAAAATATAAACTTCTTTAAAAAAGGAATACAAGAAATCGGCTTTGATACACAAGAATCAAACAGTGCTATAATTCCCGCTGTTATTGGTTTTTCTGAAGAAACATTAAAATTTGCAAAAAGACTCAATGAAAATGGATTATTTGTTTGTTCTGTGACCTATCCAGCTGTGCCTATAGATAAATGCATAATAAGGAATTGCGTTCAAACAAATCATTCCAAAGAGGACTTAGAAAAAGCTATTGATATATTTTCAAAAATTGGCAAGGAAATGAAATTAATTTAACTTGAAAACTACAACTTATGTCTAAAAATAATAGAAAACACACAAGATCAATATGTAATCTAGAAATAAATATTAAGGATAATTATTCAGAAAATAAAATATCTGGAGTATCATTTGATATAAGCGATAATGGATTATTTTTAGAATTAAATTCAAACTTACAATCTCATGAACAATTTAAAGGTAATATAATACTACCAAACAATGTTAAGTTAGATTTTTCAGGACAACCGGTTTACTTTAATAACAATGAAGTGAATGAAAAAAACATAAAAAATATTGGTTATGGCATTTCAATTGAAAATTTAAATCTCAAATCACACAAAGTATTTAAGGAGTTTCTTAGCAGCATAAATCAACAAAATTCAATTGAAACTGTCAATATCCTTGAAGCGAACACTTCATCTCTATTAAAAAAATTCATTAATTTTCCTTTCCAGCTTTACAACCCTCAAAGTAATTGGATTGCACCTCTAAAAAAAGACCTAATTAAACTACTTTCAAAAGATAGTTCTTTTTCAAAACATAGTGAATTAAAATTATTTTTGGCAGTTCATAATAACAAGTTGGTAGGAAGAATAGCAGCTATAATCGATCATAATTATAATACTTTCAATAATTCAAATATTGGCTTTTGGGGATTTTATGAATGTATTGGGAACATCAATGTTTCTAATAAGCTTTTTCAAAATGTAGTTTCTTTTTCGAAAACACGCGGTTTATCAAAAATAGTAGGCCCACTAAATCCTTCATTTAACCATGATTTAGGTTTCCTCAGCAGTGGATATCCAAATCTTCCAAATATGCAAATGCCTTATAACTTTATATATTATAATAATTTTGCTATCAATTTTGGGTTCAAAAAACTAAAGGATATTTACAGTTATAATATTGATATTACAGATAAACTTAGCTCTAAAATCGACAAATTAGATATAGTGAAAGATGATGATATTAAAATCAGATCAATCAACAAAAAAAACTTTTGGAGTGACGCAAAAATATTAAGGTATTTATTTAACGAAAGCTATTCCGCTGCAAATCATTGGGGTTTTGCGCCTGTTACAGAAGATGAATGGCTTGACCTTGCAAAGCATTTAAAAGAAATCATGGATTATGATTTAGTTTTAATAGCTGAATACAAATCAAAACCTATTGGTTATTTGATTTGTGTTCCTAACATAAGTGAAATTTTACACTCTATTAGAGGTTCAATTAGCTTAATTGATATTATTAAATTCCCATTTCAGATGAAAAAAGTTAATAATATAAGAGCATTAAGCATCGGTGTTTTAAAACCTTATTGGAAAAAGTTTGTTGGTTTAAAACTTCTAAAAGAAGGGGTAACAAGGATAAAGGAAAAAGGTTACTCCACAATGGAATATGGTTGGGTTTTAGATGATAATTATCCATCTATTTACTTAGCAAAACAATTGAAAGGAAAACTTTCAAATTCTTATAGTGTATATGAACTTGATATTTAATTTTTTGAGAATAGAATAATTTTTATGCTTATTCAATTTTATAGTTTTTCATATTTAATTACATTAATTTGTGGATTCCTTCTCGGGTTTTATATTTTTACTAGGGAAAAGAACAAGCAAAACATAATATGGGGAATAATGCACCTTGGTGTAGTTTTATGGAGCTTTGGAAGATATATTCAAATAAATACAAACTCTCATCAAACTGCTATTTTAGCTTCGCACGTCTTATTAATAGGTTCACTAATAATTTATCCAACATTATTTCATACAACTTTCATTTTTATAAAAAGAGATTTATTAAAAAAATGGAAAATATTATTAAGTGTGCTCTATGTAAATTCGCTAATATTAATAGCTATTGAATTTTGGGATATATTTAATGGTGGAAACACATTAATTATTGAAGTTATACCAAAATTAGACTTCAAGTATTATGAAACCTTTGGTGTATTTTTAACATCACATTTAATAGTGCAACTTTTATTTCCAGTCATTGGTATATATGAATTAATAGATTATTACTTAAAAGCTGATAAATCTGAAAAAAATAGAGTTAAGTATTTTTTATTAGCAATAGTGTTTGGCATAGTTGGATCCACAACTGTCCTTGGACTATCTTACAATATCCCAATTACACCATTTGGAGTGTTATTAATCCCTCTCTACCTCATCATGATCAGCTTCGCAATCTACAAACATCGCTTAATGGACATAAATTATTTTGTTTCCAAGTCAGCAAGTTTTATTTTTCTTTTGTTATTATATGTTGTGCCAGTTTTATTAGTAATAATTTATTTAAATAAATTCCTGTTTAGTGATTCTATTTCTTGGGGAACAGGAACTTTACTCTTTTTAGCTTTGGCGTTGTCTGGATGGGTTATTCCAAAACTAAAACAATGGACAGAATCAACAATAAGTAAAAGCTTTTTTAAAAGAAAAATTGAATATGACAGGGTTTTATCACACCTATCACAATTTATAAATTCAACTTTGAATCTTAAAAATGTAATTACTGAGATAATGGAAAACCTTGAAAGGGTTTTAAAGCCAGAACAATATGCTTTTTATATATATAACGAATCAAAAGATAGTTTTTCTTTGCAAACAGAACTTAATTTTAAAAAAGAAAGTGAATATAAAAACATATCATGTGATAATCCAATAATTAAATATTTTTTACAAAATACGAATGAAATTTATTTAGTTGTTGAAGAGGCAATAAGGACTGAACTTTTTAAACAGTTTCAAGATTTAGAAATAGAGAGCAAGAAATTTGGAATGGAAGTAATTTTACCATTAAGAACTGAAGGAAGATTAATCGGCTTAATGTCTTTGGGTATGAAAAAGTCAGGTTTTTATTCTGAAGAAGATTTAGACCTATTATTCAGCGTTTCTAACAATGCAGGAATGGCGATTAACAATGCTATTTCTTACAAAAAGATTGAAGACCTGAGTATAAATCTTGAAAATAAGGTAAAAGAAAGAACTATTGAATTAGAAGACGCCTATGACAAACTAAAAGAGCTTGATGAAGTTAAAACAAACTTTCTATCCAACATTTCACATGAACTGCGCACACCGCTCACAGCCATCAGCAATCCGGTTGAAATGATACTTGCTGGGGATTTGGGTACGATTAATGATGAGGTTTATGATTATTTGGATGTTGTTAAGAATAATGCTTATCGTTTGTTAAGATTAATTAATGACCTTTTGGATATTTCTAAACTGGAATCTAATAAGATGGAACTTAAATATTATAAAGTGGCTGTTGTTCCTTATGTTGATTATCTTGTTAAGTCTATTGAGCCACTTGTGACAAATAAAAACATTACCTTAAAGAAAGATTATCAAATCGATAATTTTGATGAATTTTTTGATCCTAATAAAATTGAAAAGGTCATTATTAACTTACTTTCAAATGCCATAAAGTTCACTGATAATGATGGTGAGATCATTATATCCCTTAAAAAAGAAAATGAATCTTTTTGCTTATCAGTTAAAGATTCTGGCATTGGCATTGATCCCAAAGATCACAACAAAGTTTTTGATCGTTTCAGCCAAGTTGATTCGACTTTTTCTAGAAAGCATGAAGGAACAGGCATTGGGCTTGCTCTGGTCAAAGAGCTTGTTGAGCTTCATAAGGGTAAAATTTCGCTTGCTAGTGATATTGGCAAAGGATCTACATTCACTGTTGAGCTTCCTAGAGTTAATCAGGATGAAATAACTGTTTGGACAGAATATGCAATTGATGATACTGACAGGCGAAAAGAAGAAAGAAGAAAAAATTATGATCGCCGTTTAAATGACAGGCGTGATAATGAAGACAGACGTGTTGCAACTAGCAAAGAAAATCTTTTAAAAGCAGTAATGGCTGAAAAAGGCTTGTCAAATATTGACAAAGAAAAGGAAAGCTTAAAACTTACAAAGCATATTAAAATCTTAGAAGGCCGCCCTAACCTTTTATTAGTTGACGACAACCCAGATATCCTCCGTGTTCTAATCACAACTTTAAAAGACGATTACAATATAAGTTTCGCTTTTAATGGTGCAGAAGGTTTTGAAAAACTTAATAATGAAAGATTTGACATTGTGCTTTCTGATATCATGATGCCAAAAATGAATGGAATCCAGCTTTGTGAAAAAATAAAACTTGATGATAAGTTAAAATATATTCCAGTAATATTATTAACATCAAAATCAGACATTGAATCAAAAATTCTTGGATATGAAACAGGTGCTGATGATTATGTTACCAAACCATTTAATGCTAATGAATTAAAAGCCAAAGTCAAAGCACTTCTAAAACTCAAAATGATAATTGATGAATTCAATCAAAATGAAAGAATGATTTCTGTTGGTCGCCTGGCAGCTGGAATTGCACATGAAATAAACAATCCACTGAATTATGTTATTAACAGCATAAGACCATTAAAACAAAATATCGCAGAATTAACTTCTCAAACGGATTTTATTGAAAATGAAGCTAATAAAGAAACTATAACTGATATTTCAAAATGCGTTGATCTAATTAAAGATGGTTGTGAACGCACAATTAAAATTGTCAAAGACCTAAGAATGTTTTCACGAATTGATGAGTCAGTTTATATTGCTGTATGTGTAAATGAAGGAATCGATTTATCTTTATCATTACTTGAACATTTAACTAAAAGCAAAATCACGATCCACAAAAATTATAGAACTAATAATCCTATCTTTTGCTATTCTACATTAATTAATCAAGTGTTCATGAACATTCTAACAAACGCAAGTCAAGCGATCACAGATAATCAGGAAAAAGGAAACATTTGGATTGAAACATATGAAGAAAATGATTTTACCTATATTAAAATAAAAAATGATGGGCCCAAAATACCTGATGAACTTTTAAAAAGAATCTTTGATCCCTTTTTTACAACAAAAGAAATCGGTGTTGGCTCAGGTCTTGGTCTTTCAATAAGCCATGGAATAATTGCTAAACATGATGGAAAAATTACAGCCCAAAACCAAAAAGATGGTGTTTTATTTACAATGAGCTTACCAGCTTTAAAACACAATCCAATAGAAAATCAAAACAAGATTTTATCCCAGGAGGTCAATTTATGAACGATTTAGATTATAAGGATTATCGAGTAATTATTGTTGATGATGAGAGTGGAAACCTTGAATCTTTTGAGCTATGTTATAAAAAAACTTTTAATGTTATTACGTGTGATAATGCCACTACTGCTCTTGAAAAAGTTAAGGCATATGATAATGTAGCATGTGTTGTTTCTGATCAAAGAATGCCAGACATTTCAGGGATTGAACTCTTAGCAAAGGTTAAAGAAATCAATCCATCTATTCAAAGATTTATAATCACAGGATATTCAGACATCTCTGTATGTATTGAAGGTATAAACAATGGCCTCATTAATAAATATTTTCAAAAACCTTATGATGTTGAAAATCTTGAAAGTGAGATAAAAGGTGCTATTTATACATACTTAAAAAAGATAGAAAATGAAAAACTAACAACGCTTTTAATGGAAAAAGTAAGTCAACTAGTAAAACTTAAAAATCAAGGTTCAGACGAAGATGTTAATACTTTAATTAATTCTTTAGTATCAGAAGTTTCAGCGTTTGAAGAATTTTCAAAGATTGACCAGTTAGAAGAGAATAATATTAATAATAAAGAAGATATAAATACACAAAACGCAAAAGCAAGTTTCTTTTCTGAAGAAGTAATGGATTTAATAAGGACAAAAGAAGACAAATCCTATGTGAAAATACTAATTTTAAACCCATCTAATTATAAGGAAATCGTTAATTTCTGTGATATGCACCATGAAACTTTATCAAACTATTCCTTAGTTTTTGAAATTATAAGTTCTGATGAAAACATTATTCAAGCAAGCAAAAAATGCTTTCATGAATGCCAAAGCAAATATAATCTCAATATAACCGTCAAAACAAAGCTTCAACAGCTGAAGGATGTTCTCAATTCAGGCTTAAATGATCTTTTTGATATTATTTATGTACCATATTTATATAATCATTTTTCCACACCTGTTGCTAAATTCATAACAAATCAACTCCTGCTAGGTCTTTTTGTAAATGGAAAACTAGTATTTTCCAATTATTCTCATGCTTGTTCAAACACTGCAGATCCACAAAGAGTTGTAGTAAGAACTGAGGCTGATATTAATGATCTTTTAGAAATAGCTGATGAAGCACCAAAGATAATTGTCGATAATTCTAGCAATATTATTTTTGCTTCTATAAAAAAATAATTGATATTCTATCTTCCACTATACCTTCCACAATGAAATTCCACTCTAAAGGTATCAACATTATTATCTTCCCTCTGAGAAAAGGCCGTTATATTTGCAATAAAAGAAGGTTTTTGGCCCGCTTTTACAACAACAGTAAATAGGCCTTCTTGTCTCAAATTTTGCACTCCATTACTTACGTATTCTTGCTGTGCCCAATTCATATTAGAAACTCGATATACTTGATTATCAAATAAAACTGAATTTTGCTGGAGCCAATAATCATAGTTTCCTTTTTTTCCTAATACACTACCATAGTGTTTATTTATTGTAGACTTTGAAAATCCAGTCTGCTGTACAAAAAGATCAGTTAAAGACTCAACTTTATATTCAGCGGCCATTTGAGAACTCAAAGGACAATATCTTTTTAAGAAATTCATTAAAGATTTATCTATTCCAGATGGTCTATATTGAACACTTGCACCTGCTTCTTCTTCATTATCATCACCTTCCTCAGCATTTTGTTCATCTTGATTTTCCTCTCCTAGCTCAAGTTCGGGTTCGGGTGTTAGCTCAAAGTCATCTTCATCTTCTAAGACTTCTTTTATTTCTCCTTCCTGAGGTTCTAAAACTTCCAAGACTTCTTCAGGTTCTTGAGGCTCTACATTCATTACTTCTTGAATTACTTGTTCAACTTCATCATCAACATCCCCTGGAACTTCTTGACCTTCAAGCCCATCCCAAACCGACTCATTTCCCTCAAGCCTTTCAAGCACATCTTCATTTTCAATTTCTAAATCATCCTGAACATCATCTAATTCTTCTTCATCTAAAACCTTTTCGTCTTCAAAATTTTCATATGACATAATTTTTAAAAGTTTATTTTTAAAACTTTTTTTGTATAATCTAGATTCTTCAAGCAAAGCTTCTTTTTTATTTGTTGATATCTTAATAAGATAATTATCCATAGTAGCGATTTTTAACAAGCTGCGTGCAGTTACATTATATTCAACAAGAATCCTTCTTCCTTCCATATTTAAAAGAACCTCTTCTTGCATCAAAACATTAATAAGATCATCATAACGTCTTGGAGGATAGTTTTCAGGATCAATTACTCTAATATCTGCATAAAAAAGATCAATATACTGCTCAGCTCTTTTTTCCCCATATACATCAAGATCACTGCTACCAAATTGACCTCTTTTCTTGTATATTAAAAGATAATTTTCCCAAGCTTCTATGGCAGCACTATCATTTTCTTTAATTGCAGTTAAAAATCTTTTAAGATGTGGTCTATTTAATTTTGAAATTTGCTTATAAACAGAAGCTTGTTTCGCTTTTTTACTCAACTCTGCTTCACTTGTAAGATCATCTGTAAAAATTTCACTTATAATAGTTGTCATTACAACAGGATCACTTTTGAAAGATGAATAAAAACTTGAAAAACAAATATCATTATTAACATTAGATTCTACATTACATAGAGCAATTATTTTCTTTTTACCATCTTCATCATTTAAAACAAGTTTTGCACCGTCAAAACATAAAGCAAGTTTATCTTTACTATCACTTGTTGAAATGCAATTTCTAAATCCCTTACTTGCAAATTGATTATTATCATTTCCAGAATAAGCATTTTCCAATGCTTCCAGGTATTTTGCTTCGACCTTATTAAGATGATTAATATTTGAGAAATCAAGCTTTGCAAATTCTTTGGAAATCCTTTCAAAATCACTATCTAAAATTGAATCTATTTCTCTTCTATATGCGGCTTCTTCAAAACTTAACATCTCTCCTTTATATTCTTCCATACATGCTTGTTCTAAAGATTTGTCAAAATTACTAAGCTTCTCGTCAAGATATCTAAGCCCATCTTCAACATAATGACAACTTTTATAATAATAACTTTCTTTTTCCGCTGCAACAAGTTTACCATTAAGTTTAAGTACAGTTAGCTCAGCGACATTTCTTCCACCTTTAATTATTTTTATTTTGCCATCACTTAACTTATAAGCCAAATCATATTCAATTTGCATATCATCAATAGCTAAAGTAGCGGCTATTGGTGGTGGATCCAGGAGTGTTTTATACTGTTTTTGTCCTTCCAAAGCTCTCCATATTTTAAGCTTATTATCTTCCAAATAAGCATTTATTTCAACAATAACATCTGGAGCCATTTCAGCATCTATATCTAAACCATCTGCAACATTCATAATTTGAGCATCATTTAATGAATTTGAAGAGTTTTTTAAACAGTATTGTTTTCTATTTTTATGAATTTTTTCAGATTCCTTGAGCAGATATTGAAACATGCTTTCTCTACAATTTTCATATCTTTCATTATCAATATTTTTTAAAGGTTTTGCATCTGAAAATATATAATACCAATCAACATCTACATTATTATTCTTATCTAATTTATAAATGCCTTTTTTCTTTGCCTCTTGAGTACATTCATAATTAGGACCTAAAATTCCCTTATATGGTTTCCTTGTATTTGCAAATAATGTATTTAAACTTAAAATAAGAATAATTAAGATTATAAATAAAAACTTGCATCTAAGGCAATTAATTTTGTTTGGTTTTAATTTAAAACACATAGTAACTCCGAATTTTAATTAAAAAATTAATATATAATGCAATATTGTGCATATTTGGTGCCATCCTAAAAAACAAGGTTTTTTCTATCATAACAACAGATTAATCAAACAAAAACTGTATTTTTTATGTTAAAGTGAATGATTGTTGTAATATATAAGATGACATATGCGACTTTATATTCTCAATTCAAATTAATCCTAATAAATAAAGAAATCAAGAATATGAATTTTAGGAATTTAAAATCAAGAATTTGATAAATTGACTATTTTCAATTAAATAACTAAAATTTTCCAACATTTCAAAACATGAGGACCACATGTCAGAATTTTTAGATATTTTCAGATACGCTGGTAAGATTAATGCAAGTGATGTTTTAATAATCGCTAATTCTCCACCTGTTTATAGAGTTAATGGTGATTTAACTCCTGCAAATATGAGTGTTCTAAGTGCTGAGCAAACAAAAAAATATCTTTATTCTTTAATTGATGAAGATAAAATTAAGAAGTTTGAAAAAACTAAAGAACTGGATTTTTCATTTTCTGTTGATGATAAGTTTAGATTTAGGGTTAATTATTACTGGCAAAGAGAAACTGTTTCAGCTGCTTTTAGATTAATCCCTTATGCAATTCCCAGTTTTGAAGATTTGGGAATACCTGAGATCGCTAAGAACTTAACAAAATTTCAACATGGTCTTGTTTTAGTAACAGGACCAACTGGCCATGGCAAATCAACAACTCAAGCCTGCCTGATTAACCATATAAATTTGAACAGGAAAAAACATATTATCACAATTGAAGATCCAATTGAATATATACACAAAAATATAAACTCTTTCATTGAACAAAGGGAGGTCTTGCAAGACACTTTAACCTTTGCAAATGGCCTGAAATACGCATTAAGACAAAATCCTGATGTCTTGCTTGTTGGAGAAATGAGAGATCTTGAAACTATTTCCTCAGCCCTAACAGCCGCTGAGACGGGTCACTTAGTTTTTGCAACTCTGCATACAAATGATGCCACACAAAGTATAACAAGAATCATCGACGTCTTCCCGCAGAGCCAGCAAAAGCAGATTACAATTCAGCTAGCTTTCACACTCAAAGCAGTACTATCTCAAAGGTTGATTCCTGGAATAGATAAAAGAAGATACTTAGCAAGTGAAGTGCTAATTCAAACCCCTGCTCTATCAAATATGATACGTGAACAAAAACTCACTCAAGTCTTCTCAATGATAGAAACTCAAGGTGCTTTAGGTATGCATACAATGGATAGTTCGATTTTGGAATTAGTTAAGAATAAAAAGATCACAAAGAACACAGCTCAGCTTTATCTGAAAAAACAGGATACAGATATTTAAATTTGAAATAAAGGAGGGGACAAGCCCCTCCCCTACATTATTATCAGCTTATTCCCTTGTTCCCACTTTACTCAAATCTCGAATTAACAACATTATTCTTCTTAGATCCAAACTCATAAGCAATAAAGAAGGACCCACTAGCTTCCCAGGTTGTTGCTGTTGCTGAACTTCTTAGCAAAAGTTCTTCTTCAGTTAGTTCACCCTTTGCTAAATAAACCTGATCCCTGATATAATCAAATGATCCTGAAATCCCAAAGGAAAAACCATTACCAAGATTCAATTCAACATAAGGATTAAAGCTGGTTCTATATTTTGTAAACTCATCTAAATAATTTGAAGCAGATAAAGTCACTCCCGCATTTCCCCATTGTTTAATCACGCCAAGATTCATCTGCAGTTGCTGCTGATATAAAACTTCCCAATATTTATCATACACTGTTTCCTCAATATAGTTGGAATATATTCCCATAACTGAATAAAGAAAAGAGAACCTCTTTTCCTGAGAATCAGCATATTTAAAAACATTGTACTCAATGGCTGGTCCCAGCCCTGCCATATAATCAATATTCTTGTAAGTAGATCTGTAAGCTCCACTACTAAAACCTAATGAAAAATGATCATCAAGTCCCCAAACAAATAAGTTGGAAAGATTTAACCAGTTATAGGAGTTTTTCAGGGTCTCATCACTATCCTCATAGGAATAGATGGTCTCAGAAAAAGCTCCTGAAAGTGCTAGAATTATTTTATTCAGTTCTGTTACTCTTTGCGCAGTAAAAGAGCCTGATGTTTCATAATATTTATACAAAGATTCCGCGTAAAATTCACCCCCAAGTTCAGCCTTAAATACCCATGAATCCCATTGATCATCGAGCTCTTCTGCTTTTTCAGGAAACTTGTATTTAAGCTCAATATATTTAGCAAGTGGTGTTACCAGGTAAAACGTCGCCAGACCTTTTTTTATGTATTGGGCGATATCAGAGCGTTCACAATCATCAGACAAAGTATTGGCTATAAAGAATTTTAATTCAAACTCTTCAATTCCATTTTTCTTCAACGGAATAAATTTCAAAACGTATTCAATGCTGGCAGCAGCATTTTGCGTAAGTACCATAATAAAAACATCTGCTGCATCCTTTGTTAGAACCCAATTCACAAATTTCACATTTCCTCTTAAATAGTCATAGCATTTAAAACTCTTATCCATGTAAACATTAACTTTTTTAAATCCCAATTCATCCTTTTTTTCTTTTTCTAAAGACAGTTCTTTATTTGGAATAATTTCTTCGAAAACTTCATTGCCGGTTTTTCCTTCTAAAACATTTTGTGCTAAAAGTGTCTCATCAGATACTTCAACCTTCTCCTTTGTTTCCATGCTTTCCTTATTTTCTTCTTCTAAAGAAAATAATGTGGTTTGAATAAATATAGTAATGAGTATAATGGCTAAGCTTGCCTTTAATTCCTTTTGATATCTGGTTTTCATCTTAAAAGCCTCCAAGGTAATCCTTAATTAAATTCTATATGCTTTTCTTTAGCAAGGTCTGTGCCAAAGTTAGCCTCTCGTTAAATTCTTTAATATCGTGGGCTTAACAAATATCACTGATATTTTATTCAGTAGTAAATTGTATAATCTTACTCATAACGTGTAAAACAGATTTGTTCCAGCGGAGTCAAAGATGTCTCTGCCTTGGGAACTTGCTGTCTGAATAAAGCAGCAATGCTAACAAAAACGAAAATACTTGTGTTTTTATTATTAGGTATTGTTAATTAATTTTTATTGAAAAGTTTAATTCGGGCTTTAGGTTCTATATAAATCTCGAATTAACATAATTATTTTTCTTTGATCCAAATTCATAGGCTATGAAAAAGGCCCCGCTAAGCTCTGCCATGTGGTCGCGGTTGCAGAGCTTCTTAACAATAGTTCTTCTGCTGATAGGTCCTGCTTTGCTAAATATATCTGATTACGTATGTAATCAAAAGACCCCGAAACTCCAAATGAAAACCCATTGCCTAAACTTAATTCAACATAGGGATTAAAACTTATTTTATATTTTGAAAAATCATCAAGATAGTTCGCTGCACTTAATACAACCCCTGTGTTTCCCCACTGCTTTATCATTTCAAATTTTACTGTAAGTTCCTGCTCCAAAACAAGCTCCCAGTATTTATCATAAACAGTCTCTGCAATATAATTCAAATACATTTCTTCCAGGACATAGCAGCGATTCCCTTATTGATTAATTTCTTAAAATCGTGTATAATATAAAGATCTATGGAGGGCAGATGTACATAAAGAAACTTTTCATTCAAGTAACTTTAATTATTATGTTTTTCACATTATTAGGCTGTTTAAGCAGTGATGATAATAATAATGGTCCTTCTTCCACAACTCAAGGTTCTGGCGATACAGAGCAAGAAGGTGATCAAACTACAGATGCTGTAGATTCCAACTCTGAAACAGGGATCACTGATAGCAACACAAGTGATAACTTATCCACATCCTCCACATCGGATATTGTAGATAGCTTAACTGACACTTCTGGTTCTTTGACATTAGAGGACGCAAGCTATGCAACAATTACAGGAAGCTTTGATGTGGATACAATTATTACAAGAAATGACCTTGCTTCATATAACATTCTCACCAGAAATGATCTCATTGATGAAGGTATAAATTTAAATAACACAGGTGCAAGTTCTTTGACTGAAAATTCAGGAATAAAACTATCTCAGGTTGCAAGTGCATCAACTTCAAATGTGCTGATAATTGCAGCTTTTGCCTTTAATAATTTTGAAATCGATACCTATGCAACTTTCACATCATCTGATTCAAGTTTTGAGCTTGAACTTGATGAAGCAGCCTTAGGTGGCTTTTTATTAATAAATGTCTATGTGGCCATTGAAGATGGTGACTCCTATTCATTATATAATACAGGAAGCATTTATATTGATGACTCTTCACCAATGCTTGCATTTTCAAATATAAGCCAAGGAAGCGAGTTTGATTTAGGAGAATTGATAAATGCAGAAGCAGACAGCAATGAACAGAGAAAATATTACAGCACAAATACTTATGATGCCCTGATACCAGAATCAGATGAAGAAGATGAGGCCCCCGATTTTACAGCAGCTTCAAAGGTTTTAAAAGATTACACATATGTTGCAGGAAGTGGAGAATATGAAATTGAAATAACAGCAAGTGACATTAATGGAGATCCTATATTTTTGTATGTCACTGATGCAAGTAGTGATATGAATATTAGTGCAAGTGGCCAGGAAGAAGGCCTGGGTGTTTTAACATTCACAATAGATACAGCAGATGATGTAGAGGGCGTTTTTTATCCAACTATTGTGGTTACCAATGAAGATGGAAACCTGCAAAATTCAATGGAAATAGCCATTCACATAATACCTCCTGATGACATTGACCTAGATAATCCTACTAACTTAGCTCCATCTGGAACATCATATTCCTATACAACACCATCTTCCTTCCCTCGCCTAACAACTTACAGTGCAAGAAAAAACAGACTAATGCTTGCCTGGGATACGAATATTGGGGGTAATAATTTTGGTGTAGCCACAGGCATTGGTTCACTTGGTCAGGCAATTCATGATAATATTTATGCAATTTCTCCTTTAGACACTGGAAAACAGCAAGGATTACAAGATATTGATTCTGATGGCTCTAAAATAGCTTATGGCTTGATTCTATATGAGTATGGACAACGGCTCGTAATAACTGACTCAGATCTAAATATAGAAGTGAGCCAGGACTTTTTAATAAGTGAGGCAACAGGGGTTCTGTGCACTGAGGACCATAAGGTCACAGTTAATAACAATGGAACAGGAATCTTTGCCTGGGGTGAATGGACAAATGATGAATATTGCATTGGTTATGCTGACCAAATAGCATATGTTGTGTTTGATATTAACTCAGGTGAATTTGGTGAAAGGCAAGTGCTGCAAATTGATCAAGCCTTACCTACTTTAGCACATGATATGGATATAAGCCTATTAGACGATAATACAGTTGGAATCACAGGTATTGTCCATAATGAACAAAATGGCTGGATAACAGGGACCCTTGAAAATGGAAGCATAACAAATGCAACAACAAGATATATAGATAGTGTTAACTGTGTTGAAACAGCTACTGTAATTACAGATCTATATAATGGAAAATATTTTGTAATTGTTTATAGAATAAACAATTATGCTGCTGGTTATTGGATGTTTTATAGAGTTTTCAATAGCTCTGGACAATCAATAACAACTCAAGGAACTAACATTCTTGAAGGAGAAGCCATAAGAGCTGATATCTATGCTACAACAGATGCTCATGGAAGAATCCTGGTTGTTTGGGGTCAGGGTGAGCTCGAAGGAAGTGCACACTATTATGCCCAAAGATGGCTTCCTGACGCTAGAGAAATAGACGATGAACCATTTCAGGTATCTGATAATCCAGGCACTGTTTTTCATGTTGAAGCTGCCTTTTATGGAAATGGTGCTTTTGCAGTTGCTTATTTGATGAGGTGGGATGCAAATTATTTAAAACTGTTTAAATAGCGCACTGAGTGGCATTCTTTTTGAGAAAGTTGGACACCACATTTAGCTTATAGATCCACAATTGTCTCAATTTTTCATTATAATCACAATCCTATCCACAGCAGCTACCATCTAACATACTAATCTTTTTAATCTTTTAATCTTTACATATTTTTTTAATCTGGTACAAAGCTTGCATATATTTAGAAAGTTCAAACTATTTTGGTGCATATTTTGAAACGACAAATTTTCTTCATCTTAATCCTAATCTCAATCCTAATCAATTCTTCCTATGCCTGTATTGACTTATTTGATGCAAAAAAACAAACACCTGATTATATAAAATATATTGATAAACCTTTTGAACCATTAGAAAGCTTAGAAAATTTAGATTTTATCCAAGAACTGCCAGAGATTTCAGGATTAGAATTAGGTAAAAAATTAAGTACAAATGATAGATTATCAAGACATAAAAATGCCCATGCTGTTAAAACAATTAATTCTGAAAACCTTCCATCATCTATACCAAGTGATCCTTCAAAACTAGTTGTTCTAATACCAAAACCTGAGTTTGTTAAGCAAATGCAAATAATGATTGTATCTTTTGAGCGGTTAAAATATTTAGGAATTGATCCTAAATATATCCCCAAGTTTTATGCAAAAACTTACATTGATGGACAAATTGCCATTGTTATGAAAAAATATGAAATTGGTAGCAAAGAAGTAAGAGAGCTCTTAATAACTAACAATTTCAGAGAACTTTTTCAAACTCCAATAAATAATAAAACATTAGATGATCTTCTAGAAATCCAAGGATTCCTTTTATTAAATCGTGTAAAAGTATTTGATTTGCAGTTTTTAATAGACAAGGATGGCTCAATTGTAATTTCAGATCCTGGTCAATGTTTTAAACCTAAATATATTGGACTTCGGGATTATGTAAGAATTGGATCATTAACAAGAGCAACTGAAATAACAATGAAAATCAGGAAAATGGCTCAGGGTTTGTATGATGATATTACACTAGCAATGCAAAGTGGGGAATATGATACAGAGATCCAAGAACAGCTTGCTCTAACTCCAAAATCAAGTGAAGATGTGCCTGAATGTCGTATTATTAAATATTCAAACATTTATGAAAGCACAAGTTTACAGTATAGAAAAGATATATTAAAAGCTGTTATAGGTCTATATAATAAAAATACAAATCCAAATAGGTATGCACTTGTAATCCACTCAATGACAGGTAATTTTGCTTATGATCAAACTTTAAAAGACCTGGCCTTTTTACAAAGCATAGGATTCAATGTTGCTATAAATTTTGCCAAATCAACACACCAATTTGATGATGTATTAGTTTCAATTTTAGGCTCTGAAATAAGCCCTTCAAATTTAAATATTTTTATAATACAAAGTTTTATTAAAATGGATTTTTTTATTAGAGTTGAAGAAAAAGATGAAGAACTTTTAATAAAAAGTCCACTTAACCTAAGAACTCAAAATGATTTATTTGAAATAGTGCAATTAATGTTTTTAAATAAAATCAGGCTTTATAATCCTTTATTCCTGATTAAAAATAATGGTTCAATTGTTATTCAGGATGTTGATAAAGTTGAAACTGGTGAAATTAGACCAGAAGATTTGATTGATATTGTTTTGCTACTTGAAGCAAGTGAATTTGTTTATGGAGTAGATTTAACAAGATAATATGATTGCTTAATCAAATTATTCAGCAGCCAACTTATTAAAAGCAGATTTTAATTCATTGTGAAGTTTTGAAACTTCATCAGCTTCCCAGTTGTCTTTTCCTTTTCTAATAAAAGTTGTTTTATCGTCTCTATTATCAAATTTACCAACAGGTAGATACCAGGTTTTCATTTCATATTTAGCATTTCCTGTTTCATTAGAAATCAAAACTGGTCTTTCATATTTAACAGTATTAGGTTTATCTGATAAGCTAATTAAATAATCCATATCATCACAACCATATTCACCAAGCATAACTTCTGATGGCACGCAGTGATGCAAGATTGAACCTTGAGCATCTGGTTTTGCTCTTTCCTGATTTTTCTTTCTTGATTCTTCAGGTGTAACCCAAATGTATAAAATAGAAGCTCCATCTAGAATTCTTTCATCAAGTTGTGAAAAAGCATAAGCATAGCCTTGAGGAGGAGTTACTGGAAAAGGGGATCCATTTACAGCGCCTCGAGCTGCTTCGATTACAACTGTTTTTCCTTCTAAGCCTTGTGAATTTGTAGCATTTAATTCATCAAGATGTTCTCTAATTTCATTTTCCATTTTAGCAGCTATATCCATTCTTACGCCATAAGGAACTTCTTCAAGATATCTTGGAAGTCCGACTTTTTCATGAGCATTATCCATTCTATCAAAAAGATAGTTAGCAGCTGATTCTGGATTAAAGGTTCTCTGATTCATTAAGTTATCATAATCTTCATTTAATAAATGAATTAATGTTCCCCATTCGAAATTGTCGATAAAAGGTCTTTGAGGGCCTTTAAAAAAGACATAGTCAAAACCTCTTTCATAAAGCTCATCATCAATTCTATGCATAAAATGAACATAAGGATAGTCATCAAGTTGCAGGGTTTTTCCCATCTTGAATTCTTCCATACATTGTTCAGATGACATTGAATCGAGGTAGGTTCTAACTTCTGATTTTCCTGAAGCAGGAAGGGCAAATAATAAAACGTTTTTGAGAAGTTTCATCTTTTGGACTCCTTTTTGTAATAGCTATAAGCTGTAAGCTACAAGCTGTAAGTTAATGATGACATTATTAACCATAACAATACCTTAAAAACATGTGAATCGTGGTGAGTCAAGTGATAAAATAAGGGGACAAAATTAGTATTTCGTCGCTCGTGTCCAGTATTTCATATGCCTCCACGAAATACGTAATACGTAATACGAAATACGATCCTTTTCAGCTATTTTTAAGACGATAAACCTTTGGTTGGCGGCATGGAGCATAGTCTGACCAGTCGGCCTTTTTTATCACATCTTTCCAAGTGAGCATAGTTTTCACCCCTGCCCTTTCTCCATAGCGGATTTCGATTATATTTTTATTTATTGAAACATGAAATTTTTCATCATCTATAGTTAAATGTATGTGTCTTCGCATTTTGTCTACCCGAAGTATGATTAAAAGGAAGTAATTTATAACAAAAGCATAAAGAATTAATCAAGAGTAAAGATACATAAAACATATTGGCCGAATTTACTTAAAACCCTAAGCAAATATTTTCAATTGCTTTATTTAAAATATTTTACTATAAATGTAAGTAAGTCACCTCTCCAAAACTGAAACATCTACCTCCAAAAACGCTAATTGTTCTGAAACAATATAAACCTTTAATCTGGAGTCTATTATGTCTGTAAACAAAGAATATGACGCCATAATTGGTGGTTCCGGTCTTTCAGGACTTACATCTGCCTATTATCTCAAAAAAATGAATCCCGAGTGGAAGATCCTAATCATCGAAAGAGCAGGAAGGCCAGGTGGTCTAACAGGCAACTGGTTTGATCATAGAGAAAATCCAATTGCTGAAAAGCTCAAGCTTCAAACACCAATGCATATGGTATTTCGCAATAAATATCCCAATTTAGTTAATCTTGTTACTGAAATTTCTGGTCGCCTTTCCCCCTTATATAAAGGATATGATATTATCACCAGTGATGGCACACGACACAAGCTGGAAATGAATGACTGGACAGCTAGAAACCTCCCGGCCCCTTTTCATGGTCTTGGTATGTTTATGAAACTAAAAATGCCCTTGCTGGCTAAATGGGATTTGATGAAGCTGGCTTTAGTTTCTTCTTATTGTGCTAAAGAATTGATGAATGGAAAACAAGAACCAAAGCTTATTCCCAACACCTTGAGCATGGAAAGCCTGGAAATACTCTTAAATGTTGGGCAGTACACCAGAGACTTTATTGAAACAGTTACTCCCAGCATCTTCAACCTCCATCCATGGTACACAGCTGCCCCGAGAATGGCTGCTGTTATAGCTGGCACTATGATGCTTGAACGCAACTCACTTCATTATCATGTTTTTGGAAAAAATTATAATGATGCATTTATTGATGATTTTGTAAGTAAGCTAAAAGAAATGGGACTTCATTTCAAGTTTTTCACAGAGATAAAAAAAATCCAAAGCAATGAAAATGGTTCTGAAGTTGAAAACATTTGGATAAACTCATTTGGTCCAGAAAACAAAGAAAGCACAAGATACATTTGCAATAATTGTGGAGCTGAAAACTACTGTCTTGATCGCGCCTTTTGTGCCCACTGTGGTCTTGATACAAGTCTTGATAAAATAAGAGACGGTCTTATAAAGTTTCCCCAGGGCAATGATGCGTGGAAGGATCCTGAAAAATCCGGATATGAAAACATAAAAACTCCCATATTAATTACTGCAATGTATCCACATATGATAGCCAGACTCATTCCAATAGATTCACCACTTAGAAGCCATCCATATGTTAGATCCTTCTTTTCATCAAGGGGAAACAGGACCCAGCTTTCTATAGCCAGAGTCTATTACAAAAAGCAGGTTACACAAGATCAAAGGTTTATTACTGGTACACATAATCATACATTGTGCTTCAATGGTTGCCAATCAGTTAGAAATAACTTCGGCTTTGAAGACCTATATGTTCCTGAAGAAAAAGATGTTGTAGATGTATTAATGGATGTTGGAATTATACGAGATGCCCATTCCAGACAAAATCATATAAAAAGAATAGTAAGAGATTTAAACAAGGTATATCCAGAAGCTGATCCTTCCTTAGTTGAACATGTTTCCTTTGCAAATATTTATCCCAATGCACTTTATTTAAGTGATCAACCCTCAATCGCAGGACTTCATAGGATTTATAATACTCATAGAACTGGAGCTAAAAACTGGTATGTAGCAGGCTGCCATAGCGGCCTGATCGGGATTGGAATGGAATCAGCTGTTGAGTCGGCGATGTCAACTGTTAACTGTATCCAGGAAGATAATAGATCAAAAGAAAAAGTTAAAATCAAGCCATACAATATTTCAGCCGGAACCAAGTTAGCTGCCATAACTGGAAGCCTTTTATTGCGATGGAAATCAAGATTTCATAACATTAATCGACTATCAGGAAACAGATACTCATAATTAGTATTACTAATTTTTATATATTATTTCCCCACTTTTAATCACAATTTTCTCATGATTCGTAGCAAAGTGATAAATAAAATATTCATAACTTGGAATTTTCAACAATAATATATCAGCTTTTTTATCTATTTCTAATGATCCTGCTTGATCATCCATATCAAGTGCTTTTGCAGCATTAATTGTTATTGCCTTCATTACTTCATCTATAGTCATATTCATATTAAGAGCTGAAAGTGTTGCAATGAAAGGTAAGTTTTCAGTCATTGATGAACCAGGATTAAAGTCAGTAGCAATGGCTACATCCAATCCAAGATCTATCATGTCACGAGCATTAGCATAGTTTTTATCTTTTAAGAAGAAGCTGGCTCCAGGCAAAAGTACTGGGATTACTGATGCATCTTTCATTGCCAGCATTCCCTCAGACCCAACGTGATGTAGGTGTTCAGCTGAAACTGCATCTAGCTTTGCCGCAAGTTTAGCAGCACCTATATCATAAAGCTGATCTGCATGGATTTTTGGTTTTAAGCCATTATCAAGTGCGGCTTTTAAGATTTTTTCCGATTCTTTAACAGAAAAAGCCACTTTATCGCAAAAAACATCGCAAAACTCGGCTAAGCCATCTTCTCTCACCGCTGGTAACATTTCATTAATAACAATATTAATGTATTGATCCTTATTTCCTCGATATTCGATTGGATAAGCATGAGCTCCAAGAAAGCTTGCTTTAATGTCTATTGGACATTCTTTTGCTAGCCTCCTAATAACTCTTAGTATTTTAAGTTCAGTTTCAGTATTAAGACCATAGCCAGATTTGATTTCAATAGTTGTAACACCATTTGAAATAACTGAAGCAATTCGCTTTTTTGCTAGGTCAAAAAGCTCATCTTCTGATGCCTTACGAGTTGCATTGACTGTTGATAATATTCCACCCCCAGCTTCTAAAATTTCTTCATAAGATTTCCCAGCCAAGCGCATTGCAAACTCATTTTCACGAGTTCCAGCAAAAACAAGGTGTGTGTGACAATCAATAAGACCTGGTATAGCTACATATTCGAAAGCATCTATTTTATCTATGTTTTCTTGATTCTTAATATCTTTTTCTATTTTCTTAATCTTTCCATCTTCAATTAAGATATCCACATTTTCAAGTAGGCCTAAAGGATGAGAATTGATTTCTTTTAGAGTTAGGCAGGATTTTATATTTTTTAGCAAGAGTGATTTTTTCATTTTAGCCTTTATTTTTTTTCGTTTACGTTTACGTGTACGAGCACGTTAAAGATGAATATCATTTTAAATCAAACACGCTGTACGCTGTACGCCTTACGCTGTACGCTCTCATACATCATTCGGAATATCAACAAACTCAACATCGATATTAAATTTATCTTTCAAACGCCTACCAAGAGCTATAACACCAACCTTCTCAGTATTGTAATGTCCTGCTGCAATAAAATTAACACCTACCTCTTTTGCCATATTCATAATCGGCTCACCTACTTCGCCAGTAATAAATACATCAAGGTCATCTTTGGTAACTTGATAATAGATGTCTGAAGCACCGCCTGAAACAACAGCAATTTTACTTATTTTTTCTTTTCCAAAATTATAAACTTTTAAGTTTGATTTATAATATGTTTTTATTTTTTCTTGAAATTCTTTAAAACATATTTCTTTTTTTAATTCGCCGATGCAACCAAGTTTTTTGCCTCTATAATCGCCAAATCCATTTAAAGCAACTGCACCCAGATCTTTTGCCGCCACAAAATTGTTGCCAACTTCTTCATGCATATCAAGAGGAAGATGATAGGCAAACAAAGAGAGATTACTTTTTATTAAGGTTTCAATCCGAGTTTTTTTCCAGCCTTTGATAACTTTTATTTCATTATCCCAAAGCATTCCATGATGAACAAGTATTGCATCTGCATCTTTTTCAATAGCTTTTTCAAAAAGCTCTAAAGAAGCTGAAACAGCAATAACAACTTTCTTTATCTCATCTTTACCTTCAACCTGTAGACCATTTGGAACATAGTCACGAATTTCATTTACTTTAAGATATTCGTTTAGATAACTTTCAAGATCTATTCTGTTGATTTTAGGCATTATTACTCCTGGTTTAATTTGGTCACCAGAGCACCAGAGCACTAGTCACCAGGTTTTGTATTTTAATCACCAGCAACTAGCAACCAGCAACCAGCAACAAAATTTTTCGCTTATTATAAGGAAGCAATTCTCTCCCGGGTCACCTTCTCAATTTCATCACAAGCACCACTAACCTTAGCCAAAATCTCATCTGATTCACATCTCATTTTTTCAACATATTCCTTATTTTTGATTCCGGCTAAATTAATTAAAACATTATAATACGCACCTTTTGCACAAGCCAGAGCACATAATCCGGCCACTCCAGCATCTGATGCTGAATTAATATTTCCAACTTTAGCGATTTCTTTTACTGCATCTACAATTTCCAGGGTATCTTTTAGCACTGAAAATGGAACTTCTGTAGCTCCTTTTGTTGCATTTAATAAGGCTTCATCTTTTATTTGTTTTTCTAAATCAGTTGCAGAAGGCATGGAAAAGCATTCCATAACCCTGGTAAATGCAAAGGTATCATCATCAATTGCTTTAAGCATTTTATCTTTAATGATTTGAAGAGGGGGGGCAATTTTTCTTAATGTTAAAGAGGCTTCTATATAACCTTTTTTTCCAATAGTTAAATTTGCAACCATTGCACCAAGGGCTGCTGAAAGCGAACCACAAAGTGCAGCTACAGATCCTCCACCAGGAGCTGGAGCATCTGTTGATAGTAAGTCAGCGAACTCATCAAGTTTCATGCTAACAAGAGGAGTTTCAGCCTTTATTTTATATTCAATGATTTTTTCATTAATATTAAATGCAGAAATTTCACTTAAGCCTAGAGATTGAACAGCTGTTTCAATCACATCTTTTTCAGGAATAGCCCTTGATGCTTTTGCTTTTCTAAGATAATGCATTCCAGCTTGTATCATCGCGTCTTTTGGTATTAACCCAACGAGCTCACTTCCAGTAATTCTCACACCATTTTTATCTGCAATTTTACAAGCTTCATCATAAACTTTATGTATTGAAGATACTTTGTAATTTGTAAAATTAATTGATATTTGAGCTCTCTTATATTCATCAATATACCAACCAACAGCCTTAACACATTTAAACTTTCCTGGCACCATTACATTTTCGCCAAAGTCATCTTTAACAAGTTTTCCTTTTTCATCTCTTTTAGCAAAACCTGCTTCTCTTAATTCATAGGCAATTTTATTAGCGAGTTTTGTGTTTTTTGTATTTAAATTTAAATTATATGCAATCAAGAATTCTCTAACGCCCATTGCTGTAGCCCCTGATTTTGCGTTAAATTCACAAGGTCCAAAGTCAGGTTTCCAATTTGGGTCTTTAAACTTTTCTGAAAGACCTTCGTATTCTCCTTTTCTAACAACAGCTAGATTTCGCCTGTCTTCTTTTTGAGCAGATAGTTCATAAAGATAGATTGGAATTCCAAGTTCTTCTCCAACTTTTTTCCCAACTCTTTTTGACAGCTCAATAGCATCCTCAGTTGTCATGCCTGAAATTGGAACAAATGGGCAAACATCACAAGCTCCCATCCTAGCGTGAGCCCCAGTATGCTTTTTCATATCTATTACTTCAGAAGCCTTTTTAATGCAAGCAAACGCAGCTTCAGCCACAGCATCTGGAGATCCAACAAAAGTAACAACAGTTCTATTTGTATCCTTACCAGGATCAACATCAAGTAAAGTAACACCTTCGCAGGCTTCAATTTGATCAGTTATTTGCTTAATAATATTTAGGTCTCTACCTTCAGAAAAGTTAGGAACACATTCAACTAATTGCATTTTTACCTCCAGAGAATTGCGTACAGCGTACAGCTTATAGCGTACAGAATACGGCGTTTAAATACTAAGAATATCTATTGATAAATCATAAATTAGTCAAGTCCTGTTCACTTCCTACAAACTACAAGCTACCAGCTACAAGCTAAAAAGATTGATCCAATGCAAAATAAAACCTCGGCGCAGTCTCTGTAATATGATCAAGTCTTTGAGCAATATCAAAACGGAAAAGGGTTTCACGAATACCTAAAGCATCAATAAAAAGTCTTAAACTATATCCTGCTGAATAGTTAATTGGATCTTTATAAAAGAGTTCATGAAAGCCCTGGCTATGCTCATAAGCTGGATCATTATCTGTATTAATCAAATCCTGATAAGTATTGTTAACTTTTCCTGAGTCAAAAAGAATCGCTCCTTGAATTTTGGTAAGTCTGAAAATATTCAAAAAATTAAGATTTAGATTTGAAATTAGTCTATGTCTATATTCACAACTTAATAAAATTCGATTTTTTCCAATTGCTTCAGCGTCTGAATAGTCAAGACCTCTAACACCGCTTAAGCCTCCAATGGAAAAATATTTTTGTTCTGGCAGATCATCTGATATTGCGCTAGATAATTTTGCCCGTATCACTAAAAGCTGCTCATTTGCAATTTGAATTATTTTTAAGCCAGATAAACCAACTCTATAAATTTCAAAATCACTGAGTGTGTATTTTGACCCATACTCAAAGTAACTACCAAGTGCCCATCCTCCTTGAGGATTTTTGTAACTTAAAGTTGATGAAAAACCGTAATACAGCATAATAGTGTTAGCAATACCGCTTGAGGGAACCAAGGTGTCATCAGAATCCACAAATCCAGGGTTGAGCCAGAGAAAATTATTTGAAATTTCTGCGTAGTGATTCATTCTTAAAAAATCCACAAGTCTTCCAAATTGGCGTCCATAGCCAGCTGATATTAAAGTTCCAGCTGGATAGTAATAGCCATACAAATTATACCGATTTTTGGGATCATAAATTCTTCTAAGCTGCAAATCTAATAAAGCAGAAATCTCCCCTGAATTAATATCTAAAGAACCATTTATTTCTCTAACAAGCAAAACATATTTACTTGGATCTCGATTATCCTTTAAAGTTGTTTCATTTAATCTTTGTTCTGGATCAATTTCAATCAGATTTATTTTATGCTCAGTTGTGAGTTCTAAAGTATCTTCTTGAGCCTTACCATCCCACTTCAGATAAAGATCCTCAGAATTCTCAAGCTTAATAAAAACAGGTTCCAAAATATCTTCTTTGCTTTCTTTTGATATTGTAAGCTTTGTTTTATGTAAACCATTTTTCAGCTTTGTTTTTTTGATATCTTTTAAGGCATAGTTTATCTTAGACAAAGGTTTTAGCCATTGCTTATAAAACCACTTTAAATCAATACCAGTAAAGTCCTGGCTATATTTATAAAATGATTCTTTTGTAGCGAATTCATTGCTCATTTTAATTATAAAGTTCCTAAAAAGATCATCATATTCTTCATTACCAATTAGATCTTTTAGCTTTTCTGCAATTACCCTGCCAGAAGGAATATTTCTTGTATAAGTTGAAAAATCAGTTTTTAAATAATCATCAGAATAAATTTTATTAAAATAAACAGATGAAAAGGGATATTGAGGTGTAAAAATAACTTCTTGAACTGCAGGAATGAAACTAAAAAGTTTCACGAGTAACAAATCTTTGGCATTTTCGATTTCGTTAAATTCAACTTTTCTAAATGCTCTATACTTATCTGTGATATACCAACCGAGAGCTTCAGATACCAAAATATTCTCATCCCCAGGTAATAAACCTTTCAATTTCTGCCTAAATATTTGGGTTGCCAAGCCATTAATAAAACCAAACTCATGAAAATACCTGACAAAATTAAAAATCTGAAATGCACGATCAGATAAAAAAAGCATATCATCAGAGTTCATTGTAAGCAAATGCCGAAGCCGGATTTCGGAAACAATAACTTGCTGCCTAGGTATTTGCATTCCGTAGCTTGATAAAAACTCATTAAACTTTTTTAAGGTATCATTAATATATTCTATCTGTTTCTTATTTTCCCTTGGCTTTAGAAATATAAGATCCAGATAATCACTTTTATAAGTTGTTAAATAAAAATCCTTTGATAAAACTAGTGAAGGATAATAAGCTTCAAATTTAAAAATTTTTACCCTTAATTTTGTGCACATAATTCCATTTGCTATGCCAACTAAGTCCTCATCTGTGTTTAAAGATATGTTAAATATTGATCTCTGAGGATATAAATTAGAATAAGCACCATCTGAAAGCTCTTCAATATAAAAAGGAAAAAAGTAACCATTTAGATTAATATCTTTTCCATAGTAGCCAAAAGTTCCAAAACGATGAGGAATAAGCGTAGTAAAATATAGCTTAAGGTTTATTTTATCATCTTTTTGAATTATTTTTCCGAGTTTAATTTCTGTAACAGTATCATTAATAATTTCGTTTTTAGGCCTTTCTTTATTAATAGCAAAAGAATACTCTAGCTTATCATTAACTAGAATTTCATCTATTTCAAAAGAAATACTGCCTGCATTAAAATCTTTTGGAAAAATCCATTCATAATTAATATCATTAAGCTGGTCAGATTGTTTTAAAAAAGCATTTGGAAATAAACCAAGCTTAATGCTATCTCTATCTACATTATTAATAAATTCTATATCAACCTTCCCATGAATTTGCATATGTTCACTATCAAGATATGCGTTAATTTTATAAGTAGGAATAGAAAAGACATTTTGTGCAAAAAAGATTAAAGTAAAATTGAATAGAATAGAAAAGATATACGCCGTACGCTGTATGCTGTACGCTCTACGCCTACAAGTCTTTTGCATTTAAATTATATTTTTTCAAAAGTCTCTGAATTGATTTTCTATCTATATGAGCTTCTTTTGCAGCTTTGGAAATATTTAGATTATTTCGTTTCAATAAATTCACTAAATATTCCTTTTCAAAGGATTCAACCCATTTATCTTTTGCTTCTTTAAATGGTAAAGATTCATCAATTTGAACATGAGGACCTTCAACAGAAACCTTGAATCTGATGTTATCAGGTAAATCAGTAACAGATATTCTATCACTAGAACAAAAAGTAATAGCTCTTTCAATTGCGTTTTTTAATTCTCTAACATTACCTGGCCAGTTATAATTCATTAATATTGATAGGGCATCTGGCTCAATACCTGCAATTTTTGGCTGGTCTTCATCAAGTTTAGCGTTATGTCTACTAACAAAATGCTCGGCTAGCAGAGCTATATCTTCTCTTCTTTCTTTTAGTTGCGGAATTCTAATAGAAACAACGGAAAGTCTAAAATATAAATCTTCTCTAAAACGATTTTCTTTAACTTCTGTTTCAAGGTTTCTATTTGTTGCACAAATAACCCTAACATCAACTTTGGTATGTCTATCACCACCAACACGTTTTACAGTTCTTTGTTCCAAAGCCCTAAGTAATTTAGGTTGAAGATCAAGATTAAGCTCTCCAATTTCATCAAGGAAAATGGTTCCCCCATTTGCAAGTTCAAAGGCTCCTTGCCTTGAACTAACTGCTCCTGTAAAAGCACCTTTTTCATGGCCAAAAAGTTCTGATTCAATTAAATTATCAGCAACAGCAGAACAATCAAAAACAATAAATGGTTTTTTAATTCTTCTTGAATTCTTGTGAATCGCTTCAGCTACCATTTCCTTACCGGAACCAGTTTCACCTTCAATAATTACAGTCACATCTGTAGGTGAAATCTTTTCTAAAATTCCGTAAATTCTTCTCATTGAAAGATGTTGACCAATAATATCCCCAAATTTTTTCTTTTTTGATGGAAAAATTTCTATTTTCTCATCAATTGGTAAAAATTTTATTTCAGTTTTACCCAGTTTTATGACAGCTCCAGGATGTAAAAAAGCCTCCATTACCCTGATATCATTTAGAAATGTACCATTAGTGCTTTCATGGTCTCTTAAAATATAAGTCCTTTGATCTTGGTAAACTTTATGTATTATTTCACAATGAACCCTGGAAATAGTTTCATCTTCTAAAACCAGATCACAATCTTTTTTTGATCCAATCTTAATATTCGCTTTATCTAGAATAAATGATTTACCCTTACTTATACCTTCAACAACAACAAGTCTACATTTATGCAGAGTTAAGGTTGTTGGCATTTCGTCAAATTTAACTACTTTGGTCCCAGCTGGTTCTGTTTTGCTCATAGCAATTCACCTTTTTTATTTCATTTTTTTATGTTTAATATTATTTATATTTAGCCACTTAAGTCAAGAGAGTATTTTTATAAAGGAGCATATAGCAAGAGTTTGAGTAGTGTTTTTTTATTCGGATATAAAAGTGCCAAAATCAGAAACAGCTTCCGCATTAACAGTTTGAATTCTTCCAAGCACTTGATAGGCTCTAGCAGTAATAGCTGAATCTGAGGAAGGAGCGAAAAAATGAAGCTTAGCGAGGCCATGGCCATTGGCATCTATTGGGCTAGCCAGATCTGCTTCATAATCATCTTCATACAATATATTCGAATAAACTGTAATTGAAGCTGATTCTTCACTTACATCAGCATCATCAATAACATCGAGTAATCCTGAATAAACATCATAAGCAGCTTCTGCTGGCTTAGCAGTTCTTATCGCAGCAATAACGGAGCCATCTAAATCAATCATATATCCTGCTGCAAATGGTGTTAGCTCGTCTCTATTAATTCCCAAGAACAATTTGAAATATCCAGCCAATTGTGCGTTTTGAACTAATTTTCCCAGGCAGGCAACTTTAGGCTTTCCTTGTGATATACCACCAAGCTTAGCTGGTCTCCTAAAGCACCTTCCATGAAGGTGATAATCATTATCTGAATATGGAGTTGATATTAAAGAAAAATTATTTCCATATTCATCAGCAGCTGATTTAATGATACCGCCATCTTCAAGATTTAGTTCACCAGTATCTGGATTAAATAAATAAGCGTCTAAAATTGATTGGACGTATTCTAAAGATTCAGATGCTGCTTCTGTTTCTTCTTCACTTTCTTCTGCTGCTTCTGCGGGGTCTATGCTTTCTTCTTCAGTTGTTTCGTCTGCTTCTTCTGAAGCTTTAAAAGCAGAATTGTCAATTGTTACAGTATCATAATCTTTAACTACTTCTAAAGAAATCAATGAATCTGAGTATTCATATTCAGCTTTTACTGCTAAATCAATTACTGCAACATCATTAGCTGGAACTGTCTTATAAGTGGCTGTAACAGACCCATCTGCAGCGATTTCTAAAGCAGTATCATGTTTTTCAACAATTGCTTCCCATGTTTCAAAAACTTCAACATTTTCTGCTGGAGTATAAGTCTGATCCCAAGTGGTTTCATAAAATGTAGCACTTGCTGTTAAGGCAGAACCCAATATGTCTTTAAATCTAAGCGGTGGCAATTGACCCATACAAGCTACAAGCTCAATATTTAATAAAGAATCTTCAGGCACCTCACTTGAGTGCTCGCTAGCTCTTGCTTTTCGACCTCTATGCTCATCAAGTTCAAAGGCTTGCATAAAGGCTGCAGCGTCATCACCAAACATGTCTTCTTGATCTTCAAAGTCTACAAATTCACTGTCAGCATCATCTTCAAATAACTTAGTATAAAGTTCTTCTGTATCAATATCAGCGATATCAACAGCATCGTTATTATAGGCATCAGCTGTTATCCCTGTTGTGTTATCAATCGAAGCTTCTTCTGGGTTTAATAGACATCCAAATAGGAAAAGAATTGAAAAAAGTGATAATGTGATCCGTATATTCATAGGTCCCTCCTTAACACAGCGTTTTTAGCTCTAAAAAATATACAATAAGTAAAAACATCATCAAAAGCTAAAATGCCAAATTCACATATATTATTTCATTATAGTATATTTAACACTAAAGTTCAAGAAAGGTTTCGATTATTAAAAATAATTTTTCTAATAATCAATTTTAGCATATTTTAAGGTCTGATTATCAGCATCATGATAGGAAATATGAATATCATTGTTTATATCAGCAGCAATTTTAGGACCAAGTCCTACATTACCTGCCTCATCCAACACATATTCTTCCCATGAATTGTCAAGATTTGTAATATAATTTAAATCCCCATTGCCCGCATTATAATAAACAACATGTGCTTTATCATTGCTATCAAGCACAAGATCAGGCCTAGAATCTCCTGTATCAACATTCATGGCAATATTATCAATTAACCAGACACCTAACTGATCTTTATGAGCATATTTCAAGGTTCCAGTATTATTATCAATATAGACAATATGAGGCAATTTCAAGGAATCAGTATAAATTGCTGTATATAAAACATCAACACTGTCAACAGTTTCCATATCATTAAGATCTAGATCAACATGCCCTATCTCGCCTGTGATATATCTTAATTCGCCGTCATAAGAAAAACTAATATGAGGATGACTATCAGCGTCTACGTCAACTGATGGCCACAATCCATCATCAAAAACATCATCTGTGTGATGACCTCCTTCATCAGAAACTACAGTATGATAAAGATTACCTCTCCAATAATAAGTATAGTGAATATCATTAGCGCCATCAATATCAATATCAATATTATTTGATTCTATAGCCTCACTACTTCCAAGTGATGAAACATCATAAGTTCCATCAGGGTTTAAAATCGTATGCCCCCACCTAGTGTTATTTGTATAAAAAGATGTTTTAACTTTATTATCAGAACCTATTGCAATTACCGCATGATCTCCACCATTTGAATTATAATCATAATAAAGTTCTTGCTGGATTTTCCTTATTCTTAAAACACCTGAACCTGTGTCATATCTAACTACGGGTTCGTTATTTTGTGGATCAATTGCTATAGCACTAAATTCACCTCCAGCATCAAGAGTTTCTATTGTTAATGGCAATGGTTCTGGTTCTGGATCTGGATCACCATCTCCATCACCTTCTGGTGGATTTTCAATCTCTACGCTCATATAGTAAATTGTATCATCTCCTGGAATGGGGAAAATATTTTGTTCATGAAAAGCAATATGAGCTAAAGCAGTTTTTTGATTTACTACCATATCAAATGAACTTGTATTAAAAACACTTACTAATGGAGTAAAAGACCAACCCAAATTGTTATTAACGAATAATGAGATATTATCCAAAAAGGCTGGGTGCCTAACAAGAAATAAAGGATTGTCATTGTTTAAGGACATTGCGATCTGAGAAATTCCACCAATAGTCGTAATAATCAGGCTGTCATTAAAACTTCCAGGTTGGCCAACAGCATATCTTAAGTCATCCCCTGCCAAGCTATCAGCTGAATACAATATTTGCAAATTATCTTGTGAATCTACCATTACATCAAAGCCATTTGCATAACCACCTTCTGGTGTATCAACTGTATTTATTACAGTTTCTGTAAAAGTAAGACTTTGAAAATCTCCCTGAGCAACTGTTAGCTTATGTGTAAGGTCGTTAATATAAGCAAGAAATATTTCCCCTGCAATATCAAAAGCTTTTAGTTTATCGGTAATTAATACATCATTTAATGCTTCACGGAAACGCCAATTCCCTCCATTTATCCTTCTTGACCCATGCTTTACAATATTTGAATCATGTTCACAAAAAAAGATATGCATTCTAGCTTCTTGAAAGAAAATTGCTGAAACTACTGTTACTTCACTTGGTCTTATCATTTCAACTTCTTGATTAACAGCTTCTTCAGGATTTAGAGTTGGGTCTATAATTTTTATATAATATAAATCACCCTTTGACACTTGTGCTTCATCCTCATTTACCATAGGATTTTGAATATCAATAGCAGTAATATGAAGAGATCCCCTTCTGTCTATATACATTTGAGTACTATCTAATACATTAATATTTGCATATAGCGTAAAAATTTCCCAACTTGAACCAATAAGTTTTCGAGCTAACATTAAATTATTATTAACAATATCTTGATAAGCAATAAAGATATTTCCCCTATATTCTTTAATTGAACTAACCCGCTTCGCGGGAGTTTTCAGTTAGATCGAAGAAGCGAAAAACCACCAATCAAAAACACACATCAAAAAAAACAAAAAGAAGATTCTAAAAATAGTGAAAAAGTAGGATACCTCCGTAGTCTACTAACT
>JBDREC010000097.1:0-32839 GCA_043820105.1 Pseudomonadota bacterium
CCTAGTCATAATTAACCCCCTTCTTAAGCTTTGTGACCTTTGAGTATCCCTACTGCTCAATTATGCCTTAGCACCTGGATCATGGTTTCTCCTTCTAGCTGTTTCACCATTGCTGATGACCCTGGCTAAAATTCGATGCTAAGTTTATCGGTTCTTGCCGACACAATTTATTAAGTACCCAGCGAACTGTTTACTTAACCAGTGTGGACCTTTTATCAGGCCTAACTACCTCTTAGCTACTCCCCCCTGCCTTGTAAGATAACTTATAAGCAAACAATTTACATTTGTCAACAATTATTTCATATTATTTTCACATAATCGTCACAATTGAATGATTTCAATATGTTGTGTTGTCACTTTTTTTTTCACAATTCCGTCACTTACAGGGTAAGGTTTTAGATGCATGACATTGTTTTTCTTTGCTGTTCAGCTGTGCTTGGCTTATTGCTTGCCATTAAGCTATTGTTGCTTGCTAACATGTGCCATAATACGGTTATCTAGATCGCTTGTTTTCTGCTTCTGTTTATTCAATACGACTTAACGTACGTTTTAAAATAATCAATAAACAACAATTAATAATTAATATGGAAGAAATACTAATTCTCTTTTTTTTGTTCTCTTGAGCTCTTGTTCTCCAATAATTTTATTTGGATGTTGTTTTATTTAAACACAGAGTCACAGGGGACGCAGAGAGAAAAAACACATGATCTTTATGAATTTTGGCTTAGGATTTTTAGTCTTCTATACTATTACCTAAGGAACCAGATTTATATGCATCGCCACTGCCTGTTTTATCTCTTCTGAAGAACTGACCATATTCGCCTCTTGTTCCATCATCATCTAAATCTTGCCAAACAATTATTGCACCATTAGTGGTGGGGTCAAAAGCTCCATTTGTACAATCAACTGCAGCTCCTGAATAAACATCTTGATCTGGAATATAGCCTATAATTTTAAAACCATTAGTATCATTTGCAAATGCTGATTGTGAACCAGATAACTTATTTCCATTTAGAACATTGACATCTTGCGTTGGAACAGCTGATAGAATTGAATGAAATCTTGCATTATCAATATTGTAATCTGCTTCTGCTGCAAAGATTCCATTTACCATTGAATTAACTTCTGATTTTTTTGATTTCTTGATGTAAGACATAAAGCTAGGAATAGCAATTGCTGCTAAAATTCCTATGATTGCTACTACAATCATGAGTTCAACTAGGGTAAAGCCTTTTTTCTTCATTTCTTTCTCCTTTGAAAAATTGATTATTGATTATTGATTATTGATTATTGATTATTGATTATTGTAATTTTTTTTATAAAAAGCAATCTATTTTTAATTTAAATTAATCTTTGAATTAAGGTTTACTGCTGAAAGCAGAAGGCTGATAGCTGAAAGCCAATGAAATTAGAGTATCATTTCCTTAATATCACTATCAACATCTGAAATGCCTGAAATACCAAAGTTTTCAACTAAAACATTTGCAACATTTCTTGATAAAAAGGCTGGAAGAGTTGGGCCTAGTTTAATGTTTTTTACACCCAGATGTAAAAGAGCAAGCAAAACAATTACTGCTTTTTGTTCATACCAGGCAATATTATAAACTACTGGAAGGTCATTGATATCATTTAGTTCAAAAACTTCTTTTAGTTTTAAAGCTGTTACTGCCAAAGAATATGAATCATTGCATTGTCCAGCATCCAGCACTCTTGGAATTCCGCCAATATCGCCAAGATTTAATTTATTGTATCTATACTTGGCGCAGCCTGCAGTTAAAATAACTGTGTCTTTAGGAAGTTTTTGTGCAAATTCACTATAATAATCTCTGCCTTTTTGCCTTCCATCACAACCTGCCATAACAACAAACTTCTTAATTGCTCCTGATTTTACTGCCTCTACTACTTTATCAGCTAATTCCAAAACCTGATTATGAGCAAAGCCACCAATAATTTCACCTTCTTCAATTTGCTTTGGAGCTTCACATTTTTTTGCTAGTTCAATAATTTCGGAAAAATCTTTTTTGCCTTTTTTATTGTCTGAGATATGCTTTATTCCTTCAAAGCCAGCTACACCAGTTGTAAAAAGCCTGTCCTTATATGAATCTTTTGGGGGAACAATGCAGTTTGTAGTCATAAGAATTGGGCCCTTAAAACTTTCAAATTCTTCTTTTTGCTTCCACCATGCATTGCCATAGTTTCCAACAAAATGACCATATTTTTTGAATTTAGGATAATAATTAGCAGGAAGCATTTCACTGTGAGTGTATACATCGACACCACTATCTTTGCTTTGCTCAAGAAGCATTTCCATATCTTTAAGATCATGACCTGAAATTAATATTCCAGGATTATTTCTTGTACCAATATTTACTTTTGTTATTTCTGGATGACCATAGGTTTTAGTATTTGCCTCATCTAATAAGGCCATAACAGAAACACCATATTTACCTGCATCTAAAACCATAGCAGTCAAATCATCACCTGACAAAGAATCATTTGTAGTTGCGATTAATGCTCTTTCCATAAAAGAAACAATTTCATCATTCTTGTAATCTAGCACATCAGCGTGCTGATAATATGCTGCTATTCCCTTGATACCATAAATTAAAAGCTCTCTTAAAGAACGCACATCAGCATTTTCTGTAGCCATTGGCGAAACAGTTTTCGCCTTTTCCTGGAAGACATTTTCACTTCCATGCCAACGAATTGAATCATGTGAAGTCTCATCAAAAGAAAAACCTTTTTCCATTAATTCAGATTTTAATTCATCTCGAAGTGAAATAGCTTCATTAATAAATTTTGTGAAATCAACTCTATTAAAATTTGCATTTGTAATAGTTGAAAATAAAGCCTTAACAAGAAATGACTTTGCTTGACTTGAATTTATTCCAAATTCTCTTGCTTTTTGATTAACATGTGCAAGTCCCTTCAAACTATAGACCAATAGATCTTGCAAATTTGCAGTTTCAAATGTTTTTCCACAAACACCATTAATAGTACAGCCTTCAGATTTCGCTGTCTCTTGACATTGATAACAGAACATATTCATTTTGTACTCCTAGGTAAAAAGCTGTAAGCTATAAGCGGTAAGCTGTAAGCAAGGCTTAAAGCTTAAGGCTCAAAGTTTATAGCTAAAATTTAACTTTTAATATAAAATACTCGGAATTAAATAAAACACCTTGATCTATATCAAGAAAAGAGAAAAGAGTTCAAAATTTTGAATTTTGAATTTTGGATTTTGAATGAATCACCAAAAGTTATCACTCCTTACTCCTTACTCCCTACTCCTTACTCTTAACCCTTAACTCAATTATTTTTTGACATTATGATAAATTGTTGATACTTGATTAACAGTGCAAAAGAACATGTACGCAAGAGAATAATGTTTAAAACAATTCCTTGTTTTCTTGTTCCCTTGTTCTCTTGTTCTCTAAAAAGGAGATCACAATGATAAAAAGTGCCCAATTAGGTGAAGAACTCATAATTATCGTGCCAAATGAAATTGGAGTATTATCTGAAATCTCATCTTACATCGCGAAAAAATCTGTTAGCATCTTGGCTATCAGTGCAAGCACAACATCCAACATGGTAGTTTTTAAATTATTAACTGATAATAACGAATCTGCAAAAGAAATATTAAAAGAGAATGGATACAATGTTGGAAAAAGAGAAATAGTAATGGTTAATCTGGAGAACAAATCTGGAGCCCTAGAATATGTTTGCAGCAAACTATCTGAAAACAAAATCGACTTTTTCTATCTATATTGTTCAACCTGCTGTGGTGATTGTCCTGCAATGCTAGTTTTTTCTTCAACTAACAATGAAAATGCAGTAGAATTACTTAATAAATAATAGACCCAAAGTTCTTAAAAAATAGCTAGAAAATATTCTTAAAAAATGATATAATACAAATGTATATTCTAATTGGAGGGGTGCATGTACTCAAAAGTATTAATTATGGCTATCCTGCTGATATCATTAATATTGTATAATTGTGGTCCTCAGGGAATTCGTGCCAACTTAGATGATCTTGAATCATCAGAAAAAGAAACCCAAGAAAATGAGCAAAATTCTGAGTCAGAAAGCCTATCAAACCTGGAAGTAAACAACCTTACAGAAGAAGATTTATTAGAGTTACTAGAAGACTCAGGGCTGGAACTGGGCGATGTTGTTACTGAAACAGAAACTATCACTACCCTAGAAGAAGTTGAGGTTGAAGTGGAATACAGTGAATCCTACCTTTATGATTGGACTATAACTATTGGAGGAAATGGTACTGACCTTGCTTCTTCCTCTATTATTGACAGTGAAAACAACCTATATATCGCAGGTTATTATACATATAACGTTGATTTTGATTATGGAGATGATGAAGATGAACATGTAGCTGATTTATCTATCGCTTATCAAGAATTATTTGTAACAAAAATAACAGCAGCTGGTGAATATGGGTGGACGAAAACTGTAGACGGAGGAGTTTATTCAAAAGTTTATTCAATGGCAATAGATGATAATGATAATATTTTTATTGCAGGAGCGTATGCGGGAACTATTAATTTTAATCCATCTGGAATTGAAGACTCACACACATCTGAAGCCGAATTAGATGGTTTTTTGATGAAGCTTGAAAGTGATGGCAGCTATGCTTATACAAAAACATTTTCATGTTCAGGAAATTTAATAGCAAGGAGTGTTAATGTAGATACTTCAGGAAATGCATATATTAGTGGAGAATTTGAAAAAACAGCAGACTTTGACTTTACAGAATCAACTGATGAACTTAGTTCACGAGGAGACTCAAAAGATATATTTATTTCAAAAATCAACAGCAATGGAACTTATGCATGGACCACGAAAAGGGGTGGAAATTATGATGAAGTAGCTTATTCTATAGCAATTAACAGTGAAAATGACATTATTGCTGCAGGTATGATGGAAAATGAAGAAGAAGATGCCGGGGACTATATTTTCCTATTAAAAATATCCTCAGACGGTAATTTTAACTGGATGACTACCTATGATGGAACATTTTGTAATCAACCAGACAGCTTATCAATAGATTCAAGAGACAA
The DNA here is from genome assembly GCA_043820105.1 of Pseudomonadota bacterium. Taxonomy (GTDB): domain Bacteria; phylum Bdellovibrionota_F; class JAHFAK01; order JAHFAK01; family JBDREC01; genus JBDREC01. The sequence goes on from JBDREC010000097.1 coordinate 5,073, forward strand.
TATTTATTTAGCAGTTGTAGGCCAAATGATCATGAAACTTAATTCAGATGGTGATAAATTAATTGAAATTACCTTGATTGATGGTGGTGGAATGTCTGTTGCTATAGACAATGAAGACAACATATATATTACTGGATATTTTACTGAGGAGCACACCTTTTATGATGGTGAAGAAGAAGACGTACACACCTCTTTAGGAGCTAGTGATATTTTTATAACAAAATATAACTCAGACCTTGAATACCTTTGGACAGAAAGCATTGGATCAACAGGTATTGATTCCCCTCAATCAATTTCTGTTGATGCAAATAAAAACTTATATGTAGTTGGTGGTTTCTATGGAACAATTGACTTTGATTTTACTGATGCAGAGGATGAAATAACTTCAACTAATGATAATTTAGATATTTTTATTTTAAAAGCAAGCCTTGATGATAGTGAATAAATTCTATATTGAATAATATATTTATCAGTTTACAAAAAGTTGATTATTTATCTAAAACTTCTAAGAGTTCAACAGTAAATATTAATGTAGCATTTGGACCAATCATGTCTCCTGCTCCACGCTCACCATATGCAAGCTCAGATGGAATATAAAACATATATTTAGCGCCTTCTTTCATAAGCTGTAAGCCTTCTGTCCAGCCTTTAATAACGCCATTTAAACCAAATGTTGCTGGTTCGCCTCTTTTATATGAACTGTCAAAAACTTCACCGCTAACGAGGGTTCCTTCATAGTGAACTTTAACCTGGCTTGTTTCTATAGGCTTTTTACCAGTACCTTCATTTATTACCTTATATTGTAAACCAGAAGCAGTTATTTTAATACCCTCTTTTGCTTTGTTTTCCTCTAAAAACTTATCAGCTTCGGCTTTATTTACTTCCCCGGATTCTTCTCTTTCCTTCATCATTTTTGACATTTGTTCTTTTTGGAATTCATATAAAACTTTTTGCATTTCATCTTCTGTTAATAAAGCCGCTGAAACACCAAGAGCTGATTTCATTCCATCAACTAAAGCATCCATATTAACTTGAATCTTTTGCTTATTAAGAGAATCCCCCATTGAAAAACCTATGGCATAACTAACTTTATCTTCATTTGATTGAAGAACTAGCTTCTTTTCAACAGGAGCCTGTTTTTGCTCAGTTTTTGTACAACATAGAGTAAAACCAGAAACAATAACAATAATAATTAGCAAACCTAAGAATTTCTTCATATCTTTCTCCTTTATAAAATCATAATTTAAAAAAGCAAAATATTATAAAAGCTAATAATTATTTAATCAATGAAAATTGACTACTTATTAGTTTATTTATATGTTTTATGTTGATTAATTATAAAAGAGTCCATTTTGAAGAAAAAAATTTTTTATATTTTTTTTATACTAAATTTAAATTTTACTATACTTTTTGCCCTTGAAATTCAAAGCCCATTTATCGAAGATAAAAACATTTTTGAAATAGATTCTAAGCTTAATAATGATCTTTTGATTTTTAATGAAAAGGATAATTTTATTAAAGCCCTTTTATTTAAAAAAACTAATATTGAAACAGATTCTGAAGAATATATTTTAGAAATTTATTTTTCAGAAGATAATCTGATAAAAAAGCAACGACAATATTTAAGTGCTGAAGAAGCTATTAATTTAAGAAGCAAAATACTAGACAGAAGTAATAAGAGTGGAATTTTCAATAGACTAGAGCAATCTGGCAGATATCAATTATTAACAGGCACAACTCTTTTATCGCTTGGGTATTGGGGTTGGGCTGTTCCAGCATCACTTGACATTGATGATGAAAAATACTCGATTGCAACTTATATGCTTGTATCAGCAACAGGAATTATAGCGCCTATTATTGCCACAAAATATATTAAAACTACAGAAGCCTCTGCTAATCTAAGCGTTTATGGTGGCACCCGTGGCATTGTTCATGGTGCCTTTTTAATGAGATTAATTAGAGGCCCTGATACTCGCTTTGAAAACATGGCAGGCCTGGGAGTTCTGGCTTCCTTATCAGAAATGTCTTTGGGATACTATTTGGGTAGAGATATTATCAAAGCACCAGGTTCAGCTGAATTGCTTGGAGTTTTGGGTGATTTTGGAATTGGCTGGGGTGCGGGAGCTTCTTTTTTAATCGATGGTTTTGAAGATGGAAATGATAGAAATGCTGCTGGTTGCGTTTTAATTGGCTCAGCTACAGGCCTGGGACTTGGATATTTTTATTCGCAACAAAAGTCTTATACAGTTGGTAATGCATATGTTTTAAGAGCATCAGGACTTTTAGGAGCCTATATTCCAATGGCAATTATTGATGCATTTAATACTGACAATGAAAAGATTTATGCAGGTGCTTCAATAGCTGGTTCCGTACTAGGACTCGGAACAGCATATTATTATTTAACTAACAACAAAAGTTTTTCAACAACAGATGGTTTTTTAATAACACTAGGAGAAGTTGCTGGGGGTCTCATTGGGGCTGGAATAGCATATCTTGCATCTAACGTAGAAAATGATAATAGCACCTTATATTTAACTGCTAGTTCTCTAGGGGCACTCACAGGCTTTTCTCTTTCTTACTGGCTTATTAATAATAAAATGAAAGATGATAAAAAAGATATTTCATGGAATCTACGTTTGCACCCAGAAAGCTTATTCCTAAGTGAAAATAATAAAACCTATAACTATAATTCTACCATTCCTCCAGTCATCTCATTTGAGTACACCTTTTAAATGCAAGTTATGAACAATAATAATAATGAAAATAATGTTTTTGAAGTTTATTGTGATGGAAGCTGTAATACTCAAAAAAATATTGGAGCCTGGGCAAGTATAATAATTAATAAGGATAAAAACTTTACTATTTCAGGAAAAGAAATAAATACAACTAATAATAGAATGGAAATTTTAGGGGCCTTAAAAGCTATTGAATTTATAGAAAACCAATATAATTCCATAAATAATATTATTATTTTTACAGATAGCCAATATTTATGCAGGCTCCCATTGCGCAGGAAAGAGATGATAAAAAACGATTTTATGACAAAAACCGGCAAAGAAAGAAAAAACATAGATTTAATTAAGCCCTTGTTTTCATTCCTTAATACTTATAACATTAACTTCGTCAAAGTTAAAGCCCATCAAAAGAAAAACCCAAATGGTGCCAACTTCAATAGGTATGTTGACAAATTAGCCAGAAAAATAGTTAGGCTTAGCACTACGATTTTTGTTGCTATTGTGAAACAGATAGTCTAAAAGGGCATTTCGTTTATTTAATGCTGCAGCTTGCAATGTTTTAAGGATTAAAAGATCTATAGTGCAGCAAATTTTTTAGGAGTTTTAAATGACTGAAAAGATTTATGTGGGAAACTTATCCTACACAGTAACAGATGAATCACTTGAAGAACTTTTTTCACAATGTGGAAAAGTTGAATCAGCAAAAGTTATCACTGATCGTGATTCTGGCAGAAGCAAAGGTTTTGGGTTTGTAGAAATGTCATCAAGCCAAGAAGCAGCAGCTGCAATCGAAAAATTTAATGGTACAGAATTCGATAATCGTGAGATTAAAGTTTCTGAAGCTAAGCCAAAAAGCGACAACCGCAGAGGCGGCGGCGGCGGATTTCGTTCAAGATATTAGTTTATATTGAATTTGAAAATTAAAAAAAGGCGCTCATTTATTTGAGTGCCTTTTTTTTGGCCTTTTTTCTCTACTCTAAATCCAATAACATTTTTCTCTGTGTCTCTGTGACCCTGTGGTTCTTTTTCATTTCCATTTGATCAATCTGTCCGCAGATACCTAAACTCATTAAATTATAAAATAATGATCTATAAGATGAATAATTTATGATTTTTTCATTTTTTTTAAACACAGAGACACAGGGGCACAGAGATAAGATGAAGGTTTATTTTAAAAGGTTCAAACAGATCTTTTCAGCTGTTATAGGCATTGTTTTGATTCTTATGCCCAATGCATCTTCAACTGCATTAGCAATAACAGGAGCAGAAGGAATCATTGTGTGTTCTCCAACACCACGGGCTCCAAAAGGACCATCAGGTTGGGGTGTTTCAATGATAATTGGTACAATTTTTTCAGGGATGTCGAGGGCAGTTGGAATTTTATAATCAGTAAAATTTGGATTAAGCATTTTTCCTTTATCATCAAAACGCATGTCTTCAAATAAAACTGTAGCAAGACCTTGAACTATTCCTCCAACAATTTGACCTTTAACTAGATCTGGATTAATCGCACATCCAGCGTCCACTGCTAAAACAACCTTTAAAACATCAAGTTTTCCAGTCCTTTTATCAATTTCAACGGTTGCAGCACTTGCTCCAACAGTATAATGTACATTTGGCTTTCCACCCTGGCTTGTTTCTGGATCAGATAGAGCAGAGGCAAATTCTGGTATAAAGCTACCAGTACCCATTATTGGTCCACCTTTATACTGACCTGTATCAGTCATAATACCATTTATAACAAAGTCTTTTAAGGGAAGTTCAAAACCCGGATTTGTTGTGCACTTAACCTTTTCATCTTCTAAATATAAGGTATCTTTTTCAAGACACATTACTTTGTGTACAACATCAAATATTCTATCTTTTGCCTCAAGTGCTGCCCTTTTAACAGCATTACCACAACCCCATGTAACATGAGAACCAACTGTTTGCCACTCATAAGCATTTCTATCCGTGTCTGGAGTTTCGACCCTAATTTTTTCAACAGGAATATCCAAGACCTCAGCAGCGATTTGAGCCATAACAGTTAGATAGCCTTGCCCTATTTCCATACCAGCGACTGTAATATTTATAGAAGCATCTTCATTGAATTTTAAAAAGGCACAACTTCCAGCGTTAGGCGGCATTGCAGGAGCTTTCCAAAATAGAGAAAAACCTTTTCCTATTGCCTTGTTTGGATCTTTTGATTTTTCTTTTTTGCCCCATTCAATTTCTTTTTCGACTTTTTCAATGGCTTCGGCTAGGCCGCATGGATTCATTTTAGCACCGTATGCTAAAATATCCCCACCTTTTATAGCATTGATCTTTCTAAACTTAACAGGATCCATTCCAATTTTATCAGCCACACGATTAATGTGAGACTCTAGACCAAAGTGAAATTCTGAATAGCCAAAACCTCTATAAGGCCCACCAGGAGGTAAGTTTGTATAAATACAAAGCGAGTCAATAGAAACATTATCAACTTTATATGCGCCTGTAGCTGACAAGCCACCTGCATTAACAACATTGGCACCATATTCCACATAAGCCCCAGCGTCCCAGTAAAGATCATGTTGCAGAGCTGTTATTTCTCCTGTTTTTTTAACGCCAATTTTAATTTTAGCTAAAACACCTTGGCGCTGATAAGTATTATAAAATTCTTGTTCGCGAGACCATTTTACTTTTACTGGATGTCCTTTTACAGTGGTAGCAAGGGCTGCTCCTAAAATTTCCATAGAAACCCCAGCTTTTCCTCCAAATCCACCTCCAACATAAGGAGTGATTACTCTGATATCTTTATGAGTAAAACCAAGGGGAGCTAAAGTTTCAGCAAACAAATTTCTTTGAGTAAATGGTGACTGTGAAGCTGACCACAATGTAAGCCTTCCTGCGTGATCATTAAGACCAACTATCACATGCGGTTCAATAGCACAATGAGCATATCTTGGAACCTCATAAATATCTTCCAAAACAAAATCAGCTTCTTTAAATCCTTTTGTAACATCACCTTTTTTAGTTTTTCTATGATGAGCAACATTTGATTTTCCGGTCGGAAAAAACCAGGGAACATGTTCATAATTTTCCAGATCAGGATGAATTAAACCAGTTTCTTTTTTGATAGCTTCCATCTGATTTAAAACAGGTTTTAAAACTTCATATTTAACTTCAACAAGTTTAGCTGCTTTTTTAGCAATAGCAGGAGTTTTTGCTATAACTGCTGCTACTTGTTCACCAACAAAACGAACCCTATCTTGAGCAAAAATATATCTGTCTTTCATATACAGACCAAATTTATAAGGAAAGTCCTTGCCTGTAATAACCTTAACAACACCCTCAACCTTTGAAGCCTTGCTAGTATCGATCCCTTTAATAATCGCATTAGCGTGTGGACTTTCAACAATATGAGCATGCAAAAGATTTGGCCCAAAATTTATATCATCAACATACTGGGCAACCCCTGTAATTTTTTCAAGCCCATCAATTCGTTCTGGCGACTTTCCAACATGTTTGAATTTTGTCATTTCACCACCTCCTTAATCGCCTTAATAATTTGCTCATAACCTGTGCATCTACACAAGTTGCCAGCAATAGCTTCTTTTATATCTTCTTCTGATGGTTTTTTATTTTCTTTTAATAGTTCAGTAGCAGACAGCACTATTCCAGGAGCACAAAATCCACATTGAAAAGAATTGTTTTTTAAAAATGATTTTTGAAGCTTTGATAGTTTTGCCTTATTCAGTCCTTCTACTGTAACAATTTCCTGACCATCTACTTCAATTGCCAATATAAGACAGCTTCTTGCAGTTTTTCCATTTAGTAAAATTGTACATGTACCGCAATCACCTCTTTCGCAACCTGATTTTGGACTCTTTACGCCAAGCTTTTCTCTAATTACATCAAGAAGTATTTCATTTGCTTCAACATCAGCAGAAAACTTTTCGCCATTTAGTTTAATATTAATTGTTTTTTTCACTTTCCACCTCCCAAACATGCATCTTCAAACATAACTCCAATCATATGACTTCTATATTCTTTAGAAGAACGAATATCAGTAATAGGTGAAATTTCTTTAAGCAAAACATCTTTTGCCTCACTAATAAGTTTTTTATTAAGAGTTTTATTTCTTAATTTATCTTCTGTTTTTAAAGCCCTAAAAGGAACAGGGCCAACAGCTCCACAAGCAAGCTTATATTCCTTATTATTTAAAGCTAGAAAGGCAACAGAAGCTTGAGCAAGGTCTTCGCCTTTATATCTGCCTAGTTTATGATATGAGCCATAGCTTGCATTTTTTGACAATGGAATTTCTATACCCACAACAATTTCATCACTTTTTAAACAAGACTTTTTAGGTCCAGCAAACCATTTGTTAATGTCTACTACTCTTTCATTTTCTGAACTTTTTACTAAAACTTCCGCTTCATAAACAAGTAAAGCAGGAGCTCCATCGCAGCTTGGAACAGCAGCACAAATATTTCCAACGAGTGTTGCCCTATTCCTTAGCCCCTTAGATGCAACAGTCTTTGAAGCTTCACAAAGAATTGGAATTTCTTTTTTAACAAGCTTTGATTGAATAAGCTGATTAAAAGTTACCAAAGCACCTATAAACAGCTTGCCATCTCTTAATTCAATTTTATCAAGGTCTTTAATTTTTTTAATATCAATAACAGCATCACATGTAACAATATCTTCTTTTAACCATACAATCAAATCAGTACCACCTGCTAGAATCTTTGCCTTGCCTTTATACTTATCAAGCAAAGCACAAGCTTCCTTTATTGATTTAACTTTAAAATATTCAAAATCATTTGATATTGGCATTTTTATTAGCTCCTTAAAATATGTGTACAGCGTACAAAGTACGGTCTAAACATTTAACTATCTATTTTACACTTTGGATCCTGAAACAAGTTCAGGATGACCTCCTGAACTTACCACTTACCACTTACCACTAATCTTCTGGTGGTGTAAAAGCCACAACCCTGCACATACTTGATTCCAGCTCAATTCCTCTTAATGGAAATAAGCCTATCCATACTCTTTTATTGCTAACTTCATTAAGCTCACCACCTAAGTTTTCAGCATGAACAAGTTTCTTTGGAAAAAGCTTAAGATGCATTACTTGATAGTAAATCTCTTGTGGAAAAAGTTCATCCCAACCTTTGCCATATTTATCTTTAATTTTTGCTTCACAATCTGCAAAAGCAGCAGGATGCCAAGATCTAATAATTGTGTTCATTGGATGATCAGCGCTTCCACAGTCAACACCTATCCATTTTAATTTCATATCAAGAGCCCATTTATGAAATTCTGGATCTGGTCCTGGATGCCTTACAAAATATCTAAGTTCGTCAGATTCTTCCTGATCCCAACCATATCTGTTATACCCAGTATTAATAATTAAAATATCACCTTTTTTAACTTCAACTTTATCCATAATCATTTCAGGTGAATATAAATCATAATCACCGACTTGATCTGAAATATCTGCAACAGCTGCCTGACCTATCCATTCATGCAAAGGAACATCTCCAATTGTTCTTCCATTGGCATGAAAGTGAATTTCGCCGTCTATGTGTGTTCCAACATGGTTACTAGTTGTAACGATTTGACCATTAGCCCCTTGTCCCATATGAGCACCAGCTAATCTTTTAAAATATTGCAGACCAAGTGGCATATAGCTTGGCCATGGGGGAGTGTGTATTGATAATCTTTGAGTTAAATCAAAAACTTTCATATTATCCATAAATTTAAAGAATTCATTGTTGTCCATTTAGTACTCCTTTGTTTTTATTTCTATTGCAAAGACTCTGCAAAGCCTTTAATTGCTTCTATAAATGGTTCAACTGATGCATTTAAAACACCAGCTCCTACTTGCCCTATTCCTGGTTCTTTGTGAGCTACTCCTGTGTCAATAAAGGGCAGAATATTTTTTTCAATAACTTTTATAAGATCAATTCCAGTTGGGGTTCCTCTGAAATTTAAATATGGTATTTGATAAACATTATTTTCAGCTTCTGAGATTTCATACATTTGTTTTGTGTAAGAAATAGCATCACCTGTTGAGCCGCCTACAAATTGAACTATTGCAGGACTTGCAGCTATTGCAAAGCCTCCAAGCCCAGCAGTTTCTGTTATTGAACTGTCGCCAATGTCCGGATTTGCATCTTCTTTTGTAAAGCCAGGAAAAAAGAGTGCGTCTGGAACCAAAGCAGGTCCAGTGAACCATTTTTTATCAGTACCTGCTATTTGAATGCCAAAATCTGTTCCATTTCTACTCATTACAGTTAGAATTGAAGAGTTTTTGACTTTTCTAGCAGGATCTAAAACTGATTTGCATGCTGGCATTGATAAATTTAAGAAGAAATGATCATTGTTGTTTATAAAATCTAAAACTTTTTCGCAGGTTTCTTTGTCAGCACAGGTCTTAACAATTGCTGGAGCAAGTGTCCTGTAAAGCAAAGACGTAGCAGCCCTATTTCTATTGTGAACTTCATCTCCCATATGAAGAGCCTGAGCAATGATGTTTTTTAAATCAATTTTACCAAGGATTTCAATCGCTGTTTTTAATGTTGGATAAAGATAATTTTTCATCCAATTCAGTCTTTCTATAACATCATCACTATATGCACCATATCTTAAAACTTTTCCAAGGCCTTCATTCATTGTACAATAAGTAAAATTTCCATATTCTTCATTCTTTAAAATAAAAACAGGCATTGATGCAGAAACTATTCCTGCCATTGGCCCAACAGAACTATGCTCGTGACAAGGAGCGTATTCAATTTCATTTGAAGAGGCGAGTTTTTCAGCTTCTTTATCATTGCTTGCCAATCCTTCATATTTTAAGGCACCAATTATTGCACCTCTCATTGGTCCACACATTCTATCCCATGTTATTGGGGGTCCAGCGTGAAGGATAAGATTTTTTTTCATCCCGGGAATAACATTTATAGCAAGGTCCATTCCAACTAAGTATGGTTTTCCATTTAAAATAATATCACAAGCTTCTTTATTAGCCTTTTTTATCTTATCTTTATTCTTATTAATTTTACTCAAAATCATAGGATCAACATCAATACCAGGTTTCCAATCAACTTGTACTGATTCAACACCCTCGTTATCCAAAGTTTCTTTGAAAGATTTTAATCCAACATTGATAACCTTTAGTTCTTTTTTAAAAAGTTCATTTATAGACATTTATTTCTCCTTTTATGTTTTCTTCTCATTAATTATTAATTATTAATTGTTAATTACTAATTATTTTACGTTTTCAAATAATTAATAACCAATAATTAATAATTAATAATTAATTTTGGAGCTTTAACTAAGCAACCACTTCAAGACTAAACTCAACAGCTGCAGCATTCGACGGCAGAACAACAACTCCGAGCTCCTCCAAAGCATTTTTCACAAGGCTTCTATTCTGTGGATCTTTATCTGTTCCTGTTATTGAGCAAATAACTGGAACTTGACCAAGGGCTTCTTTTAGTACATCCTTTAATTCATCAATAGGATTCATATTTGAACCATAACCTAAGACAACATCAAGCAAGATCAGAGCTGTTTCAGGGTCTTTCGCTTCTTCTAAAATTCTTTTATTTCTTAAGGTAAAATCAATCATTGGATGAGGTCTGCCAACCGTAAATTCATCTTCTCCAAGATCAATAATTGTGTGGGCTACACTTTTCATTGAGTCTTCAAGTTGATTTAAACCTGGTAGCGGTGCATTAGAATAAATTTCATTTAATTTAGTTTTGCAAATAAGTTGAGCTTCTGTACAAAATGTGCCGCCTGCGAACAAGCCTCTTATATATTTTTGCTGATCATTTAATTTCTCTTTAAAAACTATGGCCTTGGTTTTTATTTCAATACTTCTTGCACTAAGATTATCTTTTAATTTTATTGGATTCACTTCTTTTGAATAACAGACAGCGGCCATTGCGGCCTCTTCTAAGGTTTCAGCTTCATACACTTTATTGCCCTTTAGAAGACCTTTTGGAGCAGATAAAAATATTGAAACAATTGGCTTTTCTGTATTTTCAAGTTCTAAAGCAATCTTTTTAATAACATCTTCATATGGAGGTTTTGATACAAGTAAAATTACTTTTGTATTTTCATCATCAATTAAAGCCTTTATGCTTTGAATAAACATAAGACCAGAAACTTCCTTTTTAACATCACGGCCGCCAGTTCCGATTGCTTGAGATATTCCACAACCATTATTTGAAACAATTGTAGTCACTTCTTGCAAACCTGTTCCAGCTGCTGCTACAACACCAATATCCCCTCTATTTACAACATTTGCAAAAGCTAATGGGATGCCATTTATAATAGCTGTTCCACAATCAGGTCCCATTACTAAAAGCCCTTTTTTGTTTGCGTATTCTTTTAATTCAACTTCTTGCTCTATGCTAATATTATCTGAAAATAGCATAACATGCAGATTGTTTTGAAGTGCTTTCATTGCCTCAATAAAGGCGTATTTTCCAGCAACTGAAATCATGACCATATTTGCATCTTTCATTTGCCCTAGAGCGCCATCTATGCTTTTTGGAGTGAATTCCTCACCATCATCTTGGCTATCTGATTTCTTAGCTAAAATTTCATCTGCTTTTAAAAAAGCAGCTTCTAAAACCTTATCATTATCTGACTTAACGGCAATTAAAAGATCAGAATCCTTTGCGTCTTTGAAGTAATCAACAAATAGATTCGAGTTTTTTAAGATTGATATATTTTCCTTTGTCCCCATTACAACAGCAGCATCTTCAACACCTTCAAACTCAGCAAGCTCTTTCCCAACAATCATAAGTGTTACAGAATCAAAATAGGCTCCTTTTAGGATTTTGCCTTTTATGGTCATTATCTTCTCCTAATTGAAAATTAATTATTAATTGTTAATTATTGATTATTTCCCGCGTCCTTAGAATAATCAATAATTAACAATCAATTTTCAATTCTTAATGCAAATAAATCCTTATCACAACTTAATTTATCTTTGTTATCAATTGTATAAACAAGACCAGTTAAAATATCTGATCCTGAAGTATTACCAATATCCATACAAGCATCAATGCTTGCCTTTAGTTCTTGTTTATCCTGTCCGTAAAGAGATAAAATAAGCTTCTTATGCACATCTATCACTTTGCCCTCTTGAGCAAGCTTTAAAAAGCTTGAAGACAAAGCTTCATCTTTTTTTGCAATAGAAAAAATACTTTCTTTTAAGTTACTTAAATCAACATCTTTATTTTTTTCAATTATATTTAAAGCAAGCAATAAGCCAGCTATGAAATCATCACCACTTGGGGTTAAGCCAAAACCTAGGCCTTTTATTTTATATATCCCATGCTCTAAATTTGTATTAAATAAACTCTTAATTCCATCTTTTAATTGCTTTGCCATATTCTGAGCAAAACCTATTTTAAAATTAAGAAGCCTTTTTTCATCAAAAACAAAGACAAGGCTTGCTTTATCTGCCTTTTGAACTAAATATTGTTTCAAAAAACCTACATTCTTCTTAAAATTTTGGAGCTTTTCTAAGTTAATTTCAAACTGAGAATGATAACGCTCTTCTTTAGCAAAATTAAATACTAAATCTTTAATTTTCACGGAATCTTTTGAAACTTCAAGCGAATCAATATTATATAAATCAAGATCTTGAATCTGAATATTATTAGGCCCAAGGCATATTGAAGGATCAGTAAGTGATACAAAATCATCACCACACACAAAATTAGCTACTTTTTTGAAGCAAGAATGAAGCCTGTAAGATCCAGGCTTCACATTATCACCTATTGAAAGTAGTTTTTGCATTAAAACTTATCCTTACTCATGGGATCCTGAAACAAGTTCAGGATGACAGCTCAATATACGCCGTACGCTGTACACCGTACTATTCTTACGCTTTATAAAACACAAAGCCTTGATTACTCTTAAACTCATCTTCTCTAACAGTTTTAACTTCACCTTTGACTTTCATACCCATTTTAGGTTCATCAATATCAAGTTGACCTAAAACTTTAACGCCATTTTCAAGTTCAACAATACCCAGGCTTAAAGCTTCAACTTCAAAGTCAGCTGGTAAAGCAAAAGTTTTTGTAAAAGTAACAAGCTTGCCATTTTTAGGAAGTGGGACTTGCTCAAATTTATCGTACATGCCTTTTGAGCATTTTTTACAAATCATATGATAAGGGTAATTTAGATATCCACATTCTGTACATTTATATGCATAAACATTTAAACTCATGATTACACCTCCTTTACGAAAGTAAGGCAAACAACGTTGTTTCCAAAACCTCCAAAGTTACAAGTAAAGCCAACTTTCGCATCTTTTACCTGTCTTTTTTTAGCTTCACCCCTTAATTGAAGAACTATTTCGTGTGCTTGGCCAACGCCAGTTGCTCCAACTGGATGTCCCTTTGCCTTCAAGCCACCAGATGTGTTAATAGGGATTTTTCCACCAAGCTTTGTTTCGCCTCTTTCGAGTGCTAAATGCCCTTCACCTTTTTTGAAAAAACCAACTTCTTCTGATTCAACGATTTCTAGAATTGTGAAAGCATCATGAAGTTCTGCAACATTTACATCTTTTGGTTTTAGCTTTGCCATATCAAAAGACATTTTTGCAGCACGCCTTACTGCTAATAAATCAGTTGGTTCTTCTCTTTCAAAAACAGCGTGAGTATCAGTTGCTTGACCAAGGCCAGCTAAGCTGACAAGAGGCTTATCAAGAGTCTGTGCTTTTTCTTTTGTTGTTAAGATCAAGCAGGCTGAACCATCTGAAACTGGACAGCAATCAAAGAACCTTAGAGGGTCAGCTACAACTGGATTATTTGTAGATGCTTCTGGTGAATCAATAATTCCTTCTAAGGTCACGCGTTGATGCAAGTGAGCGTAAAAATTATCCATTGCATGGTCATGGTTTTTTACAGCAACCATTGCAAGGTGTCTCTCAGTAACTCCATATTTTTCCATATATAATCTTGTAAACATTCCAGCTAAAGATGGAAGAGTCACGCCATAAATATATTCAGCTAAAGGATGAGATAAAGTTGACACAAAGTCAGTTGCATCTAAATTATTTACTTCTCTCATTCTTTCAGCACCAATTACCATTACAGTGTCGCATAAGCCTGAAGCAATCGCTGTATATCCTTGCATAATTGCGCTAGCTCCAGAAGCTGGTCCATTTTCAATGGAAGTTGCTCCAGCTGGTATCAAATTCAAAGAACATGTAACAGCAGAAGCCAAGCCAGTTTGAGAGTTAACTCTTCCTGAACCCATATTTGCAACAAAAACGTGATCCATTTTATTTAAGCCACAATCTTTCATTGCCATCATACCTGAGTAGGATGCAATTTCAGACAAGGGATATTCAAGCCGTGTAAAACTCGTAATTCCAATGCCTGCTACATATACATTTCTCATTTTTTACCCCCCTCTTCTTTTTTATTATCCTGAATCCACTTCTGAGACATTAAAGCAGTGCCAGTGGGGTCACCCATTGCTCTTGTACAAGCCATCAAATCTATTGGAGGTTTTGGAGGATCAGATGGTGGTAAAATCCCAGCTTTTGCTTTTTCAAGAAGCTTTTCAGGAACTGGTCTTCTTCCAACAACCAATGTTTCTCTTGCTCTATCAAAAAGTGCCTTTGTAAGTGACCAGGAAGGTGGTCCACCAAGTTCATGCGGAATATGAAAGCGTTTTTCAAGTTTATATTCAATCATCCATCTTCTAAAACCAATTGGACTTTCTGCTACAACTAAAACCTCTTTTTGCTTTATTATATCAATGTGATATTCCATTTTAGCTGCAAAAGCATGAGCACCAATCCTAAGACCTCTTCTTAAGCAAAGAGTGTGATAGCTCATTCCAACATCTTTATCTACTAAGCGACCATTAACAATAGCACAAAGCTCGCCATCAATTTGAGCAACTAATACATATTCATCTTGAACTCTATATCTGACATAAGATAAAAGTTCAGCATAAACCCTGGCTGCAACTATATCATAATAATCCCTTTCAACATGAATCAAGGGTTCTACATATTTCATTACGTCAACGGTTTCTTCTCTTGAGATTTGCCTGATAACCATTTCTTCGCCACTTGCTAAGGTTACATATTTAGCTGGAAATGGTGGAAATGGATTTTCCACAGGTCTTAATACTTTTTCTAAATCAACAGACATATAGTCCTCCTAAGTGTGATATATAAAAATGATAACCTAAAATAAGGTATTTTTAAAAAAGAGAAATTTTCTATATCAATAATGTGGAGATTACAAGAAATATATTAGATAAAAATAATCAGAAAGATTTACAATTTACTTGATTAATGGTATGATAATAGTATCATTTAACGCAATCTGGCAAATGAACTAAAGGGGCATTTATGAACATGGGACTAAAATCATCAATTTTTCTAATTTCTTTATCCTTATTACTAATTATTTTTTCATATGGCACTCCATCTGGTTGTGGTGGCACATATGATGAAGCTAATGACTCACGAGTATTAAATACTAGTGAAAAAACAGCCCTAGATGGAAATGGGGCTGATTTTGATCAAGGTGACTATGGCAAAGAAGTTGGAGAAGATGGCCTTGTTACAAGCCCAGACAGGCTTCCTGAAAACTGTGAAAAATATTCGATAGATTCCATCCAAAGTAAAATTAATGAGATTGCATCTTCCACAATTGATGAAAACCAATTATATGAATACTTATTCGAAACACTTGATTATTATGGCACAAATAAACGAATGCCAGATAATGAAGAAATCATTGAAAAAGGTCTTTATTTTATCTTGCATTATGCAGCCCAGGACTTAGAGGAAATTGGAAATATTACACCACTTGTTGGCAACTTGCGGGATTTTATCTCATCAATAGATAATGATCCTAAAAATATGGACAGTTTTAATTCTACTACCAATTCAGTAGACTTAGAGTATTCCAGCGACAGTTCACAAAGCTTTTCATATTATTTTGATAAATCACTAGTCTCTCCTGCTTTAGAAGAGAAACAAGGGAGAGCCTACCTTGGGGTTTTAATAGAAGGCTTGAGTGAACTTGAAATTAAATATGAATTTGAATTTTCAGGTCAACATTATGATTCAGAAAACAATGACACATATTATATTGATGGAGAAGCTGAATTAACCTTAATACCCTTTGAATCAACACCAGATGAAGAAAATCGAAGAATCAACAATGTTCGTTATTTTTCGCAAACAAATCGCTTTAGCTCAAAAATTATTTCGTATTTAGGAGAAGATCTTATTGCTGAAAAGATAAGTTTTAATATTTCACCTGGGATTGTTGCAGAGCTAAAACTGCTGGCATTTGATTTTACAGTTGACAATGGCAATACAAATGATGTCCATGAACTTTTAGAGAAATATAATCTTCTCTTAGAATACGCCTTTAACACAAATACAAGTTTCGATGAACTTTTTGATAATGTAAAAAACAATATTGATGAGTTTGATTATGCAGATGAACTTTTCAGCGAACTATTAAGCGAAGCCGCTTTACTAAAAATCCAAGAGGATAAACCCTTGGCTCAAATGAGAAATCCATATATTCGCTCAATCAATAACGATGATACAATTACGATTTGCGTTGAAGAGATGCCAGAGGAAATCCCCACATATAATTCAAGATAATTTTTTTCATTGCATTTGTTTCATTTGCAACAGCAATTGCAGTTGTTTTATTTGGTAAAAAGTTTTTATCCAACATCCCAATATTAACCGGAATACTAGTTGGATATTTCTTGTCTATTTTCTTTGGTGTTATTGATTTTTCAATTGTTGAAAATGCTGCATGGTTTTCCATTCCTTGTGTTGCTTTAACAAAATCGTTTAAGCCACTCTACATGGTAATAGCAGCCTTTACAGCGATCACACTTTCCTTTTTGGGAAAGTTAGGTGCCATTTTAAAAACAATTCCAATTCCAGTTATGGGTGGCATATTAATTTTGCTATTTGGAATGATTGCAACAATTGGTATTAATTCCTTGGTTAAGGCAAAAGTAGACCTGTCAAAAGCTCAAAACCTTGTTATAGTTTCTACTATTTTAGTCTTGGGAATCGGAGATATGCAACTTTCAATTGGAAGTTATTGCCCTGGTGGCATTGGGCTTGCTGGTCTTGTGGGAATTATTTTGAACTACATTTTAATGAAATATCAATCAAAAGATTTATAATATATAGAGCTGATATATTTTTCATTTCCATCATTTGATCGAACTTTCATAAAGTGATGAAAAGGACCTTCACACATAAATTCAACGCCATTATCACTTATTTCATAGTGCATACTTTTACAGCCTATTTTTTCTTTTTCTGATTTTTCAATATACTCCTTTATATATTCAGAATTTTCTGCATTTTGACTTATTAAAATCTCTTCTAAAAGCATAGCAATATTATAACATTCAGCTTTTTCAGGACCTAATTGAGCCTTATAATAAGCAAGCTCAAACCATATTTGACCATTAGTCTTTGATATTTCTTCTTTTTGGCCAATTTCCCCCATAATCTTATTAACAAGTTCAACTTTATCAAGATCATGCTTGCTTGCAATTTGCTCAATGGAATCTAATTTATGAGCAAACCATTTATAGTTGCATGTCATTACATTTGAATGTATTGCAACCTTTATATCTGCTATATACTGATCCTTGTTTTCAAAACTTACATGTTCTATGCTAGCCAATATATTTAAACTGAATAACATAACAATACTAATTTTATTAAGTAAATTTTTAATATTCATTTTCAATCTCCATAAATAAATTTAACAATTTTATATTTCAACATATGCTCAAGTGTAAATGAAAAAAGTAATCTTTTCAGTTTCAATTCTATGAAAATCCAATTTTGTAATTTAAGCATCTTAAAAACCCATACTTTGTTAACTTGACAAAGACCTAACAAAAAGCTTATCATAAGTAAAATTAATTAATTTAATATCTCTATTAGGTTTTCTTATGGGTATAATTTTATCATCAAATTATCTTGAAGCCTTTTTGGCACTATGCAAAACATTGAACTTTACAAAAGCAGCTGAATCAATTTTCATTACTCAATCTGCCCTCTCACAGAGAATAAAGGCACTTGAAGATCAACTTGAGCATACATTATTTATAAGAGAGCCCTCAGATATTTCATTAACAGAAGCAGGCAAAAAGCTTCTCACCTATTGCCTGACAAAAGAAAAGTTAGAACAAGAATTTTTAAATGATTTCTTTAATAATGATGACAAAGAACTCGCTGGATCATTGAGAATTGGCAGTTATTCATCAATATTTAGGTCAGTTATAATTCCAGCCCTTGCTCCTTTAATTAGAAAAAATCCCAAGATTCATTGTGAGTTCATTTGCAAGCCCATGGCAGAATTGCCAGATTTATTAAAACAGGCTAAGGTTGATTATATAATCATGGACTATGTATTAGAAAAAACAAATATTAAGTCACACTTTCTTGGAAATGAAGAATATGTTGTAATTTCATGCAAAAAACAAAAAACGCCGCCTAATATCTTTCTAGACAATAACCCAGAAGACAAAGCAACAAGTGACTTTTTTGCAACCCAAAAGGATAAGAAATTTAAATATGAAAGATCTTTTATGTCCGATTGCTATGGCATTTTAGATGGTGTAAAAAACGGTCTTGGAAAAGCTGTAATCCCCATACACCTAGTTAACGAAAAGCATGGCATAAAAATAGAAAAAAAATACAACAAATATAAATTGGATGTCACTCTTCATCATTTTGAGCAGCCATACTACACGAGATTACATGATTCATTTATTGAAACCCTAGTTTCAAATAGCAATAAATTCCTGTAATATTATTTGCAGCTTCGCTGCATTTATCATTGGCTTTATTAGACGATTGAACCATTAAAACCCAATCGAAACTAGTACACATTGGGGCAAGGAGTTTAACAGATGTTAGCTCCTTAAAATATGCCACATTTTTTTAATAATCTATAATTACATTTGCATCTGCCAGCCACAAAGTGCCATCCATAATTCTGTTTGCATCACTAAGCGCAGCTTGACTTGAATCTGCACTCAAACACCTTACTCTTGTTTCATTGTCCTTCCAATTTGCAAAAGCAATTTCAAAATCATCAGTAAGCATTACCAGATAAGAGTTGATACATTCATTTGAAAAGGCATTTTTTGCTAATGCTAAATGATTTTTCATTTCTGTAAAAAACTCTTTTCTTAAATACTGTTCTTTTCTTTTGCCAATATATAGGGTGGAATTTCCACTTTTCCAGTTGACCTCTTTGTCATGCTTGAAAACAGAGTAAATCTGATTTTTTCTCATTTTTCCTTTAATATTTTCGAGCTCAACAGGTACACTGCTAAATTGACCAGTTGTTAAAGTGTCTGAGATTTTATTTATAAAATTATCTATCGCTGGATTTGATTTTTTAAGTAGTTGCAAAATCACAGCTTTTGCTGTATCTTCTGATGATTGAGGGTTTTGCCCTGTAATAAAGGGACCGCTAACTTGAACATGAGATGACCATGGATTCTTTGAATCATATTCCGCGCCATTTTCAGTTATTCTGTTTTGCAATAAGCCTTTAAGAGGCGAATTAATAACTACTTCTAATATACCTGGAATAAAACCTTCTGCTTGTGTTTCTTCTTCATTAGAAAAAGCCGTAATTTTATATCCTTGAATTATTGGTTTTGAGTCGATCATGATATCTACTAATGCTGCTGGTCCATGACAAACCGCTGATATAATTTTTTTATCTTTATAGAATTCTGAAACAATTCCTTGTAGCTCAATATTGCCAACTAAGTCCCATAAAACCCCATGTCCACCAACAATAAAAATTGCATCAAATGTTCTAGGTTTTTTAATTTCACTAAGTTTTTTGCTGTTGAAAAAGGCTATGTTTTCTTTGGCTTCAATGAAGTGGATTATGTTTCTAATATTTTCATCTTCTGAATTGATAATGCTACTTCTATCAACAGGAGGCTTGCCCCCTTTGGGAGAAGCCAGTACCAGCTCAAATCCAGCATTTTGGAATAATTTTGCGGGCACTACAAGCTCCTCTGCCCAGTAACCTGTTTGATGACTGGGAATTTCGCCTTTTGAACTTGTTACAACCATAAGTATTTTGGGATTTTTGCTTGTGGCAAGCAAATTACAGCTTACAAATAATATGAAAGATAATATAAAGATATTAGTTTTTGCATTAAACATATTTTACCTCATTTTGATGTTTATAATAATAATTATCAAAGCAATGATTTTTAAAATCAATGGTGCTTTGTTTTTCAATATCCAATTGTTTGCATTAATGATGCCATGTAACATAAAAAACATGTGCCCATAATTTCAACAGGTTATATCGCTTTGTAGTTTCTATAAATTAAAATGGGGTGTTTTAGGGCTTTTTACGCAAAAAGCGCAAAAAGTGGCAGGCAGGTCAATTTTGTTTTTGAAAGCATTTTCATAAAAGGATAATTCCATCCTCGCTCTATAAATTCAGACAGAATCGCTCTGGCGTAACTCTTAGATTAAATTGGACAAATAGCCTTGGTTTTTGTATCAAAAAAAATGCCAATTTGTGATTTTTAACATAGATTCTATTGATATATTTTGGTATAATTAATTAACTTTAAAAAATTCAAATTATTGTAAGATATCGATATTTTAAGAAGGAAATTGTGAAAGTAAAGTGCATAAAAAGTTTTATAACAACTATTTTTATTGTATTTTTATCAATTTATTTCCTTTCATGTTCACGACTTACAGATTCAACTGATACAACAGGTGATGGTTCAAGCACAGAAACAACAACAATTTCTGTAACAGAAGATGTGCTAGCCCGCGTTTTAGCTAATATTACTACAAATGGAGTTAATTTAGGAATTCCTGATACTGCCCTAGAAGAAGATGCAAACGTTGCCCTTAATTTGTTTTTTGAAGAAGACTTTGTGGATTATTTGACAGAAAACGGAATTACTATCTCCTATGACAATGCTGAATACGCTAGTGGTATTCAAATCTCCTTTAGCAACGCTGATGGCAACGCTGTTAGAACAGCTGATAATATATTCTTGTCAGAAGACATCAGTTCACTTAGCTTAGACCTTTTTGATGAAAGTGCAATTCCAGGTGCAATTCCTTCTGCAATACCAGGAGCGATCCCTGCAGTTATTCCAGGTGCTATTCCAGGTGCTATTCCAGGGGCTATTCCAGGAGCAATACCTTCATTTTTGAAAGATTACAAAAATTCCGAAACACCTGACTTTACAATGATTGCCTTGGCAATCATTGATGGCGAGGTTTTTGAAATTCCAATTTATTTAAATGAAGACAGTACCTTAATTGTTTTTGTAATTCCAGCTGATGTATCCAGTATCGAAATTGTAATGTTTGCAGTAGGAATTGATTCAATTTTTTCTGTTATCACAACGAATAGTGCTGGTGAAAGTGAAACCTTAGAACTTGATGATTTAGAAGAGCTTGAAGTTGAAGATGAAGCGCAAAGCCAAAGTGGTAGTAGAGATGAAGAAGATGGAACTGAAACAGAAGTTGATGAAGATGATGTAACAGAAACAGAAGATGATGAAGATGATGAAACAATAACATATCCAACAATTGTTTCAACAGTACCAGCAGATGAAGAAGGAGGTGTTTTTGATACAAGTTATTTTTCTGTAACATTTTCAGAAGCAATGATTCCTGGCACCATTGACACAGATGTTACAGGCGGTGATTGCGATGGTACTTTCAATGTTTCTTGTGATGCATTTTCAACATGTATTAAAATGAGAAGTGCACCTATTCCCTCAGAGGGAAATACAGTTTTCACAATCACTCCAGACGATGAGTATCTTACTTCTCAAGCAGATTGCAAAATCAGAATTAGAACTGTTGCAGAAGATAGTGATGGCAATAATCTTCAACGCGAATACATATCCACACATGATTTTGAAATAAACGCAGATGATGGTTTACATTTTGCAAGCGCACTTACTTATGATTCATCAGGAAATGCTGGAGGATTTCCTGATCCAATTACACCTGTAGAACTAAAAGTTGGATACATGGATGGGGACAGTTACGCTGATGTTGTGATTGCAAATGCTGGATCAAAAGATATAACAATTTTATATGGAGCAATAGAAGGTTTGGATACAGCAATAGGAAGAAATCCTTTTATTTCCTGCCTACCATTTGGAGAAATTAATCCAAGTGGATTGGAACTAGGGGATATTAATAATGATGGTTTAGACGATGTTGTTGTAATTTTTGATAGTGGAGATGAAACATATCAATTTTTAAATACAGGCTCAGGGAATGCTAGATTTGATTGTACTGATGAAACTTATAAATTCTACCAATCAATTATGGGAACGGATAGCAACATGACTGGAGTTGCTCTTGGGGACATTAATAGAGATGGGAATTTAGACATAGCTGTTTCTTCAAGTGATTCTTCTGCATTCACTTATTATGCAATGGGAGATGGTACTGGTTCTTTTGGTATATCTCATTCTGCTCTTTCAAGCTCAATCTTTCATCATGATGTATATCTCGGTAATTTAGATGAACCTATAAACTCTGCAGAAGATGATTATGATGATATTGCTATTACAGCCACTAACCCAAATTATAACTATATTGATGATCTTGGTGTAAATAGAAGCTTGAGCTCGGGAGATGGGGATTATCCCTACTATAGCGATGCCTTATATCGTTTTTTTGAAGATGAGACTTTATACCCTGAAGTTATACAAGGAGAAGATATAAACGGTGATGAATATACTGACCTAATGACACTCGATAGCTATTCTGGTATACTTAGTATATTCATAAATGAAGGAAATGGAGATGGAAATTTCACTGCAAGTGAAACTAATTATGTTACTGGTGCCAATGCAAGTGATTTTATTTTATACGATATAAGCGGTGATGGTATTTTCGATTTAATAGTTGCAAACACAGAAGATGATACAGTTAGCATAAGAATTGGAATGGGAAATGGAACCTTTGGGGGAGAAGAATTGCTAAGTGTTGGAGATGGCCCTGTTTCAGTTGCTGCTGGAGACATTAATGGAGATGGAACTCCTGATATTGTTACAGCTAATGAAAATGATGGAACAATTAGTGTCTTGTTGGGGACTGGATTTGATGAATAGATCTTAGATAAGTAAATATTTTAATGAAGGCCTTACCATCAAACAATCCAAAGCATCTTCAACAACACCCCTGCCCTGGCGCTGCGCATTATTTTTATTGACAGGTTGCTTCAAACTTATTATTCCCCAATAAACCTAAACAACCTCGATGGTGGACTTTTATGAACAAATTTATATTTTTCTTGATATTTATTTTACTTATCACAACATCACTATTTACCAAACCATTGCGATTTTATGAAAAGTTTGTTGATATTACTTATGATACTTCAAGCTTGTTTTCCATACTAGATCTAAAAGACAAGGACGGAAATGGCTTAATTGATAAAAATTCAAAGGATGTTTATAATTACTCTTTTGACATCAATAGTGATGGTATAGTCTCTGAGCTTGAAGCAAAAATATATTTAAGATGGATGGATATTCCTTATTTGATTCAAAAACAATTCCCAATTCATGTAAATGAATTAGCTCAAATAAACATTTTATTTCAAGAAGCTTTTAAAAAGGCTGGAAGCATAGAAAATATTACAAAAAGAGATCTGGAAATTATCAGATTACTAAACCTTATTATTGATACCAAACTTTTTGAATTAAATGTAGAAGTATTAAGTGAAGTCACAGATAACCAGGAAGTTCGGAACTTAATATTTGAAAGTCAAAGGCTTAAATATTTTAATGAGACATATGAACAAAGCAGAGAAGAATTTGTTGAACTTGGGAATTTACTTATCCAAAGCCAATCAATTGAAGGATCATATCAAGGTGAAATTAATGTTGCCTGCACAACAGACGATGATCTTACATTTAATTACGTCTATATCCCAGCACTTGAAAAAGAAAAGAATTTAATCATTGTTAGCTCAGGAGTCCACGGCATAGAAGGCCATGTTGGCTCTGCTTTACAAAGATTTTATATGAATAAATTAATAGCGGAATACGATTTAGATAACTCGCAGCTTGGCTTTTTATTTATCCATTCAGTCAATCCTTGGGGTTATAAATATTCAAGAAGAGCTTCTGAAAACAATGTTGACATGAATCGCAATTTTGACATTAGCCATGAACTATTTGAAATTCAAAATGAAGGATATGATTTAGTCACTGGCCTTTTAAATCCAGAACATAAATATAATGCCAAAGATCCATTTTTTATGACTGCTCTTCTAAATATTTTAAAATACGGTAAACCTGCATTGACTCAAGCCATTGCCCAGGGTCAATATGTTCATTCAAAAGGAGTCTTTTTTGGTGGCAAGGACTTTGAAAGTCAAAACAAAGATGTTGAGCAAATTCTTTTAAACATTCTTCCTTCTTATGAAAAAGTTATGGTTCTTGATATTCACACAGCTTATGGCGAAAGAGGCAAGCTTCACATGATTGCAATGCCCTCAAGGGATGAGGAGCTTGAACTTATTAGGGATTATATTTTTCAAGATGTTCCTATAGATAAACCATATTTAGATCCTGAATTTTACACTATTCATGGAGGCTTTGCTGATTTTGTTACAAAGCTTTGCCATGATGAAGTGCAATCTTGCATGCAGATGGCACTTGAGTTTGGAACACTTGATTCACAAACAACAACAGGGGCAATTGAAACAGTAAGGCGCTTTGTAGCAGAAAACCAGGGTTATCACAATGGATATAAAGGCAAGGCCGATGAAATCAAAGTTAAGGATGATTTCAGAGAAATGTTTTATCCGAGTGATAGACAATGGCGTTTGAAAGCCTTAGATCAAGGTGAAAATGTAATAGATAGTGTTATTAATAGAATGAGTGAATAAACTTAATTTTGCATAAATAAATTGTGGGATAGCCAAATGAAAACTATAAAAATATTTCTAATTTTATTATTTTTTTCCTTAAACATATTTGCTTTTGACTTAGAAAAGGCTGGCAAAGTTGAAGTATCATTAAAAGTAACAGAAATTGATACAGGACTCTATTTAGGAGAATATTCCTATACTGTTTTTGATGATAATGCTGAATGTGATTTTGATAGATATTTTTATTCTAGGCTTGTTGAAGTAGAATTAGTCAATGAACATGCAACAGATCCAATAGATAAATGGAAACCAGTTCAAAAAGAAGAATTAAAAGCTTCAATAATCTTGCTTCCGCCATCTGCTTCAAATTTTGACTTTTTTAAAATTGGTGAATTAAAAGAATCAATCGCTGGATATTTAGCTTATAAAGGAATGGATGTATATGGATATTCGCCAAGAACCATGGGCATACTGGAAAATGACTGCTCTTTATTAAGCTTTAATAAAGCATGTAAAAAAATGAAAACCTGGGACCTTTTACAATATCATCAAGACATTGATAAACTAAGAGAAGAAATTGCAAAAACCTGGAAAGATGAAAAGCCATTTATTTTCGGCTTTTCAATGGGAGGAATTATTGAATACACCCTCTTAAACAAAGATCCTGGTGCTTATCAAGGAGCAATTATTTATGATGGTTTGATTTATCTTAATCCCAATAATGATCAAGAGAAAGAAAATTTCATTGCTGAATATAAAATGGCTTCATATACTTTTGCCATAGCTTCAAATTTTCAACTTGCCTATTCAATGCCAAGCTCAAAGTTTAGAAAAGCACACAAAAATAATAGCATTTTGAATTCTGATCAAATCATTAGTGAGGATACTTTTAATGAAAAATTATCTGAGTATTATGACATTTTCAATTCTGTCGTAAATGCACCATTTGGGCTTTCGCCATGGTATAGAAAAACGACTCCCAGTGAAGACAATCATTTCAAATATGCCTCAGAAGCTAAAATCAATTCATTTGCTGCACGTGTTAATTATTACGATATAGGAGCATGTTATGTTGATATTTACAAAACATTTTCTAGAAGTGATGAACATTATAAAAACCTTTATAATTACACTGCCCCCACATTAATAATTGAAGCAGGCAATGGAGTGGGTGATTACACCAATGACTCGATTAAGCTTTTAGGAAGTGAAGAAATCTATTATCTCATGGGATTAATCAACAAAAATGATCCCTTTGAAAATATAAATATCACTATCGCTGATTCAAGCCAAAGAGCCTATTACAGATATCTTGATAATCAGCATGAAAATATATTTGAAGACTTCGCCCACTTTGATCACTGGGCTCATGAAAATTCGTTAGAGTTGCTTGTTGAACCGGTTTGGGAGTTTATCTATAATATCATTCAATAATAAATTACACCTTAATACTTGACACTTAGCTCAACTTTGAATATTTAAAAATAATTAAAATAAGTGGATTATTATAATCATGATGATATATAAAATTCCAAAATTAGTAAGCTTTATAAAAGAAAATCCTTTGTCTTATTGTAACAGCGGAAGTGGAAATACCACAGTTTGGGGTTGTCGTTCCGGAGCCGAGAACTCAGCGGGGGCTTGCGGAACAGGATCAGGCGTTGACGATGCTGCATGCCAAAACGGAACTGAAAACTCATCGTGTAGTTGTACAAATGGTCTAAATACAAGTTTAACTCCTGGATCTAATTGCATTGAAGGATCAGGAAATTCTACTGGTGATACGGGTGATGAATGTGGTGTAGGAACTATTCCCACCTAATTTTAATTTTTAAAGAACTCATAAAAGAAATCCTTTGAAGTTTTTTTTAAAGAAGGCAATTTGTTGCCTGGATATAATACTCTGTAGGTGAGACCTTAAAGCAAAGTACATATATCAATAACAGAATCACAGATATTAAGGATTAAGCATATGAGGAATAATTAATTAAAGTATACTATTATATTATAAGCTTATCTTTTTTTGTTTTCTAATAATAATTGACTTCAAAATTCTAAAATCATATATACCCTAAATCGAATATGTTTCGATGTTATCACAACGGGGCGTAGCGCAGCCCGGGTAGCGCACTTGCATGGGGTGTAAGTGGTCGCTGGTTCAAATCCAGTCGCCCCGATTGAAATGTTCAAATGATTTAAGCGACTTGTTGTTTATTCGATGAGTCGCTTTTTTCGTTTTATTGCTATGTACTCAGAATGTACTCAGCTTTTATGCCAAGAAATTGCTTTTTTATTCTGAAAATCTACTCTTACAACTTCTAATTGTGGCTTCCCAAAATTCAGCAATTTTCTGGCCTTTTCAAGAGTCTTTGATCTTAAAAGTTCCTGCTTTTTACTGATAGCAAGATAATTTCTCTCATTGGTCTCAAGAGTATGCCCAAGCCAAAATGCAGCTTCATCACCTGTAAATCCTTTTTCTCTTAACCAAAGATTTACATTCCTTCTTAAATCATGAGGAATAACTCTTCCATCCAGTTTAATATCTGTTTCATTTACAGCAGTTTTAATCAAGGTGTGGAACGCTCTAATAAATGTTTTTCTTCTAAGCCATTTCTTCAAGATGCCGTCGTAGTATGGAAATAAAAAGGGATATTCTACTAATTCAAAATCTTCATTTCTTTTTCCAATCACACCATAGATCTTATCCTTCTTGTGCTTTTCTAATTGAGTCTTAATAAATCTGATAGAGCGTTCAGATAAAGGAATCTCTCTTGTACCAAGTTCAGACTTAGGGCTAAACCCAAGGCCATAATCCATAGGGCAATCGTCCTTTTCAAATATTCTGATTGAATGAAAGTTATCTATAGATGGATACAAGTTATGAGTGCTAAGAGTTGAATCTTCTAAAGTACGCAAGCCAGTTTTTCGACGAAAATGAAAGTGCTCTTTAGTATCATGTGAAATTAGTGCCATTATAATGAAAAGCATCTCTCGCTTCTGTATAAATTGTTGTATAACAATATTATTATTAAGATACAAGAAGGAGAGACGCAATGAATAGTTATATTGGAGCAGATTTGCATTCAAAGTCAATAACTTT
>JBDREC010000098.1:0-9399 GCA_043820105.1 Pseudomonadota bacterium
GGTATTTCTTGTGATAAATGTGAATTTGGAATCATGCTTCCCAGAAAATATCGTAATTTGAAAGGAAAACTATTTATAAACTCACCCAAGATTTATTGATTTAGTTTAATTTCTCCTCTTGCTCCTTAATCCCTTATACAGAACAACTCTTTTCAAATTTCCTTAATTGTAAAATATTTCTATAAACATACTGTTAAAATAATTTGCTATTTAAGCGTTTAGAATTTTGAATTTAACAAAGACACCATTGATTCATGATTTCTCTTTACAAATTTATAATAAATATTATAAAAAGAATATTCATTACATCCCCTCCAAATTAGCATTCAGTATTCAGTATTTGGTATTCAGTATTTGGTTTTGACAAATCCTTACAGTTTACCACTTACAGCTTACCACTTACCACTTAAACAAGGAGGGACAAATGAAAAAAACAATATATCTAAGCTTGATTTTTTTACTTACTCTAACAAACTTCATCTATGCAACAGTAATAGAAAAAACATATAGATTTGAAAATTATAGAATCAAGCCTATGGGTTATTTTGATATTATTGAACTTGAAAATACTAAAGTTATTGGAGAAACTGGAAAACCCAGTATTCCATATCACAGCATTGCTTTATTGCTACCACCAACAGAAGCAGCTGTATCAATTGAAATTGAAAGAACAGAGGAAGTAAAAATCCCCTACCCTGTAAATCTTTTTCCAAAGCAATTGAGCATACCCCTTTCATCAGACAAACAAATACATTTTATGTATAATCCCAATCTATATGAATCTGATATTTCTTACCCGGAAAATCCTCTGGGTGAAATTTCAACTCATTTTATGAATGGACATTCAATAGCACTTTCTGTTTTTACTCCACTAAAATATAATCCAAAAACAAAGCAGGCATCTTATTATAAAAATGTTAAAATAAAAATTATCAGCGAATATACTGAAAAAGCACATGCAGCTCTATACAATTTAAGTTCAAAAGAAAGTGTAATAAAAAGAATTGAGACCTTTTCCCATAATCCCGAAATGCTTCAGGTTTATCCAACAAACAACGAAACAAAAGAAAATAACTTCGACCTGCTAATTGTAACTCCATGGAAGTATGAAGATCAGTTTTTAGAGTTTTCAGAAAACTATGAAGAACTGGGAATAAAAGCTAACATTGTTTCAACTGATTTAATACAAAGAAATGGCCAGGGTCAAGATTTGGCAGAAAAAATTAGAAATTATATAATAAGCACATATCAAGAATCACAAATTGAATATGTACTGCTTGGGGGCGATGTTGAACATGTACCATATAGAGGATTTTATGCAACTGTTCAATCAGATAGCCTGATGAAGGATAATAATATACCAGCAGATATTTACTTTTCAGCACTTGATGGCACATGGAATGATGACAATGATAGCCTCTGGGGTGAAAAAAATGAAGACGACCTTCTACCCGAAATTGCAGTTGGCAGATTACCCTTTTCAGACGCAGATGAACTTGAAAACATACTTCACAAAATATATAGCTATCAATTTAAACCAGTGCCTGGTGAAATTCGAAAACCATTATTTGTGGGAGAGCACCTCTGGGATAACCCGGAAACCTGGGGATCAGACTATCTTGAGCTTTTAATTGGATATAAAGATGACAATGGATATAACACCCGGGGAATTCCTGAAGATTTTGAAATAATGAAAATGTATGAATCTGAATTTAATTGGTCAAAAAAAGACCTGTTAAAGGCAATCAATTCAGGCACAAGTTTTATCCACCATGTTGGTCATTCCCATTATTATTTTAATATGAAATTCTATTTAACAGATATTAATAATTCTAATTTCCAAGATGTTGATGGAGTAAAACACAACTATCCCCTGGTTTATTCACATGGCTGTATAAGTGGAGCTTTTGATAAAAATGATTGTATCGGTGAAAGAATGTTAACAATTGATAATTTCGCAGTAGCTTATATTGGCAATTCAAGATATGGCTGGTTTAATGAAGGACAAACAGATGGCCCATCTCAGCATCTGCACAGAGAATTTTTAGATGCGATCTATGGTGAAGGTTTCTTTAATCTAGGAACAGTGCATATGAAATCAAAAATTGATACAGCACCCTGGGTAAATGCTCCTGGTCAACACGAAGATGGAGCATTAAGATGGTGCTTTTATGACAATAATGTCCTTGGAGATCCCTCGATGTTCATCTGGCCAGATGAGCCAGAAAATTTATATTAAACCTATTTCTTGTCTAACATCTTTTTTATTTTAGCCTTTATTTTATCCTTAGTCTTGCCAGATAATTTTTCTGAAATATTCTGTTCAATATATTGATCTTCTAAAGATTCAATAAATTTATCTTGAGTATTTGTGCTTGTTACAAAAGAAACTCCTCCCGCTAAAACTAAACATCCTACAAGAATTATTGAATAGCTTTTTAAAACCTCTTTTATTTTATGTTTTATTTTCAAAAAATTATTCTGCCTAAATTTTTCTATTACTTTATTATAACAAATTAAAGAAAAAACTCTAATAAAAATTTAAAAAGAGTATTTTACTAATAAACAGCTCATCCCCTTTCAACATATTTACCTTTAATGTCTGTTACTTACTAAATAGCAGCCAAAGGATTCTTGACATTTTGCAATAAATTTTATTCAAATAAAAATTGGCTTGAGGCAGAATCCCTTATTGTATGGAACAAGAACATCTAAAATACTCTTTCTTGAGCATTTCGAACAGTATCGTAAGCTGATACAAAAAAGCAGACACTCTATATTTTTTTTAAATTAATCCGTAGGGGTTTAATTTAGGGGGTGACATGGATAAAAATTCCAAAGGTAACAAGAGGTTTATCCTAATCTTGGGTTTCGCACTTTTCTCAATGTTTTTTGGAGCTGGCAATCTAATTTTTCCACCAAGCCTTGGTCGCATATCTGGAGATATGTATTTTTTAGCCATCCTGGGTTTTATTATAACAGCAGCTGGACTCCCCTTTTTAGGCATCCTTGCTGTATCACAGGCAGATGGAGGAATCGATAAGATTGCAAGCAAAGTCCATCCCAACTTTGGAAAATTTCTCTTAATAGTAATACTTCTGATAATAGGTCCAATGTTAGCAATTCCCAGAACTTGTGCAACAACCTATGAACTTGGAGTTATACCTAATGCTCCATGGTTAGGATCATGGACTTTTTCAGGAATATTTTTCGCAATTGTACTATACTTTTCTTTAAATCCTAAAAAGGTTGTTAAAAGAATTGGTAAAATTCTTACACCTATTTTACTTCTGGCCCTAACATCATTAATACTTACTGGAATATTTCTTCCCATTGGATCTCCAGCTGACCTGGGTGTTGGAATAAAGATTTTTGGCACTAGTTTTACAGAAGGCTACCAAACAATGGACATGCTTGCTGCAACTATATTTGGAATAATTATTTTAAATGAATTGAAAAATAAAAATATTACCGATCGAAAAACACAAATGTCTATGATTGTTAAAGCTGGAGGCATTGCGATCATTGGACTAGCTGTTATTTATGCAGGATTACTATATCTTGGATCTAGCACCACGTCTATCGCAGGCGATTTTACAAGAACCTCTTTATTAACCTCAATCGCTACAATGCTTTTAGGTAAAGCAGGAGCAAGCACTCTGGGAATCGCGGTCTCAATGGCCTGTCTTACAACAGCTATAGCCTTAACTGTTTGCTGTGCTCAATATTTTAGCAAAATGACAAATAATAAATTAAGTTATAGAAATATTTGTTTCATAGTCTCTGGAATTTCTTTATTTATCTCAAATGCAGGTGTTGAATTAATCATTAAATTCGCGGTTCCTCCACTAGTTACACTTTATCCAGTTGTTATGGTATTAGTTATTATGACAATATTTAATAAACACCTAAAAGACAGACCTTTATGGATAGCAACAACATTGGGTGCTTTTATTTTTGGACTTTTAGAAACTGCTATGGCCCTTGGAATTAACAAGCAAGTTCTAACTCAAGTATATTCGGCTCTACCTTTATCTAATTATGGTTTAGGTTGGATTCTTCCATGTGTTTTCTTTGGAATAATTGGTTCTACCTTCAATGTATACAGAAAGAAAAATGTACTGGTAATCCACTCCTTACAAAATGATCTTGAAGCGACCCTTTTCAATGATACAAAGGAAATATTTAAAATCAATATTAGTCCATTAATTTTTAATGATTCAAGTCAAGCAAATGACACGATTCAATACCTATATTTAAAAAGTACTTTGATAAAAAAACTAAAAAAATTGGAAGTTGACTTTAAGTCAATAGATTCAATAACAATAGATCATAGAATCACAGCTGACTCACATCCCTGGGTGCATCAATTCGCTGATACCTTCTTAGAAAAAGTTGACAAAGAAACTCTCGGACTAAATAAAGAAATCATTTCAATGAATGTTATTTTGGATATTGCCGAAGAAATTAAAGTAAACACTTATGTCTTAAATACATCTCTCTAATCCCCTCATCGTTACCGTTACCGTTACCGTCCCCTATATAACAAAATCCCCAGCTTTCATAATCATTTTGCCATCAATTTCAATTGTAGTTTTTTGAATTACCATATCAAGATGAGCAGCACTTGTCCAATCTGAACCAGTTTTTTCAGGATATCCGTGCCCCATTGCAATATGGACACCAGGAAATTTTTCGTCTTGGAGTAAATTTCCAACAAGTCTTTCTAGCCCAAGGTTTGTACCAATAGCAAATTCTCCAATCCTATTAGCATTTTCATCAATTTTCATATATTCAAGTATATCATTTTCTATATCCTTATTGTTTTCACAAATTACTGATATAACTCTTCCATCTTTAATTTCACAAACAACAGGAGATGCACTTATCTCACCATATTTTGCATTCATAAAATCGCCTAAAACACCGTCAATAACAACTTTACCGTTAATATCCCTTGCACAGGTAAAAACCTCTCCATCAGGAAGATTTGACCAGTTATCAGCTTGAATATTTCCATCACAATTTACCCATTTCCAATTTGGGTCTAGTGTTACGGTAAAATTGCTACCAGCTTCTGTTGTAACTTTTGCCTCTTTTGCTCCTGTAACAATTTTCATAATATTTGCATTTGTTTCTTTTATTTTAGCATAGTCAGCTGCCATTCCCATTTCCATTAACATGTCATTTACATTTGGCATATGTCCATGTCTAATAGTATTTGCTTCATCAATAATTGTAAGCATAGGCACTCTAAAGGTTTGTAGTTCTCCTTTTTTGCTCATTGCTGCATAAACAGAAACATCAGAAGTCTTTAAATATTCGCCTATTTCCTCAGGAAATACCAAAGCATTTGTGCCATCTTCAGGCCTTTGACCATAGTCTTCCATTTTAAAAAGTTTTACTTTATCAGTAATCTTTAAAAACTGTTCTTTAATGGCTTCAGCAATATGCAGAGTTTTTTCATCAGTAGTAATACATACCTTTTCACTGGGTTGTGTTCTAAGACAATTTACAACTACCTGGTAAGCGCCATAATCTAGTGTTTCTTTACTAATCATAGATTTCTCCTTGCTAATAAGTGGTAAGTGATAAGTGGTAAGTGGTAAGTAAATTACAGTGTTTATTTCTTACGACTTACGACTTACGACTTACGACTTACGACTTATGTCTACTAACTATCTTTGTTAATAATAACCGGATACTCCTTAAGTTTCTTCCTTGTAGGTTTTATTACCTTAAAATTATGCTCTTTTTGTTTATCATTGACCTCTTCTATTAATGCTAAAGACTGAAGAGGAATCATAATAAACTTACTAGCTTCAAATCTTTTTTTTGATTCATTGCCAGATGGAGATATAACAATTGCTGATTGGTCTTCAAAATGTAAATCTTTTATTGTTACAAAATATGGATGGCTCATATCTAAGGTTTTAGCCATTACTTCATAATTTTTAGTCTCTAATTTAAAGGATACTCGATACATGCTGTGTCCTAATTTTTATGTAAAAACAAGTTTCTAGAAAGAAAGCAGGTCTTTGTCAATAAATTTAGTAAACTAGTAAAGACTTAACATAAAGATCTTTACACATGTTAATATATTTACCATATTTAACATAAAAAATCGAAATATCGCCACGTAACATTCTAATTTAATTACGTTAACCAAAAGCTGGCGAAATGGCACCAAGTCTGCAATAG
This sequence comes from Pseudomonadota bacterium, assembly GCA_043820105.1. Taxonomy (GTDB): domain Bacteria; phylum Bdellovibrionota_F; class JAHFAK01; order JAHFAK01; family JBDREC01; genus JBDREC01. Next base: position 6,202 of record JBDREC010000098.1, read on the forward strand.
TATCTTAATAGTTTCATAATATGCTCCCCTAAAGAAAACTACAGGGTGTCATCGAGTTCGATGACACCCTTTTTTAGTCCCAAAATTAATTATTAATTATTATTTGTTAATTATTGATTATTTTTTATTGATTATTGATTATTGATTATTGAAATTTAAGACTTAATTAGCAACATTCACATAAACATAATTCGACTCATAAGTAGCAAGCTCTCCAACTTTCCCAATCCCAAACAACTCATATTCACCATCTGCATAATAATTTGTCCTCCAGCCTATCAGTGTTTGAGGACAAGGATCTTTTACTTCTATTATTTTTTCACCATCAGGCCCTTTAATATAAAAGTCCATTGAGGACAATGGAACTGTAATGTCTTGACAGGAAAATTCAATGTATACTTTTTCTTTTAAGGTATCACCACTACTTGGAGAATTTATAGTGAGTCTTAAATCCTGTTTATTATTTAAGACATAAAAACGCTTAAATTCTGAATAATAAGAAAATTCCCCATCAGAAACAACGATTGTTGCATCATACATTCCATCAGGAACATTTAGTGTATCAATTTCAAAAATAAGCTCACTAGGATCTATATTAGCAGAAAAAACTTCACTATTAGTCTGGTGAACATATAGTTTAAAAATCGCACTTGTTATATTGGGATGTGTGTTTTCTGCAAATAAAGTAACTTTTCCAGCAAATGCATTTTCCTCAGATAATTGAGGCAGACTTACAAAGCCATTGAATTTTGGAACATCGAAGTTATAAGCAGATTTTCCAACCCCAGATGCATCATACCAGTCAATTTTAAAATAACCCTGGTCACCCCAATCTTCACCCCAACTATTTCTAACTATCCAGGCTTTATTTTCATCTTCCCAGCCAACAATCACAATTGCGTGGCCTCCCAGCGCTTCACCTGTAACATGCTTATATACACCACTTTTATATGCTAAAAAATCTTCGTACACTGTCATTCCAGTTAATAGTGGTCCATGAGCAAGGGCTGCCTTAACTTTCTGCACATCATATGACCAGGAATTCACAGAGGTATAGTCTATAATTCCAAGAGTCCTATCATCCATATTATAGCAACTTAAAGCGCTGCACTCAAAATCCGCACCCATTTTTCCACTTTCATACGGAACACAAGCCTCATCACAAGTTCCTGTTCTTTTTAAATGAGAAGCACCTCCAGATAAATACATGCCTTGATTACAAGCACCACCTCCACAGTGAAAAAGTTGCTGCTCAGAAAGATCAAAATCATAATCAGGATATAAATTGCTAATCCTCAGCTGGGCTTCAAATGCACCTAAAGTTGCAAAAGCAACACAGCTTCCACATCTTCCCTGATCACGAATTGGGCTCATCCAATTAGTACCATCAACATCTCTCCAATCAAACTCTGCAGATCTACTCAGATAATTTTCATATGGTGAAAAAGTATAAATCTCAAAAGCAAGCATAGATTCATCTTGGATTAAACCCATATGTGGTTTTTCGCCTGAATCTAAATATTTGCTCATAGAAGTTATGCCTGCTTGCCAATTGCCACCCTTGGCACTAATAGCTTCATTAATTTTGTCAGTGGACAAGTTAGTAGCAATTAAGTGAGTTGTTAGTAGAAAAGAAATGACCAGGAAAGACAGAGTGATTTTTTTCATTTTTCCCCCTCGTTAATAAGTGGTAAGTGATAAGTGGTAAGTGGTAAGTGGTAAGAAAAATTGTATAAAACATATAGAAAAAACTATATGATCTAAAACTTACGACTTACGACTTACAACTTACGACTTGTTTATGAGGGGGTTATATTTTTCGGTGAGGGGTAAATTGAGTAAATTTTATATAAAATTAATAAGAGAAAAGCAAAGGAAAAAGTTTATTCAATACAACTAGTAGTTATTTCACCACAATTAATATTATTCTTATTTGAATCCCAGCAGATTTCTGAATCGTCAGTTCTTAAAAACATTCCTTCACCAGACTCAATATCTTCATCAATTTCCCAATCAGTATCCTCGCTCGTATTATGAACACTCAATTCAAAACATGTTCCATCAGCATGTTTTCTATAATTTATATAGCTTCCATAATTATCATTGTCCTCATCTATAACATCAAACCTCAAGTTTCTATCATTTTCATCTGTAATTGAAAAAGCAATGCTAATAAATTCTTCTCCTGTTTCAGGTGAATATAAAGTACAAGTTCCTGTACCTCCCTGATCAACATTACCAAGATAATCAAAGGAATCTGCTGAAAGTTCATATTTAACAAAATCAGTACCTGATTGAATTGCTGTTCCCACACATTCTGAACAGGTTATATTTAAGGTTAAAGTTGTATCTCCATCATCATCCTTTTCAGCGGTAAAAACAATGTCAGGATTATATGTTGTTCCATTGTGTGTTGTTGTCAGAGAAAAAGATAAAACAGCCTTTGTTACGTTTTCACTGGAATCAACTGTAAGTTCAAAATCAATATCTTCTGCATTTCCTGTAGCAAGTTGAGTTAATATTGCCTGAAAAACCAATCTATGAAGAATTGTTGTAGTAGTGGCGATAGCAGTTACAGTTAAATATGCCACTGCAGCCAAAGGTCGATTTGTTCGTAAATTCTTATAAAGACCACTCTCTGAAATTGATTGGTCAATCTCCATAGTTGAAATTCCTGGAATTGCAAAGGTTCCAATTGCTTCTTCAATGGAGGCAACTTCTGTAGTAACATCGTCACCAAGCCCATCTCCTGAAGTGGAGCCATCACCAGAGTCATCCCCAGCATCATCACAAGAACCTGCAGAATCGTCACCTGTTAAACAAGCTGGAAAAATTGAAAGTGAAATTATAATTAGGATAGCTAACGATATATTAAGTAAATTCTTCATATCTTCCTCCAGTTAAGTGGTAAGTGTTAAGTGGTAAGCTGTAAGTATCAAAAACACAAATAATATGCAACAATTTTGTAAACCACTAAATTCAAAATCCCACCAGCAACCAGCAAGCACCCACTACTTCACCTAACTGATCACCAGTGCACCAAAGCACCAGAAAGATAATGAAACCAAATACTAAATACAAATCTTACCACTTACCACTTACCACTTACCACTTACCACTTACCACTTATATCCTAGCACCAGTGCGCCAGAGCACCAGAAAGATAATGAAACCAAATACTGAATACAAATCTTACCA
>JBDREC010000099.1:0-91927 GCA_043820105.1 Pseudomonadota bacterium
ATTATCTTTATTAAAAAGAATGCTTGGATTTTCATGTGATAAAAGATCTGAGATGTAATCTAGTTGTGCCTCATAGTGCTTTTTAATATCATCATTCAGGATTTCATCATATTCTGTAAACAAGGCTTTGTTTTCTTCATATACTTCTTTATATCTTTTATAAGTTGCTTCTATTTCATTTAACTTTTTATAGACCTCTGCTTCTTTTATTGTTTCTTTATTATTTAAAAGTAATTTGCAGGTTAAAGCAGTGTTAAGAATTGGTTTGTTTATGTCATGCATGTATTTTGATATACTCTCTCTTCCCTGTTTTGAGATCGAACTGGATCTTTTTTTGAGGTAGTTTTGAATGTCTTTCAAAATCACCTGCTCAAGATCTGTTTTATTGATGTCTGGTGAAAAAGAGCCTGTTGCCTTACATTTTGAAGCTTTTTCTAAAAGACTTTCTGAATCAGTATCTGAGCTAAGATATAATAAAGTTTTGTCATTTTCTTCTCTTAATAGTTTTAGTAAGTCTTCACCCAGCATGCTTTCCGTTCCCAAGTGATTGTCACTGATCACTATATCAGGCTTTTTGATTTCCAATTCACTTAAGGCTTTTCCTGGAGATGTAAATATAAAAATTGAACAGGAATGGTCTATTAAGATATCTTTAAGCAAAGACTGAATATAATTTCCTGTAATGAAATTATCATCAACAATAAAAATGTTCAGTTCTTCCTTTTTTATCTTAGGTTTCTTAATATGCTGCTTGGCTTTTTCAAAATCTGCTTCATTTAAACCTTCATATATAAAGTCAATGAGCTGATCAGTTGAAAGTGGTTTGCTTGCATAAGCTTTTGCGCCAAGATCATAGGCACGCTGAATTTCTTCATCTAAATATCGGTTTGAATGAACCAAGCTGCTAAGCTTTAATTTTTGTTTTGAAACTTCTTCAAGAAAATCATATCCATTTTTATCTTCATTTAAATCTATATCAACAATTGCATATTCAATATTTTCTTTTTTAACAAGCTCTATGCACTCATCGACTTTGTCAGCATCATACAGGATTATTAGTTTTGAAAGAGTTTCATCTGTCTCAATTGCATTTCTCACAAAAGCTCTGTAAAGAGTTTCATCTTCTAATAATACAACTTTAATTTTATCATGTGTTGATAAAAAATTTAACTTTTTATCAAGATATTCTTCTAAAGGTTCATATTTAACAAAAAGGATTTCATTTGTATTCTTTGGAAGTAAGTCTTGATTGTGTTTCTCTGTTTTCTTTGAGGCAGGGATCGTGATAACAAATTCGACACCAGTTTTGCATTCAGTATTCCGTATTTCGTATTTCGTGTTTCTTGCTTCTATCGTTCCCCCATGCAAAGTTACAATTTTATGAGCAGATGCTAAACCTAAACCAGTTCCTGACTTTTTACCTTTAGTAAAAAAAGAATCAAAAAGGTGTGCAATGTCTTCTTCTTTAAATTTAGGGCCATTATTGCCAATTGTGATTTCAACAAAATCGTTATCTTTTTTTCTAACATCTCTTGTATTAAAACAGATTGAGCTTGTAGCTTGTGGCTTGTAGCTTGTAGAGCATGTATCTTTTAATTTTTCCTGCTGATAGCTGACAGCTGATTTCTGATTGCTCTTTAACGCTTCAATCCCATTTCCAATAATATTAGCAAAAACCCTTGCTATACGTTCGTCGTCCAATAGGGCTTGTTTCGTATTTCTTAACTGGTATTCAAAGTTAATATTTATATCCTTATATATTTGGATTGTCTGCCTGATTGAAAAATCTAAAAGACTTGCAATTGGCTCAGGTTTTGTTTCAAGTTTCATCTCTCTTGAAAAATCAAGAATATCAGAAATCATCTTTTCAACATGGATGATGGTATGATCAACAGTTGTTTTAGCTTTTTCAAGTGCCTTGGGATCTTTTTTAAGCTTGTCAATCATAGAAAGCATAGATTTCATGCTTGTAAAGGGCTTTCTAATGTCATGAGCAAGCATCTGAGTCGTTTGGCCAATGGCAGCGAGTTTGGCATTTTCTTCTGCTTTTTTCTGAAATGATTCAACTTCTTTTATTAGGCATGAGTATTCTTCTACCAGATAACTAAATTCGCTATATAGATTAGGAAGATCAAAAGGATTTATTTTTTTATTTGTTCTATACATTTTAATATTTTTTATAAGAACTTTTATCGGATTAATAATATCTTGAGATATAATTGCAGCTACAACAAAGGAAAATAATATACTAACTGCAATAGCAATCATAAGTGGATTCTTATGCCCATAAATCACTTGATTGTATTTTATGAGTTCATAAAGTGCAAAAATGGTGCATGGTCCAGCACTGCTTATAGAAACTAACAGAAATGTTCTTAGAAAAATTGAATTTTTTTCTATTTCTTTCTTTTCGCTCATGGTTGTATTTCACTTATTAAAATGTTACTATCTTTTAACACTGGAGTTAAAAACTTTATGAAAAGGATACCAAAAATAATCGAGCAAGGAATATTTCCAATCAGCCATACTTTTATATTGTTTCCATAAGCAAACATATTTGTTATTTCTCCTATAAAATATAGATATGTGCATCCCACAACTGCTCCTATAGCATGTGGAATTATTGCACAAAAAACTGTAAACATGGCATAATCTTTTAATTTTATATTATATATTGATATTTTAAGCTTTCTTGCAAAATAAAAGGGAAGCGCGCATTGAATGAAGTTTGCAGGAATAAAGCCACAGATATGATGAATTGAACCATCAGTTACGCCATTAGTAATACATGGGAACATAGTTCCGGCTAATATTCCAGGCCATCCAAAGAAAATCCCTGATATTGTTTGAATAACTGAAGCTGGCCAAAAGTAACTGATATTTGAATAAATAGGAAATGAAATTGTACCCATGGAACCAAGAATTGTTCCCAAAACAAAAATAGTACAAAATATAAAAAAGTTCTTTTTCATGTAACCCCCAAGTTAGAAAATCATTTTTGTAAACCTATCGTCTACTTATTATTATTGCATCATTATCTAATTGTAAAACGCCATTGTCTAATCTTTCTATTATTAAACTTCTAACTTTTTCATACTCAGATTGTGAAATATCATCTATGTTTTTCTGTATCATTAATGATAATATGTTTTTTGCTGTTTCAGTCAATTGTGACTTAGAAATTGGTAGTTCAACATCTTTTAAATCTAGATGGCTTGGAATATCAACAGTTATTATTTCAAAAACTGTATTTCGTTTCATGATATTTACAATGTCCTCCCCAGTTATTGCTGGTTTTGGCACAAATAAGTCTTTAAGAATAGACATAATTGAGGTTTTGCTTCCAATAATCACAACAAAACTTCCATTTTCTGATAGAGTTTCCGCTATTTCTGGTACAAGCTCCAGATCAAGTAAGTGTAAACTGTGAGAGGCAAATAGCAAATCATATTCAGGAACTTCGCCACTAGAAAAATAGGTTTCTGCTGATTGGTTTACGAAATTGGTCCATAACTTATCACTATCCACTGTGCTAAGTTTTAGATCAGCTTTATGAATATAATCCTCAAGAGGTTCAATTATATCTAATTCGAGAGAGGCAGTCGTGTTTTGAAGGATTTGCTGGGCTAGATGAGTAGTTATTGTACCATCACCACATCCAATATCACATGCTTTTAAGGGGTTATCATCTGTGGATTGTAATCGTACTCCAGCAACACCTCCAGATGACAATTCAGAAATGAAGGCTTGAATTGTTGCATAGTCAGTACATCTAATTTTAAACTCTGCCAAACCATCGTGATACCTTGCATTCATGCTGATAGTTTGTCGAGTTTCTTCTTCATCAGATTCCAAAGAAGCTAAGGAATCTTCAGTTACATGTGTATTTTTATCATCAATTCCATGCTGTCTATTTCTAATATTTTCATCCTTATGTGTCATATTTGTTCCTCCATTTTGATTTTCTTCTCCAGAAGCAACTATTTCTAATGGCTTAATTACTTTTTTATTTCTTTCATCGGGATTCTCAGGCTTTGGTTCAATAAATATCGGTGTTGTTTCATTCGGATCTTGATTGGGGTCAGGTAATACAATGATTTCATGTTGTTCATCAGGATTCTGAAAAGGATAGGTGTGGTCACCGAGTTCATAATCATCTCCAAAATAAAATGGATATTCTTCTGGAAGATCAGCTGGTGTATATAAAGGATATTCGTAAGGAACTTCTATTGGATAGTCAACTTGAAATTCTAAATCCTCATCAGGAGCTTGCTCATAAGGATTTTCATAGCCTGGAGGATAATAGTAAGAACCATAATCCTCTTCTTCAATTTCAATATCTTCATGATCTGCATAATAAGGCAAATAAGGCATTTCAATTGGATGTTCAAACTCAACTTCTGATTCAACATCATCTTGCTGATCTTGATCGCCATCTTCTTTAGGTTCTTCAGGAGATACAATTGGCTTGCCTTCAGGAACATCACCAGGAAAAACAATTTCTATATCTGGGTTTTCTATACTAATTAAATCTTCAGGCAAATCAGTAATTATTAGAGTTGAAATTCCAGCAGGTACAGTAAGTTTAAGTGGTGCGAAAACTGGCTGTAAAACTGATTGAATAGCTTCATTATCAACAATTAGCATTAAATGTTCTTCTTCTAATAATGCTTCCTGCATAGACAAGGCTTTTGTATCAACTGCTAAACTACTTCCTCTTGAAACAGTCCTTACACTTGTTCTCCCAATTCTTGATGGAGATGATGTATATCTTCCTGGAGTTGAACTTGATCTAGGTGATGAGAAACTAGAAGGCCTTGATTTTCCTCCTTGAATTAATGTCAATTCTGGCTTCTGTGATCCTGGACTTTTGGGAGCTTTACTTTGAGGCGCTGAAGTTATTCTTAACATTTTTAAAGCAGCTCCAAAGGCAACAAATGTTGCAGCTCCAAAGCCTGCTGAGATTAAGCTATGCATTGCCAACTCAACCCCTTTTAAATCTTCAATTAAAATTCCATCTGTAAGTCCATAAGCTCCTCCCGTTATAGCTCCAATAAGAGCATATCTTGCGAGTAACTGAATGGTTGTTAATTCAGCTGCAGATGACAAAAACACATAACCTAAGCCAACTGCTCCCAAGAATAAAGCAGGAACAGCTACAACTGCTAAACAATCTCTTTGTGCTTGTTTATATGCTTTTTGTTCCCAATAAGTAAAAATATCTCTTCTTGCTTGTTCAAAAACAGACTTGCTCCATACATTTTTATAATCCTGCCAGGCAATTGTTGCATAAATAGAATCATAAACAAGTTCACAAGAGCTCCAATAGTTTGGAGGACCAGATCCTTCCATCATTATAAACTTGTGAACTTCCCATTTCTTTCTTAATAAACATGCTTCATTGAATATTTGCTTATCTGGATTTTTCTTTCTTTGAGCTTCATATTCAGAAGGGCTTGGTAAAAATGGATCAATTAATGAAAACATAAGCTGAAAATGCTTGAAGCCTAAACTGTCTTTGTCAACTTCAACATCCTGAGAACCAGTTGGTGCTTTATAATAATCAAAATCATCTATTCCTTGAACAGCCTCAACAAGCCTTAAGCTTAAAAAGGTATTAGCTCCAACTTCATTTAATAATTCAATTGGATTTCTTTCCAATCTTGGATGTGTATTATTATATTTACTAAGAATTTGATGATTCAAGTGTGACATTACCTTTGAAAAATCATCAACTCTAATAATTGTTGTATTTGAATGATTTTCTTCTGCAGATAAAAAAACACAAATAGTTAGAAGCCATATAAAAATATGTCCGATTTTTTTAGCCACTTTTACCAACCCCCAGAAGAACCTAATCTTAGCATTAATCCTCAATGGGACGCTATATTGCTAAACCAGATCTTCAATAATGTCAAATGTTTTATGCGGAGCGTCTTTTGCTTCTCAGCATATAAATCTCCCTGTTTATCTCTAAATATAAAAAGGGATAGAGTTGATAGTGCAATCCATATGCCAAAACACGGATTTAAATAATTTCAGTATGTTAAACAAATTGTCATAGTAAAATATTTCAAAAAAGTTTCGAATCCCAGAAAATAGTCTCTTTTTTGGGAAAGGATAGTTAATGCTTTATGTACAAAAAAAATTCATTTAATATTTTTCAATTTAATATTTTTCACATGACTTTTTTCATGCCTTTAACTAATATATTTTACTTATTTAAAAACAGGAGGAATCATGAAAAAATATCTAGTTATAATTATCACAGCTTTATTCGCGATCCCAATATTTGCCCAAGTTCACGATGTTCCAGCAGAGGTGATGAAGAATTATGATATTAAATATGGAATGGGCATTGGTGTTGAGTCACTTGCTACAACAGCTAATAGAATAAATACTATTTCCTTTGTTGCAGATCTTACAGACTCTATAAAGATTGGTGGTAATTTTGGTTTTATTGATACATTTAATCAGTTATTGCTTGGACCAAAGGTAAAATATCTGTTTTTTAAACATAAACATGTAAATGTTTTTTCTCAAGCAGGTATTTATTATAGAGAAGCTTTGGCAGCTGGCAGAGGAATATCATGTAATTTAACCGGAGGCGTTGAATTCTTTATTCCTGAGGTTGAAGAAGTTGGAATTTCCATTGCTTATGGTTTGGTGGCGGACTTTTTTGGTCAGAACGATTTTGAGTTTATTAATTCCTATCCTTTTGGGAATTTTGCGATACACTATTATTTTTAGCTTGTAGCTTGTAGCTGGTAGCTTGTAGTTTTTAGAGAAGAAGTTCAATCTATCCGATAATGGCAACCGCAGCTTTTTTTATTTAGAGTCGCTGCTCTTAAAATTAGTAAAGCGACATATGATGCATTTCTTAGGCCGATTAGGCTGTCTGATAATTTTGTGTGATTGTAGAATCTTTCGATTTCGTCGTTTATTTCTTCAAGGAGTTTTTTTGCTCTATTTAGGTGTTTTTTGGTTCTAACAAGACCTGCGTAATTCCACATTGTCTGCTGTATTGTGAGCCAGTCTTGTTCAACCAGGGCCTGGTCAATTTCTTCTTTTTCATAAAACCATTGGTCTGCATGTGGAAAGTAATAAACGCCTGTCTTGATTTCTTTTATAATGTTTTTGGCGCAAGATTTACCCATAACAAGACACTCAAGTAGTGATGTTGAAGCAAGTCTGTTGGCTCCATGTAGACCAGTGCAAGCAACTTCTCCAACGGCTTTTAATCTCTCAACAGTTGTTGTGCCATACATATCAGTATAGACTCCACCGCAGGAATAGTGGGCTGCTGGTACAACTGGAATAGGTTCTTTTGTTATATCAATTTTAAATTTCATGCACTGTGCGTAAATAGATGGAAAACGTTTTCTTACCCAATCTGCGTCCTTAAAAGATATATCTAAAAATACATTGCTAGCTTTTGATCTTATCATTTCATTGTGAATTGCCCTGGCTACAATGTCACGTGGTGCAAGTTCAGCTAGTTCATGATATTTGTCCATGAAGCGTTTGCCCTTATGGTCAATAAGCTTGGCGCCGCTTCCTCTTAGGGCTTCAGATATTAGAAATCTTTTTGATGCTTGGTGATAAAAAGTTGTAGGATGGAATTGGATATATTCAAGATTGATAATTCTTGCTCCAGCTCTAAAGGCCATTGCAATTCCATCACCACGGGCTCCATCATTGTTTGATGTATGCTGGTAGATATGTCCAAGGCCACCTGTTGCTAGAATAACTTGCTTTGCAAAAATAGGCTTAACCTTTGATGTTTTTCTATTAAAAACATAAGCCCCGCAACAAGTGATTGGATGATATCTGTCAATTGGATTTGTTGAGTGGTGAGATAGGGTAATTAAGTCAATTGCTGTGTGATTTGTAAGTATATTTATTCTTTTATTATTTTTGACATGCTCAATATATTTATCAAGAATCGCCTCTCCTGTTTTATCTTTAGAGTGAATGATCCTGTTGCTTGAATGAGCACCTTCTTTAATTAAAACTAATTGATTTTTATCGTCTCTAGAAAAATTTACATTTAATTTATTTATTAGAATTTTCAGGACAGCCTTTGAGCCATGCTCAGAAAGGAACTTAACTGCTTCAGGATTAGATAAAGAAGCTCCGGCTTTTATAATATCTCTGTACAGCTTCTGTGGGGAATCCTTTTTACCCTTGTATATTATTCCACCCTGGGCAAGGTTAGAATTGCAATCATTAATAGAATTATCTCTTGTTAGTAAGGTTACATTAACTTTTTGATCTGCCAGCTCTAAAGCTGCGGTTAAACCAGCTAAGCCAGTTCCAATTATTAAAACATCAGCTTTCATTATAAATGCCTGCTAATTTATTATTATTTTATTAGCTTATAGGGAAAAATAAGAAAATGTAAAGAGACTTATTGTTATGTTTTTTGATTATTATTTTTATTATATTTTTGTTTTTAAAAGATAAACAAAATTAGAGGCTGTAAAAGCTCCTAAAATCCAAAGGAAGGTAAATAGATTAAGATCGATATTTTTAATTGAGTTAAAAACTATTAAGCTTGCAACAATTAAAAAGGGGATTTTATAAAATCTTATAGAGTATAGATAGTATTTATATGTCTTGGGTAATACAAGCTCTGAAAATACAATAGTGGCTGATAAAAATAAGGATCCACATAAAAATGAACAAACATGGGGCCCAAACAGCATAAACACATTTAAAAGGCCATTGAATTTGTGATGTAGTCTAATCTCAAACTGTGGGCAAACTGCAATAATTAAGGTGCCAATGAACACATGGATAGCAGAAACAAAAATTATTGCTTTTAACTTATCTTTGCCAGTTTCTTTGAAAATATTATCAAGAATAGAATTCTCAATGTGTTCAGGAATATTATCCGTTTTTATAGAATCAAATTCATCAAATTTTTCAATTATTTGATCACAATCGAATTTATCTGATTTCATTTTTTAAACCCTCTTTTATTTTTATAATAGCCCTGCTTATTATTTTTCTAATATTTTGTTCTTTTTTATTTAGCCTTGTACCTATGTCTGCAAAGCTTAAATCTTCATAATATCTTGAATTAATCGCATTTTTTTGTTCATCAGTTAAAGTCAATATCTGCTCCTCAATTTTTTCAATATCTATAACTTTATTTTCTTCGGGTGATAAAAGTCTTTCAACATTGGAGGAATGTTTTCTTAGCTTTTCCTTTCTATAATTGCTTACAAAAAGATTATGCGCAATTGTAAAAAACCAGGCTTCAACGCGATATTTAGGATTATATATTCCTCTCTTCTTATGTATGATCTGAAAAAAGTCCTGCAGCAAATCTTCAGCTGTGTTTTTATTACCAGTTTTATTTATAAAATAAGCAAAAATTTTACCCTTAAACCGCTTGTAAAGAAGTTCAAATGCCTTGTAATTGCTGCTTCTGTATAAGAGCATCAATTCCTTATTGTTTAAACTATTTAGGTTTCTCATATATATATACGTTTGATTGATAAAATTTGTGACATTCTAAATGTTTTATTTTTAATTTTCAATGCTTATATGGTGTGCTCTATCAAAATCTTTAAGCCTATTGCAATTAATATTAATCCCCCAAATGTTTCGATGATTGTTTCATTGCAGATTCGTTTTATTTGTTTTCCTAAGTTTAAGCCAGTAATAGATAGGAAAAATGTAATTAAGCCAATCATTAGTACTGGTAAAATTATATTAATATCTAGAATTGAAAATGTTATACCTATTACAAAGGCATCTATACTTGTGGCTATTGAAAGAGCAAGTATCATGGTATTTGAGATTAGTGGACGACATTCATTTTTGACCTTCCTTGATTGATAAATCATTTTCGCCCCAACAGCAAAAAGCAAAAAAAAGGCAATCCAATGGTCAATAGAGCTAATATAGATTTTGAAACTAATACCTAAGAGCCATCCAAGAACAGGCATAAATGCTTGGAAAAATGCAAAAGAAAAGGCGATTTTTAAAATAGTTTTTCTATTAATTTTCGAATAATAAATTGAGCTGCAAATTGATACAGCAAAGCAATCAAGAGCTAGGGCTATCGAAATGATAATTATTGTGATGAATTCCATTTAATTAAATTGATTCTTTGTTCGTTTGCAAATTCCAACAAGCATCAGCATTACTGGAACTTCAATTAATACACCAACAACCGTAGCCAGGGCTGCTCCAGATGAAAGTCCAAAGATCATGGTTGCTGTTGCTATGGCTACTTCAAAGTGATTGCTTGCTCCAATCATTGCAGTGGGAGCTGCGTCTTCATATTTAAGTTTCGCTATTTTGGCGAACCAATAGGTTATGACAAATATAAAAATTGTCTGAATAAATAATGGAATTGCAATCCAAAGAATTGTTAGTGGCTTTGTTGTAATAACCTCACCCTTGAATGAAAAAAGTAGAATTAAGGTAAGTAATAAAGAAAAAATTGAAATTGGAGTGAGTTTATTAATGAATTTATTTAAAAACCAAGCCTCTCCTTTTATTTTAATAATTAATTTTCTGGAAAAGTATCCAGCAAGAAGTGGGAGAGCTACATAAATGCTAATTGAAAGAAAAAGCGCTTGCCATGGAACGGGTAATCTGCCAACCCCTAGTAAAAAGCCACCCAATGGACCATATAAAAAAAGCATTATTAAAGAATTGATCGCTACCATAACAAGAGTATGAGCATCATTTCCTTTTGCCAGGTATCCCCATACTAAGACCATGGCTGTGCAAGGGGCTATACCAAGTAATATGCATCCAGCTAAATAACTTCTCCATAAGGGGATTTGTAAAAGTTTCACACCATTTTGCATGATTACAGTACCAGCACCATGGGTGGAACCTACAATCCAGTCAGCTCCCAGGGGAAGTCTTACAAAGTCAAAAGCATCGGCTCCAATAAAGTTTTTAAAAAAGATTCCCAGGAAAATATAAGAAATTGCGTACATTGTAAAAGGCTTTATTAACCAATTTACTACAAGTGTAATTGATACTGGTTTAAAAGATTTGCCAGCTTTAATAACATTGTCAAAGTCAATTTTTACCATGATTGGATACATCATGAAAAACAAACAAATTGCTATTGGTATTGAAATTATAGGTGTATTATTTGTTGAAATAGCTAAACCATCCAAACAATATGCAAAGTTTGGAGCTAATTTCCCAAGTAAAATTCCAAAAAAAATACAAATTATTACCCAAAGACTTAAATATTTTTCAAAAAAACCTAGCTTGCTTTTATTTAAAGATTCTGACATTTTTTTTCCTTATATATTGGTTTTTAGAAATTACTTATTTATTAATGGTTTTATATTTTGAAAAGTTTAATTCTTCAATGGAAAAGTTTTATTAGTTATTCTTTTTTTGCATCATAAACCAAGGTTCCACATTTTGGCATTTTTTTAGGATAATAAGGGTTCTTAACTTCCTTGCCCTTATCTATCCATGGCATTTTCGCCATAGTACAGTAGAAACCATTAAATTCTTTACTAACTTCATATTTCATTAGAACTTGAATAAGTTTTTGATTAGCTTTTCCAAAATGTTCTAATTTTGAGGAGTGCAGTTTGGAGTTATTTAGGGCTTTAAGATCTTTTTCAATGTTTAATAAAAGCTCAGTTAGTTTTTCATGAGACTTGTTTAATAATTTTTTAGTAGTGTTAATTTTATTTAATATAATATTAACTTGAACAGAAAGAGGCTCTAGTTTTTCATTAAAAAGAATATCATGCAGTATCTTGTCTTCTGTTATTACTGTTTCTAGACTTTTAAGGATTGTCTCATCAAGTTTTATTCTATCTTTATTCATTTCAGAATGGTTTTCATTAGCTTTCATGTTTGAATGATCATGCATCTTTTCTTCTGAAAAAGATGGGATTGAAAAAAGTAAAATAGAAAATATCATTAGTGTGATTCTTATAAATAGTGTATTAAATTTATTTTTCATGCTAATCTCCTCTTTTTTATATTTAAAATTAATTGAAATCTTTTCTATGTTTAAAATTTTTCCAGAGCAAGTATATTGCTGGAATAATTATTAGTGTTAAAATGGTTGAGGATATAAGACCTCCAACCATTGGAGCTGCGATTCTTTTCATAACCCTTGTGCCTGTTTCAGTTCCAAACATGATTGGTAAAAGTCCAATTAAAGTAGTTGCAACAGTCATTATCTTGGGTCTTACTCTGTCAACTGCACCTTCTGTTATAATCGTTTTTAAATCGCTAAGATTTTTTAGTTTTCCTTGGCTAAGCCACCTATTATAAACTTCATCTAGATAGACAAGCATTACAACCCCTGTTTCAGCAGCTAGGCCTGCTAAGGCAATAAATCCAACAGCAACAGCTACTGATAAATTGTAATTTGAAAAATACATGAGCCATATGCCTCCAACTAAGGCAAATGGCAAAGTTCCCATTACAATTATGCTTTCAGTAACACTTTTAAAGTGTATAAATAGTATAAGGAAAATAATTATTAATGTTAAAGGCACAATTACTTGAAGCTTTTTGTTGGCTCTTTCCATGTATTCATATTGGCCTGACCAAACAATTGAAATTCCACTTGGAACATCTATTTCAGCAGACACGATTGCTTTTGCTTTTTTAACATATCCACCGATATCTGAGGATTTTAAATCAACATATATCCAGGCAGTTTGTTTGGAATTTTCACTTTTAATAGCAGGCGGTCCTTTCACAATTTTAATATCAGCTACATTAGAAAGTGGAACAGCATGACCCATGGGAGTTTGGACAGCTAAATCTTTTAGCTTATCTATATTATTTCGAAGTTCTCTTGGGTATCTAACATTAATTGGATACCTTTCAAGTCCTTCAATTGTATAGCTTATATTCATGCCTCCGATTGCGCTTTTAATTACATTTTGCACATCATCAATTGTAAGACCAAACCGCGCTGCATTCTCCCTGTTTATGTCTATATCTATATAATTTCCTCCAACTACACGTTCTGAGTATACTGATAATGTTTCAGGAAGTTTTCTAAGTGTTGCTTCAATCTTTTTACCTAATTCAGATAACTTTTCTAAATCTGCACCCAATAATTTGATTCCAACTGGTGTTTTAATACCTGTGGCAAGCATATCAATTCTTGTTTTTATTGGCATTGTCCAGGCATTCGTTAGCCCTGGGAGCTGCACCATTGAATCAAGTTCTTTAATTATATCTTCAATAGTTTTATTTTTTGGCCATGTCTTTTGATCTGTTAAAATAATATGTGTTTCAATCATTGAAAGTGGAGCAGGGTCAGTTGCAGTTTCAGCTCGTCCTATTTTACCTAAAACATGTTTAACCTGAGGATGGGTTTTTATAATCTTATCTGTTTGCTGCAAAAGTTCTTTTGCTTTTGTTATACTGATTCCTGGAGGAGTTGTTGGCATGTAAAGAAGATCTCCCTCATTTAAAGGAGGCATAAATTCTGATCCTAGTTTATTAAATGGTAAAATTGTAATTAGTAATATTCCTAGAGCAATAAGTATTGTTGATTTTGGAAAACGTAGAACAGCAGCAATTATTGGTTTATAAATTTTTATAAATAATTTGCTAATTGGATTTTTGCTTTCTTTTAATATTTTACCTCTTACAAAATAAAACATTAAAACAGGAATTATTGTTATGGCTAAAAGTGCCGAAGATGCCATAGCGAAAGTTTTAGTAAAAGCAAGTGGTGTAAAAAGTCTACCCTCTTGTTGCTCTAAAGAAAATACTGGTAAAAAGCTTATTGTGATTATTATAAGTGAGAAAAATAGGGCCGGACCAACTTCTTTTGCTGCTTTTTTTACAACTTCTTCTTGTGATAAGCCGACATCTCGTTCTATATGCTTATGCAGATTTTCAACCATAACAACAGAAGCATCAACCATTACTCCAATTGCAATTGCAATTCCTCCAAGAGACATAATGTTTGCATTAATTCCAAACAATCTCATTAAAATGAAACTTATTAAAACACCAACAGGAAGCGTGATAATGGCAACAAAAGCTGAGCGTAGATGGAGTAAAAATAAAATGATAATTAGTGCAACAACTATTATTTCCTCAGTTAATTTTGTTTTTAATGTGTTTATAGCATCTTTAATTAATTCAGATCTGTCATAAGATGTTTGAATTTGAACTCCATCAGGTAGGCTTTTCTTTAAATCCTCGAGTTTTTCCTTTACACGCTCAATTACCTTAAGAGCATTTTCTCCATATCTAATTAGAACAATACCTGATACAACTTCACCTTCTCCGTCAGCTTCCATTATTCCTCGTCTAATTTCAGGACCTATTCCAATATTTGCAACTTGTTTTAACAATATTGGAACATGATTATCTTTATCCATTCCTATTGGAATATTTTCTAAGTCTTTGATGTTCGTAATATAACCCTTTCCTCTTACCATGAACTCGGTTTCACCCATTTCAATTAGCTTTCCACCAACGTCAATATTTGATTTTTTTATAGCCATATTCACTGTTTCAAGGCTTATATTGTAAGCTCTTAATTTTTCAGGATCTACCTCAACTTGATATTGCTTTACAAATCCGCCAGCTGAGGCCACCTCTGAAACACCTTCAAGGCTCATAAGTTCATATTTCAAAAACCAATCTTGAATTGATCTAAGTTGACCTAAGTCATGCTTATCTGATTTTAAGGAATAAAGATAAACCCAACCAACTCCTGTTGCATCAGGACCAAGTTGAGGATTTACATTTTGTGGAAGTCTTCCTGAGACGAAGTTTAAATATTCTAAGACACGGGATCTTGCCCAATAAAGATCTGTTCCATCTTCAAAAATTACATAAACCATAGAAAAACCGAAAAACGAATAGCCTCTAACGGTTTTTGCATAAGGAACTGATAACATAGCGGTTGTGAGGGGATATGTAACCTGATCTTCAACAACCTGAGGAGCTTGTCCAGAATATTCGGTATAAACAATGACCTGCACATCTGATAAATCAGGAATTGCGTCAATTGGAGTATTAATGACAGACCAAATTCCAATAGCTATAATGACAAAAGAAATTATTAGAATTAAAAATCTATTTTCTATACTTTTATCAATAATCCAATTTATCATTGTTTTTTCCTTTCTGATAAAAGTTTTGAAACTGCTTCCTGCAGTTGAGATTCAGAATCAAGAAGGAACTGACCAGATGTCACAATTATATCGCCTTCATGTAGGCCTTCTAAAATTTCAGTATTATTGTTTGCTGTTAATCCTGTGATGACCTCACTATAATTAAATTTACCCTCATTTTCAGATAAAAATACAATTTGTCTTTCTCCAGTATTTATTATTGCCTCTGTTGGAATATATAAGACATTTTCCTTGTTGATTGCTTTAATCCTGACTGTTGCAAACATACCTGGTTTAAGTGCAATTCCAGTGTTTGGAAATTCTAGTCTTACTTTTACTGTTCTTGATTTCATGTTTAGAGTTGGATAAATGTAAGAAACTTTTCCTTCCCAAAACTTTCCTTTTTGAAACGATAGTTCCATTGTAGCATTCTGTCCTAACTCAATCCAGGGGGCATCATGTTCATAGATATGAGTGTTAACCCAGATTTTTTTAAGGTTTCCTATTTTATATAAATCAGAACCAGCTTGTACTTTTGTTCCTTGGACTATATTTTTATGAAGAACATAGCCTGAGCTTGGGGCTTTGATTGTTACAGTTCTAAAGGTTTGTTTTTTTGTTTCAATTTTTAGTAAAAAACTATCTGGAAGTTCCCAATAACGTAATCTTTTTTTTGATGCTTTATATAGTTCACTATCTTTACCAGCGCTTTTTAATGCTAGTAAGTATTCTTCTTGGGCAGAAACAAGCTCAGGGGAATATATTTCAAATAATTGATCACCTTTGTTTACTTTTTGACCTGTTTCTTCCACATAAAGCTTTTCTATCCAACCTGAATATCTAAGATTTACAACAGATATTTCATCTTCTGCTACTTCAACTTCACCAATTGTACGAATATTTTTAGATAGATTTCCTTTTTTTACAAGGGTAGTTCTAATTCCCATGTTTTGCACAACTCGGGGATCAATTTTAATAATATTTGTATCATTTGTCCCGGCATTATTTTCATAAACTGGAACAAGATCCATTCCCATTGGAGACTTGCCTGGATTATCAGATATATATGTAGGATCCATTGGTGCTACCCAATGTTTAATCTTTTTTTCTTTTGCTTCCTCAGCACTTTTATTATTGTTTTTCATTGGAACTAAATCCATACCGCAAATTGGGCATGTGCCAGGTTCATTTTGAACTACCTCTGGATGCATGCCGCAAGTATAAAGGGTTTCATGGTTGTGAATACTTGTTTCTTCGGTTGAAGTTCCATGATCTCTATGGTTTACAGTAGTTGTATTAATAAAAAATAATTTAAAAATAAGCATTCCCAAAATAATACCAAAAATTAGTATTGAAAAATATTTTAAATTTAATTTCATTTTTTCACTCCTAGATAATTTAATTTGATCGTTATCCTGAACTTTTTCCAGGATCTAATTACAAGCTTTTACCAATTATTGTTTCCACTTTTATTTTTTCTATTTTAGTGCCTATTTTTGAAACGATTAGTGTTTTTTCAAACTCGAGCAGCTGAAGTTGTGCCTCATATAGTGACGAAAAATCTGTAATATCAGATTTATAAGCAGATAAAGTAGTTTGATAAGATGTTTCAGATAAGACAATTAGTTTAGTTTCATAATTATTTGCTTTTTTGTAAGCCCTCATCCAATTTGCCATAGAATGATCGATTTTAGATTTGATTTCATTTAAGGTGTCATTATATCTATTTTCAAAAGACAAGGCATTTTTTAATAACTCGTTTTTTTTATTTTTAAAACTTCCTGTATAATTAACAGGAATTGGCATTGATATCCCAAATGAAAGAAAATCACGTCCATTGTCCAGACCTGCTTCTTGTCTGATGCTATATCCTCCAAAAACACTCAGATCAGGCCATCTTTCAAAATCAATCTGCTCTGCTTTTATTTTTTCCTTTTGGATTATTTCTTTTAAATATTTTAACAGATAATTTCCTTTTTCAGCTAATTCATATAACTTTTCATTTGTGTAATTAATTTTATCTGCCATAAAAAAAGTAGGTGTTTTGATTTCAGTATTTAATTTCCAGTCCATTAGGAAGTTAATCTTGCTTAATTGTTTAATTTTATCTTTTTTAAAATCTCCTAAATCGTCTGTTAATTTTTCTTTTAATACTTCTAAGCTCAATAAATCTTGCTGCAAGGATTTTCCTGTTTGATATTTAGATCTGACAGATAAAATAAGCCCATCTAATAATTTGAGATGTTTTTGGTAAATAATTTCCAGCTCTCGAATTAACATAAGTTTCCAGTAATTAGAAATTATCTCATATGCTAATTTTTGCTTTTCTTCCTCTAGGTAGTGTTTAGAAGCTTTTAGCTCACTGGATAAAATTGACACTCTTTTTGGATTCTTGCCTGGAAGCGGGAAAGTTTGTTTTAACATTATTTGAAGTGCAGACATCGCTGTTTCACCCATGGCCAGGGAATTATATGGGGTGTTTAAATAATTAACAGATAAAACAGGATCACTCCAAATACTAGAGGCTTCTTTTGCATATTCTAAAGAATCGATTTTGTTGCTTATAGATTCTATGCCTGGATTTAACTTAATCGCCATTTTAGCTAATTTATGAGGGTCATCTAATTCATTTCCCCAAACATTACTTATAAAAACCAAAAGAATAAGTAATACTGTTGCAGCTAATTTATTCATATTCTATATCCTTATTTTATAATCTTTTTATGTTAATACGATGCTATGAAGTTTTTTGTGACAAATCGAGTAAATAAAATACGCTTATCTGGCAAAAAGAATTGAAATGGCCTATTTAATTCTTGTAATTTGATAAATCATAAATATATTTGATTTAATTATTAATTAGCGGAAAATAATTTATATGTATAAAATTCTAAGTATAATAAATCTCGTAGCTTTTTTATTTGTTATTTCAACATTTCTTATTTTAATTTTTTCAGAAAGATCAAAGAAATTTGTTGATATGGCTGGAAAAAGTGCAATTGCTTTGATTGGAATGATTATGGTTTTTAGTACTATGATTTTTTTAGCGTACAAGTAATTTTGAATTTTAAATTTTGAATTATACTATTGAATCTTAATCCTAATTTTAATCTTTACTCTTAAAAAATTGAACCTAGAAGTTTAGTAAGAATCTATCAATGTCAGCTTCATAGACTGTACAAACGTTTTCTCTTGCTGGATCAAAAGCAACGGAAGCTGTTTTTGGATTTCCATTAAAATCAAGCCCTGTAACAATATCATAAGTAGCAGTGAAATAATCGTTGTTACATAAGGTGTTGTATGCTTGGGTTCCAGTTAAGACAATTCCATTCATTTTTGGGTAATAAAGTTTTGGTTTCATTGTTCTGATGAAATTTCCAAAAACAACACATTCTCTGTTGTAATGTACTTTTAAATTTTCTAAATCTCTTTCACTTAAATATCCCTGCTTAGATGTTGGCATCATGAGCACTGAAAGCATTTCAGTTAAAATTAAAGAGGAATTTACGCTATTATTAATCACAAGGTCAGCAGCTGTTGTTACTGATCTGTAAATCTCTGCTAAATTATCCCAAGTAGTATTTCCTTCTTCAAATTCAATAACAAGATCATTCCAGTATCTGCTTATTGTTGTAAAATATGCATATTCGCCATATAAATTTATAAAAGTTTCAATCATTCCATTCATTAATGGTTTTAACATTATTCTTTGCATTGGAACCTGGATTTTAGCCAATACATCTATAATTGCTCCAGGATTTGATCTTTGAGTGTCAGCTTCATCTGCTTTTGCAAAATCATTTTTAGAAATATAAGACAATAGTTCAGCTCTTTTGTATAAGAAAACATTGTCAACAGATTCAGTTGTATCAAATTCCCTTGTATCAAGAGCTTCAAGCAGCATTATAAAGTTGATTAAATCAATGTGTCCAGGTGAAAATGATTTTGTAAAAAACTGCAAATATTCTTTATACATATCAAGCATTTTAGCTGCAAACATTTGTGATGCATATTTTGGATACATTATGCTTTCTTCTCTTTGAGATATAGGATCCAGGAATATTTCAGCAATTACATAACCTGGAATTTCATCTGGGAAGGTAACACCTTTTTCTTCTAAGCTTGCCAAGAACTGATCTTTGTCACTTTCCATTTTAGACATTTCATATGCAGCATCAAAGAATGCTTTTGGATCGCCACTTGCAGAAGATGAGCTTCTGCCAGAGCTTAAAAAAGGAGGAGTAGAGGATCCAGAATCAGAACTTCTTGGATAACTGGAAACTCTAAAAAGATCGGCATCGTCTCTTGATGAAATAAATGAACTGAAGTTACCAAACCTTATAGCTCTATCAACATTACCATATTCCATTTCATTTATAGAAAGAACAAATTCAGAAGCTTCAGCTGCTAAAAACATGTATGTTATTTCTAATTCATATTTTTCAAGTTCAGGATAAACCTCAACTAGTTCATAATATCTATTGAAATAGTAATCCAAAAATCCCATGGTATTTTCAAATACAATTCCATTGGCTCTAGCAATTAGACGCTTAAAATTTGCCTTATCTACACTTATTCTTTCCACACTTTTCTTTTTTGGAAGCCATGGAAAAGGAGGTTTGCTTTCTGTACCTTCTGATGTTGCTACTGCATTATTTATTAACTGAACAGAACCCATTAAATTTCTTTGGTATTCATCAATAAATGGTTTTACTTTATCATTTTTATATATTCTTCTTAATATTTCTGGTTTCATTGAAGGATCTGCGTCCATTGCGCGTCCAGTTTTACAGTGCATTTGCTCAAATTTCCAATATAGACATTCAAAGGCCTTTATATTTATTATTTGATCTATTTCAGAAATTGCCTTTGTTTCTATCATGTGTTGGATGCTTGTGATTAGGTTTGTGGCTGTCGCTGAAACGGCTGAAACTACTTTTGCTACTGCTCCAACTTCATTTGGAATAAATGATAGAACTTTTGCAACTTCAGTTATTAAGCTTCCTACTATTTGAGCTGTTGAATCTTGCTTAAAACATTTTTCATCTACTGTTTCAATTTTTTTAACGGTTCCATTTACTTCATTAACCAATTGGAAAATTAGATCTGCTTTCATGTCTCTTAAGGTTCTTACTTCGTTTAAGTTTTCATATCCTTCATAAAACTTTCTAATTTCTTCCTCACTTGAACCCATACTTTGTTTGAGCTCTAAATTCTGGGCTGCATATCTTTCCATTGACTCATTGAATACAGCTATCATTTCTTCAATTTCGGATTCTGGAGCCTGTTTTGCTTGTGCCTCTGCAATTTTTTCCAAATATTGAGCTTCAAAGGCTTCCATTTCTTTTAGTGCTTTTTTATATTTCCCTGCATCTTGCCTGTAAGTGCGTTCATATTTTGCTTCCATTTCATCAAATTTTTCAATTTCATCTATAAGGGTAAGAGTTTTTCTATCAATTTGAGGAGATTCTTGACTTGTTGCTTCTCTTAAAGAATCAGTACAAGCTTTTTTATCTGCTAAAAAGCTTTCTGCTGCACTTCTTAGTTCTGATAAAGCAATAACAAAATCTTTTCCAATTGAAAATGGACAGCCTTCAAGTGAAGCATAATCAAGGAATTTGCCAGGAA
Source organism: Pseudomonadota bacterium (assembly GCA_043820105.1). Taxonomy (GTDB): domain Bacteria; phylum Bdellovibrionota_F; class JAHFAK01; order JAHFAK01; family JBDREC01; genus JBDREC01. The sequence continues at coordinate 20,733 of JBDREC010000099.1, forward strand.
CAGCTGGGCGATTACGGTCAGGGGATGATGTTGTTTCTCTTGATTCTCTATTTCTTTGTGCGATCATGGAAATAATATCAACTTCTGCATGAATTGAGGAAAAAATAAATAAATTACTAAGCAAGACCAGGATTAATGAAAATGTTAACTTGGTGTTTTTTAGCTCACACATTTTTCCTCCCAAGGGAATTATTTGAATTGTAATTTTACAATTGCAATTATGATGCCTGACAAGGACGGCAGGATAAGTGTTTGATATGTTAGGAAAAACCATTAAAGCGCTGTCTTTTGATGGTATCATTTCAACACTTTTTTTAAAATAGGGTTAAATAAAGGTTCTTTTTGGTACTAAAATCGAATCGCAAGTTCCTCGCAAAGCCCCGTGATTTATTAGGTATAACTACTTGTATTGGGTAAAGCCCTATTATTACGTTGTGTTGCGAGGAGTGTTTTTTGTTTTATTTTAAGTCTTATTTCTTGACCCTCTCTTAAATTTAGCTTATTCTCTATTTCTTTATAAATATTAAGGTTTTAAAATGATAAAATTAGTTATTATAAGTATTATTGTTTGCGCTATTTTTATTGTTTCTGGTATTTTGGTTATTAGGAGTGTTGTTCAGGCTGATACTAGAGACCTAAAATTATTTTCTAAAATAATAAAAAATATTTTTTCGTTAGATTTTATTTTTGGCGCCATTCTTGTTTTTATCGGAATAATTTTCCCTATATTTTTTATCATTAATAACCAAGATTAAGATAAAATAAATAAATTGACTTTATCTTTCTTTCTGATACTTCTTTTAAGTTCTGTATTGTGTTAGATATGGATATTTTAATTTAACTAGTATGTTGTTTAATTGAAAAGAGGAGATGAGATTATGCCAAGCCCAAGTCTTTCAGAATTAGTTGAAACCATTGCAAGAGCTTTAGTAGACAATCCTGAACAAGTTAGTGTTAAATCAATTGAAGGTGGTCAGACAGTCGTACTTGAACTTTATGTTGACAAAACAGACATTGGAAAAGTGATTGGAAAAGGCGGAAATACCGCAAAATCAATCAGAACAATCCTTTCTGCAAGTGCATCAAAAAACAAAAAGAATGCAGTTTTAGAAATTATTGAATAATTTTTAAATAAGCCCTTCTTTTTAAAAATCTTTTTTTCTCTATCTCACAATAGTATTGTTTTAACTAAACTAGATGAATTTACGCACTTGCCTGATTTTAGAAAAGGAAATCGTATCTTCATTTCAAAAAAAGACGGCTCAAAATTCCCTGCGGAATTTTGGCCTTGATCTCACCGCGCTATTTTCTAAGTATAAGTAAAATGAAATTAATGAATTACATTCACTTATATATAGTAATTTCATTTAACTTCTACTAGGAAAAACCGGCTAGCGCGGCTCTGATACACTTTTTTTGAAATGAAGATACGATTTCCTTTTCTAATAAAATCAGGCCAATATTTACATGTAAATAAGGATAAATAATAAATATGCAAATGACGTGCACTTTTATTCGATGAGTTCGAATTCGGCTTCTTGGACTTCTGCTTTGCTTGAGAAAAAGACTCTGTGTGGTGGGATAACAGTGCTAGCCACGAATTCAAAATAATATTTTGGGGCATAGGCTTTTAAGGTATCTAGATCTCCGACATAGTATGGATATTCATCTGTGTGACCGCGTTTGATTCTTTCAAGAGCTCTAAACTCATATGGCATTATTTTTTCTAAGTTGCCTGCTTGATAATTTTCAAGTATTTTCTCTGGTTCATAATATGCGTATGCCCCTTTTTTATCTGCATATGCTTGTTCAGCTGCATCAACATATTCATTAAAAAATTTAATTTCAGGGTAGTGTAGGTAAAGTAAAGAGTAGCCTGTTTTAATCATCTCTAAATTTATATCTACATTATCGGCAAATACATAGCCTAATATTCTTCCGTATCTGTCACGTGATTCTGCTATTGTGTTATATGGTAATACGATTGTTACTTCGTTAACACCATTTAGCATTGAAGCTAATAATTCAGCTCCTTTTTCCGCGATTATACCTTGACTCATTCCCCAGAACTTTGTTTCTTGAGTGTCAGTGTTAGCAAGTCTTATGCTTTCTTTTAAACCAGGGTTGCCATGAACAACAATTTCAACTGAATCCCCATCGATAACTCTTAATAGGTCAGCAGTAAAATATCCCTCAGTACACAATCTTGGAGAAAAAGTGAATTTTGATTTTTTTATATCATCAAGACTATAAAAGAAAACTCTATATTCTGGAGGAATTTCCTGTCTTGAATAATTAATATATTCTTCTTTTGGATATGCCATTCCTGTTCTTAAATCGCCAACAAAATAACACCAGTTTTTTTTTCCACCATATTTTGTGAATCTTCTAAATTCATAAGGATAGATTTCAAGAGGCTCAATCTCATTCCAAATTCCAAGCCCATATTCTTTTGCAATTTTAGCAGCTTCTGAAAATTCTCTTACATGACGCCATTCTTCTGGAGCTCCTGGATTTAAAACAAAAGGAGTAGCCCACCCAAGTTTAACCATTAATACATTAATATTAAGGTCTGTATCTTGTGTAATTATTCCCTGGTCTCTTAAGTTCTGTTCTTGATCTGGGTCTGCTAAATAAATATAGGCAAGAATTCTTTTATAAAAACCTCTTGAACCTTCAGGATCTTCTCCTTTTAATTCTAAGATTATATTTGTTCCAAGGGGAATAAGTTTTTTCAGTTCTTGAGTTGCTTCATATGCATATGGTTGAGGTTCAACCTCTTTTCCGTTGCCTTCTTCATCACGATTTGGAATATAGTGAAGTTCAGGAGTGTCCATTCCTACCATTCTAATATCTTCCACATATTCCTTGCCTTCAAAATCAAATCGTACAGTGATAGTATCACCATCATCAATGTTGATTACTTTTGCCTCAATATATGCCTGGGAAAATAAATTAGAAATGCTGACTAATACAAAGAGGCTAACTAAAATTATGGATCTAACTTGCTTAAAATAGTTCATATCCACCCCAGTAACGCTAATTGTTTAATTGTAATAGATCAAAATGCAAAAAAGAGGCCATAGTAAATTTGAAAAGCTGATTTTTTGATATGTGTCGTTATTTTAGTAGCTTACACCATTGTTTTAGCAATGCAGATTCTAAATTTAATCAAAATATCAGTGGCAAAAAGGTACTGCTTAAAAATCATGACACTAGGTTTTGCCATTATTTGAATTTTCCTCCTACTGAATACCAAATACTAAATACTAAATACTAAATACCCAAAACCCCACCTTTATCTTGACTTAATTAGGAAAATAAAAATATTATGTATTATTCTATCAACCTTTGGATTTATTCTTATGATTGCATATCTCAGAGGGTCTATTTTAGAAAAAAAAGAAAATTCTATTATTCTTGATGTTGGAGGCGTAGGTTATGAGGTTTTTGTGCCTAGGCTTAGCATGTTTAATTTGCCTAATATTGGTGAAGAGGTTTGTTTAAGGATTTATACTGTTGTCAGAGAAGATGCCTTATTATTGTATGGTTTTTTAAGCAATACTGAAAAAGATGCTTTTATCATGCTTTTAAAAGTTTCAAAAATTGGTCCAAAGGTTGCGTTATCAATTTTATCAAATATTTCTAGCCAAGATTTAGTAAATGCGCTAATTTCAGAAGATGTAACGAGGCTTTCAATGGTTCAGGGAGTTGGTAAAAAAACTGCTGAAAGAATAATTGTCGAATTAAAAGGAAAAATATCCACTTATTTAGAACAAATGCCTCATCAAATCAGCAAAGAAAAAGAAGCAAATTCTCATTTAAATGATGCTATTGCTGCATTAACAACCCTTGGATATAGACGTTCAGAAGTTGATAAAATTTTAAGTGAAATTGATATAAGTATGGCCACAACCACAGAAGATATTATTAAAAGCGCACTAAGAAAGACTGCAAAATGACGGAATTTTTAAATAAAAGTAATAATTCTAAGGATGAAGAATGTTATTTTACAAATCTTAGACCTGAATCTTTAGATGATTATATTGGTCAGGAAAAAGTAAAAAAGAATCTTGAAGTTTTTATTGAAGCTGCAAAACAAAGAGGAGAGGTTCTTGATCATGTTTTATTTTATGGCCCACCAGGACTTGGTAAAACTTCTTTATCCTATATTATTGCAAAAGAATTAAATGTAAATATTAAGACAACTTCAGGGCCTGTTATTGAAAGGCAAGGAGATCTGGCGGCTATTTTAACAAATTTATCAGACAAGGATATTTTGTTTATTGATGAAATTCATAGACTCAGCAATGTAGTGGAAGAGATTTTATATCCAGCAATGGAGGATTTTAAACTAGATATTATTATTGGTCAGGGACCGAGCGCCAGAAGTGTTAAGATTGACCTGCCTAATTTTACTTTAGTTGGTGCAACCACAAGGGCTGGTCTTTTAACCTCTCCCTTAAGAGATAGGTTTGGAATGATTTTTCATCTTGATTTATATAAGCAAGAAGAGCTAGCTTTAATTGTTAAAAGATCTTCAAAGATACTGAAAATAGATATTACAGAAGACGGTGCATTAGAGCTTGCAAAAAGAAGTAGGGGGACTCCAAGGATTGTAAACAGGCTCTTAAAAAGAGTTAGAGATTTTGCTCAAGTTAAGGGAGATGGTTTGGTAACAAAGGAAATTGCTGATCAATCTTTGACCTTAATGGAAATTGATAACTATGGCCTTGATAAGATGGACAGAAAAATACTATCAAATATCATTGAAAAATTTTCAGGTGGTCCAGTTGGAATTGAAACCATTTCAGCCAGTATTAATGAGGACAGAGGTACTATTGAAGATGTTTATGAGCCTTTTTTAATTCAAGAGGGTTTTTTAGATAAAACAATGCGTGGTAGGATTGTAACTGAGAAATCATATCGGCATTTTGGTTTTTCAAAGGAAAAACTAGCAGAAAATAAACAACTTCAGAGCACCTTATTTGATTAAGCAATTTTAAAGTGATTATAGCAAGATTGGTAATGCAAAAATAATAATGAATGAAATTGCCGCCACAAAGGCTAAAAATAATTGTTTAGGCATCATCCCCCCGGTTTATAAATTAGATAATTTTTTGATGAAGCTTCGTAGGTGAGTAGCACTTTGTTTATTGTACTACACTTTTTGAGAGAATGCAAATTTTTTTAGTTGCTAGCTGCTAGTGGGTGTGAATAGGTTTTCAAGTAGATCATCATCAGCGATGCTGGGAATTGTTATTTTAAGGTTCTTGTTTTCTTGCATTGCTCGCTTAGCTGCAAAAATTGCACCTTTATTTCTTGCCCAGCTTCTTCTTGAGATTCCGTTGTTTACGTCCCAGAATAGCATTGATTCTAGCCTTCTTTGTGCATCATCTGAGCCGTCAAGGACCATTCCAAAGCCACCATTGATAACTTCACCCCAACCAACTCCACCTCCATTGTGAATGGAAACCCAGGTTGCTCCTCTAAAGGAATCGCCAATTACATTCTGTATGGCCATATCAGCTGTGAAAGAAGAGCCATCATAAATGTTTGATGTTTCACGGAACGGGGAATCTGTACCAGAGACATCGTGATGATCTCTTCCGAGGACGATCGGTTCTGAAATCTTTCCTTCTTTTAGCGCTTTATTAAACGCCGAAGCAATTTTGATCCTTCCATTGCTATCTGCATATAAGATTCTTGCCTGGCTTCCAACAACCAGATTGTTTTCTTTTGCTTCTTTAATCCATTTCAGGTTATCAAGGATCTGTTGCTTGGTTTCATTTGGTGCTTGGACTGCAAGTTCCTGCATCACCTCAATTGCAATTTTATCTGTTTTATCAAGATCTTGCGGGTCGTTTGAGGTGCATACCCATCTGAATGGTCCAAAGCCAAAGTCAAAACACATTGGACCCATGATATCCTGAACATATGATGGATATTTAAAGGATCCAACATTATTTAGGATATCAGCTCCTGCTCTACTTGCTTCAAGTAAAAAGGCGTTTCCGTAATCAAAAAAATACATACCTTTTTTAGCAAGATTATTAATAGCATTCACATGTCGCCTTAGACTTTCGTATACCCTTTCTTTAAATAAAATCGGCTCCTTAGCCATCATTATTTTTGATTCTTCAAAACTTAAAGAAGCAGGATAATAGCCTCCTGCAAATGGGTTGTGAAGTGATGTTTGATCTGATCCCATGTCCACATTAATATTTTCTTGGTCTAATTTTTCCCACAAATCAACAATATTGCCTTGATATGCCAAGGATACGGCTTCCTTTTGAGCTTGAGCTTTTTGGATTCTTTCAACTAATTTATCTAGGTTTGAATATACTTCATCAACCCATCCCTGCGAATGTCTTTTTTCAACAACTAAGGGATTTATTTCAGCGATAACTCCAATTGTTCCAGAAATAACAGCAGCCTTTGCTTGTGCTCCAGACATGCCGCCAAGTCCAGAGGACACAAAAAGTTTGCCAGCTATACCTTCATTTTCTTTTTGAATTAATCTTCCTGCATTTAGAATTGTAATTGTTGTTCCATGGACAATTCCCTGGGGACCGATATACATAAAGGACCCAGCTGTCATTTGGCCATATTGAGAAACTCCTAAAGCGTTAAATTTTTCATAGTGGTCTTGTGAAGAATAATTTGGGATTACCATTCCATTGGTGACCACAACTCTTGGGGCATCTTTATGAGATGGGTATAAACCCATCGGGTGACCAGAGTATAAAACTAAAGTTTGTTCATCTGTCATTTCTGCTAAATATTTCATGGTTAATAAATATTGAGCCCAGTTTTGAAAAACGGCTCCATTTCCGCCATAGGTAATTAGTTCATAGGGGTGCTGGGCAACGGTTTCATCTAGATTATTTGAAAGCATGAGCATAATAGCTGCTGCTTGCTTTGAATTTGCTGGGAAAGCATTAATTGAGCGAGCTGTTATTTTATACTCGGGCCTGAATCTATACATATAAATTATGCCATAATTTTCTAGTTCTTCTTTGAATTCTTGAGCTAGTTCTGCGTGGTGCTTTTTATCAAAATATCTAAGGGCATTTTTTATAGCTAATTTTTTTTCATTTGTTGAAAGAAGGTCTTTTCTCTTGGGCGCGTGGTTTATTTTTTCATTCCATTTTTTTTGAGCAGGTAAGTTTTCAGGAATGCCTTGGAGTATTTGTTTTTGGAAGTCGTTAATAGTCATATTAAACCTCAGCTATCTTAAAGATTATGATTAAGATTCGGATTATGATTAAGATTTATAGAAATGGATGTAAAGAAATTTATATATATTAAAATTAAAAAATTCTATTTAGGGCGTTGTAAATATTGAGCTGAATTCTGTAGGGAGATAATTTCCATCTAAATCAGCAACATCAGTAGTAACTGTTATTATATAGCTTGCCCTTGCATCTAAGGACGTTGATGGAAGAAAAGAAAAAGTTTTTCCATTAATTTGAGTAAGCTCTACATCAACGGGAATTTGAGAGCCCCTTTTTCTAAGAATGAAACTGGAATCGATATTTCCAGATTCATAGAAAAAACTATCAGCATCAATTGGGATATTAAACTGTATTACAATTTTACTTTCAAGAGAATCTATGGGATCACCATGAATTGGGTTTGTCATAGCAATAGATAGAGCATCATCGACTTCTTCTTCTGGTTCTGTTACTCTTTCTGCTCGTTCCTCCCTAGGCGGAAGATCTTCTTCTGCGTCATCAATTTCTGTCTCTTCCTCCACTTCTTCCTCATCATCTATTGCCATATCATCTCTTGCATCCTCAACTTCTATGGTTGTTGAAAATCTTATGATTTCAGCAGTATCCATTGGGTTTCCGGCTGTATCTCTTACCATTCTAAGGACAAGGATTTGATAAGAGGCATCTGATTCTAGTTCATTAATAGGGCTTATTGTTAGTGAATTTTCAGATTCAGAATAGCTAAGCTCTATTTCAATTGATTCAACCTCAGCTCCTTCAATTTCAGGTGTTTTATTTAACAGGATTGTAGTAGTATCAATTGTATCAGCTTGCATTGCTTCAGAAAAATAAAGAACTGGTCTGATATTAATTGATACACTTTCGGCCCCGTCTTCAATACTGGAAGATTCAATATAAGGCGCTGTAACATCTCTTGCTTCTCTATATTGACTTGCAACTCTAATAACTGCTGGTGTGGTTGCTTCACCGACTGCTGCTTCCATGCTTATAATAACGTTTCTATATGATAGAGGAATTTCATATTGGACATTACAGCAGGACAAACCAGAACCGCAAGTTTCAGCTTCTTCAAATGAATCACCATCATAGTATCTTTTTATTATTTCTTCGGAGCTTGTTAGATCTTGTCTATCTGCTACAATATTTACTGATAAGGCTTCTGTGTCATAGCAGAGAGTATAGATATCTTCTAGGCAGGTTCCGGCCGCTGTACATTCTTCCAAGAGCTCAGCAAAGACAAAATTGATTGCATTATTTAGAGTAATTATCCATTTGCTATTTTCCGTATCATAGGAAATGTCTATTTCTTCATCATCACTAATAACAGCTGGCGCTTGTTCAATTGAAACACTTGCTTCTATCTCTGCTGTAGCTCCTGAAAACTCCAGGGTAGCTCCAACTTTATTGTCTATTGATATTGTGATAGAAAGACTAAATGGGTTTTCTAATATTTGAACGTATTCGCTTGCTTCTGTGATTAGCTCTTGTCCCCCTGTTCCGGTATTATATGCAAATAACTGTGCTGTAAAAGTATAATTTCCATATGCAAGTTCACTATCAAATTCAACACTTACTTGTGAAGAGGAATCTGACCCTGTAAATTCTTCACTTTCACCAGAGGTACTTTCTCCTGTGTCAGAAAGTGCCTCCATTATTAATTGATATGAGGTTTCTTGGTCCAGTGTATAAGAAACAAGGACAGTTGCTTTTGCGTAGTTTCCAGCTGTAATGCTGACATTATTTAGACCATCAGTTGATTCAAGGCCTGGCTCGTCTTCTCCCCAGCCATCACCCCCTTTATTGAAAGTGTTTCCACAACTTCTACCACCAACAACACCAAATGAAAAAAGTAAAACTGTCATTATAGCGATAATTCCTAGATAGGCTTTGAAATGTTTTTTGATTAGTTGTAATTTAGACTCACTCACTGTGGCACCCCCTCGCTCAAAATTAATAACCCTTTAAGATCAATGGGAAAATTAACCCATGATTTTTTCAACAAGAGTAAGCTGTTGAAATTATTATTGTTTTGATGTTATTATATTATAGCACATATTGATCAAAAGTTGAACCACTTTTTTGTAGTTTTTTTTAAATGTTGGAATTATTTCTTTTTTTCCCAGCGTATACCTTGAGGGGTGTCTTTTAAAATGATTCCCATATCATTTAATTTATCCCGAATTTGATCAGCCAAAGCAAAATCTTTATTAATTCTTGCATCTTGTCTTTGCTTGATAAGTTTTTCAACTTCTTCATCTAAAGAAGCTTCTTTGGGAAAGGTTATGACATCAAGAACTTGGTTTATTTTTTCTAACAGGGCGATAATTTTTTGAGCATCATTTTCTGAGGTTTTTCCAGCTATTACATCAGGATTTATTTCTTTTATAAATGTAAAAAGGCTTCCTAGGGCTCCCGAGATATTAAGGTCATCATCTAAGAATTCTTCATATTTTTTAAGGCAGGTTTCAATTTTTATATCAAGAGTTTCTAAGCCATCACCTTTTGAGTTTTTTACATTTTCAATAAACTCATTAATTCTAGCACATGATTTTGACGCGGCTTCTAGCTCTTCTATTCCATAGTTTAGTGGAGCCCTGTAATGAGCTGAAAGCAAGAAATATCTAATGGCAATTGGGTCAATTCCTTTATCCATTAGATCTCTTAAATTTAAAAAATTTCCCTCTGATTTGGACATTTTTTCTTTTTTCATTGTTAGATGAGCGCTGTGCAGCCAGTAATTAACAAATTTTTTGTCATTAGCAGCTTCTGATTGAGCGATTTCATTTTCATGATGAGGAAAGATATTGTCAACTCCACCAGTATGAATATCAAAGCTTTCACCAAGATATTTTTGGCTCATGGCTGAGCATTCAATATGCCAACCTGGTCTTCCTTCTCCAAAGGGAGATTTCCAAAAAGGTTCGGCTTCTTTTTTCTTTTTCCATAAAACAAAGTCTCTTGCATCATCTTTTTCATATTCATCAGCATCATATCTGGAGCCTGTTTTAGTTTTTTCAATATCAATGTGAGAAAGCTTGCCATATTCTTTAAACTTTGAAATTGTGAAATAAACTGAGCCATCTGACTCATAGGTAAAACCTTTTTCTTTTAGTTTTAAAATGATATTAATCATTTCTTGAATATGATCTGTTGCCAGAGGGTAATGCTCAGCCCTTTCAATTTTTAAAGTATCAAGATCTTCAAAAAAAGCTTTGGTGTATTTTTTGGTAAATTCTTTTAAAGAAACACCTTCTTTTTTTGATTCTCTAATTGTTTTATCTTCAACATCAGTAATGTTCATTACTTGAATTACTTTATATCCTTTATATTTTAAGTATCTTCTTAAAATATCTTCAAACATAAAGGTTCTTAAATTACCAATATGTGCAAAATTGTAAACAGTGGGACCGCAGGTGTACATTTTAACAATTCCAGGTTCAATTTCTTTAAATTCATCAAGTTTTAATGTGAGTGTATTATAAAACTTTAGCATTTTTGTTCTCCATTTTTGACTAATTTCATCTATGATGGTATAATTATTAAATAAAAAGAATCAAGGGATATTTATGTCTGATAATAGCAAAATAATAAAGACTGATTTAATGGACTTTTTTAAAGAAGAGCTAGAAAAGGAGCTCGAAAAACAGAAGCTGGTAGTAATGGAGAATACTATCTTCTACGTAATGAATGTTTTGTATGAATTTTTTAAAACAGAAAAGCTATTAAACGAAAAGGGGCTTGGAATTTCTGAAAAACCATTGGTTTTCTTAATGGCAGAAGCAATGAAGGCTGCTTTAACAAAAAGAATAGAGATTTTAAAAAGCATTGGAGATAATACTTTGTATATTACAGGTTTTTTCCCTGAAAGTATTGATAGTTCTTTGAATGATAAAAAGTATTTTATTGAAATGGGTGAAGCTGCTTATGGAAGTTTGGCAAGTATTATGGATAGCTACCACAATGATTCAGAGATGGAAAAAGTTTTTAATGAATTATCTTCAAAGTTTTCTAAGTTGGTCGATGTTATTACGGGTATAAGTGATAAGACAAAGTTAAAAAATGATAAAGGTATTATCGAAATTTATTCAAAATGGTTAAAAACAGGCAATCAGCGAGCCAAAATTTTATTAAAGAAAAAAGGAATTAACTTACAAGAAGAATAAATCAGACGACCTTAGCTTTAGTTTTTATATCAAAGATATTTTTTTTTATATCCAACATTTCTTTTATCCAAATTGATAGACCTGAGTTTAAAGATGGAATCCAGAAATCAGAGTTTATTATCATAAAAATGTCTAATAAGCAATTGAGAGTTTGTTGTTTTTTTGAACTAGAGTTGTAGTGAATATTTTTTTTATTGAAATTACCTGGCTTTGTATATTGTATCAAATTAATATTTTGTAATCTTGATTGAATTTGATCAAAGGCAAAGCAGTCATCACTGGCTAAATACACATTAAAGATTTTATGAGTTTTGGTATTTATTTTTATTTTTTCAATAAAGGTGCTTATATCATTTTGAATGTCAGTATTTCTAAAATGAAGTGATAAGTATTTTTCTTTAATTTTTTTAGGCTCAAAGGACTTTTTAATTGAATCAAGGACTTTTATATTGGGATTAATATAGTATTTTTGCCACAAAAAAATATGGCCTCCAAAAACAGAGATGGGATCTTTTTTATTTATGTTTTTACTTACTTTAATATTGTTTAGAAAATAATTTCTATCTGAGTATTTTAAGCTTAGATCTTTTAGCTCATTGATGGTAATCTTACTAAAAACTAATTCGCTTGGTATTAAATCATAATTGCAACTATAAGATAATCTTTTATCGTTTATAAAAAAATAATTATTAAAGAGATCTGCAAAGGCTTTATTGCATTTTGAATCAATTATTAAATGCAGGTTGTTTTTTTTTGCAAGGTATAAGGCCTGTGATAAGGATCTACACATGTGGGTTAGTCCACCAGAACCTTTAAATACTAGAAAATTTTTATTCATTTTTGTTAGCTGCAATAAGATCTGAAATTTATTTCAGGAAAAATATTATCTTTATATTCAATATCACTAAGCCATTGTTCATTTAAACTTCCATATTTTAAATCTTCATATATTTGATTAAATCTAAGAATATGGTCCTTGGTTCTTTTAACAGCGTATTCAACCATTGATCCTGTTTTCATAATAAAAGCCCAATCACTCGATTGAGCAAGCAAAACTTCACGGGCTGCTTGATTGAGGCTCCTTGTTACTAAGGGATCATTTGTTTCTTTATATTGGTTAGCAATTTCAACCATTCGCTTTGAAATTTTGTGCAAGTGCCTGTAAACCCAGTCATTGCTGCCATTTAGCCAGTATTCATTATAACCCTTATATCCCCAGCTTGATGCATTTGGTTTAACAAGCTGGTTTATTTCATATTCCTGTAGATAATCAATAGGTGAAATTAATTTTATTGTATTTTGGTCAAAGGCAATTTTTCTTATTAAGTAATTTAAGAATGAAGGCCCTTCATACCACCAGTGACCAAATAATTCTGCATCATAAGGAGAAATAATGATAGGCTTTCTGTCCATCAATGAACATAGGCTTTCAATTTGTTTTTCTCTGTTAAACATGAAATTGCCAGCATGACTTGCTGTCATTTCGTGTGCTATATCTGGATTGTATGGAAGTTTGTTATCTGTTTTGCCTGTTATTTTGTAGTATTTAAAGCCTGTATGAACCCTTACACCATCACCGTTTATATAGGGTTTAATATAATCATATTCTAAATCAAAACCAATATCTCTATAAAAATCTCGATAATTTATATCACCAGGATAACCTTCATTAGCGCTCCATACTTGCTTTGAGGATTCGGTATCTCTTCCAAAGGCTGCTACGCCATTTGAAGTATAGACTGGAGCGAAGACTCCATATTTAGGCCTAGGATTTGCATATTGCACACCATGGGTATCCATGATGAAAAATTTTATTCCAGCGTCTTTTAGATATTTATCAACCAAAGGAGTATAACCACATTCAGCCAACCAAATACCGTTTGGTCTTTTGCCAAAAATTCTTTCATAGCTATTTGCTGCAACATCAATTTGTGCTTTTATTGCATCTTTGTTTTCTATCATTAAGGGCAAGAAACCATGAGTCGCGCAGCAAGTTATTATTTCTAAAACTCCTAAGTCTTGAAATTTTTTAAAAGCAAAGGTTAAATTGTTAAAATATTTTTTTTCAAAGACTTCTTTGCAGTTTTGTAATTTGTTAAAGTACATTTGGGCAAGACGGAAAAAATCATCTAAGCCCTTGGTTCTTTTTAGCTCTTTATCAGCAAGCTCAAGCATTAGGTTTAAGTGTTTTAAATACTTGCTCTGTAAAAGTTCATCATTAAGCATTGAAGCAAGAGGCGGTGTAACTGACATTGTTAATCTAAAGGGCACATTATCTTTAACAAGCCCATCCATCATATTTAAAAGAGGGATGTAGGTTTCAGTAATAGCTTCAAATAGCCACCCTTCTTCTAGAAATGTTTCATATTCCGGGTGTCTTACAAATGGCAGGTGAGCGTGTAGTATAAGTGATAAAAAACCTTTTTCATTCATTTTGATTTTCTCCAATATTATCTTTGCAGGGAATTTGATGATAGTTGACTAGATGAAATATTTCTTCTTACACTTTGTTTAAGAATTTCAGAAAGCTTTTCAAGTGATTCTGGATTACCATTAAAATTAGGATCCTTTGAAATTTCTTCCCACTTATCATCAAGTTCTTTTGGTGAAACCCAAATCTGCTTTATGTTGTTTGATACATCTTCAGCTGGTGAGAAAATAGTGTTTGATACTATTATTGGGTAAAAAGTAGAAGAGGTTTTAATACCAATTTCTGCCCTATATGAAGTTTGAGTTTTTTCAATATTAGCATACCAGCTTGAAAGATGGTTGTTAATTTCAATATCTCTAACTAAACTAAGGACATCTGAGCCTGAATTGTTTTTATTAACTTCATAAAGTCTTAGTAATAGTTTATGCTTTGAATCTTTCGCTTGTTTTTTAACACAGTCAAATGATTTTTTAGTTAGCTCCCAGTAGGCAAAAATCCATTTTGGATCAACTGGTAATATTGCCAATGAATCTTCTAAATAAGTTTTTGGGACATCTGTTGGAAGCTTTTTTTCGGCTTCACATACAATTTTTGTTTTAGTGAATTTTGATTGCTCAACTTCTTTTTTTGAGCTTTCATGATCTGTCTCTTTTTTTATATTTGTGTTTCCTAAAACAGTCTCTAAAATTCCAGTACCTGCTATAATGTCTTGTTTATCTCTTTTAAAAGAAGCTTTCCTTTTCTTTTTCAAAGAAATATTTTTGTTTTTTTCTTTTATTAAAACCATTTTTTGAGCTACTTTTTTTGCCTTAACTAATTCTTTATCTTTTAATAATGCAGTTAAAGTAGTTGTTTTTTTAGTTTGTTTTTTGCTTTCTTTTACTATGAAGCTAATCATATCTTCTTTTTTCATTCTCATTGTTAATGGGACGTCTAACTTTCTGCCCATATCTAATAGTTCTAGTTTTTTGTATTTTACTAAATCACTTTTCTTCATATTTTACTCCAAATTCTATGCATAAAATAAAAATGCAAATATCATATCTAATCTTTGGGCCTTTTATATTATGGCTTTGTGTTTGTCAAACCCTACTTTTATTTTATATAAAATTGACATTCTTCCTTAATTGGTTTGTAAAATAAAAAAAACAAGCATAGAATTGATTTATGAATATAAAAAAAACAAGAAGCATTGAGAAAAAGGTTTATAATAACAACTCCTTAACGATTGCTGAACATCTGGCTTTTATGTCTGCAGAAGAGTCTGTGTACCAGGAAGACTATGAAAAATCACTAAAAAAAACATATAATTGTCTTGATTTAAAGGCATTTAAAAATGAGCTTAAAAAAGCAGATGTTGTATTAATTGGAGATTATCGACCATTTATAGACTCTAAAAACTTTTTTATGGATCTTGCTTTAGATTTAAATAAAAAAGATAAAAGAAAAACTTTTGCAGCCTTAGATTGGTATGCAAGTTCTAAGCAAGCTATAATGGATGAATTCTTAAGTTCAAAAAAAGAAAACGAAGATTTAATTAATAAGTTGTACAACGACAGAAAATGGAATCTTAAATTTAAAGATTTTTACGTGCCTGTTCTAAGTAGTTTTAAAAAGGCAAAAATACCTATTTTTTGTATCGATAAAACCTCCTATTGCAAACCAGAAACAAGGGACGAGTTTTCTGCTGCAAAACTTGTTAATATTATTAAAGCAAATCCAAAATCCAGAGCAATTGTTTCTTTGGGGGACAATCGTTTATCAGCCAAACATTTTCCACAGAGTCTTAAAAGCTTAATACCAGAATTGAATATTATGCTTGTACATTTAAATATAGGCGCTATTTATTTTAAGGAAATTAATAATGGACAAATTTCAAAATTACCTGCTTTTTACCAACTAAATAAGAATGAATACTGTGCGTTAACTTCTTCCCCCGTCTATTTACAACAGTCATTTTTAAATACTTTTAATGAGGACTATGATTTTTCAGTTTGTGAATCTGTTAAAGTAACTGCATTTACGAATATTGATTTTATATGCAAATTTTTGGGGCTTTCTAGTGAAAAATATAAAAAGCTAAAGGTTGCTTCTTGGGATAATATTCATCTTGATAAAAAGCTTTATAACAAAGAATTTAAAAGCAATGAAGAAAAAGCTATTTTTGAACATGCTCAGCATAGTGAAAGTTTTTGTTTGCCCCAACAAAACTTCATTTTTATTGCTAATAGATTTAAAAGTCATATAGCTGAAGAAGTATGTCATTACATAAAAAATGATTTAGATGGAGCCAATTTAATTAAAAATGAAATGGAATATTTTTATTATATGACCATGCATGAAGCTCTTGGCTTTTTGGGATCAAAATTGATTTATCCAAAAAGAAAAATCCAATCTTTAAAGGTATTGAAAGAAGAGGCTCAATATGATGAGATCTATTGTAAAATTTATACAAATATAATGCTTCATAAGCGCCTTGAAAAAAGTGAAGATTTTGAGAAATATAGTTCAATTTATTTTTCTGATCCAATAGCTTTTTCTGGCACTGTTCATTATCTTGGATATCTACTTGGTCAAGCATTGTTTGAGATGTATGAGCAAAAGAAAATTAATAAAGGGTTTATTAAAAAATTATTTTTCAGTGATTTCGCCTTATCTGATGAAGCTAGAAATATTTATTTTGATTTAGTAGAAATAATAAGACAAGCAAAGGGTTAGTTTATGAAGATAAAAATTATTTACATAATTTTAATTTCAATTTTAATCTTATTTACTGCAAATATATCTTACGCTCAATTTTCATTAGGTCTTGAGACTGGAGCGAATATGCCCATTGAGAAAGATGATAGTACAACTTCTGCAAAAAGATATGATTGGTCTTATTACCTTAGCCCTGTAATCGAAATTCCAATTTTTTCTTTTGCCTATACAGTTAGCCTGTTTCCAATATATCCCACAATAGATGTGCATACTTTTGATTTTGCTGTTAGACAGGAGTTTGGCAATCATGGTTTGCGTCCATATTTTAAGGGTGGCGCGGGCTATGCCTTGTTTAACACAGAAAACAAGTATCTTTCAGGAGGACACTTGTTTGGTTATTTTGGAATAAATTATGTAATAGAAAAATATAAGTTAGCGATTGGACCTGCTGTTAAATATAATCTGATAATGTACAATGCTGATGAAACATTTCAAACAGGTGAAAGCTTTGCCATGTATCAATACATTAGTTTTCTTGTTTTTTTTGCTTATGTGTTTTGAATAAGTGGTAAGTGGTAAGCAGTAAGTGGTAAGTATTAAGAGGTAAAAATGAATTCTCATACTCAGTCTGATTTATTTGATTCGAATCATGCTGGAATTCCATTTGCAGAGCGTGTGCGCCCTAAGAAAATTGAGGAGTTTATTGGACAGGATAAGATTCTTGGAGATGGAAAGCCTCTGAAGCAGTTAATTTTAGAAGATAAAATATCATCTCTTATTTTTTGGGGACCTCCTGGTTGCGGAAAAACCACTCTTGCAAGGATCATTGCAAACCTTACAAGAAGTAATTTTATAAGCATCAGTGCAATATTGACAGGTATTAAAGAAGCTAAATTGATAATGGATGAAGCCCGTCGAAATCGTCAAGAGTTTTCCCAAAAAACAATTCTATTTATAGACGAAATTCATAGATTTAATAAAGCGCAGCAAGATGCTTTTTTGCCACATGTGGAAAAGGGCAATATTATTTTGATTGGCGCTACTACTGAAAACCCGTCTTTTGAGGTGATCTCACCACTTTTATCTAGATCTCGAGTTATAGTTTTTGAAAAGCTTCAAAATGAAAATATAATTACAATATTAAAAAACGCCATTAGTCGTGATTTCAATTTAAAGACATTTGAACAAAAGATTAATGATTCTGCCTTTACGTTTATTGCGAATTATTGTAATGGCGATGCAAGAGTTGCTCTTAATATTTTGGAGCAAGCAATATCGCTTTGCAAAGATGGAGAAACTCCTAGCTCTGGGCTTATCAAAGATATGCTATCTCGTTCAAATTTGTATTATGATAAAAATGGTGAAGAACATTATAATATTATTTCAGCTCTTCACAAAAGCATGAGAAATAGTGATATTAATGCAGCTATTTATTGGCTAACCAGAATGCTTGAATCTGGTGAAGATCCCCTTTATACAGCCAGGAGAATGATTCGGTTTGCTGTTGAAGATGTTGGCCTTGCTGATCCTAATGCTCTTAAACTAGCTGTTGCTGCAAAAGACGCCTATCATTTCTTAGGTTCCCCAGAGGGAGAGCTTGCACTTGTGGAGCTCGCTATTTATTTAGCTGCAGCACCTAAAAGTAATTCAGCCTATGTTGCCTATAAACAAGTGAAAAAAGATATAAAAAATGGGCATATTTATGATGTTCCATTGCATTTACGAAATGCACCAACAGAACTTATGAAAGAAGTTGGCTATGGCAAAGGTTATAGATATTATCATGATGATAAAAACGCCATCCATGAAATGGATTGTTTGCCAGAAGAATTGATTGGAAGAAAGTATTACAAGCCTAGCGATGCAGGTGTAGAAGCTAGGTTGAAAGTCAGAGAACAAGAACTCAATGGAAGAACAGGGGAACAAGAGAAGAAGGAGTAAGGTATGATTGAGAAGAAAGATAGGTCGATAATTTTAGCTTGTGATTTTGATTTGGACAGAATTGATGAAATTATTCCGAGGATATCACAATATGGCATTGTTGGTGGATTTAAAGTAGGGTTTTATTTGGGGTTAAAATACGGGCTTCCAGAGGTTGTTCGTAGAATTAGAAAATATTCTAATAAACCTATTATTTATGATCATCAGAAGGCTTGTACTGATATTCCTGATACAGGAAAATTATTTGTTGATGCATGTGATTCATCAGGGATAGATTCTATTATATATTTTCCATTAACAGGACCTGTAACACAAGAGGCGTGGATAAAAGCTAGCATTGATAAGCAAATGGATCTTATTGTTGGAGCTTGGCTTACACACCAGGGCTTTGCAAAATCTGAAAAAGGTGTTTTTGATGAAGAATCTATTTTGAGTGTTTTTAAATTGGCAGCAGAAATGGGAGTTAAAAGTTATGTTGTTCCAGGCACAAAACCACATGCTATCGAAAAGATAAAAAATACAATTCAGGATGTTCTCGGTGATCTTTCAGATGTTCATTTTTATGTGCCTGGTTTAATAAGGCAAGGAGGCGATATCTCTGAAGTATCAAAAATACTTCCTCAAAATTTCCATGCAATTATTGGGCGCGGTCTTTATGAATCTGAAAACCTGGAAGACAGTATGCTTGAATTTGAAAAATTAATGCTTATATAAGTGTTAAGTGGTAGGTGGTAAGTGGTAAGTAAAGAATATGTGAAATTTGATAAAATAATTTTTGATTGGGATGGCACTCTTTCTCTTTGTGAGGGTATGGATGTTCTTGCTAAAATTTGTGGGGCTGATGAAAAGTATATTGCCTCTATAACAGAAGACGGTATGAATGGCAAAATTGATTTTCGAAAATCATTTGAGTTGAGGATTGAGCATCTTAAGCCCAATTTGCTTGATTTAGAAAAACTTTCCAATGTTTACTTTGACAAGCTTTTGAAAAATTTAAAAGAATTTATATTAGAGGTAACAGCTGCTAGGGTTTACATCATTAGTTGCGGAATAAGACAATCAATTCTGTCAGTTACTAGAAAGCTTGGACTCAAGGATGGTCATGTTTATGCTATAGATTTGCAATTTGATGAAAATGGCAATTATGAATTATATGACCAAGGGGCTGAGCTTTTGTTGGAAAATGGAAAAGCTGAGCTAATAAAAAAAATTAATATCGAAAAGAAAGGCAAATCTATTTTTTTTGGTGATGGTGCTAATGACTTGTCTGCTTTGTGTGTGGTTGATAAATTTATAGGATTTGGTGGGTATGCACAACGGCAGATAGTAAAAGAAAGAGCGCATGAATTTATTGTTACACCAGATGCTATGGATTTTATTTCTTGTTTGAAATGAGTTAATATTGAGATTGGGATTATGATATGATTGAAAATATTTTTATACATATAAAAGGTGTTTTGTTAGCTACCTTTGTGGTGTTTGCTGAATCGGCTCCTTACTTGCTTTTGGGGTTTTTCTTGGCTGGTTTTATATACGTTTATTTAAAGCCTGAGATGATTGCCAGCTTTTTGGGAAAGGGGCGAATCAGTTCAGTTATTAATGCTGCTATACTTGGTATTCCGCTTCCCCTTTGTTCTTGTGGAGTTTTACCAGCTGCTATTTCTTTAAAAAAGCAAGGTGCAAATAATGGTGCAGTTTCTGCATTTTTGATTTCAACCCCTCAATCAGGAGTTGATTCTATTGCTTTAACATGGGGGATAATGGATCCAATTTTTGCCCTGTTTAGACCAATTGCTGGTTTTATTATTTCATTTGTTGCTGGTTCACTGGAGAATCTTTTAAATAAGGATTTTGGAAAGGCTGCCAGTTGTGGGAAAGCAGAAAATAATGATTGTTCAGCAAGCGACTGTTGTTCATCTTCAAAAAAAGAAGAAGCGTTTATAAAACAAACTTTTATTGAAAAAGTAAAAATAGGGCTTAATTATGCCTTTATTGATTTATTAAAAGATATTGCAAAATGGTTTATTATAGGATTGTTTCTTGCTGGCTTAATTTCATACCTGGTTCCACCTGAAATAATTTCTAAATATTTAGGTGGAAACTTAGAATCAATGCTTATTATGCTCATTGTTGGTATACCTTTATATATTTGTGCCTCTGCTTCCACACCAATTGCTGCTGCTCTAATTTTGAGTGGAGCCAGTCCAGGAGCAGCTTTGGTATTTCTAATTGCAGGTCCTGCTACAAACATTGCTTCAGTCGCAGTAATTTCAAAATTTATTGGAATGAGGGCAACTATACTATATTTATCATCAATTGCAGTTTTATCAATTGTTCTAGGTTATATACTCAATTTTCTATATAGTTTTTTTGGAATACACCTCGATTTTAATATATCACTTGCAAGCAATGCACATCTTCACCTGGGATTTATCAAAATTATTTCATCTATTATTCTGCTAGTTTTATTTATTAATGTTCTTCGGTTGAAAATAAAAAATAAAGTGCGATAGGTTTGAGAGATGTTAGTCTTTCATGTATTTTGATACATTGTATTTTTTGATTTTACTGACAAGTGTTCTTCTTGGGACATTGAGGATATCTGCTGCTTTTGTTTGATTCCAGTTGCATTTTCTAAGAGCATTTAGAATTAGTTTTTTCTCGTATTTTGAAACAATTTCTTTCATATCTCCCATTGCTGTTTCTTTATCGATGTCATCATAATATTCTTTTTCTACCTCTTCTTCTAAAGGTCTTTTGGGCTGAGGAGCTTTAAAGATCTTGGCTGAAAAATGCTCTTTGAAAATTGTATCAGAATCTGCTACAACTACTGCTCTTTCAATAGAATTTTTTAATTCTCTAATGTTTCCTGGCCAATCATATTTGCAGAGTAGTTCCATTGCATCAGGAGAAATATTTTCAATAGTTTTATTATTTTCAGTATTAAATAATTTGGTAAAACTCTGAATGAGTGGTGGAATTTCTTCTTTTCTTTCTCTTAGAGGAGGAACTGTAATTGTAATTGCATTTAATCTATAAAAAAGATCTTCACGGAATAAGCCTTTGTCAATGTGTTCTTCCAGGTTTTTGTTTGAAGCAGCGATAATTCTGACATCTACTGCTATTTCCTGGCTTGAACCAACTCGCATAATTTTTTTATTTTGCAGTACTCTTAGAAGTTTTGCTTGAGTTTTCATTGGCATTTCACCAATTTCATCTAAAAAGATTGTCCCACCTTTTGCTGATTCAAATAGACCTATTTTTAGTTTATCAGCTCCTGTAAATGATCCCTTTTCGTGCCCAAATAATTCGCTTTCCAAAATAGTTTCAGTTAGGGCTGCACAGTTTACGCTTATTAAAGGTTTATTTTTTCTAGCTGATTTTTGATGAACAGCTTCAGCTACTACTTCTTTTCCAACACCTGTTTCACCCAAGATTAAAACGTTAATGTTTGATAACGCAACTCTAGAAATCATATCAAAAATTTCTTTTACCTTGTCTGATTGTATTACAACCTCTCTATCAAAAACATTTATCCTTTTAACATTTTCTTTTGTAACATCAGCAATTGAATCTGTTCTTTTTGCACGAGATAATTTTAAAGCCTGCCTTGATTTATCAATTAATAGTTCTTTTGAAAGTGAATCATCAGGATAGTTTGCTATGCCAATATTTACTGGAATTCCAATTGATTTTACTGCATCAGATGTGATTCTTCTGGCAAGTTTATATGCTTCATCTTTGCTTGTTTCTGGAAGCATAAGTTCTAGTTCTTCTGAACTATAAGCGGAAATAATATCCATTGCTCTAATCATGCCTTTTATCATTAGAACAAGTTCAGCAATAATCATTTCTTTCTTTTCATCCAGGGTTTCTTTTGTCTCTGTTTTTTGAAGAGCTTTAAAATTAATGCCAATCATCATAAGTGATAAGGGTCTTTCATATCTGTTTGCTCGGTCTAGCTCTTCATCTAGTCTTGATTCAAAATAATTATGTGTTCTTATGGTAATTCCAAGAGATTTGTCACCCATTGATGTGGGTACAAAAAATTCCATGACAGTTGAGCCAATAATAATTTCATCACCATCTTCTAGGATTTTTTTAGTAATAGCAGTACCATTGACTATTGTTCCATTTGTACTGTCTTGATCTTCTAAGACTATATGAGAGTCTTTAAAAAAGATTCTTGCATGAGATCTTGAGACCTGTTCATCATCGAGCGGAATATCAGCATCTTCCTGGCGACCAATAATAACATCACTTTGATTTCCAAAATTAAAGATCTTGTCTTTTGCATCGTCTCTTATAATAAGGAAGGGAGTTCCTTCTTTGAATTTTTTGTCTTTTTTTGATTCTTTTTTAAAGGATACTTTGGTAACAAAGTTTTCAGAATGATTATCCACTTTTTCTAAACCTCCATAAATAGGAAAAAATTTGCTCAATGGAAATTTACTCTTTATGTGGTTGTTTTGTCAATAAAAAAGGAAATGTAATGAATGAATCTTATTGAAAAATTAGATTTTACCAATAGCCTTGATAAGGATCATCGTATCCGTAGGGATCATAAGAATAACAATCATAACAATCATCGTAATAATATGATAAGTAATCCCAGAAATCATATAACTGACCAAGTAAGAAGTCTACACCCTGTATGTCCCATGTGCAGCTATATCCGCTTACAAATACTGTATCGTTGCCATATTCTTCATAATCGTTTAAGAATATATATGGTCCTGCATAATCGTCATTTGCTTCTTCCATCATTGTTGCTCTTGATTTATCAGATGATACTCCAAGCATCTTAGCTAGCATATCAGGTCCTGTGTAATATTTGTCATCTGCCATTACAAAAGGAATCTCATAAGCTGAGCATGCTAAGAATTCTCTATCATTATAATAATCATTAAAACAATGATCATTATTGAAATCAGGGATTAAGCTGTAGTATCTTGATGTAATTGAAGACCCTTGAATATTTCCACTAGAGCATGTTGCTGTTACTGTTTCATCTTCTGCAGTACCATTATCATCGCCATCATCATCACCGCCACAATTGCCGTCTTCATCACAAACAGCACCATCTGTACAGTCTTCATCACCTTCTGCACATGTTGATGCGTTTGCATCTGAGTCATCACCTGTATCTACATCATCAGCGCATGAAAACAATGTAATGCTAAGTCCAATTATCAGCAATATTAACAAAATTTTTATTAAAGCTTTCAATTTTTACCTCCGAATTGGTCAAATTTAATTTTCATTATACTATTAATGCACAAAGTGTGCCTAGTTTGGATATGGCATATAAGTGTATAAAATTAAATGATAAAGGGCCATTGTTGTTTTGTTTGCCAATACTCTGTTGCGAATATTATGTCTCAATATAAGGTGGATTGCGGCGAAATTTCGCCAAATGTTTATTCGTTATCCAGGTAATCGTTAAATTCTAGAACTTGAGCTTCAAAAAACTCATAACTTGTATATTTAGAGCCATCATAGATAACAATGTCATAATCATTGACATCTGCAAGAAAATCATCTGTGCTTTCATAGTCTTGTAAAACTTGGTCATAAAGACCATGATCACTTAAGCCTGTTGTGTTTATGTGTAGCAGATCAGCTAATAGCTCCCTTCCACTTAAATAATCACCATTATTATAGAAAGTCCCACAAGATAAAACTGAGCAGGCTGCAAACTCAAGCTCATTTGTAAGGTCTTTAAAGCAATCATCATTGTCATAATTTGGAATTAAGCTGTAATATCTGCAAAGATCACTGTAGGTTGTTGGTCCATCGCCCTGATTATATGAGCAAAACTCTTCTAGCTGATTTTCAAGGTAAGTTTTTAAAAAGTCTCTTGAACCATCACCCATTAATACATACCTATAATCAAAACTTTTGGTGTGCAATTCATCAAAAAAGTCAGCTTCATTTTTAAACTTTGTGTAAGTTAAATCATAAAGCCCTGCATCGGTATAGTTTTCTTGGTTGCAGCCTGTTATTTGACCAATAGTTTCTCTGCCGGAATAATAATCATTGTCTACTTCAACTGTGCGAAGTGCAATTAATGAACAGGTTAGAAAAGTAACTTCATCAGTAGCGGCTTTAAAGCAATAGTCATTATTGTAATTTGGAGCAAGAGTGTGTTCTCGTCCGCTTGGATATTCATAGGAAGTGCAGCAAAAATAGTCATTATCAAGAGAACAGTTGTCACTGTCACAAGTTCCATCAACTGTTGATGGGTTTGCGGTGCTTCCCGAGGTATCATAATCATCAGCACAAGATAAAAACAGGAAAAATACTGGGATCAGTAAAATAATTAAAATAGGATAAAATTTTTGCATAAATTCTCCAATATAAAATTGCGCAATTGCTAAGTAAATTCAGTGCATTAGCACAAAGCATCAAAGATAACATGTTTATATAACAGATAAAAATAGCAATTGCAAGAAAAAACTAAGCCATTTGTTTTCCCGCCAGTTGGCCACATGCAGCTTTTATATCCTCTCCCCTTTTCTTTCTGATAATTGTGTTAATATTTTTATTTATTAGAATTTGATGGAATTGATTAATTCTATCTGTGCCTGGAGAAGAAAATTCTATGTTTTCTGAATCATTTAAGGGTATTAGGTTTAGTTTGTATTTAAGACCACTTAGTATTTTTGCAAGCATTTGAGCATCTTTATCTGAATCATTAATATCTTTTAATAATATATATTCAAAAGTAATTCTTTTCCTGTTTTTTAGAGGGTAGTCTTTTAATGTCTCGAGTAAGGTTTTGAGGTTGTATTTTTTATTTATAGGCATGATATTTGATCTGATTTCGTCATTTGGAGCATTTAATGAGACAGCTAAGTTTACATCTGTTTTATTACCAAATTCTATTATTTTATCAGTTATACCAGCCGTTGAAACTGTAATTTTTCTATGTGAAAATGAAAGTCCAAAATCAGAAGTTAGTATTTCTATGGCTTTAATGACATTTTCTAAATTTAACAGGGGCTCTCCCATGCCCATGAAAACAATATTTGATACAGGGTTGATTGATTCCTTTTTGCATTGCTTGACTTGATCCACAATTTCCCAGGTTTCAAGGTTCCTTATAAATCCAAGCTTTGCTGTCATGCAAAATTTACAATTTAGGGCGCACCCTACTTGAGTTGAGATGCAGATTGTGCAGCGCTTTGCTTCAGGAATTATAACAGATTCAATAAAGTGATTATCATCTAATTTAAATGAAAGTTTTTGAGTTTTATCTTTTGAAATTTGCTTTTGATCTTTTTTCAATTGCCTTATTTCAGAAATTTCAAAAAGCTTTAATCTTAACTGTTTTGAAAGATCCGTCATTTCTTCAAAATTATTAACAAGTTTATTGTTTATCCATTGGAATAGTTGCCTGCCAGTAAAAGGCTTGTAGCCAAGCTTGGCCACAAAGTCTTCCATTTTCTTTAATGTAAGATTTGCTAAGTTAAATTTATCTTTCATGATTATGTTTCTATAGTCTTTGATTAATCTACTTGCAAGTAGTTTTTCTTGGGAAATGTATGAATTTATTTTCTTCTTCTTAAATTAATTATTAATTATTGATTATTGATTATTGATTATTGGTTATTTTTACGATTGTAGGAGAATAATTAATAATCAATAATTAATAATTAACAATTAACGGAGAAGACCCAAACTCCACACTGTCCCGGCTGCATCCATTTTTAAATCTCTATAAGCTTCTTCACAAATAACATCATCATCATATTTTATTTCACCAAATCCGCCGCGTTCCCATGTTTCATCACCATTTTCATTTATTTTTCTATTAAACATTGTTGTTGAAATTATTTCATAGCTTAGACCTGTTGAAACTGAAGCCCAGAAAGCAAGGGTCTTGGGAAGTGGAAAACCTAAGGATTTATTCTGCTGTATTTCAAAAGCTAAAAATGCATGCATGTAAAAATGATTCCAGTCTGAGCCTAAGTAGTGTGGAATGCATTCTGGAAATAGGGCACTTATTTTTTCCAAATCATTATCACTTTGCATTGGTAGGACATTGTAAAAAACTTGATAAAGCAATGATCTAAAAGTTTTTAGATTGCCAACAGGTTTTTCAAGTCTAAGTTCTTCTAAGACCTTTTCACAATCAGCAAATACGCCAAGGATTAAAATTCTATCTTCTGTTTTTTGAAAATAATTTTTTGATAATTCATAAAGTGAAACAAAAATTTCATTTTCTTGTAATTTTAATATGAAGTTAAAATAGTTATTTGACCTTACTTGGAAATCTTCGTTTTGTACAATTTTTTCAAAAATATAACCCGCCACAGAGGATTTTAATTCGCTTCTTTTATCTTCCTGGGCTGATAAATTGGTTGAGAAAAAAATGGGGAATTGAATAAAGGCAAGAGTAATTACCAAGATGATTTTTTTCAAAAATTTTGTTTTCATTATCTTGCCTTTCCCAATTCCCCAAAAACGAGGTGTAAATATAAATTATAAATGTATAGAATGTGCTAATTTTTTATTCTATTTCAATGGTATCTGCTGAGACTACATTTTCTTTGCAGATTCTGTAAAGGTCCATGGCTCTTACAGCTAGTACCATTCCTGGGTAAAATTCTGATCTTCCTCTTGCTTTGTCATTAACAAGTTCAAAAGTATAGTCTCCTTTGACTTGTTTTTCAGTAATAACTCTTTCGCCATTAGTGACATCCAGGAGTTGCACTGTAATTTTTTCTGTGGTGTCGTCTTTATCATAGGCATTGATTTGGATGCTAACGGTTTCAACGGTTCTAGGTTGAGTTTTTTCAATCCAATTTGGCCAGCCTTTTCCTTTTGTTTCAACATACGGTGCTACTTTTGAGCCTGTTATAACAGTAAGTGTAGGTGGTTCAAAGCATGTTGGTAGTTTTTTGCTTTCTACGATTACTGTTTTTGGTGCAACTTCTTGGCCATAAACATTTACTTCAAAGCTTGTTGTTTTAAAGGAATATGTTTCATCAAGATAACATGGTTCAAAGTTACCATCTCTTGCAATGTTTTCATCACATAAAACTTCACGACCATGTCTTTCCTTAACTGTATATCTTAATCCATAACCGCTTGTTTCAGTTCCACCTATAATAACAGTATTTCGACCATCTTCTGTTAGAGAATGTTTTGACCACACTTCAACGCGTAACTCTTTTACTGGCTCAGGTTCAGGAGCTGGAGTTACAGGTTCATCTTGAGCTTTTGGTGCATTTGTGACAATTACCATGATAACAGGATCATTCCAAACAACACTTATGACGTCTTGTGAAAATTCTTTTCTATATCTATCAATTTCCCAGCCTGTATATGGATCCATAATAACCAGATCAATTGCTCTTGCATCTTTAACTACTTCCTTTTGTATTTGAAAGGAACCTATTTTTCCATCTGCTGTAGCATCCCACTGGGTTCTTCCTTTTCTTGATTGATATATATAGGAGCCACCTGATTTGGAATAAACCTCAAAACTGTATAGAGCATTTGATTCAAGTCCAGAGGCTTTAAATATAAAAAAACCCTGGCTATTGGTTTCTACAGTTACACTCGCTGCATAAACTAAGCTTGATAAAATAAGAATTAAAAAGGTTGTAATAGCAATTATTAATTTAGATCTTGGCATTTTAATCTCCCAAAGGTTTTGTTAATCTTGAATGTATGTATTTCGCAACAAGTGTGCCAAGAGTCTTTGGATTGATTGATTTAATAATATCACTAATGTTATCAATAGCATAAGCCTATAATAAGGGCATAAATTTTATGGATTAGTATTCATAAACAGTGCTTTTTTGTCACCCTTTGGACATTTTGCATCTTGAGACTTAACTTGAATTTTTTTTTATTTATTTTTATATTGATCTTGATATAAAAGTTATTGAAAGAATTTCAATGGATGCAAAAAGAAAAAGATTGTATTTGATCGGTGGAGGCTTGCTTCTATTGATTGTCATAGCTAATAATTCTTCAAAGGAAGATAAAGCATCAGATGAAGTTTCCAATATTCCCAAAGAAGAAACTTATGAATTAAATTTAAAAATTCCAGAAGCTGTAGATCAAGGGTATGATGATGAATATTATGAAGATGAAAACACAGATAAAGATACAATAGTATCTCCAAGGTTACAAAAATGTAATGACTTATGGTCATATGCCTGTAATATTGAAGATGAAGATCTCCTTGATGATCATTCTGGATTTTACAATTCAAAAACTGGCTTTTCAAATGTTGGTATTGTTAAGAAACAAACCATGGCAGTTTCAAAATTTATAGATAATTTTTGGAATTTGTATTCTGAATTTCAAGTTGAAGGGAAGGAATGTAAGACTTTAGTTGATAAATTTAAAGCACGATTTGAGGAGATGGATGTAGATAATTGTAAAACTGACAAAAAAAAGTGTATGGGTGATAAAAATTGTGAGCTAAGTGTTCACTATTATTGTTATTATCTGGCTGAAAGGGCTTATATTAGAGGTTTTGATAAAGTTCCTGATTGGGAAGTTTATGAATACAATGCTCTAAAGGCTTGTCGTAAACAAGTTTACCTCTCCATTTATGATAAATATTATAGATATAAAGAAAATGAAGTTTCAAGACTTTATAAAAAAGCTATGCGATACGCAATAACTGTTATTGAGAGGGAATTGCCAGGAAGCAGTGCAGATTTCAGGTCTTTAATTCTTAGCACTGATTTATTATTAGGAGATATTTTAGATCATCCGGATTTTTATGGAGCAAATGAAGGTCTTATGTTTGATCGGATTATTTTCAGAATGGATAACGCTTATTTTGCTGAATCGCACAGATATAATTATGTTTCTATAGGCCTATCTGTCATTAATCGATTTTGGAGCAAAATGGCTATTCTATATATTTTAGGACATGAGATGGGGCATAATTTTGATCCAATGGTTCATGCAATTGATTTATGCGGTTTTGGAAATAAGAGTAAAAAACAAGCAGATGATAATAAAAGAATGGAAGGAAAGTATTATCCAAATCCCATAACCTGTGCCTCTGTACCTTCTGAACTTAAAGCTAAATCTAAAGAACTCATTAAGGTTATTGATCTAGCTTCTTACGCTAAGGTGAAAAAAGGGGAAACACACAATTATTCTTATCTTGGCGAGCTATTTGCTGACTGGTTTGGAATTATGATTTTGAATGAGTATTTCAAAGATAATTCTGTTTCTCTTGAAGATAGAAGAAGAGCTATGTTGAATATTTCACGTCTTATATGTGATAATGATGCTAAAAAAGAGGGTGATGTTCACCCAAAATGGCAAGATCGAGTCAATAAGCTGATGAGAAAGTATCTTGAAAGACCTGATGAGCTTTATATGTGCATTAAATAGTTGCTGGTTGCAGCTTGTTAGTTGCTTAGTAAGTTGGTTTTTTTCCATTTGCGATCAAGTGTATATGCATGTTTTAACCTTGCATCTTAAAAATATTTACTTTATATGATTTCCTGGTTTACTAACTAATGGTGGCTTATGAAGGGCAAAATATTAATCATTGAAGATGATAAAGACCTTAACAATCTATTGCAATATAATCTTAAAAGAGAAGGATTTGAAGTAGATTCGTTTTATTCTGGTAAGGGAGCAATTGAAAGAGTGCATGAATTTAATCCTGATTTAATTGTTCTTGATATTATGCTTCCAAAAACTTCAGGCTTTAAAATTTGTAAGCAGCTTCGTGAAAAGCCTGATACTGAGAACATACCTGTTATTATGCTTACTGCAAAGTCCGAAGAAGATGATCGGGTTAAGGGTTTTGAGCTAGGTGCTGATGATTATGTTACAAAGCCTTTTAGTCCCATTGAACTTATGCTGAGAATTAAAGCTGTTTTAAAAAGAACGTCATCATATAAAGAAGAAAAAACAAAGTTTAGGATTGGTAAATTAGTTGTTGATGAAGAAAGAACAGAAGTGAAAGTTGGTGCTGAGGTTATTCAGTTAACTTTAACAGAATTTAAGCTTTTATTATTTTTAATCAAAAACAAGGAAAAAGTTTTTTCAAGAGAAGATCTTTTAACTTCTGTTTGGGGTTATTCTGACATTACAGAAACAAGAACAGTTGACACTCATATTAAAAGACTGAGGCAGAAGCTCTTTGATTCTGGAGATTATATTAAAACTATGCATGGTCTGGGGTATAAGTTTAGTGTTTAACTCCATTCTCTTGACCCTTGTTTCTCTTCTTTTAATTTCAACAAGTATATTTGTCTATTTTCATCTTCAAAATAAAAGAAAAATGTCTCGTTATAGGCGAGAACGAAATCTCTTAAATGCCATTTTAAAAGGTATGTACGAAGGTGTTATTGTTATTAATTCTGAAGGACATGTTGTTTTAGCAAATGATTCTATGAAAAAGATTTTTCCAATTCCTTTGGAATATAAAAACAAACATTTGCTTGAAGTTATTAACAATTCTCAAATATACCAGTTGTTTGATGAAATAAGGGATGGTGCTGAATTTGTTTCAAAAGAAGTCAAGGTTAATGAGGAAGAGGATTTTTCCTTATATGCAAATCTATCAGCAATTTCTCAAGATAAAAAAATTGATGCAGTCGTTGGTGTTTTTCATAATATCAGCAAAATTCGAAAATTAGAGAAAATGAGAAGATATCTAATTGCAAACTTGAGTCATGAGTTCAAAACACCCCTTGCTTCTATAAAGGGATACTCTGAGACTTTATTAAGTGGTGCTTTAGATGATAAAGAAACAGCAAGGCAATTTATTAAAATAATAGAAAAAAACTGTAATTTTCTAATTAAACTAATTGAAGAGATGCTACAACTATCAAAGCTAGATACAGGCCAATATAAAGTCGAATATAGTGACATAGTGTTTCCATCTTTTGTACATGAGGTTATAGAAGGTATTGAACAAACAAATTTTAAAAATGTTACAGTAATTAATGAAATTGAAAATGTAGCAGTTCCAGGTGATGTGCAGGGAATGAAACAAGTTTTTTCAAATTTAATAACAAATGCCTACAAATATAATAAGCAAGATGGTGCCTTGCGTATCTATTCTGAAAAGGAAACTACTGCCGAAGGTCGCTATATTACATTTATCTTTGAAGACACAGGACTTGGAATACCAGCAGAAGATGTGAATCGTGTTTTTGAACGCTTCTATCGCGTTGAAAAAGCAAGATCACGCGATATGGGCGGAACAGGATTAGGCCTATCCATTGTCAAAAACATTGTCAAAGCCCACAAAGGAAAAGTCTGGGTCGAAAGCATCGAAGGCCAAGGCTCAAAATTTTTCCTAAGATTGCCGCTTTAATCAGCACTTCTCACATTTATTTTTTATGAAAATCTTAGGGAAGTTATTTTAAAAAGGGCATGCGCCCCAGTCGGCCCACTCAGTCGGAAAAAGCTATTATTTTCTAATTTATAAAAGCTTCATTCTTACGCTTTTAAAAATAAGAAAATAATAACTTTTTCCTCCTTCGTTGGGCCTCCTTCCTGGCTTTTAATGCCCTTTTTAAAATAACTTCCCTAAGATTTTCTATATAAAAAATACTCATTTGGACATATCTTACAACATGACAGTGTTGAAAATCATTAATGTGATGAAACCTTATCGGTTATCGGTTTGGGTTACGATCCCCGCCTTCAATTCCGCACATTCCCTGATTTTATTAGAAAAGCAAGAAGAGTTTAACTCAAAAAAAGTGTATCGGAGCCAGACCAGCATGGTTTTTCCTGGCAGAAGTTAAATGAACCTAGTTTATATAATTGAGTGTAATTATTTAATTTCATTTTACTTATGCTTGGAAAATGGGCTGGCGAGATCAAGGGCAAAATCTCGCAGGGATTTTGACTCGTCTTTTTTTGAGTTAAACTCTTCTTGCTTTTCAAAATCAGGCAATTAGTTCACTTAGGAAACTTTTCTCCGAGTTTTTGAGCTACAAATTTGGGGACGTAATATTGTACATTTCCCCAATTTCGTGCAATATCTTTCACCATGCTAGATGAAACAAAAATATTTTTGGGGTGTGTTAGTAAGAAAATGGATTCAACGTCTGGGTTTATGTTTTGATTTGCCATTCCTAGTTGTAGTTCAAATTCGAAATCTGTTGCAAGACGTAAACCTCTAATTATTGCTTTACAGTTGTGTGATTCTGCAAACTCAATTAAAAGTCCATCAACGGAATCAACTGTAATGTTTGAGAATTCCTTTATTGATTGGGTACACATTTCTATTCTATCTTCTACAGAAAAAAGATAGCTTTTAGCTTGATTATTTCCAACACCTATAATTATTTCATCAAAAAGCTTTAAGCCTCTTCTGATAATATCTATATGTCCATAGGTAATTGGATCAAAGCTTCCCGCATATACTGCTTTTGAAGGACTCATGATAATCTCACTTATTTCAAAAAGTGTCTTTTAATGATATTTAAAAAGTCATTTGCAAAATTATCCATTTCACTTGAAATGACTTTAATTTTATTGATGAAGTAATTATAAAAAATAACGGCTGGAATTGCTGCAAATAAGCCAACAGCTGTTGCTATTAAAGCTTCAGAAATGCCTGGTGCAACTACAGCTAAGGAAGTGTCATGCGTTTGCCCAATATTGATAAATGAATTCATAATACCCCAGACCGTTCCAAACAAACCAATAAAAGGAGCAGAAGAGCCTGTTGTGGCTAAAAATGAAATCATTTTTTCCATTGCTGTGATTTCTTGTGTAGTTGCTGATCTCAATGCTCTTTGAATATTATCAATTCCACCAAGTTTTACTCTTAAAGTGCCTTCCTCTCCATGTGGCAGATGGCTTCTTGTTGATGCATTTTTAATATTTATAAGTTCAATGTAACCAGCTTTAAATACTTCTCCAACTGGGCAGTTTTTAAATCTTTTGGCTGCATCATAAATTGTATCGAGTTTCTTGCTTTCCCAAAAAATATTCATGAATCTATTGGATTCGCGTTTTGCTTTTTTTAATAGTCTATATTTTGTGAGTATTATTGCCCAAGATAAAGTTGAAAAAATAATAAGCAATAAAAGAACCAGTTTTACAACCAATCCAGATTCCATTACAAGTTTGAAAATATCAGAACCTGAAGCAGCTGTTTGTAAAGCACTTATATCCATTGGCACCTTTTTATTAAAAATTAAAATAAATTTAGAATAGTTATGTATTACAATGATAAAAATATGCAAGGTTAAAATATAAAAAATCTTGACTTTCAGAAGAGTAAAAAATTTACTTACGACTTACGACTTATTATAGGAGCTCTTATGTATCCAGTTATTTTCCAGTGGGGAAAGATTACAATTGCTAGCTATGGAACCATGCTTGTGTGTGCTTTTCTGACTTGTTATTTTTTAACTAAATATGAGTTTAAAAGACTAAATTTACCGGAAAAATTGGTTGAAGATCTTATTTTCTTTGCCATGATTGGTGGAATTGTTGGTTCAAAAATATATTTTTTATTTGAGAATTTTAAGGCTTTTTTAGATAATCCAATAAAAATGGCTTTTTCAACTTCAGGTTTTACGGCCTATGGTGGTTTTTTCCTTGCTGTAATGCTTTGTATTTATGCAATTAAAAAGGCAAAGGTTAAAATAATAACAGTCACTGATGCCGTTGCCCCAATGCTTGCTATTGGATATGGAATAGGGCGCATAGGCTGCCAATTAGCAGGCGATGGCTGTTATGGCATTCCATCAAGTTTACCTTGGGCTATGGCATATCCAAATGGTGTTATTCCTACTTTACAGGCTGTTCATCCAACACCTGTTTATGAAACTATTTATGGAATAACTCTATTTGCAGTTCTTTGGTTACTGAGAAAAAAAGATTTTAAACCTGGAAGACTTATCTCAATTTACTTGATTTTTACAGGCCTTGGAAGATTGCTAGTAGAATTTATTAGATTAAATGAAAAGGTGTTATTTGGTTTAACCGGAGCCCAGGTAATTGGCATTGTAGCCATTGTTTTTGGGATTTGGGGTGTATACAAGACACGAAAACAAAAAGTAAAAGCTTGAAAGGTTTTATAACAGGTTTTTTAACGATGATTTTGCTTCATCAATTACTAGTTGAAGTTTTTCCGGGCAATTTTCAATAACTTCCATGTTTTTAGAGCAAATTGCCTTGCCAATATAGGATTCCATATCTAATAAATTGCAGATTCCTTCTTCCAGATTGTTAATTTTATTTTTATTAATAGCACATTTTTCATTAAGGGCTACAAAGAGTTCCTTCCAGGTTGATATCATATTAAAATTTCCATTATTATCAAATTGACAGTTTGTTTTTAAGAAACCCAATAATTCAGGATTGTTGCAAATATTATAAACAGAGTTATCAATAAAGTAAGAAATGATATTATAATCATACCAGAGATTTTCTGGATTTATTGAGTTAAAATATTTGTTTTCAACTATGGCTTCCATATAAGCTATTTGGTCTTCCTCAAAATCAAGAGCTATTACCTTAAGGTTTGAGAAATCTTTAAATCCAGTAAAAGGATCTTCATTATCCAGGTTATTTTTTAGAATTAAGGAACCCTGGAGTAATGTATCTGTATGAGATTTTAATTCTATTGTGCTTTTATAGCCATCGCCTTCAGAGCAGGAGATTAAATATTTACTAGAATAATCTTCGGAAGAATTGAGGACAAAATCGATTTTGTCAATAAAGCTAAACTTTTCTTCAAAGAGATTATTATACAATTTCATATTAATCTTTACTGCAAGTTCTTTTGCTTCTGTATCTGAAAGTTGAATCTGGGCTATGAGCATATTGTTTTCATTGAAGTAAGAATATGTATCTATAAATCCATCAGTATTTATTTTAATTTCGATTTTCGAATCCTCTATCTTTTGATTTTCTTCCTTGTTTATGGAGGCAATTAGCTGTTTTTCTAATTCTTCTAAACAAGACCTTATTATAATGATTTCATTTCCAAATATATTTTTGGGATTATTGTCAGAGGTTTCAGTATCTGAACTTTCTACTTCATTGAAATGCTTATCCCAATCAGCAAGAAATTTAGTTAAGATATTGTTTTCTATGTCCTTGCTTTTATGTATAATAAGTTCGTTTTCTGTTATTTCTTCATCTTGATGGACTTGTGCTTGTTCTTTCGAATCTTCCCTTTGATAGCTATTGTCATTATAATAGTTAGCATCATTTTCGATTGAAGAATTTATACATGAAATAAAGGAAAATATAGCGAAAACCATGATAAGCAGATATCTTTTCATTTTTACCCCAAACTTTAGAACTGAAAAACAGTTTAAAATCAAACCATTATTACTAGTTGAAAAGTTTTTTGTGATTTATCTTCTATTTATGATTCTATCAAAGATTAGTTAAAATAGCAAATTGAAGCGTTTATTGTTTAAAGCTAGCTTCTTTTTTGAAAAGCGTTTGATCTTTTGCATAAACTAATGCTGTTTTTCTTGTGATTAGACCTTTTTTAATGAGATTTATTAAGGAATGATCAAGTGTATGCATTCTATGTTTGCCACCTGTAATCATAGAATTACGAATTTGATCATAACTTTTTTGTCTTATTTGATGAGCAATTGCAGGTGTAACAACTAAAACTTCTGTTGCTGCTATTCTTGATGTACCCTCTTTTGTGGGAAGCAATACCTGAGAAACGATTCCCCTTAAGACATCAGAGAGTTGAATTGAAACCTGTGCTTGATGGTCACTTGGAAATATATCAATAATTCTGTTAATACTTGATACTGCATCAGTTGTATGCAAAGAGGTTAAGACAAGATGGCCTGTCTCAGCTGCTGTTAATGCAATAGCCATAGATTCAAGGTCTCTGATTTCACCTATTAAAATTACATCAACGTCCTGTCTTAGGGTGTGTTTTAATGCATTTTGGAAATTGTGAGAATCCAGTCCAATTTCTCTTTGCTTGATGATACTTTTATTTGAAGAATGTAAATATTCAATTGGATCTTCCAGGCTTGTAATAAGGCATTTTCTTTCTTTGTTAATGAGGTCAATCATTGCTGCCAGGGTTGTACTTTTTCCGCTTCCTGTTGGTCCGGTAACAAGCACAATTCCATTTGGTTTTAAGGCCAGCTCTTCGAGTACAAGAGGAAGGCCAAGTTCTTTTATTGTTTTTACTTTTGATGTTATAAATCTGAATGCTGCACCCAGGCTTCCTTTTTCTTTATGCACATTAACTCTGAAGCGGCCAGTGTCATTAGAGTAAGAAATATCAAGTTCAAGGTCTTTTTCAAACTTTGCTCTTTGGTCTTTTGTGAGAAAACCAGTAATTATTTCTTCAATTTCAGTTGCTTCAAATTTTTTTGTTTGAATAGGGACTAGTTCACCAAATACTCTCATATATGGATATTGTCCTGAAATAAGGTGAACATCTGATGCATTTTTGCTAATAGCAGTTTGTAAGATTTTATCTAAATCTACAGTTTGTACATATTTCTTTATGAAATCTACATCTTCTTCTGAGATTTCAGTGAAATTAATTCCAAGGCCATATAATTTATTTTCTTTTATTTCCTCAATCCATACTATTTTACCTTTTGCTTCAAGGAATTCCTTGTGCCAAGGAATTTTAATTGTCATTTTTAGAACAGTAGATAATGGAATCGGCTTTGAAACATATAGAAAAATTCCACCTTCACTTAAGTTTTTTAATAAAGTTTCAGACTTTTGCTTGGATTGATTTTCTTCTGAACAGTATACAACTCTGAGTTTAGCTGGCACACGAGTATATTTTCTTCTATCAAGATAATTATCCATGTACTAATTATCTAAATAAAATATAGAGTTGTCAACATTTGATATTTTTAATCAAAATAAATTGCTATTGATATTTATAAATTTATGACATAAATTTTAATAAACTATGTAATAAAGGTAAAAGATATTAATTTGCGGCATATAATTATCATTTCTTTGCTATTTTTAATTTACTCAAGTTTTGCTCTATCTAAGCAACATACTATAGATGCTTTTATTTATACCACTACTTCTTATTACGATAATTATGATTTTTCATCAGTTGCTAGAACCAATGAATTTGTTCAATCTTTAGCTTTGAATTTTAAGAGCGATTTTTCCTTTAAAAAAAGGCATGTTTCTTTTTTGCTTACACCTACCTACAATTATTATTTTAAGGACAATTCTTATGATCCATCTTTAGGAGATACAAGTAGCCTTAATGGTTGGAAAAGACTTGGAAATATGGGAATAAATGGTTCTTTTCTTTACGATGAAAGTTTTTTTAAAAAAAGAATGATTTTTAATCTAACAAACCGAGTTTCTTATGTGCCAAAGACAAAATATTTATCAAGTGAGGCACCTGGTGTTTTGCAAAATGAATTAGAAAATGAACCATTGGACCTTTTGTCCTTTAATGTCTCCCCCCAAATTGATTATTTAGTTAATAAGAAGCAAACAATTAAAGCTAATTGTAGTTATGCATACTCTCGGACATTGTTTATGAATTGGAGGAATTCTTTAATATCTTCCATTCCATCTCCTGATATTCATAACGCAAACGTTGGGCTAAATTTTACATTTTTTAATGAAAAATTTAGTATTGGACCAAAAGCATTCTTATCTTATTCAATAAATAATTATTATGAAGATGAACACTTAGAAAGCGATGTAAAGGGTACAAGAGCTTATAGTATAGCACTAAATTCATCCTATTTGTTTGGACAAAGTACAACTTTGAGTATGGCTCTAGGTACTGGCTTTGGGAATTCATATTTTTTTATTGATTCTGGTGAATGGAATAATTTTATTTCGTCCTCAGCTTCAATTAATTCCATGTTTTATAAAAAGGTCTTTAATTATAATGTAGGATATTCAAGAAATAGTTCCCAAATTTTAGGATTAGATGGTTTATATCTTACGCAAGGAATTAGTGGAACCTTGAGACTAAACCAGGAAAGACTGCCTTTTATTGCTAAATATTTTTTTATGATACCAAAACTTTTTGCTTCTTACCAATTATCATCAGCTGGAGATGACAATGAGATTAAAGCTGCAACTTTTACAACTTCTAATGCAATTCCAATATTTGGGACTTTAGGTTTGATGCTTAATTACTCATATTTAAGGCAATTCGCATCAACGGTTTCAGATGTTTTGCTGGATCCTGTTGACTCTCATACAGTTTATGTTGGATTATTTTATTTTTTTAATATATACGGTGGAAAAAAAGCTACTGGATTATCGAGGTTACCATTTTAGTTTATGATGAAAAAAGTATTAATAATATTTGTTATTTTTGTTTTTAATCTTTTTGGAAAAATAGAAAACAAGGGTTTATTGAAGATTAATGATAAAATTATAACTACTTATGATTTGAACATAAGTTATGTTCTTGATAAAATGTCTAAGGGAAATATACCTGCTTTATCTGAGCTAGATAAAGTAGATATGTTTAAGCAGCTTAAGCTTAATTTGGATTATTATTTGGTTTTTGAAGAATTAGAAAAACTTAAAATTACACAACCTGAGATAGCAGAAGAATGTACTCAAGCCTGGAATAAACTTGTTTTAGCTTTTGATTCAATTGAAAAACTTAGGTTCGGTTTGCTTAATTTGAACATAGATACTGTTGATCTTAAAAAAGCTTTTTTTAATACTGCTGCTGTTAATAGGTATCTTGAAAAAAGAATTCAAAGCCATGTTTCAGTTTCTGATGATGAAATTTTGTATTTCATTGAAAAAAGTAAAATTAAAGCTAAAGATATAACAAATGATGATAGAAAAAAAATAATCAAAGAGATAAAAAAACAAAAGAGTATGCAAAGATATAAGGAATATATTTCTTATTTAAATCGAAAAGCAAAGATAACTATTCTAAGATAATGTTAAAATCAAAACTAAATAAAAAAATAAGGCTCGCGAATATTAAATTTCTTGAAAAGATATATGAAATAGAAAAACTTTCTTTTTCTGATCCTTGGTTTTTAAATATTTTTAAGGCTATTTTCCAAAGCGAAAAAGAAATTGTTTATATTTTAGAAATAGCTGGTGAAGTAGCTGGTTTTATTGTTCTTTCATTTATACTAGATGAAGCTGAAATATATAATGTCGCGGTTCACCCGAGTTTTAGAAAAAGAGGATTAGGTCAAGCCCTCGTGGAGCATGCAATTTATCTGGCCAAAAAAAAATCATGCAAAGTTTGTTTTTTAGAAGTTCGAAAATCAAATAAGGCGGCACTAGATCTTTATATAAAACAAGGATTTAAGCTAGATACTTGTCGCAAAGCATATTATCCTGATGGAGAGGATGCTTTGCTAATGTCTAGGGTTTTATGATAGTTGGTAAGTTCATGTCAGTAATAAATATGTTAAAAATATTCTCCCCTTCATTGAAAATTGAAAATTGATTGTTGATTATTGATTATTATTTACCCACAAAATCACCTAATTATCAATATTCACTAAGTTATATTTCATAGACCCAAGTCCAATTTTTTCAGCGTATTCCAATTGTTTTATCCAATTTGAATAAGGATAGATAGCTGAAATTTTATCTTCATTTTCATTGAAAGCTGATCTGAGTCTACTTGATTCCAGACCTTTTTGGGCATTTACTAAATTACAACTTGCCATATCAATTGCAACAGGGTCATTAGACGCTAGGATTCCGATGTTTGAAACTATTGGGTTATCTGACCAATGCATGCAATCACAGTCAGGTGTAATATCAATGAGAAAATTATAAAAAACCTTTTTATTTTTTTTCTTATTTAAAACAGCATAAGCTGTTTCAGCTATTTTTTCACCAACAACTTCAGGGTTTTCGTTCCATTGTATTTCAAGAGCGTGTTCAGGGCAGTGTGCAATACACTCCGCGCAACCAACACATTTAGTAAAATCAAACTCTGGCAACTTGTTTTTCAATTTTACTGCGTTTTCAGGACAAGAATTTGTGCAAATGCCACAAGCTATACAAGCATCTTCATTAAAAAGTTTAGGTTGAACACTTGCATGCATCCTTTGTTTGCTTGCTCTTGATCCAAGACCCATGCCGACATTTTTAATTGCTCCTCCAAAGCCTGTTACCATGTGTAGTTTAAAATGAGATATTACTGCCAGGCTTGAAGAATGTTGAACAGCGCTTGCTACATTAATTTCTTTAAAATGATTAAGATTAATTTCTTCTTTTACAATATCTTTTGATTCTATGCCATCTGCAATTATAATCGGTGCATTTACTGTGCTAAAAGAAAATCCATTCCTGATCGCGGATTCGATAAAATCAATTGGGTTGTCTCTTTGCCCTGTATATAGTGTAGATGTGTCAGTTAGATATGGTTTTGAATTTTTGCTTTTTATTTTATCAACCAAAGTTCGGGCAAACATAGGCCTTATAAAAGATGTTCCACCTGGATGACCCATATGTAACTTGATTGCTACAATATCTCCAGGCTTGTAATCAATACTACACTTATCTATTAATGAGGCAAATTTTCTTAATAAACTTTTGTTTCCATGGCTTCTAGAGCTCGTAAAGTAAACATCTGACATTATGGTCTCCTTATTGTTGAAACTAATATTTCAAAAAAACAATATTATTACAATAAAAAATTAGCTTTCAATTATTTTTATTTATTTGTAATATATTTCGAATGTAAGGAGGTTTTAAATTGTGAAAAAACTTATTGTTTTTTTATTTGTTTTAGTCTGTTCAATTGTCAGTGCAGATGATTATAATTTTACTAATACTCTCATTGGAGAAAGAGCTTTTGGCTTAGCTGGAGCTTTTACAGCTTTAAGTGATGATTCCTCTGGGTGCTATTATAATCCAGCTGGAATTGCTTTTGTTGATAGATCGTCGCTCTCTTTATCATCTACTGTTTATTCTTTTCAAACACTAAGGACAGAGAATGCCTTTCAACATTTAGAAGCTGGTGTTATTGATGCTGAAAGTTCAGTTATGACTCCTATTCCTTCAACTGTAGCTACTGTAAAGAAAATATATGACTTTTTAACTGTTGGTATTTGTGCCATTGTTCCTGATTATACTCATATTACAATCGAAACAATGATTACAGTTAATAATGCTTTATATTCTTTAAGAAGGAACCTAACTGATCAAACACTTTTTGTTGGTCCCACAGCTGCTTATAAGATTTTGGATAACCTATCAGTTGGAATGTCTGTTTTCTATGCAACAAGAACTTATTCTCTTAGCAATACCCTTACTAATACAGAAGATATTACAGTTACTTCTCCCTTAATAACAATTTCTACCTCTGATACTTATATTGATCATTCTGCCTTTTTACTTCTATTTGGCGTTAAATATGATCCAACTCCAGATGTTCACCTGGGACTTTCTATACGAACTCCCTCAATTAAAAAGTCCGGCAAGGGTTCTGTTTTTCTGACTATTGTTGATGAAAATTCTAATTTTACAGCTGGTACAAATCTTTTATTTCCTGCTAATAATTTAGGTGCTGAAACAAAATATCCCATGAAGATGGCTGCCGGAGTTGCATATGGAAGAAAAAAAGAATTTATGGTTTCGTTTGATTCAACTCTTTTTGTTGGAAGTAACTATAATTTAACTGAAATAGGATCAGGAGGGTCAGCGGTTGTTATTGGAGCTGTTGAACAAAAAAATATTGTTAACTTCGCCTTAGGAGGCGAATATTATTTTAAAGAAGAGTTTCCTGTTAGATTAGGAGCCTACACAAATTTAAGCGCTAATTCCGTTGAACGGGTTGAAGAAGATCTTAATTATGATAAAATAGATTATTTCGGAGGCACACTTGGAGTTGGATATGAATCCAAAAATTCATCTCTTAATCTGGGCCTTAGCTACGCACTTGGTAGTGGAAAATCATCAAGAAGCTTTGGAGAGACCGTTGATAATATGACAGTAAAAGATTTTTCAGGCAGTCAATTAGGGATATTAATTGGTGGTTCTTATTATTTTGATTAGTTTTAATTTGGCTTTTCTTAATTTTTAGTTCGAATCTTTATCTTTGCAACAGGTTTATTATCTTTTCTATCTATAATATATTTTTCTGAAACATTTGCCAAAGATGAAGTTAAAAACTCCATGTAGATGTTTTCTTTGCCAATTCTTTTGCTTTTTTTGTATTCCTCAAGTTGGCTTAAGAATCTTTGGCTTTGGCCTTGGGATTGATTCACTTTTTCGTTTTTATAGGCCATGGCTTCTTGTATGTCTTTATTTGCTCTACCTTTAGCGCTTGGAATTTCTTCGTTTCTATAAGATTCTGCCTGACTAATTCTTTTGTTTTTATCAATTTTTGAATTTATTACATCGTCAAAATATCTTTGCACAACATTTGGTGGTCGTACATTTTTTAATTCAACCAAAGAAATAGATAAGCCTGAGTTAAGATTACTTAACTTGTTTTGAGCATGCATTTTTATTTGAGTTTCTATTGTGGCTTTGCCAAAAGTTAAAATTTCTTCTACAGATGTTTTTGCCAAGGATTGAATAATTACGTTTTTAACTGTTTCATAAAGTACAGGTTCATTGTCTTTTATGTTAAATAAATATTTAGCAGGATCTAATATTTTATATTGAATCACACAATTTAATTCTACAATATTATTATCACCTGTGAGAGCATATTGTTTTAATGATGGTTCTGAGGTAGAAAAATTGTCAGTGCTTTGGGATTCGGAATTGTCATAGAAATCCTGAATTAAGATTCTTCTAACTGCTTTAACCGGAACCTTGGTAATTTCATCAATTGGCCAGGGGAGCTTGTAGTGTATGCCAGGAGATACATTTGAATCTATGATTTTTCCAAATCGCAGTAAGACGCCAGCTTCATTTTGTGAAACAGAATAAACACCTGAAGAAATATAAACAAAAGACAAAATTGCAGCAATAATAATAACAAAACTCAAGCCTTCTTTAAGACTTGTTTGGATGTATTTCTTTAACAGTTTTTCCAATGCTTTTTGCCTTTTATTTCTTGTTTTTAAAATCTAAATACTTAAATAATTCTGAATCAGTCGAGAGGATTAAGGTGCTTTTTTTCTTTAAAATTTCACTATAAGCTTGCAAGGACTTTGTGAATTCAAAAAAGTCAGGATCTTTGCTATAGGCGCTAGCATAAATTTCCATTGATTGAGAATCTCCTTCTCCCTTTATTATTTCAGATTCTTTATAAGCAAGAGCTAAAATCTCTGTAACCTCTCTATCTGTTTGGGCTTCTATTTTAGATGCCTCCTGTTCACCTTCTGCTCTATATTTTTTTGCTTCTTTTGATCTTTCAGCTCTCATCCTTGCATAGACAGATTCAGCTACAATTTCTGGATATGTAATT
Source organism: Pseudomonadota bacterium (assembly GCA_043820105.1). Lineage (GTDB taxonomy): Bacteria > Bdellovibrionota_F > JAHFAK01 > JAHFAK01 > JBDREC01 > JBDREC01. Next base: position 64,527 of record JBDREC010000099.1, read on the forward strand.
CTACTAATTCCAACTGATACAATTTGAATGCCATAATTTGCTCTTGTTTTTAGGTCTGCGTTTTCTTTTATTTTGTTTTCAATTTCATCTATTTTAACATGGGCTTGATTGGTGTTTATAATATTATCAATTGTGTAATCACCAAGAGCTGATCCAAGTTGTGAATTGACCATGTCATTAAGTTTTTCTTTTGCTATTTCAAAAGTTGTTAATGATTGGAAAAACTGAACTGGCTTATCAATCTTATAGCAAACATAGGTTGTAATAATTAATGGATTTTTATCACCAAGCAGAAGTTGAATAGCTTGGGTTTTAAGAATTTGAGTTCTTTTATCAAGTGTATTGATTTTTTGTAAAAATCCGGGAAGTTTAAAATAAAGTCCGGGTGTACTTATGGTTCTAACAGGCTTTCCAAACTGCGTGATAACAGCATGTTCATTTTCAGGCAGAATAAATAAAGACATAAAACCTAAAATTATAAAGAGAATTGTGATTAAAAATATTATTGTTTTTTTCTTTTTCATTTATTTGCCTAACTTTATGTTTTAAAATCTATCTTGTATCGGATAATCTTTAAAATTGGAGAAAATTTCTATTTCACCTGCTTTTGGATCAATAAGAATTTTTGTTCCATCCTGTAATGATTCACTAATTTTGTCTATGTAAAGGTTTTTCTTAATTATAGTTTTATTCTTTTTAAAAACATGGTTTTTAAGGGCAAACCTTTTTGTTTCTCCTAAAGAGTGATTGACTTTTTCAGAAACATAGGCATGCGCTTCTTGTTTTTTCTTCGCAGCAAGTCCCATGGCTTCAGGTAATGATTTATATCTATATCCTTTGGCAATATCTATAATCTGTTGTTTTTCCTGAATAGAGGCTACAACTCTTTCAAAAGAATCAGCTATAAAAATTGGAGGATGTATGTCTTTTAAATTAACAGATACAATTTTTATTCCAAGTTTAAGTTGATCTGCTTGTTGTTGAATCTTTTCCTCAAGCTTAGAGACTAGTGATTTTCTATAGTTTGTTGCTATTTCATAAAAAGTTTTCTGAGCAAAAATTCTAGAGATGATTTTATTTGAAAGGTTTTGCATTAGTAAAACAGGTTTTTCGTGATTATAGTAATATGCAAAGATATCTTTGATTTCATAATGTATTGCGGCGTATGGATAGAAAAAATTATTGTCAGCAGATAAAAAGGCTTCTTTTTCTCCATGCGCCTTGGTCCAGATTAAGGCATTTGTGTTGCTTGAAGGGCTATTGCCAATATCCAGAGAATTTATTTGTTTAGATTGAATATTAATGTTTTTATCTATTGGCCATGGAAGTTTAATGTGGAGTCCTGCTTGTCTTGGGTTTGTGATGTTAATAGCCTTGCCAAATCTTTCAATAATGGCTTCTTCATTGCTCGCTACAGTGTAAATTGAGGTTGAAAAAAAGGCTAGAATAACAATTATAATAAAACCAATTGGAAGTAGCTGTATCGTTTTTTTTATACTTTTTGAAAGTTCTAAATTTATTCCAAGTTTATTTTCTAGTAGTCTATAAAAAGCCTTTAATACTTTTGGATCAAAGATATAGACAAGAATGGTTGTCATTTTATATTTAAATATATGGTCTTTATCCTTTTTTATTGATGAAACAAAAACATTTACTATTGTTTCAATTCCAAATGAAAAAATAGCAATGGCGATAATTACAGCAACAAGACTATCAACATTAAACCCTAACTTATAAATAATTAGTGAAAAACCAGTAAGCAAAGAAGCGATCATATCAGCTTTTGAGTGCATTCCATCTGAGATTAATCCTAGAGAATTTTCCTTTTTTCCAACACTTGTTTCAAATCTATATACAACGTAGGAACAAAAAGAGAAAAAGAGAAAAAGAATTCCTGAAAATAAAGGATTTGTAATAACTGGTTTTGCATATGAAAATATTTTAATGATAATTGATATTGAAACATAGGTCATAAATATTCCTATTAACAAGGAAATCTTATGCTCCAATGAAAAGGATAAAATATGGTTAAATGTTTTTCTTAATTTTTTGAAACGTTTATACTTCTTTTGCTCAAAGGTACTATTGTTTCTATCTTTTCTTTTTATTGAAATAAATACTAGTATTGAAGTAACTATATCACTAAAGCTATGAAAGCTTTCAGCTAAAATGGCTAAGCTTCCCGTAAAGGCAAAAGAAATGAACTTGAATATTGTTAATAATAAATTAGCTAAGATTGAAATTAGCGCGGTTTTTTCTTTGAGGGTCATTTATGTTTCACCTTTAAACCATAAAACCAATCGTTATTAGATACTTATAATAAAAAGATCAAGTCTATTGTTTTGTTGTCAAATAAATATCTTGCTTTGCTTGGAAATATCTATTAATGGAAGTCAAAAATCAATGAATCTGAATTTGGAGGCTAAGAAAATGGACAAAAAGATTTTTAGAGAATATGATATTAGAGGTGTTGTCAGTGAAGATTTAACTCCTGGTGTTGTAGAGAACCTTGGCAAGGCTTTTGCTAAAAAACTAATAGATAAAACTTCTGGAAATAAAGTAGTGGTTGGGCGTGATTGCAGACTCAGCTCAAATGACCTGGCTCAATCTCTGTTTAAAGGACTTACATCATCTGGTGTAGATGTCATAGATATTGGAATCTGTCCAACTCCTGTTTTATATTTTTCTCAGAAGAATTTTGATACAAATGGCGCGATAATGATCACAGGAAGCCACAATCCTCCTGAATTTAATGGTTTTAAGATGATAGTTGGGGAATCAACCCTACACGGTAAAACTATTCAAGAATTATATGAAATAATAATAAATAATGACTTTCATGTAGGAGAAGGTACTGTTGAGAAAAAACAAATAATTCCTATTTACCAAAGCTATATTAAGGAAAATATTGGTATTAAAGGCCATGGCATGAAGGTAGTTATTGATTCAGGTAATGGCACTGGAGGAGTTGTTGCTCATCCTATTATGGATGATTTAGGCTTTGATGTTGTTTCGATTTTCGAAGAAATGGATGGCAATTTTCCAAACCATCACCCTGATCCAACTGTTCCAGATAACCTAAAAGCCCTTATAACAAAAGTAAAACAAAGCAGGGCAAAAGTGGGAATTGGATATGATGGAGATGCTGATAGAATTGGTGTTGTTGATTCAGATGGCAATGTCATTTATGGTGATAAATTATTTATTATTTTTGCACGAGATGTTTTAACTAGAATTCCAAACGCTACATTTATTTCAGAAGTTAAATGCTCACAAACAATGTATGATGCTATAGCAAAAGCTGGTGGAAAACCCATTATGTGGAAGACCGGTCATTCCCTTATAAAGCAGAAAATGAAAGATGAAAAAGCAGCTTTAGCTGGCGAAATGTCAGGACACATGTTTTTTTCTGAAGGTTATTTGGGCTTTGATGATGCTATTTATGCTTCTTGTAGGCTTTTGAAAATTCTTGTTCAAACAGGAAAAACAGTGCAAGAACTTCTTGAAGATATTCCAAAAACTTTTGTTACTCCAGAAATCAGAGTAGCTTGCCCTGATGAAGAAAAATTTGAAGTTGTTACAAAGGTAAAAGAATATTTTAAAAAAGAATATAAATTAATCGATATTGATGGAGCTAGGATTTTGTTTGATGAAGGCTGGGGACTTGTTCGAGCATCAAATACACAGCCTGTTTTGGTTATGCGTTTTGAAGCTTTTTCAGAAGAAGGCCTAAATGCAATTAAAACAAAAGTTGAGGAGGTTGTAAATGGCTTTATTGGATAAGACCTTTGTAATAATTATGGCTGGTGGCAAGGGCACTCGTTTTTGGCCAGCAAGTAGAAAAAAACATCCAAAACAGTTTTTAAAAATCTTAGGTAAGCAATCAATGCTGCAATTGACTTGTGACAGAATGATTCAGGTCGTAAGCCTCCAAAACATTTATGTTGTTACAGAGGCTGGTTTTAAAGATGAAGTTGCAAAACAGCTGCCAGAACTTCCCCCAAAAAATATTCTTGAAGAACCAATGGGAAAATCAACAGCAGCTGCTATTGGTTATGCTGCTGTGACAATTACCAGAGAAGTGCCAGATGCAACTTTAATTTTGCTTCCCTCAGATCATTACATTGGGGACCTTCATGAATTTACAAATACCATGAAAACAGTTTCAGGGTATGCTCAAGATAATGATGTGCTTTGCACTTTAGGTGTTAAACCAACTTCCCCTGAAACCGGTTATGGATATATTCATTTAGGCAATAGATTTGAAAAGGTTGGTGACTACAAAATCTTTCAAGTTGAGAATTTTGTTGAAAAACCAGATCTTTATACTGCTATTAGATATCTGGAAGATGGCAAATACTATTGGAACTCAGGCATTTTTGTTTTTAGCGCAAAAGCCCTGTTTGAATCAATTATTGCATATATGCCAAAACTTTGGCAGGGATTGGAAAATGTGATCAAGCTTCCTTTTCCATATCCTGGTGATGAGCTAAATAAAATTTATTCTGATTTTGAAAACATTTCAATTGATTATGGTATTATGGAAAAGGCGGACAATGTTCAGTGCATGCCAGCATCCTTTATTTGGTCAGACACCGGTTCATGGACAAGTTTGGAAAATTTTTTAGAAAAAGATGAAGAAGGAAATATGACTCATGGAGATGTTATTAACCTGGGTTGCACAAATTGTATCATTGTCGGCAACGAATCAATGACAGCAGCCATTAATGTGCATGACCTTATTATAGTTTCTTCTCCAAATGCTGTGCTTGTTAGTAATAAAGAAAACGCTCAAGAAGTTAAAAAGGTTGTTGAGCAGCTAGAGAAGGACGCTAAGGAGAAGTATCTTTAAGTGGTAAGTGGTAAGTGGTAAGGGGTAAGTGGTAAGTTTAGTCGTTTTTGTCACTTGGGTCTAGGGCGTCTCTTAGGCCATCTCCAACAAAATTTAGTGAAAAAAGTATGATCGCCATTGTTAGGGCTGGAAAAATTAATAGCCAGGGGTAGGTTTCCATTGATTGGACACCACTTGCAACTAATAAACCCCAACTTGACATTGGTGGTTGAACACCAAGTCCTAGAAAGCTTAAAAAGGCTTCTTCCAGCATTACAGAAGGTATCGTTAAAGTTGAATATATTATTATTGGACCTAAAGCATTGGGAATTAGATGCCTAAAAATAATTTTCATTTTTGTAACACCAATAGCTTTAGCGGCCATTACGAAATCTTTTTCCTTTAAGGATAATATCTGCCCCCTTACTATTCGTGACATTGTTAGCCATTGAATTGCACCAAGGGCAATAAATAAATTGTAAATATTTCTTCCAGCAATAACCATTAAAATAATTACAAAAAACATAAAAGGCATGGAGTATAGGATATCCACAATTCTCATCATTATTAAATCAGTTTTTTTACCAAAAAATCCTGAAATCGCCCCATAAGAAACACCTATTATTAATGAAACTAAGGTGGCAAGAATTCCAACGGCCAATGAAACTCTTCCTCCATACAAAAGTCGTGTAAACAAATCTCTGCCCAGGTCATCTGTGCCAAGCAAGTGTTTAAAGCTAGGAGCTTGAGCACCATATTCAAGGTTCTGTTCTTCATAGCCATATGGGGCTATTAAAGGAGTAATGATTGTAATTATGATGAAAAAAAAGATTACGATTAAACCAAATAAAGCCAGCTTATTTCTTGTTAATCTATAGACAGCATCTTTAAAAAGCGAAGATGTCTTTTCCTCGCTGTACGCTGTGCGCTGTACGCCGTGCGCCTTATTCATATCTCACCCTTGGATCAAGATAAGCATAAATAATATCCACAATTAGGTTCATTATTATTAACAGAGATGCATAAAATAAAGCAGTACCCATTACTAGAGTATAATCCCTATTCAAGGCGCTTTGAACGAAATATCTTCCAAGCCCTGGGATATTAAAAATTGTTTCTACAACCATTGATCCTGTTAAAATGCCTGCAAGGGCTGGGCCTGTGAATGAGACTACTGGTAATATACCACCCTTTAAGGCATGCTTAAACATAATATGTTTTTCGCTTAATCCTTTTGCTCTGGCTACTTTGATGTAATTTTGGCTTAGAATTTCTAACATGCCACCTCTTGCTAGTCTCGCTATATATGCTGTATATATAGCGCTTAAAGTAAGAGCTGGTAAAATCATTGATGAAATAGTTTCCCATCCAGCAACAGGAAAGCATTTAATATGGATCGCAAAAATTAGAATTAATAAAGGGCCAAGAACAAAGCTAGGTGTAGATATTCCAAGCATAGCAAAAGCCATGATAATATAATCAAAAAAGGAATTCCTTTTATTGCTGGATATTATTCCAGCTAAAGTTCCCATTAATAAGGCAAAGGCAATGGCCCAAAGTCCAAGCTCCAGGGAAACAGGGACTGAACTTAAAATGATCTCACTTACATTTCTGTTTTGGTATTTGTAAGATGGGCCTAAATCAAATTGTAAAAGTCCCTTCATGTAATACAAATATTGAATATATAAAGGTTTATCGAAATGGAATTTCGCATTTATATTTTTTTCGATTTCTGGAGGCAAGACTTTTTCAGAATCAAAGGGTCCTCCTGGGGCTAGGTGCATTAAAAAAAAAGTTAAGCTTGCTATAATAAAAATAACAGGAATAGCAGTCAAAAGTCTTTTTACAATATATTTTAACAAACTTATGTGTCCTCTTTTTTTAATACTAGAAAAAGGATATATTATTGTAAAATGCTTTTCAAGAGGAAATAATATAAAAAATAGCTTGAAATTGTTTGAAAAACCTTATATTGGGACAAAACGGGTGAAAAAACAACATCTGGCATTATTTACAAGCAAAAAGGGGCCCCTGAATGAACGATAAATTAAATGATATTATGACAAAGCCAATATCATCCGAATATGTAGACTCAGATGAAAGTTCCAAAGTTGTTAAAGAAATTCAAGCAACTCGTAGTCTAATGATAAAAACGGATAATCTGATTCAAACCATTTTCCATGAGATGAAGGAATTTCGCAAAGAAAATAAAAATCACGTTACAGAAAATATTTTTAAAAATATTGTAATTTTTGTATTATTTGCATTGATCTGTTTCGGTGGCCTTTACCTGGCTTTTGATGCAAAGATATCAAGATACAAGGAATATAAAACTAAAGTTACAGAACTAGAATTTCAAATTCAAAACCTTCTTTCTCAAGTTGAAAAATTGAAAAACGAAAAACAAGAAATGTTTGATAAAGCAAAAAAACTAGACACTTTATTGCAATCAAATAAAGGTCAAAAAGCTCTAGCTTATTATAAGGATGTTAAAAATGAGCTTATTCAGGCTGGAATTTATACTGGATTTATTGACTCTAACATTTCAAAGGTTTCTCAGCAATCAAATCAAGAATTGATAGATGAAACTGTGAAACTTTACAGGCAAGGCAGATATCAAAAAACAGCTGAAATAATCAATGATATTGATCACGACTCTTTGGATTATAATGAAACAGCAAGGGTAAAATTTGTTCAAGCAGATGTGTTTAGAAGGCTTAATAATTTAGAACAAGCAGAAACCGCCTTTAAAGATATTATATTAAATTATGTAAAGTCTGATTATATTGATGACGCTACTTATTTATTAGGTATTACTTGCTTGAATCGTGGAAAAAAACAAGAAGCTAATGACCTGTTTAGGAGCTACTATACAAATTATCCCAAAGGTATTTATATAAACCAAATTAAACGTTTGCTTAACTTACATCAAGTTCCTGCAGAGACTACTGAAGAACCTTTTCAAGAAACTTCGGAAAATTCGAGCAACCCTTTAAGTTCTACAATTACAGAAGATTAATTATTATTAATGTCATCTTTTTTAAATCTTAAAATTAGTGCTGTTGCCTATGGCGGATATGGAATAGGAAGGCATGATGATTTAGTTGTTTTTGTTCCTTTTGCTATTCCAGGGGATGAAATTTTAGTTGATATTGTTAAAAGAAAAAAGCGGTTTGCTTTTGGAACTATTAGAGAATTTTTAAAAGAATCTGAACAAAGAATTAAACCCAAGTGCGAGCACTTTGCTGATTGTGGTGGCTGCCATTTCCAAAATGCATCATATGAAAATGAGTTAAAGTGGAAAATGGATTGCTTTAAGGACACTATAAAGCGACTTTCCGGGCAGGGTGCTGCTGATATCCCCCAACTTTTAATTCTTCCAGACACAAAAAGAGATGAATATCGCTTTAAAGCAAAGTTTCATTTAAATGACCAACTTGAACTTGGGTTTTATAGTAGAAAAACAAAGGATTTAATTGCTTTGTCAGATTGTCAAATTTGTACGGCACCAATTAGAGCTTTTGTCAAAAAACAAAGCCAGCATAAATATACAAGCATTTTAAATACTCACTTTAAAAAATTAAGAGAAATCCAATTAAAAGAAGCAAATGGCACTTTGCATTGTCTTGTTGTGGCTGATTATTTTATTGGTGATATTGAAAAATTAAAGAAAGAATCTGTTTTATTGGGAATAAATTCTCTTGCACATATTAAGTCTTTAGAAAAAGTAAGGGAAAAATCAAGGCAGCTATTTGGTGAGAAATCAATTTTATTAAAGCTTGGAGATTATAAATATTTAACAGGTACAACATCTTTTTTTCAAAACAATTTAAGACAAGCTTTAAAGCTTAATTTAGAACTTATTGCAATTTGCAAAAACATCAAAGGACAGCGCCTATTAGATCTTTATTGTGGCGCTGGCTTTTTTTCAATTCCTATTGCTGGTTTTTTTGATCGGGTTTTGGGAGTTGATTCAAATTATGAAGCTATTACATATGCAAAGCAAAGCGCTGTTTTAAATGAGCAAAATAATTTGCAGTTTTTAGGAAACAAGGCAAAAAATATTTTTAATGATAAATTCTATATTAATTATAAACCAGATACAATTGTTGTTGATCCACCAAGGGGCGGCTTAGAGCCATTATTTTTTGATTTTCTAAAAAAAGTAAAGTCTAGAATTGTTATTTATATTTCTTGTAGTCCTCCGACCTTAGCAAGAGATATTAAAGGATTTATTAGCCTTGGATATAAATGGCAATCATGCAAACTTATTGACATGTTCCCAAATACTTATCACACAGAAAGTGTAAGTGTTTTTAAATTTTCTAACTAATTAAAGAATATTTAAGGAAATCTTAATGGAACATTATTTTACCTTTAATAAATTTTTAAAAGATAAATTTGGAAAAAAAGTTCGAAAGATTCCTGTTGATGTAGGTCTTGGCTGTCCAAATCGAGAGAATGGAAAAACAGGCTGCATCTTTTGCAATCCAGCTAGCTATGTTCCTGCTTGGACTTTGGAAAAAATTAGCATTGAGGGTCAAATTCAAGCTGGCCTTGAAATAACAAAGAAAAAAGATTCATTAGCTCTTGTTTATTTGCAAGCAGGAACAAATACCTATGCTGATCCTTTGCTTTTAGAGCGAATATATAAATCTGTGTTTATAGATGAATCTATTGTTGGTTTAATTATTGGGACAAGGCCAGATTGCCTTTCTGATGAAGTAATTGATTTAATTTCTGATCTTAATAAAAATCATTATTGTGCTATGGAAATTGGCATTCAAGCTTGTGATGATAATATTCTAAATTTATTAAAAAGAGGTCATGTTCATCAGGATTCTATTAATGCTGTCAAAAAACTTGCAAAGAAAAATATTGATGTTTTTGCTCATGTTATTTTAGGTCTTCCTGGTCATGATGAAAAAACTGTTATTAAAGAAGCACAAGAAATATCAAAGCTTGATTTAAGGGGAGTGAAAATTCATAATTTTCATGTTTGTAAGGATACAGAGCTTGAAGGGGTTTACAAGGGAACAAGGGAACAAGGGAATGAGGGAACAAGGGGGGTGGACTTCGGGGCACCTGAGGCGAGTCATCCTGGACTTGTTTCAGGATCCTTTGAGCATGTTTTGAATTTACTGTCAGAAAATGAGTATATTGATTTGCTTGTAAGCTATCTTGCTCACTTGAATCCTAATTTTTCAATCCTTCGCTTGTTTGCTGATACAAAACCTGACCTAATGCTCGCACCAAAATGGAAAAAGTTAAAATCTGAACTAATATTAATGCTAAATCAGAAAATGGACCGAGAATCTCTTTTTCAGGGCAAATATTTCAAAAATAGCAATTAAGATTGAGAAAAATTTGTCACAATTCTAATCATTTTTATTAAGTTATCCTATGTTTAAAAAAAAGAATTTTTCTTTCTTCTATCCAAGTGCTGAATTATTAAAGATAAAATGAAATGATTTTTTTGGTCCCTATTTTGCTTACTATTTTATCACTTAATAACGTTTATTATTAGCTAAGAAAGGATTATTCAGTGAAAAAATTAACTATTTTTTGTTTTCTATTGATTGTTTTTAATATTACAGCCGAAAATCGTGAAAACGCTACGCTTTTTCCTGCCGGAGAAAAGAGACCAAGGCTGAGTGGAGATTTTAAGATATTTGAAGCTATTTATGAAATTACATCAGGTATTCGAGAAGTAAAAATGCTACGTGCCAGTCTAGAAGATAAACTGCTTGAACTTGATTGTATTGTTGTTGTGAAACCAGAAATTTTCAATCATTTAAGAGAAATTAAAAAACTTCATTTATCTTCTTATTTAATAGAGAGCATTTATGAATATGGTAAAGGATCATGTGGTCAATTAAAAGTATGCCCAAGGCACCCTAATCTTGCACCTGGAATCGTGATAGAGGATATAGAAGAAATGAACGCAGTTTATGGATCAAGACAATATGAGGCAGTTCGCTTATATCTTGCATTAAGGAAAGCGAGCCATGAGACTATATATTTTTATTATGAGGGGTTAATTGGATTTACAGAGAATGGAGTCATTTTTAATGGCGAAGTAATTGAATAATTAATTTTATCAATTTACACTTTAATTTTGGCCATATTATTGAAACTATTGGTTAATTTGGAAAAACAGATCCGGACAATTAACTGTTATAATTAAATACAATAGAAGTAATAAAACTCATGTCATTTTCTTCAACTCCCGTTTTAGGCACAGAATCATATTCATCCTTAAGTGTTAGTCTTATTTTTATTATATCTTTATATATTGTGATATCTAAATTTGTATTAAGAAAAATATGAACATCACTCCAATCTGTAATTTTGGGAACATAGAAAAAATCAAGATTCCAGGAAACAATCTCATTTATTGAATAAGAGAATATATGTCTGTAAGATAGTCTGGGGGTATGTTCATTTGCATAGCCATTAAATTGTTCAAATTCATATGTTATAGCTAAACTCGCTGCATTTAAAAGGGTTCCTAATTTAAAATCATACCATGGGCCCGTTCCCCCTGTTAACCTGTAGTCAAGCAATAATAGTTCATTATATGCATGCGTATTATAAACAAACCATTTAAGATTATCAAAAATTGTGTGATCATACCTTGCTACAGCAGAAGCATCATTTCTATTGATAATATCATTATATTCTAAATATGTCAGATCTCCAATAATGTAAAAGTTTTGTTTTTTACAGTTAAAGTTAAATGCCATATTCGCAGCTAAACTGCTAATATCCGCGTTTCCTGTGGTTTGCGCTGTTCCCAGGCCGGCTTCTATTTTATAGACATTTCCATTTTGTAAGTCATTTGGATTCAGTGTTCTTGTATCTCCTGCCCTGCCATCTGCGAATAGTGTATTCACCGAGAAAAATAAAATAACACAGGTTATGAATAAGGTTTGAATTCTTTTTTCTATTATCATTGCTTGCTCCTGAAAATAATTACTCCTTTTATTAATAGTTTATAATTACATTTGCATCTTCCAGCCACAAAGTGCCATCCATAATTCTGTTTGCATCACTAAGCGCTGCTTGGCTTGAATCTGCACTTAAGCATCTTAACCTTGTTTCGCGGTCTTTCCAGTTTGCAAAAGCAATTTCAAAATCATCAGTAAGCATAATCAGATAAGAGTTGATGCATTCGTTTTTAAAGGCATTTTTAGCTAAAGCTAAATGACTTTTCATTTCTCTAAAAAACTGTTTCTTTAAATACTGCTTTTTTCTTTTACCAATATATAAGGTTGAATTTCCACTTTTCCAGTTGACCTCACTGTCATGCTTGAAAACAGAATAAATCTGATTTCTTATCATTTTTCCTTTAATATTTTCAAAGCATTGTTTTTTTAACCTAATAGTGCTTTGTTTTTAATATTCTAACGTTTTGCATTAAAGATGCCATGTGAATTTAAAAAAACATGTCCATAGTTTCAATTGGTTATGGCGCTCCGCGGTTTCTATAAATTAAAACGGGGTGTTTTGGGGCTTTCTTGGGGTGAGGATTTAAACCACAAGGCACAGAGATAAGAAAAAAAGTGTTTTCCAGAAATTCTTCGTGCCTATGGACTCTCATCAACTCATTGGATGGCGGTATCTGCCTATGGAGGAAGAAAAGTTATTGCAACAGAAGAAGGTCTAATCAGGAAGCTTGAACAACTGCAAAAAGAAGGTGTTGTTATTGAGGGTAGTCGTGTGGCCAGAAGGGTAAGATAGTTATTGTGCGATAATAAATAATTTTTCTTTATTTATCTAAAATTGAATAAATCCTAAATTTTAAGCAAAAAATTCCTTGAAACTTAAAAAAAAAAAGAGTATAGAACTTGATTCTATTTAATTAATGCTTATATCTAAAAAATATAAAGGATAGTTATATTGTCTACTTACGTTGTGAATCAATGTTTAATATGTGCCTGGAGAGATAGCTGTAATAAAAAATATATTTATTCAGGCTCTAATGATCGTCATTGCCCAGAATTCACGAAAGATGTAAGATTAGATAAAAAGCATAAAGACGAATCAATTAGGAAAAACGAAGATTAGTTTGTAGCTACGAGCTACAAGCCACACTAGCCCACGGAGTTTCACTATGAAAAAAATAATTATAATTGCCCTCTCAATGCTATTTATTTTCTCACTAATGTCATGCCAGCCAGAGAGCTTAAATGCAAAAAATCTATGGTCAGAGAAAAAACCAAAGCTTTCTGAGAATTCAAAAACAGTGACCTTGCCTTCTTTTGAAACGCTAGCAGAAGTTGTCACTCCTTCAGTTGTAAACATAAGCACAACACAAGTTGTAAAAAACAATCCTTATAATCATTTCTTTGGACCAAAAGGTAGACAAAGAGGGCAAGATCCATTTAATGAATTTTTTGGGGATGATTTTTTTGAAAAGTTTTTTGGAGGTCCCCGAAATGAATCTCAAGAACGTAGTGCCCTTGGTTCAGGATTTATTTTAAATGAAGATGGCTATGTTGTTACCAATTGTCATGTAATTAAAGATGCTTCAAAGGTTAAAGTAATTCTAGCAAATGAAAAAGAATATGATGACGTTGAAATAATAGGTTGCGATCAAAAAACAGATGTTGCCCTTGTCAAAATTAAAAGCAAAGATAAATTTAAGCCTGTTTCTTTAGGAAACTCAGACAATCTTAAGGCCGGTCAATGGGTGGTTGCAATTGGAAATCCCTTTGGTCTTGGTCATTCAATAACATCAGGTATTGTCAGTTTTATTGGAAGAGAAATTCAGCTGACTCAATATGATAATTTTATTCAAACGGATGCCTCTATTAACCCCGGAAATAGCGGAGGTCCACTTCTAAATACTGATGGTCAGGTTATTGGAATTAACACAGCAATTCTGGCCTCAGGACAAGGTATTGGTTTTGCAATTCCTGTTAACTTGGCGAAAAATATTATTAAACAGCTTCTAGAAACTGGTAAAATCACTCGCGGTTGGCTGGGAATTTTTATGAAAGAGATTGATGATGTTCAAAAAGAAGTATTTGGATTTAAAGACAAGACAGGTATTTTAGTTCATGACGTTGTTGAAGATAGCCCAGCAGAAAAAGCAGGATTTAAACCTGGGGATGTTATTATCGAATATAATGGCAAAGCCATAGAAAAAGCTCGTGAATTTTCAAGGCAAATTGCCAACACTTCACCTGGGACAAAGGTTGAGTTTACTGTTTTAAGAGGCGGAAATAAAATAAATATTAAAGCAGAAATTGCAAAAATGGAAGATGAAGAAGAAATTACTTTAGCTAAAAAAGATGAAAATATGCTTGGCCTAAAAGTTAGAAATTTAAATAATGATGATAAATCCAAGTATGGAATTAAAGAGGGCATCTTTGTCACTGAAGTTGCCAACAATTCTCCTTTTTCTTATCAAGTCCAGGCAAGTGATGTTATTTTAAAAGTGAACAAGACTTCAATAAATAGTATTAGAGATTTTAGTAAAGCAATTTCAAGCCTTAAAAAAGGTGATGGAGTCGTTCTCCTGATCTTGCGAGATGGACATAGAAGAATGTTCGTATCCACTAGAATTGAGTAATTTTTCAATAGCTTCTTCTACAACTAATCTATCATTAAACTCAATCGTTTCATCTTTCAGAATTTGATAAGTTTCATGACCTTTGCCCAAAATTAAAACCAAATCGCCTTCTTTTGCAAATGAGATTATTTTCTCAATGGCCTTTTTTCGATCAAGGATTACAATTGGTTTGTGGTCAATCATTCCTGTAAGAATATCTTCAGTTATTTCAATTGGATTTTCACTTCTGGGATTATCTGAAGTTAGAACTACAATGTCACTATGCATAGCAGCGATATCTCCCATTATAGGGCGCTTGCTTTTATCTCTGTCACCACCACACCCAAATAAAGTGATAATTCTTTTAGGATTTAAAGAAGCGGCAAGTTTTAAAACATTGGCCATTGAATCCGGGGTATGAGCATAATCAACAGCTACAGAAAAATCTTGGCCCCTGTCAACAAGTTCAAATCTTCCAGAAACACGAATAGAAGACTCAAGACCTCTTTTTATAATCTCTAAATCAATACCTTGAGATAAGGCGCAAGCAACCGCAGCTAGGCAGTTATAGACATTATATTTCCCTATGAGTTTGCTTACAATGTCAATGTTTCCATTGTCCACACAAAGTGTGAATTTGCTAGAGTTTATGTTAAGTTCAATGTTTTTAGCATAAACAGTAGCATTGCTAGTTAAACCATAAGTAATAACTTTCGCCTTGGTTTTATTTATGAAATCAGCAGCCTCTGGATCATCAAGGTTTACAATTGCATGACTATTTTTATCAAGGGTTTTAAATAGTTTTAGCTTTGCTGATTTATAGTTATACATTGTTTTGTGATAATCGAGGTGGTCTTTTGTTAAATTAGTAAAGATTGCAACATCAAACTTGCACCCGTGAACTCTATGAAAATCGATACCATGCGAGCTTGTTTCTAAAACACAATACTCAAAATCCTCATCTGACATTTTTTTGAGGATTGGATGCAGATCAGATGGTTCTGGAGTTGTATTAATTGATGGAAAAGTCTTTTCACCCATTTTATAATACAAAGTTCCTAGTAAACCAATTTTAGTTTTTTCATTAAAAATAGCTTCCACAATATGACTTGTGGTAGTTTTTCCATTAGTTCCTGTTACACCAATAAGCTTTATACTAGATGATGGATATTCATAAAAGCAGCTAGATATAATGGCAAGAGCTAGACGAGTATCGCTTACGGTAATTTTGCAGATATTTTTAGGAAGCACTATTTCCTTTGAAACAATTACAGATGAAGCACCATTATTTATTGCCACTTGAATAAAATCATGACCATTATCTATGTCTACTTTTTTTTGATTTGTATAAATATTGATTGCTACAAAAATATCACCAGGCTTAATAAGCTCAGGATCATATTGAATTCTATTAATTTTGATATCATCAATATTTAAATTGCCACTAAGGTTTTCTAGAACATTTTCTTTTCGAAGTGCATTAACTAATATTCTAAGATTCATTTTAAGCCTTTCAGATTAGGGGAAGGCGAGAATCTAGACCAAATGACAGGATTTGTCAAATTATTTGCAAGTTTTTAATTTATTTCGCAAATACTGGGGGAAGGAGGTTTAATTGACGTTTTTTTCCTCTTACTGCTTCAGCTAGTAATAGTTTCGAATTTTGTTCTGGGCTGCCATGAACAAATTGAATTTTGTTTAGGCAGAAGTTGAATTCAGAAAGAGTTTGAATGATTTCAAACAGTCTTGGGGCTGAATGTATAAAATAAAAAGAGCCTTCATTTTTAAGATACTTTGATCCGTGTTTTAAAAAAATTTTTAAATTTCCTTTAATTTCATGTCTAGCTATTGATTTTTCATCGGTGGGATTTATGCGGCCAGAATCACTTTTATAAAAGGGAGGGTTTGAAAATATTATGTCAAATTGTTTTCCTTTTATTGCCTTAATGCTTTCTGAGATATCTGAGGCAATCGCTATGATTTGGCAATTTAGACTGTTATTTTCTATGTTTCGACTTAAGAGATTTGAAAGGTTTTTTTGTATTTCAATGGCACTTATTTTTAATTTTTTATTTTTTTTGGCTAGAATAATTGAAATTACACCTGATCCTGCTCCAAGTTCAAGAAGCTCAGTTTGATTCCTTTTTAGGTTATCATTTATAAAATTTGCGAGCAAAAGACTATCTATTGAAAATCTATAGCCAGATTTTGATTGGATTATTCTAATTTCTTCTGAGGCAATTGTATCTAGGCTTTCTGTTGTTTGATTATATTTGATTTTCATCAGGCTAGTTTATCTTTTAAGTTTTCCATGAGTAGATTAAAAAGATCATCTGCTTTTGTGGGATCTTTTAATGAACCTTGAGCTGTGTTTTCTTTCCCCCCACCTGAAAATGGTAAGGATTTAGAAAGTTCTTTCATAATATTTCCTGCATGCAAGTTGTGTGTGTCTATTGCTTCTTTTGTTATACCAATGACTACCATTGTCCTGTTGGGAAAAATAGAAATAATGAGGGAAACAGAATTGGCTTCTTTGTTTTTCAGTTGATCTAGGCAAGAAAGCATTTCCTGATTATCTGCATCGCTAAGCTTAGCCTTAATAAGTTTCAGGCCATTAATTTCCACAGAATCTTTTAAAAAATCATCAAGATTATTTTTAATACTGGCATTTTTTAGTTCCTTTATCTCAGCTTCTAATTCTTTTATCTTATCTTTCATGTCAGAAATTTTACATATAATTGATTCTGGACTAGTGTCTAAAGCTTCTATAATATTTGAAAGCAGAGTTTGTTTATCCTGATAATCTTCCAATGCTTTTGGGCCAGTTATTGCTTCAATTCTTCTAACACCAGCAGCTACAGAAGATTCTTCAATAATTTTAAAAAGTCCAATATCACCGGTTCTGCTTACATGAGTTCCACCGCAAAGCTCTTTTGAATCTTCTCCTATATCAACAATTCTAACCTTTTCTTGATATTTCTCGCCAAAAATAGCGATGGCACCGTCTTTTTTTGCCTGTTCTAGTTCAATCTCTTCATGGATATCAACTTTATAATTATCTAGAATAGCAGTATTTACTAAAGTTTCAATTTGCTCAAGCTTGTCACTTGATAATGCTTTATTATAATTAAAATCAAATCGAAGTTTGCTTGGGTCAACCCTTGAACCAGATTGCATAACATGCTGACCAAGTGCTTTTCTAAGAGCATTATGCAGAAGATGAGTTGCTGTGTGATTTCTCATAATATTTTCCCTTCTTGAAAGGTCAATGGCTGCGTTAATAAATGGTATTGAGTTTTTTGTTAAATCACCAGTAAGCATGATGCCAATATGAACATAGTCATTACTGATTTTCTTTGTGTCAGAAATTCTTATTTCAAAATCATCGTTTTTAATACATCCACTATCGCCTATCTGACCTCCGCTTTCAGCATAAAAAGGTGTTTTATCAAGCACAATGAAGACACTATCTTTTACCTTTGCAAATTTAAGAATTCTTGCATCTTCTTCAAAGGAGAATGTTCCTGTGAATATTGTTGTTTCACCGGTTTTACATAGCTCAACCCAATCTAGAGTTTGAGTTTCATTATTTGCATAAAACTTTGCTGAATCAGATGCTTTCTTTTTTTGTTTGCTCATGTGTTCTTTGAATTCATCATTTTCTATTTCCAGAGAAGCTTCTTTGGCCATGATTTCGGTAAGATCAGGAGGAAATCCAAAGGTGTCATATAATTTAAAAACAAATTCGCCTGAAAAGCATTTTTTGCCACTTAAGATAAGTTTTTCTTTTTCTTCATTAAATAAATTAATGCCTCTATCTAGAGTTTTAAAAAATTTTTCTTCTTCAATTTTAATTGATTCTATTATATGATCACATCCTTTTTCAAGCTCAGGATAAGTATTACCCATTATGTCTGCTAATGTATCCACTAGCCTATGAATAAAAGGTTCACGTGCGCCAAGAAGATGGCCGTGTCTTATTGCTCTTCTTAATATTCTTCGAATAACATAGCCTCTTCCATCATTTGCAAAAACTGCGCCATCTGCTAAAGCAAATGAGACTGATCTTATGTGATCTGCGATAGTGTTAAAGCTAGGTTTGTTTTCTTTGCGGTCATATTTTTGACCTAATAAGACTTCTGTTTTTTGAATAATTGGATAAAAAGCATCTGTTTCAAAAATTGATTCTTTTTCTTGTAAAATAGCTAATACTCTTTCAAGTCCCATTCCCGTATCAACACTCTTCATTGGAAGAGGGCTTAGATTTTGCTCTTCATCTCTGTTGAATTCCATGAAAACAAGGTTCCATATTTCAGTGTATCTATCACAATCACATCCGGGCGCACAATCTTTGCTTCCACATGAAAAGCTTTCACCCATATCATAATATATTTCTGTGCAATAACCACAAGGACCAATTGGTCCCATTGACCAAAAATTTTCTTCATTACCTTCTTTTGCATTGCCAAGTGCGATTATTCTATCTTTTTTTAAACCAATCTCATTTTTCCAAGCATTTAGGGATTCTTTATCTGCAACATCAATTGTTACATAAAGTTTGTTTCTGTCGAGTTTTAGGTGATTGATAACATATTCCCAGGCCCATATTATTGCATCTTGCTTATAATAATCACCAAAGGACCAGTTGCCAAGCATTTCAAAAAATGTGCAGTGCCTGGAGTCATGTCCCACATGCTCTAAATCATTGTGTTTGCCACCGGCCCTAATACATTTTTGCACTGAGCATGCCCTATAATAATCTCTTTTTTCTTTTCCTAAAAGCGTTTCTTTGAATTGATTCATTCCAGCATTGGTAAATAAGAGAGTGGGATCATCATGGGGAATTACAGGCATACTGGCAACAATTGTGTGACTTCTATCTTTAAAAAAATTTAAAAATCCTTGTCTAAGTTCTGAGGCCTTAAGCATTTGCATAAATCCTTTCATTGAAACTATTAATAAGGCTTTTGGTTAAAGGTCCAATCTTTCCATGGTTTATTTGTTTATCATCAAGGCTTGTAACTGGTAAAATGTCTTTTAAAGTGCTGGTTATAAAAACCTCAGAAGAATTTATTATTTCTTCTAATTTATATTTTGCTTCAATTATTTCAATATCAAGTTCTTTGCAAAGTTTTATAACAAAGCCCCTTGTTATTCCATCAAGTATTCCGGACTCAACAGATGGAGTGCATACTTTAGAATTATTAACAAAAAATATATTGCTTGAAGATAGCTCTGTAACATAGCCCTCATGATTTAAAATTAGGGAATCAAAAGCCTGACCCTCTTTTGCTTCTTTTAGGGCCATTATATTATTTAAATAATTGCCTGATTTGATCATCGGGTTTAGTGAGCTTATAGGTGTTCTTTTTACTGAAACAGTTTTTAAGCCAATACCTTCTGAATATAGAGATTCGTTAAATGGTAAAAACTCTCTTCCAATTATAATGAAATTTGATTTTAAATCTTTCTTAAAATAAAGATTAATTTCATTTTCAATACCTCTTGTTATTATAATTCTAATATATTTTAACTCTGAGTTTGCGGTTTCAATTGTTTTGTGAATTTCTTTAGCTAGTGTTTCTTTATTTAAGGGCATCTCAATTCCTAAAAATGTGGCTGACCTGACAAGACGCTTGTAATGTTCATTGTACATTATTAGCTCATTTTTATAACCTTTAATTACATCATATACACTATCTCCATATAAAAAACCACGATCAAGAACAGAAATTTTAGCCTCATGATCTTTAGTTACACATCCATTAACGTTTATCATATATTTGCGCCTAAAATAAATTTATTAAAACAATTTTTTATATAATTAATTCACGCAAGTCTAGGGAAAATATTAAGTCTATCTATTCTTATCTTAATTTTTTTCTTGATTCTTAATAGAGCATGCTTTAAATAGACTTTTTTTGATATCCAATAACAAGAAAGGCATCTTATGACCAGTTTACAAGAAAATTATCCAGTAAAATGGACTGGAGTTTTACATGATAAGGGATTTAGAGTTACTATTCCAAGGCAAGCAGTTCTTAAGGTTCTTAGTGAAACATCTGACCATTTATCAGCTGAAGATGTATATTTAGAAGTTCATAAAAAGCATCCCTATATTGGGCTAACTACTGTTTATAGAACATTAAATCTCTTAGTTAGACTCAATGTTGTTTTTAGATTTGATTTTGGAGATAATCGAGCCAGATATGAATTAATCGAGAAAGAAAAGGGAATGGGGCATCACCATCACCTTGTTTGCTCAAAATGCAGCGCTATTATTGATTATAATGACTTTTTAGCTGAAGAAGTAAAATTTTTAGAAGATATTGAGTCTGGTTTATCTAAAAAATATAATTTTGAAATAAAAAATCATTTAATTCAATTTTATGGGCTTTGTGAAAACTGTAAATAAATGCCCCATAAGCCTATAAAATCTTAGGACAAAGTTGTCCTCTTTTTATATAATCGAATTTTATTGTTTTCTATCTATTCAATAATATTTGAGAATATTTAACAGTGCAATGCGGCATGAATCTTGCAGATATAGGGGGTGGGTTGATTATTGTGGACTGGGCAAAATTATGAAGCTTGTTAATAATCTTATTATTGGTTTATTGTTTTTTCTTTTTATATCTATTTCTTCTTATACTTTTCCTTGTATAAATTTGTTTGACTCTGAAGATTCTCAATCAATTGACAGGACTAAAATAGAAAATATTGCTTATGTCGGACATAAGGAAGTTGGATATAGAGTCGCTATAAGTCAAGGTAAGGTAAGAAAAAGAAATGTAAGTGTACCTAAAATAATTCGAAGAATTGCTTTTCAAATACATAATGTGCCTAAGGATAAAAAGCCAATAATTACTTGTGACTTTGATGGAACGATAGCAAATGCCAGAAGAGCGGTTGTGGAAATTTTTGAAGAATGGCTAGAGCAATACAATGGCCCAAAGAGCAAAGAAATTTCGAAAGAATATTATAAATTAAAAGTAAGTGCCCAAAAAAGTGGTGACGACTTTGGTTTTTGGGATGCAAAAGAAATTCTTGAGCGCCTTGGATATGGTTTTACTAAAGACGCTTTAGAAGAAGCTATTGCGCAGAAGATGCATTATGAGTCTGAGTCTGAAGAAGAAAATTCATTGTATGGAAGAGATGATGCGGATTATCAGCATGGTAGATGGAAAAAACGAGTCAAAATGTTAAAACAAAATGAGCTGACAAATGCAAGTGCATATGATTTTTTTAAGGAAAGGTTTTTTTCTCCTGAAAGAAAAGCTTATTTTGAACCCATAGTTGGAGTTATTAAACTTGTAAAAATATTTCAAAAACTTGGAATTGAAATGGTCTATATTACTCTAAGGGGTAAATATGGGGAAGATGAATTTAAAAATCAGCCAGGAGTATTTGCTTCCCAAGTATTTGTTAATAACAATGGGATTGGAAATGGAGGCTTATCAACAATTGTTTATACTCCAAGACCAATAGATTGGGAACGGGTCAGAGATGGGCTTGATCCTGAACCTTCAAAAACTCTGATGATAAAAAAATATCTAGAAGAACATCCAGAAGCGCATTTAATTGCATCACTTGAAAATGATCCCTCGCATATTAACTCATTTATTCAAGCTTTTGGAGTTAATGTTTATCATCTGCATATACAAGGAGATATACCAAAGCCATCAAAGGGTGTTGAACTTAATCATGGTATTACGTCTTTGGATCCAGAAGCCTTGGATAGAGAAATTGAACTTATTGAAAATCAATAGATGGGAGCATGTTTAATGAATTTTAAATCTATTATGATTAGGATTATAATTTGCTTGTTTTTGGGATCTTACTGTTTTATTCCAAGTCATTTATATGCAAATCAAAATGGCCTTAGGGGCCTTGGCGGGCTGTTTAGCGGTGTTCAGGGAAAAGCAAGTGCTTCAGGAGATAATTGCCTTAATTTGTTTGGGAATACGAATATTCCAATTCCAAGATTTCAAGTAGCTATAGAAAAGGGTGTGGGTATTGCCAAGCTTGTAAATCCAGTCAATCACTTAAAAAATTCTTGGCAAAATAAGGACAAGCGGTGGTTTGTTTTTTTTGAGCAGCCTCTTATAGGGCTTGCTACTTCTTTTTTTAATGCAGGAATTGCCTTTGCCCTTAATGGGATTGATATCTTTGTTCCAGGATCTAGGGTAATTCTTTCAAGAGAATTTATAGATAGCTACTTCGAAATCTATATTGGCTATAATGGTTCTAATATTTTAAGAAATGGTGTTAATGTAAATGAGAAGATATCAAATAAAACCGCAGTTTGGCTTAACTGGTTTTATTCTACCTTGATCTATACGGCTTTAACAGCAGGTGATAAATTGGCTTTGGGAGTTGATGCTACCACAAAGGCTCACGCTTATGCAACAGTAGCTTATGCTGGCCTGTGGCCAATATTTAGTCAATGGACTTCTCGTGTAATTTGGACCCCATTTCTATTTTCATTTTTCCCAAAAGAATCAATGCTTGATAAAATTTATGACTCAGAAAAGACAGTTGATATGCTAATTTTAGAGCAAGTTGAGGCATTGGAGCGTGATCAAGCGTTGCTTGAGAAAACAGCTTTAGAAGATAGAATTAAAATTGCTGAATTAAATACAAACATTAAAACAGTAAAAGCTAACATATTTTGGATTAAATTTCTAAGGCTGGGGCTTTCAGATGGAGGTGATTTTTCTAGGTATAGAAAAGCCGGGTATTGGGCCATAAAGACATCAGCTGCATCTGTGGTTTCAGCAGTTATGATAACAATTTATTTTACTGCAAGGTGGCAAATCGCTGGTTATGATGCAAGTGACAACGGTTTAATTCAGCTTATGTTTCTACATTTTCTTGAACAATCTGAAACTGATGTACAAGTTACCTCAGAATTTTTAGAAGCCTTGCCTGATATGCTTAGGATGAACGCTGAAATCTTGGATTTTCAAATTGATGATATGATGATATAGGAAATTATCTTTCTTTTAATAGTAAATAATAAAGCTCCCCCTTCTTATGCATATATTCTGCCATTCTTCCCGCCTGATCACCTTCACCGAAATATAAATCAACTCTGCCATATCCTTTGATGGCGGTCCCGGTATCTTGGTCAATGTAAAGGCGGCCAGAGTCTTGCCAGTTTTTTAAATATCCATTTTCATCCAGGATTGGTATTTTTGTTTTTAGGTAGGCTATGCCGCCAGCTGGAAAGATGTTTTTGTCAGTTGCAATTGAACGCTGTGCTGTAAGCTTGTAAAGGCCTAGGCCATATGGACCATCATCTGAGGACTTAAAGTAGACATATCTTTTATTTCTATGAAGATATTTTGAAATATCTTCTGGATTCTTTTTAAAATAATCTTTTGCTTCATCAAAAATAGATCTGTTTGTGCTCTTGATTTTTTTATCATTTAAAAGATCACGCAAAATACTTTTATAATTTTTATCATTAGTGCCATCATTGTTTGCGAAAAATGTACTTCCATCCTGAAATTGTAAAATTCCACTTCCCTGGATGTGCATAAAAAATAATTTAAGTTGATCATCTGTGTACGCCAGCTCAAGTCCGAGACCACTTAAAAGCATGTTGCCATCTATGTCTTTTCTATCATAGGCTTTTGCCATTTTATTTGAACTTGGTTTTTTGTATATTGGATATGCATACTTTTCATCAGGATATTTACTGGCTTCTAAAACAGGAATATAATAACCAGTTATTAAAACCTCTTTATTAACTTTATAAATGTCAAAATATTTATTTATTAATTGAGAGACCTGGATACTTGTTTTTGCATGCTTTAAAATCTTTTTTAAAGTCAAAAGCGATGCTTCGACAAGTGGTGCTGAGACAGGTTTTTTATCAAAATAATAAACTTTATTTTTATTTTTGGATCTATCTGTTTTTTCTAGATGCCTGATAATGGCCTGATTAAGGTTTTGTAAATCACCGTCATTTTCAATTGCCAGACTTTCAGTTTGATGTTCAAACTTGTTAGCAGCCAGCAAGGAAATGTTTGTAAAAATTAAAATGCAAAGATAAAATCTAAGTCCAAGTGTGATATTTTTTTTTGCTTTTAAAAAATTGATTTGCAATTTTGTTTTCTTCTTAGAAAAGTTTTTGGCCTTTAATGTTATTGAAGTTAGCGCCTTCAATGGCTGCATTTCTAAAATCTGTGTATTCCATTTTTGCATTTTCGAAATTTGCATTTCTTAAATCTGCATTTCTAAAATTTGCATAACTTAAATCGCAGCCTGAAAAATCAACACCACTTAAGTCTGCATCTTCAAAATTAGCACAAGCTAAATTGCTATTTTTTAATGTGGCTCCACCCATGTTAGCTCCAACTAAGATGGCGCTACGGAGATTTGAGCCAGCAAGGTCCGCACATTTTAGATCTAAACCTCTTGTTTCAACTCCATTTTTAACCATATCAGTAAATTTGTCTCTGTTAATTCTATTCATAAAATAAAACCTCCAAAATTAGAAAAGTTAAAGATTTTGGTTACTTACTTTGCTTCGCAATAAAGTCCGCGTCTTGTATCATAAAAATTTCACCCTGTCAATAGGTAAAATGCATAAGCCTATGAAAATATGGTGGAAATGAGTGTTGTTTTGCGCAATGCGAAATGTTTTGTTGTGCCACCTTTTCCATAAAATCAGAGGTTTAAAAAAGACTTAAACATCTTGTTTTTTGATGGTTTTCTCGCGCGATTTCAAGTGATAAAGTCCAAGATTCCATCAATAGGTCAGCATTTATTTTTTCTTCAAAACTTTGGCTTTCTTTATGTCGGTCAAAAATCGATTGAAAGATTTTTCTAGCCGAAGGATTCATTGTTTTGTAAAGTCTTTCTATTATTAATTTTACATCCACATTTTGCGGATTAAACTCATACTTTGCAAATAATATTTTAGCCATTTCTGCTGCTATTTCCAGGTCGTCAGAAAGTAATGCTAATGAATTAATAAGCCCATTAAATCGGATTTTATTACTATTCATTTTTAAAATAAGTTCATGCTTTAGGCCAGAGATCATTAGGGTCAATGCTTGTCTTTTGATGTCAATTGAAGTGCTTTCTTGAACAATGTTTTCTAAAAAGTTGATTTGATAATTAGCATAGTGCCAGCCATAGTAAGAAACATAGTGTTCAAACTCCATAACAATTGGGCCAATTTGATCTGGATGTGCTATTGCAATCTTAACCAATTCACCTATAACTTTATTTCTTACAAGTTCTTTTTCAATTTTGGAAGGGTTTTGATATGATATAAGATTTATGAGTTCTTTAATTTTTATTTCTAATAATTCGGCTTCATAAAATCCATGTTCAATTGGCCATGCTTTTATGGATATTCCAATTTGTACTATTAGAAAATTATCAACCTTTAGTAGTCTTTCTGCTTGTTCATCAAAAACTTCTATTGGGTATCTAGCAAAAATATTACCTAAGCCTTCAATTGCTGTGTTTTCAAGGGCTTCATCTAAGGCTAAATTAGTTAATATGAAAACAGTTTCACTTAAAATCTCTCCAAGTCTTATTTCTTCTTTTAAGATTTTACTGCTTTCTGATGAAAATCCCATTAAGGCAATTGTGATTCCTGTTATTCTTCGTGTCGCCCATTGGCGAATTTCATCATTAAAATCGCCATTTGCAAAGCTTGAAAATATCTCTAAAGCTTCTAATGGAAATTGGTTTTTTAATAGGTCCATTAAAATAACTTTAACATGTTCAATTTCAAGGTTTTCATCCGGTGATCTCATTACTGGGTGTCGATTAAATTCAAACTCAGAAATTTCAATGATTAAGTTAAGATTCTCTGGAAATGCAAGCTGTCTGGCTGCTACTCCGGTATAATAGGCTGCTGTATCATAATTGTGTCTTGAATCTAATCCTTTTTTTAGCCCTATGATGATTCTAGAAAAAAAATCATGGTTTTGCGCTGCAAATTTAAATATGGACATTTTTCCAATGGTTGAAATGGCATCAAATGAAATATCTTTTTCTGGACTATGGGAAAGGATTGTTTTTAGTGTATGTAAAGGACCTAAGAACTCATATATATAAGACAATTGTATTAGGGCGAGCAAATTATGATATTTTTCATTTCCCATTTTTTTAGGATTTTTTAATAATTCTCCTATTAGGTAATCAGTTAGCATTTTACGAGATGTTTTATTTTGAGACATGGGATAAAGTGAAATCAGCAGGGCTTTGAGTTCCTCCTGATTTAATGAGCAAACACCAGAAAAAAGAAGGCTTAAAATTTTATTTTTAGTTTCTTCAGAATAATTTAGAGTTTTTGTTGAAGAAAGAATGTGAAATTTTCTGTTTATTTCTTGTTCAATATTATTAAAAGCAGTTCTGTCATTAACATAAATATCAAAAAATCTATCTATTTCCAAATCTATTTCTTCTGCCAGCCCGCGATTGAAGAAAAAAGTAGAAAGAATTATTATTGTTATTAATACAAGGGGTTGTGTTTTTAAAAGGATAGAATGTTTCATGGAATATGCCTAAAATCTAAAAATAAAATATCGCAACGCATTATCACGAAATTTTACTACTGTCAATAACTTTAAAAAAACCAGCAACTAGCAACCAGCAACAAGATTATTCATTTTTTCCAAACATTTTAGTTGACACTTTGAAAATATCTAGTATTAAGTGACTTCGAATTTCACCATTCTATATATATGATAGTCTTTTGAGGAGAGACTTTGATTAAAGAGACTATTATTTATCTTAAAAAAAAGTAACACTTATATTAAATAATTGTTGACTTAGGTATATATTGATTGTAATAACTCGCAATTTTTTTGACTAAAGCAAATAACTAGGAGGTTTTAGATCATGGCAAAAGAGAAATTTGAAAGGGGTAAAACCCACGTAAATGTTGGAACAATAGGACACGTAGATCATGGCAAGACTACGCTAACAGCGGCAATTACCTGTGTATTGGCAGCTAAGGGATTGACAAAGTATGTACCATAT
>JBDREC010000100.1:0-6787 GCA_043820105.1 Pseudomonadota bacterium
ATGTTCATTAAGATAGTGCATGATTTAATATTTTACCATTAACATCAGAATATTTCTTTCAAAATCCACTTGCTGTTTATTCACTCTATCAGCGCCTCCGCCATGCTAATCATCGATTTACTATAAATCGGCCAACGGCCATCCGAAAGTTCGGATGTAAAATGAGGGCGGTTTTTTGATGAAAGTCTTTTTGTTTGAAGACATTGTGACCTTTCTTGTTGTTCTAAAAATAAAAAATTAAAGGGGGCGAAAAAATCAAAAGAAAAAAGCGATTTGTTGGCGATTTTGATGTTTTTAAAAAGCAGTTGCAGCACTTGCTTCTTGGTCAAATTATCTATCGTTTTCGCTCTTGGATTATACCCTTCAATGAATTCAGCAACACGGTTTTTATAGTTCTTAGAGTTCTCTCTTTCAATTGCTCTAACTTCTTGCAGAGCAATGCGTTTCTTTAAATCGTCTTCTTCGGTTTTTAGCGTTTCGCTTTTCTCTCTGTAAACTTCTTCGCTTAATAAATTATCCAAATACGCATCAGTTAATTTCGATTGTTTTTGAAGCACTATTTTAAGCTTTTCCTGTAGTTTTTCCAACTCATTTTTTGAGATTTGCTCAATAGCCGGGGATTCCAGTTCAGTCACTGTTGTCCATCGGCTCGATTTTAGTTTATTATTTTTGAGCAAAGTCTCTAAAAGTTCAGCTACCTGAGATTCGATAATATCTGCTTTTACACATTTATTTTTACATTGGATAAAGCTTGTCTGCGGGCCTCCGCATCTATAATATCTCTGCTTAAATCCTGTTCTATGATTAGAGATTGAAGAAATTCCTAAATATTTATGATTGCACTTTGTGCAATAAAGAACCCCGGAAAGAGGATACTCACTTGCCCTTCTTTTCCAAACAATCTTTTTCTCTTTCAACTTTTCCTGAACAATCGCAAAATCTTCATCACTTATCAAGGGTTGATGCCTGCCCTGTGCAACAATAATCTTCTCCTGTGGATTTTTAATATATCTAAAACCTCTTTTTGTTTTTTTGGTTTTATCATACCTTGATTTATTCCAAACAAGCTTACCTGTATAAATTCTATTCTTTAAAATATCACTGATAAATTTAGTTCCCAGAATATTATCGTTACGAGTCCTATGGCCTTTTTTAGTCAGATATTCCGTAATACTTCTAATACTTCTGCCGGAAATATACATTTTATAAATAGTTTTTACTAATTCAGCTTCTTTTTCGTTTACTTCCAAAAGCTTCTTTTCTTTGTTATAGGCATAACCGCAAGGAGCAAATCTTGCGCCCTGCCAATTACCTGCTTTTATTCCTTTAACCATTCCGGGGAAAACTCGTTCCGCTAATCTATTTCTTTCAAACTCTGCGAAACTGCCTAACTGTTGAAGCATTAATTTTCCAGCAGAAGTTGTAGAGTCAAAAGGTTCCGTAGCTGATTTAAAACCAACCTCATAAGAATATAACTTATCCATAAGATTAAGCAAATCCCTTAAGTTTCTGCTGAACCTGTCAATTTTATAAACTAAAACAAGATCAAATCTTTTTTGTCTAGCATCTTCAAGAAGTTTCTTTAAGGCAGGTCGTTCAAGCGAATAGCCGCTTATTCCATCATCAGAATAAACTTTATAAATTTCATATCCCTCACGCTCAGCAAAAGATTCTAGATATTCTCTTTGTACTTCTAAGGAATATCCTTCTTTAACTTGGTCTTCAGTTGAAACTCTTATGTAAATTGAAACTCTCATATTTTAAATTCATTAATTCTGGCAACTAGTTGTAATCATAGAAGTAACAATATCGTTTAATAATCTTCCCCTAAAATTCACAAGCACAATATTTCGATGTTTATTAATTTCTGCAATGCATTCTTTAGAAATAAATCCTTCCTCCTGAGGAGCATAGATTATTAGAGCGGTATCATCTTTTTTTATTAATAGGATCTCACCCAAACAAGAAGATATGGTTTTCCAATGAGCAAGAAATAGAGAAAAATTTTCTGCTTTTCTTAATTCTCTAGTAGTAATTTGAGTTATATTACTTTCACTAAACAGTTTAGAATCAATCAAAAGACTACTTAAAGAAGAATACGCATCATTTTCTGCAAATATAGCAATCTTTCTAGAAGCCAATCCCTTCCCCAATCTAAGTAATGCTGGCGATATTCCTTTAACCCATCGACATATTTCAACAATGACAGCAAAAATTACAATGACTGTCGACACGTAACCAAGAAAATTCAAAATTTTCAAAACAGTATCCATAATAACCTCCCAGTCAATAAAATTAAGAAGCGAATTTATTTCCAAATAATTTTCTCCATAATTTAACAGATTCATCTGTATCTTCAGATTTTAAAGCTTCACTAGCGATATCTAAACTATTTTTTATTTCACTCATAAAGCTTTTGAATTCATAAAAACTCCACCGTTTTGCGACATTAACAGATGGATATCCCGGATCATTAATGACTGGCACTTTGCCTAATTCTAAATACGATTTGTAAGTACTATAAATATTATAGAAAATATCTCTTATCGCAACGCCGTACGATTCGGGTTCTGATAAAATACATTGAGACAATAAACTTTCAATTATGTAAGAATTTGGCTTAGAACTTTCGCTAGACAATCTATCACGCCAAAACTTAATTATTTTAATTAAATGGATATAATATCCTTCTGTATTTTTATTCCTATCAGTCGAAAACTCAATCTGATTTTTAGGATGCGTAGCTACCCAAGTCTTAGCTTCTCGATCAGGAATCCATAACGGTCCAGAACGATTCGAGATTGGAGTAGAAGGAACAACATCCAAACTAAATCCGTTTTTATGAATCACATTAACTGATCTTCCCTGAGGTTTTATTTTAGAGTATTGATTCTGGAGGGAAGCCTGCAACCAAGCTAAAACAACCTCAGGAGCTGTATTATTTCGATCTAAGTCAATTATAAGAATAATATCAACATCCTTAATGTCATTAATCGCTGTATCTCTAGCATAAGAACCAGACAAAAAAGTCTCTGGATTGGCTTTTGAAATCTCATCATCTTTAGCTAAAAAATCTCTGATTTCTTCATGTGATTTTTTAGCTAATTTTACATCTTTATAATCCGGCTCGATATTTTTTAGTAATCCTTTAAAATATGTTGTCATTTCCATTGTTTTAATCCTCCTTAATTTGAATATCTGTCGGCAGCACTGAACTCTCTGGAAATGCATCTTCATTAGGTTCAAGACCGTACTGCTTTCTTAATGCACCTTCAAAGTTGCCACAAGCTGGACATTCTTCATCTTTACAGAAATCCACCCCATACCAACGTAAAACAGTCATGGCTGTTGCTTCATCACTTAATGGCGGCCATGATGCATATTGTGTATTTGGCTCAGGTCTATTTATCCAAAAATACCAATTTGCTGAAAGATCTTTATCCAATATATGCAATGTTGAATCTTTATTTTTTATTAACTCCTGCAAAGCTAACTTTGAAGTCATGGTTCCAATAGGCTCAACATCTATAGATAATCCTGGTTCTACAGGCACATTTCTATCAGAATATGCTATATCACTAGCATTGGTATTAGATGAAACCTCTTGATCTGTCTCTACATCAGGCATACCTAATAAAAAACAATGATAACAGGCTGTTTCCGTTGGATACACTCGCAGAATCTGTCCACCATATGCTCTACGGAAAGCTCCGGGAAAAAACATTGTCTTTTTTTGCTCCAAACCAATTCTATTGATTAAAAGTTTACTTTCTCGATTATCGGTAGCACATATAATTAAATCAACACTTTTCGCTATTTCTAACAACTTAGTTCTATTTTGTTCATCTGCTTTTATAGGATAGGTAGATACTTTAACCTTAGGATTCTTTTCTAATAATAAATCTCTAGCAACTACTACTTTTTTTCTCCCAATGTGAGACAACCCAGCCTGATGTCGACAAATATTACCAACTTCAAGCCTATCAGGATCTACTAAATGAAAATTGCCAACCCCACATTTAACTAAATCAATTGAAATATGAATACCACCAGTCCCTAAGCCAAATATTAAGACCGAAGTATCTTTTAATAAATTTGTCTCAATAAAGCCTCGCTGTCTAGCGGAAAGTTCATGTCCTATATCAACAATACAGGTTTTTATTTCCTCCTTTTCCTCTGGGCCTTTATTGATATACGATACTACTTTATATTTATCACCAGAAGGAGCTATATAATCGTATTTTTTGGTATCATCAACCTGTATTAATTGCACTACCAGAAAATACTCACTGCTATTTGTTTCTCCAATCACCACAGCGCCATATACTTCCTTTGGGTTTTGGAATATCCCTAACGAGTTTAATGAATAAGCATCTCCTTCATCCCATTCAGAAAAAATACATGGCAAAACCTTATTATCATTCAGTTTCTTCCAATTAACATTTAAATACTCAGACGGTATTGTGATCATTGTCCAAACATATCCGCTTCTTCTGCAGTAATATTCAAGCCTGGTGCAGCAGAATCTGCAGATGAAACTGCTACTATTGTTTTTTTAGTCTTATCATAAACCAACTTATTACGTCCTGGTCGACGTGCAGCAATTGCTTGCATTGCTTCACGAATTTTTTCTTTTTGAGAATCCATATTAATCCTATTCCTCCCTCATAGTCGCTACAAAATCATTTATAGTTTGTCCCGTAGCCAAGTGTTGCTCAAAAGCTTCAAACCATAACATTATTTTTAACATAACTTTATTCAAAGTAATACCACTATGCCATCGACTTTGTCTCCAATGACAGATTTGGACTTCCCTGCTACTGCTAGGTTCTAATGTATGCATCTTATGAGATACACCATAACTAACTATTGATGTCCCATTATAGCCAATGAGTGGATTTGGCTTATGCACATAAACAGAAGGACATTGATAAGGATAATTAGTCGGCAATCGACACCAAACCGTATAGCTCCTTCCACCACTAGAATTATAATCACCAAAAATATAATAAAAATTTCCTTGGGGGTAATACTTTACAAAGTATTGTGACATCCCATCTCTTTTTAAAATCTGATTTTCTAGATTTAATCTATCCAACAATGTCATTGTCTCTTCCTTTAAGCTTATGATAACAATCAACAATCTGGTCTAACTTTAAAAGTGATAAACTGTTATTCTTCACTTCAAGCTCCGTTGATTTTCCTATAGCTCTATCCAGCCAATCAACTTGTAATATTTTATGTGGCCACTTATCATCTATAGCAAATGCAATATATTGCTCATTTTTAACCGGCACAACAAAAATATGTCCAAATGAGGTGTGATACACTTCTATATCTTTCGACAATATTTGTCTAAGATCTTTTATTGCATTTAATATCGTCCTTTCTGATATTATTTTTAGAGAATTTCCCTCATTAGCAATAACTCTACCAAGTGGCTCTACTGGAATTTTAATATTATCTAGATTAAATAGCGAATAGGAGTGCAAATTTTGTTCCGACATTAAATTACTTTCAACTAAAATTTCTCTAATAGGACTCACTCCTTTTAAAACTATTAGGCACGCATCAACAGGACTAGTATCAGGAAAATTCTGATAAGCAAAAGGATTAATGCGAACTATACGTTCTTTTTTAGAAACGTTAACAAAAGAAACAATAAACTCCGCCATTTCATTAAAATTATTCCTATTAGCTAACCGCTTTATTCTACTGATATCACCAGAGCTAGGAGACTCTAGCCCAAGATTATGATGTGAATGCCAGTCACCAAAGTATCTTAGCCCCCATTTATCGCTTAATTCTGTACTAATTTTAACCAGATAATCTACATCTAGTCTAAAATGTGCATTATCCCTAATAGCTTTTGGTCCAGCTTTTGTAGCTAGGTAAATAATAGGAATGTCACCCCAAATTCCAAATAAATCACCGCCAGTTTCAACTTTCCAGGACGAACTTTCTAAAGCTATAGCCTGCAACTCAGATTCATAAATAGCTAAAACAGTCGATGGGGAACCCCTTTTTACTTTACCTATTTCAAGTTCTTCAACAACTTTAACTGGATCAGATTGAGTTAAAACAAATTTAAATATTTTTGAGAAAACAGGGTGCTTTTCAATCCAGGTTTTAACATTCTTTGGCATTTCTAAATTATCCTGATTTAAAATATCTTTTGAAATATTAAGCAATTCAGATATTCGCTGAATAAGATCTTGACTTGGTAAACGACGTCCTTTCTCAATATCAACCAAATAAGCAGCTGAAATTTCTAATTTTCTAGCAAACTCCCTTAAAGAAATTTTATTTTTTATTCGTTCTTTTTTTATTTTTTCACCAATCTGCATGGGGAAATGTTATCACTGTTAGCTAACGATGTCAACATTTTTATTTACTAGGGTGTTAAAAGCTCAGAATAAGTCTACGGGTGGGCGGGGAATATTTGCTTTTTCTGCGTCAAAGACGTGCGGACTGCCTATAAGGCTGGACGCAAAAACATCAAAATCGCCAACAAATCGCTTTTTTCTTTTGATTTTTTCGCCCCATTTAATTTTTTATTTTTAGAACAACAAGAAAGGTCACAATGTCTTCAAACAAAAAGACTTTCATCAAAAAACCGCCCTCATTTTACATCCGAACTTTCGGATGACCTCTTGCTGAGGCTCTACAATGTGCTTTTTTCTTACTTTTCTACCTTGAATTGACTTAATGATGCACCGCCCCGCCGTCGCTCCCTGAACGGTCGCTTTGGCGGGGCTCCGTGAGTGATGTTGCACCGTTCGCCTCA
>JBDREC010000101.1:0-2539 GCA_043820105.1 Pseudomonadota bacterium
GGGAATACAATAAGCCTTTAATAATAAAATATTTTTATTGCTTGAATAAGGAGTGTGGGCATTAGCTTTTTGAAAAAGAGGTTTTGTAATGTTTTTTATGTGCCCGATCTATTGTTTAGGTATTCAAATTGGAGTTGATCCTTATTTTTAGACCCACTTTGTACTGGTCAATTTTGTAAGTAAGCTAAATGGCCGGTTGGGACCCTGATACAGATAGCTATTTATCTGGAACTGGCTGGTACATTAATAGAAATAATATTTTCACAGATGGAATTATATCTCTTGATTTAACAGGAGGTAGTGAACCTAATAAAACAGTTGGAATTTCTGTTTTTGATAAGACTCGGAATGTTGTTATGATAGATATTACAGAATGTAGTGGACGAAAGATGATTTATTATTATGATTTAGATACTGGCTCTTTATATGAGTCTTCACCGACTTGTCCTCAAGATAAATCCATTGAACCTCAAATATTTTAGATTAGCTTTGTCTTTATTTTATTCAACATATAAGAACATTTACAAAAATTGATAAATGTTCTTAACATTTATCAGTTAACCCTTGGTTTAGCAATAGCCTGAAAACTATCTTGACTTTGTCTCCAGGCTGTTCTTGAAAAGCCTATTAAAGCACCATCTGATATCTTTGTTTCATCAACTCCCATTTCAGCAAGACTCCAGGTAACGGTGCTTCCTGAGATGCTTGCGGTGAAAAAGGCCCAGCTGCGATTGCCTGCACTTGTTTTGTCTGGTGCTTTTCCCATCATTGATAATATCAAAATCTTGGGGCGTTCATCAAAACTTGGGTGCAAGAGGAGGGTGATTTTTGCTTTTAATAAAACATCATATGCAGTATAGCTTCCACCTGAAGGTAGTGTAATGATATTACAGTAATCTGATGCTGTTGAGTCATGCGAGTCAATTATCAAGCCGACTTGTATTCCTTCTTCTTGTGAGGAAGTTTTCAAATCACTGACCAAGTTTTTACAATCTGCTGAATAAAGATTGTAGACGCAGAATAAAGATAAGATAAAAATAATAAATAAGTTTTGCAATTTAGACATAATTAATTTTCTCCTGTATTTTGTTTATCTTTTGCTGTGTTAATTAATTCAACACTATCTATGTCAAAGCCTGGAAAATCTTCTTCAATATATTCCAGGGCCGCTTTAACTTCTTCAGTCATTTGGAAGGCATCATGAATAATTATCTTTTTAGCAGCTGGCAAGTTTGTTACTGACAAATCAAATGGAATTTTAGCAGTTAAGCCAGTTATTAATCTTCCGAGTTTTACTAGTTCCCCATCCAGAGTAACAACAGACACATCTGCTTCTGATGAACTTGAGGAACTGGCTTCTGTAACAATAGAATGGATTATAAAATCAGGTCCCTCTTTATTAATAATAGCACCATTTTCTACATAAATTGTTAACTCTCCATTATAACCCAGGGCCTGAACTTTGGCTTTTTTAATTTCAGGATCAAGTATTTTCATATCAACAGATAGGTTTGGAGCATTTGGAGGCCCTGATATGCGATTATAAATACTATCTTTATTGGAATTATCGCCTCTAAGGCCAATTCCTGCCTGAAAACCTTCTATAGAATACTCATATGACCCAAGTGCTTCTACTTTTTCTTCTTCTTCTTCTTCTTCTTTATTTTCCTCATCCTTTTCTTCATCTTTATCTAAATCATTATCTTCTTCTTTGTTTTCACTTTGATCATCATTAATACTAGTTTTAAAATAAGACTCAGGAATGAAATGAGCTAAATCGCTAAATTTTGTGTAGTTATTTTTTATTTCAGGATCAACTGGATTATTTTTAGCTTCAGCATTTCTAATATCCCTATGCTGTTTTATATTTTCATGAGCTTCGTTTTTTGTGTTCGTCGAAGAATAGTATAGGTTGGAAAAATTATTTTTACTAGCTCCAGGTGTTTTTACCAAGGAATTATAATTTGAATTTACTATGCGCTTTGTTGTTGCATAGGGCTCATGTCTATAATTAGCAATATTTTGAGAATTGCTTTTTTGTATTACATTTTCTTTTTTTAAAGATTGGATTATCCTATTTTCTTTTTCAGTATAGGTAAACATTTGCTTATTTTGAGAATTATTTGCTATTTTAATTTTTTCAGAATACTCGTTTTTGATTTTTTGGAAACGTTCATTCTTTTTAGAAAAAAGATCAGATACTGCATTTTCAGTTTTTTCTTTATTTGAGTCTAAAAGATGTTTTTCAGGATAATTTGAATTTGCTTCATCTACTACATCAGAGGAAATATTTGATTTAAGGAGTCCAAATAACTTCGTTACTTCCATGGAATATTTTATTACAAGCAAAGAAGCAAAGAGACCTGCAGTAATTATAAAGAAGAATTTGATTTTATGGAAAAACAATTTTCCTCCGCGGGATTTTAGGCTTTGGCGAGTGGTCGGGCTTATAGAATATTTCTATTTACCGTTGCGGGACAGCACCGGATTCTCACCGGATTTTCCTCTATCCAAGCCATTAGGTTTCAAAGTTGTTTCT
>JBDREC010000102.1:0-79052 GCA_043820105.1 Pseudomonadota bacterium
AAAAAAATAAAATAAAATATATTTTTAAAAAAGTTTTGAAATAATTTTTATCTTTATTTACTTTATTTAATTAAAAAATTATAGTAACAATTTTGCTACATTTGAAATGCAATTCATAAGGGAAAAAGCGTAAATGGAAAATAAGGTAATCGAATGGAATAAAATTGAAAAACTTTTAGAAATAAATTCAAAAATAAATTCGCAACTTGATAAAGAAAAACTTTTGGGTCTGATAATGGATTCGGCCATTGCAATTTCTGGCGCAGAAAGAGGTTTTTTGATTCTATTAGATGAAGAAAAAAATCTGCAAATTCCAATTGCTCGAAATATAGAAAGGCATAATCTTAAAAAAGAAGCTGAAAATGTATCAATGTCGATTATTAATAAAGTTATAGCAAGAGGCGAACCTATATTATCAAGTGATGCTGTTAGTGATGCCAGATTTGATAATGCAAAATCTATTTTTAATTTAAAAATTAGATCCATCCTGTGTTTCCCAATTAAAGCAGATGAGAATATTATAGGTGCCATTTATCTAGATAATAGATTTGATCGAGGTGTTTTTACAACTGATGATGAACTCTTGACAGAGGCCTTTTGTAATCAAGCAGCAATTGCTATCGAGAATGCCAAGTTATTTGAAGAAAATTTACAGAAGCAAAGTATGCTTGAAACTCAAAAAGGTCAAATTGAAGAATTAAACAAAAAACTAAAAATGAAGGTTGCTAAACAAGAAGTTGAACTTATGGAGGTTAAGGAAGAGCTCGAAGTTCATAGGACTAAAGATAGTTTGAAATATGATTACAAAAATATTATAGGGCAAAGCCCAAAGATGATGGAGGTTTTATCCTTGGTTGATAAAATCACAGAATCAGATTTGCCAATACTCGTGAATGGCGAAAGTGGAACAGGAAAAGAGCTTGTGGCACGAGCTATACATTATAATGGGCCTAGAAAAACTAAAGCCTTTGTTACTGAAAATTGCGCTGCTTTATCGGAAACTTTATTAGAAAGCGAACTTTTTGGTCATAAAAAAGGTGCTTTTACTGGAGCAAGTTCAGATAAAAAAGGACTTTTTGAGATTGCTGACCAGGGAACAATATTCTTAGATGAAATTGGCGATATGTCTTTAAACATGCAAAAGAAGCTTTTGAGAGTTTTACAAGAAGGAGAAATTCGAAAAATTGGTGATGATCGTATTATTAAAGTTAATGCAAGACTTGTTTCTGCTACACATAGAGATCTTACAAAACTAGTTAGCACTGGTCAATTCAGAGAGGATTTATTCTATAGAATAAATGTTGTGAAAATTGAACTTCCTCCTCTTAGAGAAAGACCCGATGATGTGCCCATTTTAATAAAATACTTTGTTGAAAAGTTTTGCGAAACAAAAGACATTCCAACTATTGAAATCTCCCAAGAAGTTTATGCAATTTTAAAAAGCTATCCTTGGCCTGGTAACATAAGAGAACTTGAAAATGAAATTAACAGGCTCATCACCATGAGCGATAAAGAATATATCGGAATTGAGCTTGTAAAAGATGACATAAGATTTCAAAAAGATGATATTATACATGAACCTATTTATAATGAAGTCGAAACAGAACATGATGTTAAGCAAGTAAACAAAACCCCACAAAATTCAGAGAAGGCGAGAATATTAGAATCCCTTGAAAAAAATAATTGGAATAAATCAAAGACTGCTGAAGAGCTTGATATTTCAAGACCGACTTTAGATGTAAGAATTAGGAAGCATAATATTAGTCGCTAAGGCTTTAATCAAATTCAATTATAAATACTTTATCATCATCATCTTCAGCATTTGTTGTATATATAATTTGATTCACATCAGATGAAGTACCCAATAAATTGCCAACTTTTATATCAGTAATCTTATCGCTTGATTCATCAGTATATCCTGCTAGCAAGGCGTTGGAAAAAATAATATCTTCATAAACAACAATTTTATCATCATCACCAGTATTATTTAATGCAACAACTACTTCTTCAAGAGTATCGCCATCAACATCACCCGTAGTTAAAGCTATGGCCGAAGTCTCCAGATCAATTTCTTTGATTTCCTCTAAGCTAGTGCCGTCAAAATTTATTATATGAAGTTTGTTGTCATTGGTGATTGCAGCGATTTCAAGATAGCTGTCAGCATCGCCATTAAAAACATCCATATGAGTAACGGTCGCATTAATTTGAGATCTGGCTATAATATCAAAACCAGATTCTTTGTCATCGTAAACTACTATGCCATAAGCATTTCCACTTGTAGCTCTAATGGCGTCAATGTTTTTAAAGCCAGGAAGATTTAAATAACCAGGACCTTTTCCAGCTATAATTACTTCCGCGCGATCATCATCATCAATGTCTTTTAAAATAATTGATACAATGGAGGTGAAGTCTTCTTCAAAATCTACATCAATTTCATCGCAATCATCAAGATCACAATCATATGCAAGTACTGCTTCCATTGTTCCATCTGATGCATCATTTTTTGTTAAAACAAGTTCATCATCACCATCGCCATCAAGATCACCTGTTGCCATAACTCTTGTTTCATAACCTGCTCCAAAGGATTCAGAGTAAACTATTTCTCCGCCACTTAAATAACTAGAGCCTATTCTAAAAGAAGTCATTTCATAGGTTTCAGCGTAGTCTTCATCTGACTTATCGTATAAGGCACATTCTGTTTCACTAAAACCAGTTAAATATTCCATGGATAATACGAATTCAGGGCTACCACTTCCATCAAAATCTCCAGCTACGACTCCCAAAGAAGTATAATAAACAATGTCCAGTTCATCATTGAAACCATCTCCATCTACATCTTTTTCTTCATGGTCTTTATTAAAAATTAGCCACTCTGAACAGGCTTGATCTGATTGGATGTAGTAAGTGTATTCTGTTCCCTGATAATAATTCTCAGTATAGTCATAATAATTTGAGGAATAATTTTTCATGCTTCCAATAATTGCAAACTCTTCTTCATCTGAGTCATAATCAAAAACAGTATAGAAATAGTCTTTCCCACCATTTGAATCTACAGAAATCATTGCTTCTTGAACGCCATCATCATCAAAGTCAGCTAAAACGATGTTTCTTGTGGTTGAATAATAACTGCTATGGCCGAGATATTCATCATCATCATCTACATCATAGACATTTTTATAAGCAGCTAGATCTAAATTAACATCAAGGTCTGATTTTACAATGTACAATTGTTCAGGAACCACTTCTATTTCTGCAGTTGAAGCAGAATTGACTTCTGGTGCATCAGCTGTTGTTTCATAAATTGTATAAGCTGAAACAACATAAGTATCACCACCAACTATCGCTTCACCATCAAGATCGCTAATATAAACGTATTCATATTCTGGTTCAATGGTTTGAGTATGTTCGGTGTCTTCACCGTCTTTTACTATTGTAATATAATAGCCGCGGTTCGTATAGCCTTCATCTGGGCTTGGGGTTTCCCACAAAATAACAAAGCTGTTACCATCACCCACACCATAGGCACGGAAATTTCCAGGGGCTGGGGTAGGACTGTCTTCTTCTGCATCAGCTATAAAATCTTCGCATTCTTCGGCATCTGGATTTTCTTCACAATATTCTTCATTTACTTCTGTGACAGAATTATCACAAGCAATCATGGTTAGGGTTAAAACATACAAGCCCATGACTAGAGTTAATAAAAGGGAAAATCTGATTAAAATATCTTTCATTGATGACTCCAAAATAATGAACATTTCTTTTTAAATTGCTTAAGCATGCAGCAATTTCACTAAAATTATATGCATTTATCATGCCAAATACAATAAAAAACATAAGATATTGATATTTTATCATTTAATTATGTGGATAAAAAAAAGCGGCTTAATCTTTGGGACTAAGATGTCTAATAACTTAGACCTTGGGTTATTCATTGTCTCAGATTTCTGATAATATTTTTTGATTAATGAGATAAACCAACTCCTGCTCATTTCTAACCTGTTTAAAAAAGCTTTTCGCTTTAAAGTCAGTGTTTAAAAGCCTAATCAAGCCAGGAAGATTTTTCAGGTTTTCAGAAACAGCTTTTTTTGTGCCAAGATCACTTGCTATTTGTGTTAACTTATCTATTTGATTTTTATCCAGCTCATTATTGATTCCAATTTTTAATGCTAAGTATTTTACTTTTGCTAAATATTCAATTTGCTCTAAATTTATTAAGGTTTTTGCAAGGGTTGTATTTCCAATAATTAGGCCATCAGCAATACTTGCAATTATTTTCGAGGCATTGAATATGTTTAAGATGTTTTCAAAAGAAAGCCCTGAAAAGCTATTAATAATTGGGATTTTTGGAACACTTAATATAGCTTCTGGAAGCAGGGAGCTAGATAAACTAATTCCTTTTTCCAGAAGTTTTTTGACATATTTGGGCTGATATACAAATATAGTATTTGTGTTATTTTGCTTTTTTAATAATTTTAACAAGTGTAAATATTTTATATCTTTTGAAAATTGTTTTTCAAGACCAAGAAAACTGTCATGAATTAAAGCTTTTTCTTGTTTTGGAAACTTATAATTTATATCATTAATAATACAAGCTGAGCTTGAAACTTTTTGCACAATTATTGGCAAGTTGCTTAAATCAGTGTCATTGGATAATCTTTTTGGGATCGAATTAATAAGAAAAAGTATATTTTCTTTTAAAGCTTTTTGCGTTGAAATCATTTATATATGTTTTTTAAAATGTATAGCCAATATTAAAAAGAAAGGAGATGAATTGGTGATATTTAAATCTATCTCCATCTTCAATTTTTTCTTCTGAATCAAATAATACAGCATTATATTTAACCACTGGTCCAAGCACTAAACTATATTTATTTAAAATAAAGTTAATACCAAAAGCACCAAAGAGATGGCCACCATTTAAGAAGGTTGTTGGTGCACTGTAAAAAGCATAGCCTCCGCCAGCCATGAAATAAGGTCTTATTTGTTCAACTCCGACCTCTTTTCTGTAAGCAATATCAATGGTGTGTAAGGAAATGTGTCCAGCTGGATTTACTGAGTCTGCTACAACAGGATGAAAAGAATAAGATGCAACAACATCATCAAATTCAAATTTTGGTGTTAAAACATAGGCTGTTTTGTAATGACCATTTTTATGAATCGCTACATCAATGCCCTGTTCAAGGGAGAGTCTTTGTTGGGAAAAAGCAAAGCTTGTACAAAAAAGAGGTAATAGAAAACTAAATAGAATTAATTTTTTATTAAAATTCATTTTCCTAAAATTTTTCCTGCTTTAATACATTTTGTGCAAACAACAATTTTTTTGCTTGTTCCATTTAAAACAACTTTTTTATTTTGAAGATTTGGGCGAAAAATCCTCTTTGTTTTGTTATTTGCATGACTTACGTTATTTCCAAACTGTATGCCTTTACCGCATATTTCACATACTTTTGCCATTTTTTAAACCTTTTTTGCTATTTCTTTATTTGAAAGTTGCAAGCTATTAAATTATTTAAAGAAATATTGCAAGAACTTTTTCAAGTAAATAAATATTAATAAATTCTATAAATCGATCTTAAAGGAGTTTATTCCTGAAATGAATCAACTCTTTCTTTAAGGTCTTTTCCAACTTTAAAAAATGGAAGTTTCTTTGGTTCTACTTCAACCCTATCTCCAGTTTTTGGATTCCTGCCTGTATAAGACTTATATTCTCTAATTGAAAAAGCTCCAAAACCCCTAATTTCAATGCGTCTGCCAAGGGATAATGCTTTGCACATATCATCAAAGATATGGTTTACAACATCTTCAGCCATTTTTTTTGTTGTTTGCATTTTTAGGCCTAAGATTTCTGCAAGCTCTGATTTTGTCATTTCTAATCTCCATTTACATTTAACTTGTTAATATAATGAATCAATTTCTTTGGCTTAAGTCAACTAAAAAAAAAGAAAATAATGATGTGCTTAAAAAGGCATAAAATGGAACATCCAGAGATTGATTAAAAATGCTATTTTATTAATTCCATTGCAGGATCTCCGAGGAGTGAAAAAGCTTGTACAAAGTCCTCTGATGCTCCAAAATCCTCATATGCAGAAGTAATTGCATAGCTTGTCGCAGCGCCAATATGAGAATATCCTTGAATAAAGAAAGCATCAAAAAGAGCATATGCCATTTTTTCATGATTTTCTAAAACATCCATGCTTGTGGATGAAAAAGTTGCAATAGCTCCTTTGTTTTCTTGCAGCATAAAGGCTTCAGCCAGGCATTCTCTGTAAGCCG
The DNA here is from genome assembly GCA_043820105.1 of Pseudomonadota bacterium. Taxonomy (GTDB): domain Bacteria; phylum Bdellovibrionota_F; class JAHFAK01; order JAHFAK01; family JBDREC01; genus JBDREC01. The sequence continues at coordinate 6,274 of JBDREC010000102.1, forward strand.
TTGAATCAGGTGATGTAAGAACTAAGGGGAAAAAGCCACTTAAGCAGGAAAAAAAGGTAAGAAAAGTAGGTTTTGATTCATTTTCTACTTCAGCGACTTGTGCAACACTTTCAATCATTTGATTAGGCAGGGCTATAGCGCAACCATGACCAATATAGTTAGTGATTAGAGTACCTGTGGCCATGTTTTCATACCAATCACTTCTTAAATCAGCTCCCACATCGCCATAGTCCTCTAAGTATAAGGTGTGAACAGTATAATCCTCTGGAACATAATCACTAATAATCGTATTAGAAACATCTTCAAATCTATCTTCATCATCAGTAATAAACTGCATAGTTTGATTCCACTCAAAGGGTTGATTTAAATAATAATTAAGAATCTTATTAACTTGAATATCAACTTCTCCTGTATTCTGGGCTGTAAGCCTTCCAATGTGCATGTCTGGAAGGTTATCTGAGCCTGACACAGAAACAAACCAATTATCACTTGGTGTAGGGCCTAGGTCTGAAGTATAATAAAAATGTGTAGGAATAAAATTTTGGTTGCCTGCTGCATAATTATCTTTATGATCATAAGTTGCGTCTCCAACAAGCAGTACATATTGGGGAGCAGGCGATTGCCATGAAGAATAAGCATATTCTAAAAAGTCTTTTATTGCTTGAGGGCTCTCAATTCCATAGTTGAAATCATTATAAACTTCAGAAATTTTAACTGCTTTTACATTTAATCCCATTGTTGTGTGATAGTAGGCCAGGGGCTCAATGTTGTCATAAAAATCATCATAGACTATCATAATATAATCAGCCTGATTATCTAATCCTATGAGATTTGTTGTAAAAACAGTTTCAATGTTGTCTACTGCCTGGGCTTTTGAGATGGCCTGAACAATAAAACTTGAGCTTGCATCTGTGCTTAATTCAAAAGTAACAGAATAAGTGTCAGCTTCATTGTTAATAGTAGGGTTAATAATTTTTTTCGTGTTTGCTTGATCAGTAATTTCAAAGATTTCTATGTCACTTGTTGAAAAGGAAGAAATTTGTAAATGATAATTACCAGGTTCACTTAAAGTAAACTCAAGATAATCATCAATTGCAATGAATTGCTGATAATAACTTATTTCAAAATAATTCATATAAAGATAATCAACCGATGCTCCAGTATCTCCAACTGATTCAAGTTTTAAGGAATTAGTTCCATTCATTAAAATAGAACTATCAAAAGTAGTTTCATGTGTAAATTCAATGGTAGAATCCCAGGTCTGATCATCAATTAAAATGTCATTGATATATATTTTTGTATGATGATCTGGATTTTCAGTGTCACTTGATTTTCCTTTTAATAAAACCTCAAGGCTAGCGGTTTCAACAGTTGTGTCGATATTATTAATAGTGAATTCATAGTTTACTGAAGTTGATCCCTCATTGGCGTTTAAATAATCATCCCAAAACCAATGGTCAGCGCCTTCCTGGCTAGTATAAAACCTATAATATTTGCTGTTCTCTTCTGAGTGAATTGTTTTTAGATGATTGTTTAGAAGCGTGTAAGAATCAGTATTACTAGCATCAACTTCTTCGATGCTATTTCCACCGGTCCCTATTGTTAGTCTGTAAATATTTGTTTCTGTATATTCATATTCAGCAGCATTTTCATCAATTTGCTTTGCATAAAATTTTATATAATCTTCTGGATCAAAGAAACCATTGGCATTTGCATCATAAACAAAAAGAGGAATAATATTTCCCCTGTTTTTCAATTGAACCCTTGAAAGGTCAGCTGAATCAGGATCAACACCACTTGCAAGCAGACCTGAATAAGTTACCTTATATATGCCACTAGTATTTATTGGAAACTGTAAATAAATATTGAAACTAGCATTTCCAATTTCTGTTTCCCCTTCAGTAATTTCTTCTAAATCTAAAACAGCAGCAGTAGGATCCTCAGTAAGTATTTCTGTAATGTTATTTGAATTTTCAGTAGTACAAGCTAAAAAAACAGGTATTAATATTATAAAAAAATAATTTTTAATATTCATTCCGCTTAATTCTTAATTCTTAATTCTTAATTCTTACCACTTATCACTTACCACTTACCACTTACCACTTATCACTTACCACTTACCACTTACCACTTACCACTTACCACTATACCAATCCCTGAATAATATCAAGCGTCAAATCTAGCTTTCCAACCTGTAAAGTAAAGGACTGTGAATTTTTTGTGATATTTAATAGTTGGTCAAATAGCATTAAATTTTTTGCTTTCTTTGATGTGGAAAGGTTTTCAATTGAACTTTTGTCTGTTTTTAAGTTAGGAATAAGCATTAAAGCAGCATCAATTGGAGAAATTGAATTTATTTGAGGTTGAGCCTTGAAATCAGGGTTTAATCTTTCCTTTTTAAAACAGGTCCAATATTCATTTTCGTATTTATTTATTAAATCTTTTATTTCTTTTGTTTTACCAATATTTCTGGGATAAGAAAAATCGAAATTCAAATTTGTATTATCGCAAGGCTTTATATCTATATCCTTATATATAGTCTTTATCTTGGATATGAAAGAGCTGGAATCTTTTTTAAATTTAATCTTAAAACAATAAGACGTATCTTTGGTGTTTTTTGCTGTAAGAAAGATTAGCTTATCTAGATGGCAAGGTTTGCTGCTTACAAGAAGGTTGTTTTTAAGAGGGTCAAAGGTTTCTTTCGTTAAGATAGCATTAGTTTTTTTAAGACCCTTTTGAATCACTTTTAAGCTTCTGGGAAAGGGATGGACAAGTTTTGTTTTTATGTTAAAGGGACAAAAGTCATCAGATAAGAAAGAAAAATTATTTTTTAGCAATTCCATTGTTATTGTGGTTTTGCCGATACCAGGGTGTCCTATAATAGCTAAAGTTGTATTGTCTTTTTGAATTACTGCCGCGTGTATAATGATAAAATTTTCAAATAATTCAAATAGCTTTTTTAGTACATACTGATAAGAAAAAGAAGGCTTATTGGGATGTTCTTCTAAGGCAACGGTCTTGTTTTTTGTTTCAATTTTTGCCTCAGATTTCGGATCATTTATTGAAATTTTAAACTCATGGATCTTAGCAGGGCTAAAGCTTTTTACTTCAAACAGATGATAATCTTTATGGAAGCTACTAAGAAAATCATTAGAGTCAGATACAAGCTTAAGGTTTACATCAAGAATTTTATATTTTTTAATAATCATTTTTATTCTTCCAAGATGCTATCAAATGCTTTTTTGTAAGCAATTTTTTTGTAAGCACAAAATTTATCTTCAGCCCAAACTGTTTTAGAAGCTTCAAGTGCCTCACCCATGCATCCTGCCTGGCAAAGATTTTGCCAATGACAGGCCTGGCATTTTTTAATTTTTTTAGTTCTGTTTTGTAAGGCAAAGATTGATTTGTTCATTACTTCAGAATTATTGGTTTTGCTTAAGGTATCTTTATGTATATTGCCAAGTAAAAAATCTTTATTCATCAATAAAACACAAGGGTAAACATCACCATTAATATCAATAACAAGTTTTTTTCCAAGAGGACACCAAAAAGCATCATTGCTTATTTGAGGTGTTATTTTAAATAGCAAACCACTTATTCCACAAGAGATTTTAATAGTTTTTTTCTGTGTTTTATTCAAACCTTCAACTAAATTAAAAAAACTGTGATAATCTGAAGTTGTTAAAAAGTTTTTTTCCTTGCAAGCTTTACCTACGACCCTCAATGGCAGGAATCTTAATTGAGGAATTTTATTTTTTTCTACGAAATTAATTATTCTAAGTAAATCATCAATATTGTCTTTCATGACTGTAGTTGCAATGGTTAAATTCTTAAGCATTCCAATTTCTTTCAAAATATCAATTGCTTTGATTACTTTTTTATAGCTTCCTTTTGATCTTATTTTATCATGGATTTTTTCATTTGATCCATCAAGGCTTATTTGAATGGAAATATTATGTTTTTTGAAGAAAGTTACCCACTTTTTATCTAATAAAGTTGCATTTGTTAAAACTTGAATATTTAGTTTTTCAGAAGAATGCTTAATGATTTCTTGAAGTTTTGGATGCAAAAGAGGTTCGCCTCCACTTAAGGTCAAGTTTTTACCACCACCTTTAATGAACTCATTTAAAGCTTTTTTAATTACATGCAAAGGCATTTCATCCTTAACTAAAGGAGACGATGACAAGTAACACTGTTTGCACGCCAAATTACATTTTCGGGTTATATGCAAATAAAGATCACTAAAAAAAGGTTTTCTAATGTAATTATTGGTACTTTGGAAAAAGCCACTTTTTGTTAATTCACACTGAATATTATCAATATATTCCAATGCTTTGCTTTGTGAAAAATTTAATTTTTTACATAATGTTCCAACTATATCTTGCTTATCTATATAATTTAAAAGACCTTTTATAATTATAAGTCCAGATTCATTAACCTTAATCCACATGGGTTTAGAAGATAGTAAAACAATTGAATTTAATTTTGATATAATTTTATTTTCGTAATGATAAAAAGAGCTTGTTTTTGATGAAGGCATACTTTAAATAATTGTTATGCTTCTGGAGAAGGAGAACATGCAAAAGCAGGTCCAAATCTATCTTCAATTTCACTGTCAGAAAAGATTTTCAAAACAGGTGCTTCATATTTTTTCTTTTTTTCATTTCTTTTTTCTTTTTTCACTATTATCTCCATTGTCTCAGTTTTGAAAAATAAAGTAATATATATCTTTGTTTTAAAGATGGATATAAAAAACAAAAAGAAAGATTATGCAAGAGAAAAAAGGAGGTTTAAAAAAAGTGAAATTTTAGAATAATTGCTTGATTGTTGGTGATAATTCACAAGAATGGAATTTGGAAAGTAATACCAAAATATTTATCTTTACTTCTTTTCTTATTTCTTTGAATTATTATTTTTCATTTTATAAATAGATATTTATGTTAAATCAAATTTACCATAACTGGCAGCTTTTTTTAAGATCTCTAAGTTTTTTAAGACCATATTGGAAACAGTTGCTGGGACTGATTTTACTTTCTCAAATTGTCGTGCTTTTAGGCTTAATAAGTCCTTATTTAACAAAAATCTTAATTGATGATGCTTATGTGAACAAAGATTTCTCACTGTTTTCGATCATAATTTTAACTATTGCCTCAATTATACTTGTAAGTGGAGTGCTTGGCGGCATTGTTGAATATTTTAATGGAAAAATAAACCAACGAGTTTATCTAGATATTAACAACAAAATCGTTAATATTCTCATGTCTTTAAGCCTTGATTATCATAAGAGTACTCAAGCTGGCAAAAATCTTTATAAATTATACTTTGATACAGAAGCCTGCGCTAGAATGTTAACTGATTATGTAATTCAAGCCTTGAGGCTATTTTTAACTTTTTTAATTACTTTTATTATTGTCTTTTATTTAAATGCAAAAATTGCACTTTTAACATTTTTCTTGGGAATATTTTTTTATTTTCATGCACTATACTTTTCTAAAAAAAGAAGATCCGTTTTTAGGCAAATAATCTCACAAAGACAGAGTATATTTATAAGGTTAAAAGATGCTTTTGCTAAAATTTACATGATAAAAGCCTCAGCAAAAGAAGAAGAAGAAAAGAAAATGCATCTTGAGAAACTTAATAAAACAATAGAAATAGCATTTGTAGACCTAAGGCTCAAGGTGATTTCATTTTTTTCAGCCCAGGTTATGAAAAGCGCCGTTATTGGTGTTGTTATTTTTTATGGTGGATATTTGATTTTTCAAAATGAGCTTAGTCTTGGTGTTTTAACTTCAATAATTGTTTATCTGGGAAGACTAGCTGGTTTTAATAGAGAAGTAGGACAACTTGTTCAATGGCTAGGAGTTTCCCTGATTTCCTGCGAAAGGCTTGATCTTGTTTTAAAAGAAGAAAAAAGCAGCAACACAAAAACAGGAAAAAATAAAAAAACACCCAAAACTTTTTGCCCACATATCAAAATAGAAAATCTGTGTTTTTCTTATGATAATGAAAAACAAATTATTTCCAATCTCAATGGAGAAATTAAACCTTTTAAATGGACCTTGTTCAGGGGAGATTCTGGATGTGGAAAATCAACAGTGATAAATATGATTTTGGGATTTTACAAACCTCAACAAGGAAAAATCTATCTTGATAATGAAAACATTGAAACCCTTGATTCTAATTTTATAAAAGAAAACATTGCCCTGGTTCCACAAGAGCCCAATTTATGGTTTGGATCAATAAAATATAATGTTACATATTTTAATAGTAAGGCTAAAGATAGTGATCTTCAAAAGATTTTAAAAATAACTGAGCTTGAAAACTTTATTACAAGCCTTGAAAATGGCATAGAAACCGAAATTGGCGAAGATGCAGGCAAGGTATCAGAAGGCCAAAAACAAAGAATTTCACTTGCCAGAGCTTTATTAAAGAATCCAAAACTTCTTGTTCTTGACGAAGCATTATCCTTTGTTGACGATAAAACTTCATATAAAATATTAAAAAACATTAAAGACAATTATCCCAATATTACTATCTTATTTATTTCACATAAAAAAGCTGATCTTGAATTTGCTGATAAGATTGTTGAGTTTTAGCTTCTTGACAATCTATCTTTGATTAATATTCTTGTTTTATATTTTTTTCTAGGAGGGGTCATATGACAAAATCACAGCATTTGTGTTTTTTTAAACACATTCTTTTCTTATCATTTATTATAGTTTTATTTGCAAAACCAATCATTGCCACGAATGCTATCGATTTTAAAGTTTATCAAATTTATGCTTCAGATAAACATGAAAGATCTTTAATCGCAAGCTTTGGAGCTGATATTGTTGAAGTTAACGATAATTATGTAATTGCCTTTGTTCGAAAAGATCAAGAAACTTTGTTTGATGCTTTTAATGTCAACTATGTTGATATTACCGAAGACTTTATTGATTATTTTGAAGACTTTCCAGCTGATGATAATGCTTACCATTCTGTACATGAAGTAAATGAGTTTTTACACGAAACAGCAGCGCTTAATCCTGAAATTGCAAAAGTTTTTAGTATAGGAAAATCAATAGAAGGAAATGATATTCTAGGAATAAAAATTAGTGATAATGTTAATGATGAAGAATTTGATGAGCCTGCTGCATTGTTTCTTGGCACCACGCACGCTCGCGAACATCTAAGCACTGAAGTGCCACTTTTCCTTGCTCGATTTTTGGTTGAGGGTTATTCTAAGCGCGATTTTCACCTTAAAGAATTAATAGATACACGTGAAATATTTATTTTTCCAGTCCTTAATCCAGATGGTAAAATGTATGATATTGGTGAAGCAGGATTTTCAGGAACTAGAAATTACCAGTTTTGGAGAAAGAACAGAAGAAAAAACTCAGATGCTAGTCTTGGTGTTGATTTAAATAGAAACTATGATTCAAATTGGGGTGGTCAAGGATCTAGTTCAAGCCCCAGCTCAGACACTTATCATGGAGAGGCAGCATTTTCAGAGCCTGAAACAGCAGCAATTAAAGACTTTATTTTAGCTCAAAAAAACATTTCAGTTTGTCTTTCTTATCATACTTTTAGCAAGTTGATTTTATATCCCTGGGGCACAAGCAATGATCCCATTGCAGATGAGAAAGATTTAAATGCCTTTAAAAAAATAGCAGCTCAAATGGCCCAGTGGACAGGTTATAGACCTGAGCAAGCTTCTGATTTATATATTACTTCAGGTGCAATGATTGATTGGCTATATGCAGACCTCGGAATCTTTGGTTTTACCTTTGAGCTAGATCCAGCTTCAATGTGGAATGGTGGTTTTTATCCTGGAGATGAAATTATAGAAGAAGTGTTTTTAAAAAATATTAATCCTGCCCTTTATTTAATTTATTTAGCAGATGATCCAAGAAAGGCTGGAGACTAAAGCCCCCACCTTGACTCAAGCCTTTTTGATGCTTATATATATTAAGGAGGCGATAAATATGTTTAAAAATCTTCCAGAAACCACGACTTCTTTAAGTTTTTATTTGAGTTCAATTAATTCCATTCCTGTGCTAACAAGAGAGCAGGAACAGGATCTTGCAAGAAAAGTTTATGATTTTAAAGATATATCTGCTGCTCAAAAACTCATTATTTCGAACCTACGCTTTGTTGTTAAGATAGCAAATGAATATAAAAAATATGGCTTTCACTTAATGGATATTATTCAAGAAGGTAATGTTGGGCTTATGCTGGCCATTAAAAAATTCAATCCCTACAAAGGAATAAAATTAATTTCCTATGCTGTTTGGTGGATTAGAGCCTATATCCAAAATTTTATTTTAAGAAATTGGTCTATCGTAAAAATTGGAACAACACAACTTGAGAGGAAACTTTTTTATGCCATTTCAAAAACCAAAAAGAAACTTTTAGGCTTTGGAGATGGTGTAGATTTTGATCGGGTCAAAAAACTTGCCTCTTCTTTAAATACTGATGAGAAAAAGGTTAGTGAGATGATAACAAGGACTGAAAAAAATGATGTTTTTCTTAATTTGCCTCTTACTTCAGATGGCACGACTGAAAGAATTGATTTGCTCGAGGACTCAAATCAAGAAAACCTTGAAGAAGAATTATCCAATAATGAGTTAAAAGATATTTTTTCAAAAAGATTAAAAGATTTTCGGCCAAGCTTAAATGAGCGTCAAATACATATTTTAGACAATAGACTTTTAAGCCAAGAACCCGCAACCCTTCAAAGCATTGCAGATAAGTATGGCATTTCAAAAGAAAGAGCTCGGCAGTTAGAGGATAATTTAAAAAATAAAATTGCAAAAGAATTTGAAAACCTTAAGTGTGAAGTTGTCTGATTGTTTATTCTTCTTTATTGCGATCAAATAAATAAGCAAATCCACAAGATGCAAAATAAAGAATAATTAATGGTACTGACATTAAGCACATGGTTCCAACGTCTGGAGGGGTTAAAATCGCTGCAACAGCAAAGGAGCCAATGATCGCCCATCTCCAGGCTTTTAAAAATGTTTTAGCTCTTACAACTCCTGTTAAAGACAAAAAGGATATTACCAGAGGTGTTTCAAAAATAACTCCAAAACCAATCAAGAGTTTGGTTGTCAGTGATAAATATTCTTTTATTGTTAAAATTGGTTTAATGTCTTCTGTTGCAAAGCTTAAGAAAAATTTAAAACCAAGTGGAAAAACAATAAAATAGCCAAACATGGCTCCACACATAAAAAAGAAAGATCCCATTATAATAAATGGAACAACATATTTTCTTTCATTTTTATAAAGACCAGGTGCAACAAAGCCCCAGATTTGAGAGAAAATATAAGGGAAAGCTATAAAAAAGCCTGATAATATTCCTACTTTTAAATAAGTAATAAAGGGTTCAATTAGTCCTGTGAAATGTAAATTGCCTTGTTTTGGTGGAAAAAGACCGATTATTGGCATCATTAATATATTAAAAATATTTTCTGCAAAATAATAAGAAAGAGCAAAACCGATGACAATTGCAATTACTATTCTAATAAGCCTTATTCGTAGTTCTTCTAGATGAGCCAAAAAAGGCATTTCTCTTTCTTGTGGCTTTGGAACTAGTTTTTCTGGGGCTTTAATGCTTTCTGCTTGTTTATTTTTGCTTTTTTTTGTCATTTTTATTATTAGTTTTCTTTTCATCTTTTTCAGCTAGTTTTTCAAGATCATCAAGAGTTGGAATGTTTTCTTTTAGCTGCTTTTTCACATCTTTAATTTCTGAGCTAACATCTTCAGTTGCTTCCATTAGATTTTCTTTAAAATCTCTTGTTGCGCCTTTTAGTTCTGCTAAAGCTTTTCCAAGGTTTCTAGCCAGGCCTGGAAGCTGTTTAGGGCCAAGGACAATTAGCACGATAATCAAAATGACAATTAATTCTGTTGATCCTATTCCAAACATAATTATATTCTATAATTGTGAAGTTACTATGCATTTATAGGCATTTTAATTTTATGGCAAGGAAATTTTTTTAGATATCTATTTCAAGGATTATTAAAGGTTTATCTTTTTCATTTTTATTATTAACAGGATTGCGAATATTATCATGAAGCGGTATTTGCACAAAAATATCTTTTGATTCTTTATTTTTTTTCATTTTATCTATCATATAAGGTCTTAACATTTTTATTTTCCCTTTTTTGCATTAAAAAAAACCCGTGAAAAGAATTAACTTTTCACAGGCTTTAATAAAAGGCTTTAATCTTGTCGAACTAATATATATCCTATTGCAATTAGAGTGCCAAAGCGGTCTTTTAATATAAGTTGTTGAAAACAAACAAGTTAGGAAAGCCGAACTTAGTTGGCCTTACTTATTTTATGCTCATTTTATTCTCAATTCCAGAAGAAGTGGTCATTTTTTGCACTATTATTAGCATCAATTGTTCAATGCCTAATAACGCATATTTTTTTATCTTTACTTACTTATTTATTAAATTTATTATCCTTTGTGTTATGAAAGACAAAACAAAAACATGGCTTGAACTTGCGCAAAATGATCTTGATTTCGCAAAAAGTATTTTTGATAGTAAAAAAAGATACTGCTATGTTGTACATTTTTGTCATCAATCGTTAGAAAAATTACTAAAGGCTATTATTCAAGAATATTCTGAAGAAACACCTAAAAGAACTCATAATTTTAAAACATTATGGGAACAAGCTCAAATACCGTTAACAGAGAGACAGAAGCTTCAGCTTCTTGAAATCATGCCGCATTATATTGGAACAAAATACCCTGAAGATATTCGTCAATTGCACAAAATCTACACAAAAAAATATGTCGAAAAATTATTAATAAATACTATGGAACTTTTCAAATGGCTAAAAAAATATCTTCAATTAAAAAAATAATAAAAGTATACATTGAAATACTAAAGTCCAAAGGAATACATGTGGAAACAGTTATTTTATATGGCTCTCAGGCTACAGGATTTGCAAATGACGACAGTGATATTGATATAATTATAATATCTGACGACTTAAAACTTATCAGTTTCCCTGAAAGATTGGGTTTTTTATCGCAGGCAACATTAAACATACCTGAACCACTGGAAGTAATAGGCTATACACGTGACGAAGTTAAAAATAAAAATGGGAAGAGTGTTTTTTGGGATGAAATTTGTTCAAAAGGCAAAATTATTTATACCGCTGCTTAATCCATCGAGTTTTCCTGTCATTTTCAAATAAAAAACAAAAAATACGATAACTTTTTTACTTTACTAAAACTTCCTTTAAATGTTATTATCTCCGTTCGATTGATGTATAAGAAAGGTTTATAATGAAGGTTTTCAGAAATGAGGCAGGACTTGCTTACCATGTTCCTGTAGCAAAATCGAGCTTGAATCCAAATCTCCTGACATGCGGATCGCCGGAGCGGGTTTTGGAACTTGGATCTATGTTAAAGAACAAAAAAGTGTTGACTGAAAACAGGGGCCTGCCCGTTGTGAACGGAGAATATGAAGGACTCCCAATAACAGTTTTTTGCACAGGCATGGGTCCTGCTACAACTTCGATTGTAATTCCAGAAATAATTGATAGCATTGATTTTTCTATTTCAAATACAGCTAACATTATAAGGCTTGGGACATCTGGATCAATGCAAGATCATGTAAAGCCATGTGATATAGTAGTTTCTTCAGCTTCAATTAGAGATGAAGGAACTTCTGATAAAATTATTGGAAAAGAATTTCCAGCTGTTTCAGATATAAAGCTTTCATTATCTTTAATGGCAGCTGGCGAAAAAAATGGTTTAGAAACAAATAAAACACTTTGGCTTGGAACAACACATGTAAAAGATGAACTTTACTTTACTGAAAATCCCGAAAACTCTCCTATTAAAAATCAGAGAGTTGAAGCCCTTGATTCATTTAAAAAACTTGGTTGCCTAGCAACAGAGATGGAACTTTCGCCAATGATTCTTATCGCCAATTATTATAATGAATTTTTTCGAAAAAATGGTGAAGATAAAAAAGTGAATGTATCAGGTGCTTTTTTAGTAATCTCTGGAAACCATGGTACTGATTCTGAAACAACACAATTCCAAAAATGCAACCCATCTCTTTTACTTGAACTAGGTCTTGATGCTTTAAAAATCTATAGAGAAAATAATATTACTAATTACGAAAATATCCTTAAAAATATCTAAAAGTGAGTGAATTGTTTTTTATAAAACTCGCTAGCTTCTCTTTAGTATTTATTACTAATAACAAAAAGGGCTGCCATTAGCTTACAAGTTGCATTTTGGCTTGCTACTTGGCTACCTTTTTGTGCAAGTGAATTGTTTTCACATACCTTTGTTAATTCTTCATAAATCATTTGAAGTTCAACATTTTCTGAAAATGTTTTTGAACATATTGTCGATGCTTCATCTATTTTCTCACGCTTAAGTGAAAAAGGTGCTTCAATATTAGAAGCTTCTACTATAGCTGCGTGGCATGTACTTCCACCAAGATCAAGAATTTTAGCAATTGGATCAGAAATAGGGTTTTCAGCAAATGCCATAGACATGGTAATAATACTAAAAACACCAATCAAACATAATAATTTTTTCATAGTACTTTTCCTTTAAATAATTAATCTAAACTTAATAAAAAACCATAAGCTTAGTGTTAATTCTTACTCAAGATTCATTCCAAGTGCTGTTTATTTCTTTTTGGTCCATATTTTCATTAACTTACATGTTGCGAAATTTTGTTATAAACTAAAAAAAACCAATAGTGCACAAAACAAAAAGGCCAAGTGTCCCTACCTTGTCTCTATTTTTATCATCTTTTTTTAATTGCTATCTTTAGCATCAATGCTATTATCTGGAGTCCGTTAACAAAGGATTTAAGGTGCGGACCATGTCTTTATTAATTAAAAACGCCAAGATTTATAAGTCTGATAAATTTCAAGATATTTATATTGAAAATAATACGTTCAAAGAAATATCGGATAAAATAGATGTTAAAGCAGACTTTAACATTGATGCTGATGGAAATTTAGTTAGTCCTCCATTTTTGGAATCTCACATTCACCTTGATGCAGTTTTCACATGTGGTGATCCTCGCTTTAATGAATCTGGCTCCTTAATTGAAGGAATAAATATTTGGAAGGAAAAAAAGCCTTCTTTAACAATTGAAGATATTAAATCAAGAGCAACAAAAGCTTTAAAGTGGCAACTAGCAAATGGTATTTTGCATGTTAGAACACATGCTGATATTTGTGACCCTGAATTAAAAGCCATTAAAGCATTAACTGAAATCCGTGACAAGTGGAAGGACCTCATTAAAATTGAAATAGTTGCATTTCCTCAAGATGGAATTTATGCAAGCCATAATGGTGAAGAACAAATGGAAAAAGCAATGAAACTGGGTGCTGACATTGTTGGTGGAATTCCTCATCATGAAATGACTCGAGAAGATGGCATTAAAGACATTGAATTTGCCTTTGAACTGGCCAAAAAATTTAATAAAAAATTAGATTTTCATGCAGATGAAACAGATGACGAGCAATCACGATTTACTGAAACTATTGCAGCTAATGCTATCAAATATGAAATGTTTGAAAAAGTTTCGGTTAGCCACGCAACTGCAATGCATTCTTATAATAATGCCTATGCTTTTAAGCTTATGGGTTATTTGAAAAAATCTCGAATAAATTTTATAACAAATCCTCTTACAAATATCACTCTTCAAGGCAGGTTTGATTCATATCCAATTCGAAGAGGTTTAACTAGAGTTAAAGAGCTTAATGAAAATGGAATTAATGTTTCTGTTGGTTATGATTGTATTTTAGATCCATGGTATCCACTCGGTGATGGAAACATGATAAATGCTCTTTCAATGATGCTTCATGCATGCCTTATGACAGGACGTGATGATTTAAAAAATGCTCTTGATTTTATAACATATAATGGTGCAAAGACTTTTAATTTACCTGAAAATAATTATGGAATCGCTGAAGGGAAACTTGCAAATATTTTAATCTTTGATAAAAATGATCCTGTCTCAATCTTAAGAAGACCAAGTCTTCCTCTTTACGTTATAAGCAATGGCAAACTCGCTGCTAAAAATGTTATGGAACTTGGCAAAATTATTATTAATGAAAAAGAAGAAAAAATAGATTTTAAATAAATTATGAAAAAGCAAAAATCCTTTTCTATTATTAGCCTGGGCTGTCCTAAAAACCTGGTTGACTCAGAAGTTATGGTTGGAATAATGATGACTTCAGGTTATATCCTTGATCCAGAGTCCGAAAATGCGGACATTGTAATTATAAACACTTGTTCGTTTATTGATAAGGCTGAAAATGAAGCCCGAAATATTATTGATGAATTCTGCGAATCAAAAAGAAACAAACAAATTGAAAAGCTGATTGTTACTGGATGCTTTCCTCAAAAGTATATTGATAAAATTGAAACAATGTATCCTGATGTTGATCTATTTTGTGGAACATCTAACTTCGAAAAAATAAGTGAGCTAATTGAAACTCAGAATTCGATTAAAAATATAGATAACGATCCACAATATTTATATGACCACACTACTCCAAGATTAAATACTCTGCCTCCACATACTGCTTATTTAAAAATATCTGAGGGTTGTTCTAGGAAGTGTAGCTTTTGCATTATCCCACAACTTCGGGGAAAACTTAGATCAAGAACCATTGATTCAATTTGCACAGAAGCACAAAATTTAGCCAATATTGGAGTTAAAGAACTAAATCTCATTTCCCAAGAAAGCAATCTTTACGGGGCTGACTTAAAAGATAAAAATCAAAACCTCCTAGAGTTACTAAAAAAACTCTCTACAATAGACTCTATAGAATGGATTCGCCTCTTTATCTTTATCCTAATCTTAATCTTAATCCAGAATTCATAGACTTCATTGGTACAAATGACAAAATTGTAAAATACCTAGACATCCCCTTTCAACACATAAGCGACCCAATTCTCAAGTCAATGAAACGTGGTCATGACTCCAAGTTCATAACTGAATTAATTCAAAATCTAAAATCTAAAATCCAAAATCTCTTCCTAAGAACCTCTGTTATCGTCGGCTTCCCTGGCGAGACAGATGACGACTTTAATAAGCTATATAATTTTATCAAAGAACACGAATTTGACCATCTTGGCGTTTTTGAATACTCAGACGAAAAAATGGCAGCGTCTTATAATCTTAAAAACAAACTAGATCCCAAAATCATCAACCAAAGATATCACAAGCTAATGTCTTTGCAGCAAGAAATTATTTCAAAGAAAAATATGGAACTGATAGGAATGCAGTTTCAAGCTGTGGTAGAAGGATTTGACAACAATCAATTCTTTGGTAGAATCTCAGGACAAGCCTTTGAGATAGATGGAATTACATATTTTGAAAATAATAATCTTGCAATTGGTGATTTTATTGATATAAAAATAACAAGTGCAAATATCTATGATTTTTATGCAAAAAAAATTAACTTAGCCAGGGTAAAACTTTGAAAACAAATTATAGTTACTGCAATTCAGGCACTACGGTTGCATCTTCGTCATGCAGCACGGGAACCGAGGGATATTAAAAAATTTGGTGTGCTTTAGGAATTTCATAAATCGGCTCAAAGGCAATCTTTGCCATTCCAATTTGTTCAAAATAATAACAAAATTCTGAAATTGTCATTTTTATTAATAGTTCAGGATGGTGTGGGTCACTAATCAAAATTGGTCTTTCTAGGCTTAGATCAACCACAACAGAATAAATATGAGACTCATATATATGAAAATTTCCACCAGAAACGTATAAACCTTGCTCTAGTTCGTACCTAGTATCAGTCCTGGCTATTAATATAGTATTTTGCAGAAAATTACTTTTTCTATCAAGCATTCCTTTTACTGTATTCCACGCGACTTCTTCACTTCCCTTGTATAACCACTCATTTTGGAAATAAGGGATCTCAACAAAGTCTATTGTTTCTCCGAATGGCCCTAGAATTAAACCTAAGTAATTAATTGGATCACCACCTCTTAAAGATTCCCTGGAACTTCGCCTAAAACCATGAAAAATATCTCTTAATTTTCCAGCTGCAATTTCAATTATTAAATCTTCTAATGAACCATTTATTGGTCTTACCAAATATTGCTTATCAGGCGGCATTTTTTTGTAACTTCTAATCCAAGTTTCAGGCTCTGTAACAATAATTGTTTTTTCAGGCATTCCTAAGAATGTAACGGCCCAAACACCATCACTTAAAATTTTAACTGTTGCATTAAATATCATTTGGAAAAATATTAAAAGAAAATAAAAAGATGATTAAAAAAAACTTAAGATTTAAACTTCTGCTATATCTAGAAATCATGACAACCCCTGCAGGATAAATTAATAAAACAATAACTATCCCACGAGATTTATTTCCACATAATATCATCTCGTTAACATTTGTAAGCAAGTTAGCATCTGTTTTGCATAAGGAAAACATTATGTAACAAACAGCACATTGTGACATTGTCATTGACAATGTCATTTGCTTTTGATACAATTAGGAGGAACTCTTGTGGGAAATTAAAATATGCCCTAAATGTAAAAAACTATTTAGAAATTTACCCAATAAAATTCAGATAACTGCATCGGTTTTGATAAAAGATATGAAATACAGTGGTCCTGTTAAAGGGAAACTGGAGTAACTTTGGGAAACTTAATAAAAACAAATATCATTGCCACTTAAAAAAAGGGAAGCCAACTTATGTATTGTGTTGGCGTGTTTTATGTAAACAGAAAAAAATAATTGAGGTATATTATGTCGGAACTCATGAAAAAGCCCCATATTAGTATAAAAATTAATGATGAAAATTATATCTTAGCCGTATCAAAGCTTCGCTCATTTTTGATTATCATTGAAGCCCTTGGAGCTTATAAACAAACAGAAAAATCTATTGATTCTGAATTGTTATTAAAAGAATTATATGGTGATAAGCCTAAAGGAGCAACCCACCTCAAGGGAGCCCGCTACAAAGAAGGCTTATCTCAAGCGGAGCTTTCAAAAAAAACTGGAATTCAAGTGTACAATATTTCTAAAATGGAAAATGGCAAAAGGGCTATTGGTGAAAAGCTTGCTAAAAAGCTTGGAAAGGTTTTGCAGGTTTCTTATAAGGTTTTCTTGGAGAAATAAATATTATCTATCATAATTCTTAATAGTTTCCTCAAAAGTATCAGGATTCACGCAATAAGCCAGAGCATTTTTATGTGAGATTAATTTTTTTCGGTAAAGAGCAGCTAGATATGTATCCATTGAAATCATGCCGGCCTTTCTGCCTGTTTGTATACTGCTCATGATCTGATGAGTTTTTGCATCTCTTATATAATTTTTTATGGCTGAATTACAGAGCATGATTTCTAAAGCAGCGACACGGCCTCCCTTTTCAGAATCTCTTCTTACAAGCTGTTGCGAAATTACACCTTCTAAAACTGTTGAGAGTTGAATTCTTATTTGTTGTTGTTGGGCAACAGGAAAAACATCTATGATTCTATTAATTGTGTGTACAGCTCCTATAGTGTGAAGGGTACTTAAAACCAAGTGACCCGTCTCGGCTGCTGTTACAGCCGTTGAAATTGTTTCCAGGTCCCTCATTTCGCCAATTAAAATAACATCAGGATCTTGTCTTAAGGCAGCCCTTAATGCTTTCCCATAAGACTTGGTATCATGTCCTATTTCTCTTTGATTAACAACGCTCATGCCATGTTCGTGCAGATATTCTATTGGATCTTCTAAAGTTATAATGTGCGCATTTCTGTTTTTATTAATGTGTTTTATCATCGCAGCTAATGTTGTTGATTTACCTGAGCCTGTTTGGCCTGTAACCAAAACAAGCCCCCTTGGTCTTAAAGCTAATTTTTTCAAGGACTGAGGAAGACCAAGGTCATCAATAGTCGGAACACCAGGAGCAACAAACCTTAAAGCGATTCCTATGCTTCCTCTTTGCCTGTACACATTAATTCTAAATCTTCCTGCTGATTCAATAGAGTGAGAAAAATCAACTTCTCCATCTTTTTCAAATATCTTTTTATGTTGTTCATCAAACAGTTCATATGCCAATGCTTCAGTTTCACTGGAAATTAGCGATTCATACTGCCCCATTCTTTTTAAATTTCCGTCTATTCTTAAAATTGGAGGAACACCAACTGTAAGATGAATATCTGAAGCTTCTCTTTCAATGCAAAAATCAAGGAGTTCTTTTATGTTAAGCATACAATGTCCCTACTAAGTAAATATATTGAAATTAATTTTAATCTTTCGATAAATTATTTACAATCATTATTTTTACAATAATTTCACATGCACCTATTTGAACGGTGAATACTCCAGACACAACTACCTTCTTATTTCAATTCCAGGTATTTTTGAACCATTATTTAACAAAATACTTTCATTTCTCAACACTTTAAGCACCCAATTTTATTCACATTACTTCTTTATAATTCCGATGGCATGCTCTTTGCAAAATATTTTAGCAAGAGACACTAAAAAAATTAACAATTCTTTAAAACCGATTTCAAGAGGGGGCGAAAATGAAAGTATCTAGAATTTTAATCTTAGTTTTAACAATTTTATTCTTAAGCGCTCAATTATTATTCTCAATAAGTATTTGTGAACATAAACTAGGCAAAAGTAGTTTAATCCAGGGAATGGTTAACTTCTCTGATGCTGAAAAGTTTTTTGCAGGAGATACTTATTTTGGGAATCCAAGTGAAGATATAGAGTGTTACAAACATCCAAAGGTAAACAGGTTAATAAGCACTTACATGCATGATTTGCATGATGCTGCAAGGTATGCACACAAACACTATTGTGCTTTAGGCAAAGAAAGCTCTTCATTATGTGCTGATGCTAGCAAAAAGCTTGCAAAGGCCAAAAGATTCGTTAGGGCAATCGAGGATCCAAGGCTTTATAATCAAGAAACTCCAGGTGAATGTAAGGCTATTGCAAAAAAAGCTTTTGAAACAACAGATAACAATTTTGAATTTAATTCACCTGAAGCACAAAATGATGCTGTAATAGCAACAAATATTAGATCCTTTTTTCAAGATCCTAAAACAGAGGAAATGAAAAAAGTAAATCCAGAGTGTTTTGCTGAACACGCAAAACAAATTAAAAAAGCAATTGATTACTTTAATGAAACATATTTAGGTGAAGGAATTTTCAATCAGACAGAAGGCATTGCAAAACAAGAATGTGACACATATGGTGAATCTTCAAGAAGATGTATCCACGTTAAAGCTTTAGCAAGTCAATTCGAGCTTTTTGATAGAATGCTTACAGACTATAGTCAATTTGATTTTATGGCTTCTCTTGCGCATATACAAAACAATAAAGACCAAAGGCTTAGCTCGCTAGATATTGGCAAAGCTAACTGTAATACTTGTCCACGTTCAGTAAGTGAGGATTTTAAGGGTAGTTTGAAAAGTGATCTTAGTTTATAGCTTAAAAACGAATGTCACCATGCAAATTAATCTCGGTATAGGCCAAAAGACTATTTTAGATACAACATGGAATTTAGTCAGCTTTTCAGATCATTATCCATATCAAGGGGCTTCCCTGGAAAATCTTGGTGAATTATATTTAATATATTAATTAGCGCAAGCGTCTAGATCTTGATATCCATTTTAACCTTCTGCTTCCTCTAGATAAATAATTGTTTTCTTGCCAGATTAAAAGAAAAACATTATATCAATTTTTACTGTAAAACTATTATCAAATGAGGATTAAAATGATTAAATCTAGTAACCCGGCTTTAAGTAAAAATATTTTCACAAAGGCTAAAGATCTTGCCTCACTAAACGCAGAACCTATGACAATAATGGGTACAGTTAATAAAACAGGTATTTTATTAGTATTGGTATTTGCCTCAGCCATGGTCAGTTGGTATATGTTTATGAATGCTGTTGCTGCAAACCAAGCTCCACCCATGGTTTTTATTTGGGTAGGTATGATTGGTGGACTTGTCTTGGCCATGATTACTATTTTTAAAAAAACGGTTGCCCATATAACTGCGCCCCTTTATGCTCTTTTTGAAGGCCTTTTTCTTGGATCTTTATCTGCCATATTTGAGCTTCAATTTCCTGGGATTGTAACACAAGCTATTATGGGAACTTTTTGTGTATTCTTTGCAATGCTATTTATTTATCGCTATCGTATAATCAAACCAACTGAAAATTTTAAACTCGGCCTCGCTGCAGCGACTTCAGGTATCTTTCTAATTTACTTACTAACTATGATTCTTGGTTTTTTTGGTGTCAACATTCCCTTTATCCATGAAAGTGGCTTGATAGGAATTGGATTCAGTCTGTTTGTCGTTGTTATTGCTTCCTTAAATTTGGTTATGGATTTTGATTTTATAGAACAAGGTGAAGCTGAAAAAGCTCCAAAATTCATGGAATGGTATGGGGCCTTTGGTCTTTTAGTTACATTGATCTGGCTCTATATCGAAATTCTACGTCTTCTATCTAAACTTCGCAGTCGTAATTAATTGGCTTGCATCAATAATTTTTCAAAAACTCTTTTATACCGTTTTTCAAACCAAGAATGGCAAGATAGAATCAGCTGAAGCAAATAATATTTCAATATCATCAATTTTTTTATAATCCCAAACATCCTCTTCTAAAACTAATTGGATATAGTGTTTACAATTTACCTTTTTTATAAAAGCCAAATTATTATTATCTAATTCATGCTTTTTTAATTTTGCTTCAATAGCAAGCCATGGCAATTTGTCATTTGTGATTAGAAAATCTATTTCTCTTTTTTCTTTATCTCTTAAATAATGAAGATCAAAACTTCCTTTTCCTGTATCATTCCAAAAGTGAACAGATTTTAACAGATGTGAAGCTAGCATGTTTTCATACAAGGCACCTTTTTCTTTAAGCTCGGACCAATCCCAAAGATATATTTTTTCTTCCTTTTTCAGAGACCTTGAAATAGACTTATAATAAGGTTTTAATTCAAAAATAAAATATAGTTCTTTAAGATAATTTAGCCACCTTGAACATGTTTCATGCGCTACTTCTAGATCTTCTCTTAATGACTGAATGCTCATAGGGTTAGATACTTTGGCTGGCAGCAAGGTCATGAGCATTTCAACTTTGCTTAACTCAGAAATTCTACTTAGATCTCTTAAATCTTCTCTAACAATTTTTTCATGTCTGCCTGATCTCCAAATTCTTGCTATTTCTTCAGATCCTTCTAAAAATGGTTCAGGAAAACCACCTAAATTCATTAAATCAATTATAGTTTTAAAATATTTTTTGCTTTGATTTTGTGTTGGTATTTTTTCTTTGAAAATTTGCTTTATAATTTCATTTGGTTTTAGCTTTACTGTTTTATGTAATTCTCCAACAGTAAAAGGGTGCAGCCTGAAATTTAAATATCTCCCCATCAAACTATCGCCACCTTTTTTATAAACATTCAACCTTGCACTTCCAGTGACAATGATTTTGCATGGAGATTTTGTGTCAAACAAACCTTTTAGCCTGTTTTTCCATGTTCTTTCTTTGTGAATTTCGTCTAACACAACTATAGATTTATTAATATTTTTTGAATCTATGTTATCATAAATTAGTTTAGGATTTTTTGTCCAGATTCTTCTAAAATCAATATCATCCCAATTATTATAAGACCCTAACTTGTTTTCATTTAATATCATTTTGGACAACACGGTCTTACCGCATTGTCTTGGTCCACTAATAAAAGCCATTTTATAGCGCTCAAGGGCTAATTTATTTATAAAATCTTTTAAATATCTTTGCTTGTACATAATGACTATTATCCTTCATGTGTCTAAAAAAGTCAATGACTATTTTAGATACCATGTTAAGTTTGGTCAATCTTCGGAATTGGCTAAAATCTTCTACCAAGATACTTCAACCAATTCAAATTAGAAATCAGCCACTGATTTTCAGTTGGAATTGTTACATACTCTGTCCAACCTGTGCCTTCTGCATTGAAATCGTCATTTGTTTCCCAAAAAATAAATTTGACATTTGAACGATTGTACATTGGATCATCTGCAAGCAAACTTTGAAATTGGGTTCTTATTTCAAAACCCAAATCTTTGCTTATTAATTTTAAATTATGAGGAAAGGCGACATTTAAAAAGGAATCAGTTTCCTTTTCCCATGGCTTTTCTTCTGGAATTATTTCAATATCCAGGTCTACATATGGTTTATATTCACCCTTTTTAGTATAATAGGCAAAATTCAAAATTCCATTATATTCATCCTGTGGAATCACATTTGCATACATTACACTTACATCTTCTGCAAAAAGCCTGCCCCAGTGCCATTCGTGATAAGTGGCTATAAAATGATCGGTGTTCCAGGGATGATCATGATAGCCTTCTCCTGGTTCACTTTCATAAATATCAGTATGTTCATAAGTGTAAGCTGGATTACAGCCTGATCCTTCTGCTTCTTTTTTATAAACCACCCATCCCCAGCCTTTCATTCTTGGCGCTGCGAAGTTAGCACAACTTTTTAGCTCAGGATTTTCTTTGTGGTGAAAATAGCAGCCATCATCATTTACATAAAAGCCTTGATGGATTGGTTTGAAATTGAGCTTTCCAGAAATGCCAGCCACATCAAAGCTTAATTGATATTCGTCAATTAATTCAGGATCACTGGACTTTGCTAGCATGCTAAACTCATTTTTTTCATCCATATAAAATCTTGTTAAAGCTCTATCCTGAACAAGCTTATTATCTGTTGAAACCGGTTCATAAGTTTTAATAATCATCTCTCTAGTTTCCCGAACTTTTTTTACAACTTCCCCATTTTTTTCATATTCAATGTGTATGTAAGAACTTGCATCTTTATAAACCAAAGGATTTTGCCTGACATAAATTACAACAAGAGAAAAATCCTCTTTTTGAATATCAAAATACCACCACTCTGTTGCACCTTTATATTTTTCTAGATCTTCTTCTGATAATTGTGGCAAATCATCATTGTAATATGAAAGATGCCAGCCTTGATCCTTTGCATAAATATTAAAAGAAAATAAAATAAGAATAGTTAAAATGAAAAATACTGAACAATTTTTTTTAGTCATAGCATGTTACCTTTAAGAAAACTTAGTAAAAAGATCTCTTTTTCATAACATGCTGCTTTTTCCATAGCACATGGCGTGCATCGCGTCAAGAAAATGCTAAAAAACTAAAAACCGCTACTAAAGTGCAACCACTAACTCCAGTCAATCACTTTTTTAATTCATTAAATATCAAAGAATGACTTTCTTTTATTGAATAATATTCGATACCCGTCCAGATAACAATAGTTCCTGAGTCAACATATCCTTGTTGAAATTTCAAGTCCTTGAGAATAGTGTTTCGAATCTCATCTCTGTCTTTTGTAAACCAAACAATTGCTGGCACCCATAGCTTTATTATTAATTGCTTGCTTGTTTGCGATTCCCCAAAGGCACTTTTTGTTTCAGTGACCTGAAAATCCATTTCAAGTTTATGCCTAAAATTTAATTTTTGTGATATGAATTCTTCAGGTGATTGTCCCTCTGTCTCGCCTGTTGATTGCTGTGTGGACAGACTTGCCAAATCACCCATCAGCATTCCCGGAATTACCCTGGCTAAAGTAAAATTTACCAGAAAAGCAAAGATTATAATCATTATTAAAAGAGGTATATACGATTGTTTTGAAAGCTTTTTAAATTCAATTTTATTAACTGTACTAAAATCAGTATCTCTTGGTACAATCCATGATTTTGATAAAACATCATGCAGCATTAAACCATTTTTATTTAAAAAATGTAGAAAAATACTGTATATAATAAGTGAAATAGGCAATATGTTAATAAAAAGAATTATTGAAAAAGGAAGTATAGATAATATCGAACCAAGGCTTCCCCATTTAAAAATAAAAATACACCCAAAGATTAATATTCTAAAAAGTTGTGATTTAAGCGCAAGTTCTTCATTTTGAAAGCTAAAGATTTTAAGCTTAAAAATCCTTTTTCCAATGCCTGGCTTATATACATGATCAAGAAGGAAAAAATAGAAGCAGAATAATATTAACTCAATAAAGGCTATCAATAAATCCGGAATCTTAAAATACAAACAAGCGTTAAAAACAAAAAATAAAATAACGAAAATTGAATAATCAATCAAAAAAGCCAATAGTCTAACAAAGGATGCTGTTTTTATGTCCTTCATTTTTACCTCAATAAAACATTTTTATGGAAATATCTTTAAATAAATTTATAACTTTTTCAATCGATAAAAAAATCACCTCTTACTCATTACCCACATAAAATCCGGCAGCAAATTGTGCCCTGGATCAAGATCCATTACAACTCCATTAACTGTTAAGAGGAAATTAATTGCTTCCATGATTTCAGGGTCTATGTAAAGACCCGCTTGTCCTGCCAGATCAATAAGTAATACTAAGTTATCTGCAGGGGGCAAGGACCAGTCTAGTTGATCAATTCCCTGCCTTAAAAGCTCATCGTCAAAGCCAGTAGATAAAGAAGCCTCTGAAGCAATTTGCGTTAAGAATCTCTGCAAGGTTTTTAGTTGCCCGGAATTTTTAGCACCTGGGGCATATAGAAACATTAATAAGGAAAATAATTTATTTAGTTTATCCTGTGTAATGAAGCCAGTAATTCCCCAGTCAATCCAGCTCAGGCCTGTTTCGGGTTCGAAAAACACATTTCCCGGATGAGGGTCTTTGTGAAAACTTTTGTCTATCAACAGCATTTTTAAAGCTTGCCGGGCATATAAAATTGCCGCTTCTTTTCTTTGACCAGGATCATCCAGTTCATTTAATTTTTTACCGGAAGCCGGCAACATAACCAAAACTCTTTGGGTACTCATCTCGTGAAGATATTCAGGAACCAGGTATCCTCTTTGTCTAAATTTATCTCCGTTTCTCATTTCTTTTAAAAAACTTAATTGAATTCTATAGTCATTTAACCACCTTCTAATCAAGGACGGAATATCAATTCCCAGACTAAATCTGCCCATTTTTACTGCTGCTTCAAAGTCGTCTGCGACTTTTGAAAGTGTTTCAATTCCAACCTGCAGGTTTTGATTATATTTGGAATCTGGTGCAACTTTTACAAAAACCTCCCTTCCATCAGGAAGCGTTGCTTTGAAAACATCTCCCATTGACGCTGAAGCAATTGGCACATCATCCCAGGTGGCAAATAGTAGATGCATTGGTTTTCTAAGCTCCCTTTCTACGGTTCTTTTTATTTCAACACTGCTTGAAGGAGGCACCTGGTCAAACAATCTTGCAAAAACCTGTCTTTCTGCTGTTGGAATAATGCCATACATTGTTGAAAGAGCCTGTCCTAATTTAGGCAAACCAACTCTTTCGAACAAATAACAAAAGGTTTCTGCTCTACCTTGCGATTTCTCAATATGTTTCAAATCTTCAATCAATGAAAACAATTGATCCTGTGGCATTTGCTTAAAAAATCTTAGGGCAATAAATTTTAATTCTTTTGGCAAATCCATCAGGGCATTGGGAAGGTCTAATTTAAGTAAATCAAGAGTTTCATCTCTTTCCTGTTTTCTAAAATTTATTTTTTTCATTATTTGTCTGGCTTTTGCAATATTAGCTGTTGTCGGAGGAATAAGCTTTAATATGTCATCTTTAAAAACACAGCTATCAATAAAATTATGGGGTGCTTTTGCTTCCAAATATCTGCTTATTTCAGTAATAAATAAACTCGCATATTTCCCATATTTCAAGGATAAAGATTCCAGTTTAATTGCATCCAAATTAGCAATAGTAAGCTCTTTATCACTTAAAGCTTCATCAAATTTTGAAAAATAATTATCAGGATCATTTTTATTTTCATCCAGAATCAGCATACCATAGTCATCTGGAAGTCTTCCAATTCTTTTCCAGTATTCACAAACCATGCAATAAAGTCTTTTTTCCTGAAGATGATTTGGATTTTTTTCATATCCTTCAATAAGAGCTGATAAAACTTTATTGAAAGTACTGGCATATGCCAAACCCTTTGCCGCGATTCTTCTGGTTTCAATTGGATAACGTGAATCATTCACAATATATAAAAACAATTCTCTTTTTCTTCTGGCGTCCGGGACATTTGAAGCTTCCAGCACAGAGGCCAAAACCTCTTTTTCAAAATCTCCAAGCTCTCCATGCGCAGAAAGGGTTTTCTCTGCTAAATCCAGAGCAAAGGCAATGGCAGGAATTTTTAAAAGCCCGGTCAACTGAACTTTTTCTATTGCAGAAAAGATTTTTAATCCCAGCGCAGATCCAGAAACAGCCACATTTAATCTGGGGTCTTCGCCTTTAGTCTTTCTTTCCACAAAAGCCTGATAAGTATTAAGTCCCTCCTGCAATTCAGAAGATGGTTTAGCTGCTCTTTCTATCTCATTATTTACAAATGCTGTATAAACATTAAATATATTATTTTCTGAAAGATCAGGGTAAGCAGAAGTTAGACCACCTATGGCTAGTCTGATTTTCTCCCAGGCAGAAGTTGGATCATCCAATCCTCTTCTAACCATTACCGGATTCCATTTTCCAACGGGCATTGTTAAATCAACGCTGACCTTTCTTGATGGAAAAACATCAGCAAGTGCTACCTGATAATCACTGTCTTTTGAAACCCTTCCTAATTTTTCCTCATTGCTTTCATTCTTAATTTCAGGGGAAACCCTGTCAATATAATGTTCAATTCTATAAGCAAGGTTTAAAATTCTTCCCCTGATATCCAGAGGTAATTTAGCGCTGCCAATTCTGTCTATGGCATATTTAGCTCTTGCAAAAATTAAGCTTTCAGTTTTTGCATAAATTGAAATTATTTCCAAAGTATCTCTTGTAAATATCGCAGTATCCATCCAGTCAAATAAAGCTATCTGTTCTCTGATGTCCAGGCCAATAGCCTCTTTCTTTACTTTGGGTAAAACTTTATCAAACAGCTCATAAAGCAGATTATCTTTTTCTTCATTTGTCAGGTTAGCAGCATTTACTATCTGAATAAAAAGCGTTACTCCTTCCCTGAATTGAAAGGAGGAAGGATTAAATTTAGCGATATGTTCAGATGCCAAATGTAATAATTCATTTGCTGCCTGTCTGAAAGCTCTGTTAAGTGCAAATTCCTTAACAAACATTAACATCTCTGTAGGAGTAATTCCAGCTCTTCTAAGCTCAACCATTGTTTTATATTCTGAAATTATTTCCTCTAATTTGGAAATTCTATCCGCTTCTTTAGGTAAGGCAAAAAATGCGATAGTAAATAAGGCTGATTGTATAGCCTCATTAAATAGTGTAAATATAGCTGGCAAAGATCCTCCCTGCCTACTCTCAATACTGCTATCCAGCATTGTCTGTGCAATATCCAGATAACCTTGCGTTGCAGCCATTTTCGAGGCTTCAACAATTAATCTCGCGATTACCCATATTGCAGTATTCTTAATCTTTTGGTTTAAATCAGAAAGCTCATCAGTACCAATCTCTGATAAGGCTAATTTAAATTCCTCATTCCACCTCAAAAACACAATCGGTGGTATTGCCTTTTCCGAATTCAGTTTATGCATCATAATTTCATAGTGTAATTGTCTAAGCATTTGGGCATAAGATGGTACTGCCAAGCCCTGTTCAATAAAGGCATTCTGAGAGCTGGGAAAAGTTACTACTGAATCAGGAAGAGGAAATGGCCCATCTAACCATATAAAAGTAGGCATATCTGAAGCTATTGTTTGATTATAAGTATTTGTATCTTTAAATGGGTGTTGTTTCGAGGGATTTTCCCACAGATTATACAACTGTCTATGATATTCCAAAGCTGAGTATAAACCTGGCAGATACCCTATTTCAGAATCATAATCATCGGCAACGGGAACAGATCTCCACCAGTCTTTATCATAGGGGGCATTAGAATGCAAAGGATCCTGCCCATAATTTATTGCGCCATATTTCGCAGCTTGTCCTGGAAGAGGCAATCTTAAGCCTCCTAATCTTGCCTGTAATAAAGCTGCTAAAATAGCAGGTGTAGTTGGGCTAGACCCCCATTTTTTCGATAAATTATAAGCTGCATCTGCCAATATGCCTTCCTCGTCATAGGCCAGTATTGTTATCAAAAAAGCTTCCAGGGCCTTTGGATCACCTTTATTAATTTCTGAATGATAAACTTTATATAAATACTTGTAATATTTTTTTTGATTATATTTTCTAAACTTTGTAATAACTTTAAGAATAAATTTTTTAATTTCAGCTTTTGGAATATTACCTTTTACATAACTATCCTGCAAGGCTTCTGTTAATATCCTTAAGCCTAAATTTGTCCTTTGAATGCTTTTTTCTTTTTCTAAATATTCCTCATTATTTACTACAGCAATAGGAGTTAAGGGAAGTTGAAATAATTCAAACTGGGAAACGGAAATTCTGCCAAAATGATAAAGCATTTTTTCAAGATTTCGTTCCAGTCTTGCTCTTTCAAAATAAAGCAAATCACTAACAACAATCTTGCTTCTTTCGATTTCTCCGCCAATCCTGTCAACTTTGGGAATATAGGCTAAATTCCTTTGTATAACTATAGCAATATTTTTAATTAAATCTTCATAATACGTTTTTTCTTTTCCACTGGCTTGTCTTGCTATAAGTATGGTCATTCGGTAAAAGGCTAAAAGACCATTTGGATCACTCCAATTAATGTCTTTTGCAATACCCGTTGCCTTTTGAAGGGCTTCTTCAAATTCAAGCTTATATTTTTCATATTGCCTTCTTCCGGCTGAAAGAATTTTTACTTTGTTTTGGGTTGCCTCCTGCTTTCCCAAAAAAGAGGTGCTTTCTACATCCTTATTTCCGCTTATCAAATCTTTATACTCATTTACCCTGGACATTATTCCGGGAATATCTACTGACGGGGTAGCACCACTTCTCAATAATGTCCCAGTTAAGGCTGCCATATTTGCGGAGCTTGGTTCGTCAATAGCTTTTTTTGCCTGTGTCATTAATAAAGCAAGAGGGGAATCTGTTTTAATTTGTACTCCATGCTCGGCAATAACTGCTTCTACTGAAGGGTCTGCTAGTAAAGCAGGATTAGCTCTAGCTAAAGCTGCTAATTGAAGTAATTTTCCTTTATTATAATTCCTGGTGTGGTTGGCTCCCAGGTAAATTCTGCTTCTTATATAACCTGATATTCCTTCTTTATTTATTATGTCCAGAATTTTTTCAAAAAATTCCACTTCATCGGGAGCAAGCCAATCTTTTGGTATTCCAATGGCTATTAAATCCCTGTAGAGCAAAGCCGCTCCATAACTGGCCTGGGCTTCTTCCTGATAGCGGGTATCTAATAAATGAAAAAGGATGGCTTCAAAAGACGCAGCCCCTGAATAATCCGAAATCTCTTTATAAGGGAGAGCAGCGACTTCTCTGTGTCTTTCATTAATTGGCATAGCGTGAACGCCAAGTTCATGTGCCAGGGTGAAAACAGATGCATTTCGTCTTAATCCAATTTCATCACTAAGTTCATTTCTTGTGTCTGTATATTTTCCTCTGCGTGACCAGGATGATTTGAGGTTAAAGCTTATTGGAAATGCATTTTCCTTATCTTCTATTTCTGCTCCTCTTTTTTCTACCAGTTCCTTCCATTTCTTTATAACTCTTTGCCATTCAGGTGAAGCATGCTCTATGAGTCTTATCGCCAGAGCTAATTTTCCCTCATTTATAATTCCTGTTCTAAATAGATCCTTAAACTCCTGTGCATCAAAAGGAGGTAATATTTCATCTTGGCCGGGAATGGTATCTGGATCCATTGTAAAATGGGCTGCCTCAAGCCCTGACAATCCAGCTGTATTTTTTCTAAATTCCAATTGCAGATATCTGCTTTCATCATTTTCCAAAACATTCTCATCAAAACGAAAGCTGCTTATTTTTAAAGGACTTTCATAATATACTCTTATATCACCACTGCGAATCACATATATTCTAAATCCGCTAATATTAGAGTATTCGGTCAAAAGATCTTTTGCGATGTCCAGTACTTTAGCAAGCATTCTTTTTTTCCAGTTTCTCATGGCCTGTATTTGCCCGAAATCATTGAAGTCTGAAATATACTCGGGATCATATCCTGCAAATTCCACAGATTGTTCGATAACTAAAGGCACAGTAAGCGGAATCCCTGCTTCTTTTTTAAGCAAAGAGGATGCCAATTCAAAATTAGCCTTAACTTTTTTATAAATCTGCTGATTTTTATCATCAGCTCTCATGACTCTCCATCTGATGCCATCCTGACCCAGGGCTAGTTCCAATTCATGAGCCGGAACCATGGGAGTATTAAATTCAAGATGTTTTTCATAATGTTCATATTTCTCTTCAAAACCAAACAAGATTACATCACCAAAGCTCAATTTCATTGGTGTTCTTAAGCCAATAAATTTCATTGGCGTTCTTCTACGACTTGGCTTGCTTATACTTCCATCAGAGTGCTTGATGGCTAAACTTACTTTTGAAGAAATTGGGGCCATGGTCCAATACCCTGGTAATGCAGACGGCTTTTTCCCGCCCTCTTCGTCCATTATTGGTTCAAGCTGCCATACAAACTGGATATCTGCTGGCGTTTCAGCGGAGGGTTTTCTGACTAACATTATTTTTTCTTCAGTCACAATCCCGTAAACAGATGTTCCTGGCTTAAAATATGCATCCTTTAATTTTGTTTTTATCCTTTCATCAAGCTGGATTTCTTTTTCTTCTGATACCTTGACCGCTGCAACTCCTTCAAACAACCAGTCTTCAAGCTGCTGTTTATCCATATTCAATGCAAGTGTAAACATAGAATCAAGCAAGGCATAAACAGAAACAAGCAGTTCTTCAGGTACATTTTCTATAATAATCTCTCTTATTAATTTTATTTGATCAAATTCCAGATAAATTTTTAAACTCGCCCTTTTTCCATCCAAACCATATCCAAAAATTTCATGAACTCTGGGAGTATTTGGATTTAACACTGCATCAGCAATAAAGGTTTTAGCATCTTTTATAGATATTTCAGGTAAGCCCGGATGAATATGAGCAGAAGATAAAACAAGATCAGCTGCGGATTCTGCTTCATCTGAAACAGCTAATAAGGCATAATCAGATTGACTTGCCCCACCTTCTAAAAAAGAAACTTCACCAGTATCGTCTTTTCTAACTGAGTATTCATGGCCCGTCCGTTCGTGATGTTCATAAAGTTTCTCAATATCATCATTTCCCAGCAGCAACGACTGAACCTGGAGATCTTCAAAACGATTATCGTCATCAAAATGCTCCTTATTGTTAGCTGCAAAGGGATCAAAGGTCTCAGCCGGATCCTGCGTTAATTCCTGATACGCTCTTTGTCTTTCCGCATTTGGCAAATTGAGATTCTGAGGCCTGGCAAGTGGAATGCTTGCAAATATATCACGACCAGCAGCAATTGTTGCCTGTGGCTCCTGGATTGGGGACTGCTCAGGAGAAACAGGTGCTCGCGGAGCCTCTGGTGAAATTGGCGAGTATTTCCCTTTTGGCAAATTGAGATTTCTGCCTCTATCCAGAGTAACTTCCATTATTATTTGTGGTTCTGGCCTGGGTTTCGGGGTCTGTCTGAGCAGTTCAGTTCTGCCGGGAATTTCTTCGTTTAAAAAAGGGTCCGCTGGTTTTTCTTTTAATAAGGTATCGGCCTCTACAGATTGTATAGGGGCCCTGGAGGCAATTGGTTTCGGGACTTCACTGCCACCTTCTGTTAAGCCTTCGATAATATCAATGGTCGCGGGCATAGCTTCAGGTGCCTGCATGGTGCTTCCCGGAATTTCTGTTTTCGGAATTTCAAGCAAGGTTATTCGGTTTCTGGAGGCAATTTCAAGAGCTGCTGGAGCTAATTCCTGCGGAATAGGAAGTGGCGAAGAAAATGTTTTTAAACCCGGATCCCAGATTAAATCCATAGGCTGCCTGATTGCAAGAGCATTGATTTCTGCTGGACTTCTCGCTGCGCTGGCGAAATTTAAAGATCTAAAAAATGAATACGCGCTTTTTAGGGCTCTTTCTCCTCTTGGAACTAAAATCAGGGCTCCTAAAAATTCACCGCTATCCATTCCAAGTTCTTCAAGTATTCTATTGGTTTCAAGGTCAGCATCAGCCAGACCAAGTCTTACACTATCAATTATTATATCTAGTCCATTTTTAGCGGCAATAAAGATACAAGCTATTCCAAGAGCATCAAGAGCAGCCATTACAATGGGCCTGGTTGGCGGACAAATAAAAAGAATAAGGGCTCCTGCAATTAATGCTTTTACTCTTAAAGAAGAAAAATCAAAAACTTGCAAAAATCCACGGGATAATCTTTGCAGACCACTGGCTGTTTCTTCATCCAGTCCATTTGTGAAAAAATCATACGCTGTTAAGTAATCAGCTCCTTCCATTTCATCATGCAATATTCCAATTGTAACAGACCCCCCTCCAAGTTTTTCCAATCTTTGAATCTCTGTGTCGCCTAAACGTCTTTGGACTTCAATTTTCAGAGCTTTTTCAAAACTTTCATGTAAATCAAATTCATGAACTATATACATTACCAGAAAAACAACTTCCTCTTCAGTTCCACCAAGCGGCAGTTCCAAAGTTGCTGCAAGCAAGGTATCAGCCAAAACAAATACATTATCAAAAGAAACTAAAGAAGAAGGTTTTATATAATCAGGATTTGTTTGAGAAGAAACATACTCACCATCATCCAAAATTACATCTGTTGGGCTTTGATCATTGCTTTCGTATGGAAATATATTTTGAAAGAATATTAATGAAAATACGATGACAAAATAAAAACATTTTTTAGTTAAATTTACTTCAAGATAAAACATAATCCCATTTCTCCAATATCTTTAGCCATATTTATTGCGCAATATTACTACCGCATTTTTTATGCCAGAGCAGCATGCTTAATATTGTCTGTTATTTTAAGCTGTTAGGTGGTTTTGTTTTGATTTTTTATGTTTAAAAGAGAATTATTTTTACTCTTATTGCATTGCTTGCGACAAAAAGCTCTCAAAAAAATGAAGCATATCCATGGAAATTCTTTATTGTGCAGGTAAAATTCTTGCTTCCAGCTTTTTAAAAATTGAAATTATGTAATCTTTTTCCAAACCTGTTTCTCCCGCTGCATAATCAATAAATCCACAGCCATTGCTGATACCTTCAAAAATATTATATTCAGACACATCATGGGAAGACTGGCTATTGGACTGAAAGAACAGCCATAGGGCTGCAATGTCCATAATTACATTGCTGTCAACCTCATTAAAACCATCTAAAGCTCTTGCAATCGCCTGAATTTCACGATACCGTCTCGTTGCCTCTTCCGGATCAACTGGTCTTGGGCCAACATATCTTTCTGTTCCTTTATCTATAAAGTACCTGGCAGGTAATTCGCAATGCCAGGGTAAGTGTATTCTATTTTATTATTTATTCAATTAACTTAATTGATAATTATATATTCAGAGCCTGTTCAATTCTCTCCGCGAATTCATATATTGAACCTGTTTCAATTATTTCTCCTTTTTCATTTTTTCTTTCAATATATGTTAGAGTTACATTTTTAAAAAGAACATCATTACGTATTGTTTGTTTGTTAAGAAAGCAGTTTCCTGTAGCAAAAAGGGGCAAAATTAAAAATCCAAAAAACCCTGAAACCTTCATACAATCATTATAATAATTTCGTCTTTTTGAAATCTGTTCATATGAATACCATTTTTTTGATCCTAAATTTATGCATTTATCATCATCTGCCACAGGACATAATTCAAAACTGAAATTATTACCTTCTTGTGTAACTTTAATAAAATGAATAGCATTTATTTCATCCTTATCTGGATAAACATTTGCTTTTGAGAAAACAGGAACAACCAATAAAAAACAAAGTAAAAAGATTAAAATTAATTTTAGTTTCATATGGATTTTTCTCCTTTAATTCTTTGTAGAATAGGTCTAATAAAAAAAATCAGGTTTACACTTTTTGTTGTTTTCAATTCATCTCTTTTCCTTCATTAATGTATTTTAAGGCTTCCTTTGCCCACTCATCTCCTGCTTCAGCTTCTTGTATTAATTTCTCATGTTCCTGATCTTTGATTTCTTTGTTTTCTTCTTTTATCTTTTCTTTATCACGCAAAAATAATTTTTTTCCTTTATTAACAATAACACCATTACACCAATAAACATCGCATAGAATTTCATGCTTTGGTCCTTTTATTAAATATTATTATTAAAATAAAATACAAAATAGAAACCAAACTAGAAATAGAATTTTATTCTATAATATCTAAGCATTAATTCGTTTTTAATAAAATTATAGTTCTATATTGTGTTTTTTTTCATCATTTAATGGAAAATAATGTCCCAAATGAGTCTAGAAGTTGCCTGGCTGGCAATTCGCGATTCGAGGGTAGGCACTAAAAACAATTTTCTATATTATAAAACTAAGCTCAAACACTGTTCCTGTTTCATTTAAATTACCATCTTCTTTTTTAATTTCTCCAGTATTTTTTATAGTCTTTTTTCTAGAAGGCGAAGATTCATGCTTTGTTTCTATTTGAATCATCAAAAAACCAAGTTCTTGTGCATTTTGTAAAATAGTTATTACTCCAAGTTCTTGATCGCCAAGAGCTTGTGTTTTTGCTTTTCCCTGCCCTATTCTCTCTTCAAATAATTGTTCAAAAATATCATCTTGAATTCCTTGTCCATTATCTTTTATTCTGAATATTAGTTCGCTGCCTTTTATTTTTATATCAACAGTTACAAGTCCATCTGGGTTTTCTAAATCTACAAATGAATCAAGAGCATTTTTGTATGCTTCTCTTAATAATTCATTTAAGCTAAAATAGTCGTCTCTTGAAAATTTATTAATTTCTAAATCTTCAATCATATCTCTTAACTTTGAAGGTGAAAATGTTTGCTTAAAATTATCCTGAGCTGCACTTAAAATTAAGTTTCTTGGAAAGAGGTCATCTTCAAATTCGATTTCTTCTTTGTAAGTGGACATTATTTTTTCTTCTGATGCTTCAATTGAAGAAAAAAGATCGAGGCAGTTTGCAAAAGAACTAGAAATTAAGATTAACATTAGGATTGGGATTAGGATTAAAATTTTTATTTCTGATACTTTCATAAATATGCCACTGTAAAGTTATTTTGCTCAAAACAAAAGGAGATAAGCTCTTATATTATTTGTAATTAGCAAGAATTATGCCATTATTTCATTGGCAACTTTCATATATCCCTTTGTTTTTATTGGAAAAGCTCAAAACCATATATAATAAGAAAGAGACAATGATGCCTCGTTTTATAAAAAAAGGAATTATATGAATATAGAAACGAATTGATTTAATTTTTGACAATTCTGTTATTGTATTTGATGAGTTGTTTTTATTAAGCGAGCTATAAATTTTATAATGTACACAATTATAGATAGGAACAATAAATGTCAAAAACCCAAGAACCTGAAAAAATAATATTTTCTATGATCGGTGTTTCACGAATGCACCCTCCTCAGAAAAAAGTTTTAAAAGATATTAATTTATCTTTTTTTTATGGAGCTAAAATTGGTATCTTGGGGCTTAATGGTTCAGGAAAATCAAGTCTGCTTAGAATTATTGCAGGGGAAGATAAAGAGTTTACAGGGGATGTTTCTTTTTCCAAAGAATATTCTATTGGATTTTTGCACCAGGAACCCCACCTTGATGACAGCAAGACTGTTCTTGAATGTGTCCAGGAAGGCGTGAAGGAAACCATTGACCTGCTCAAGGAGTTTGAGCTTATCAATGCAAGTTTTGAAAATGAAATGAGTGCAGATGAAATGGATACTCTTATTGAAAAACAAGCAAAAGTGCAGGAAATGATTGATCATAAAGATGCCTGGGAACTTGATCATCGCCTGGAGATTGCTATGGATGCGCTTCGTTGTCCTCCTGCTGACCGGATTGTCGCTACCCTCTCAGGTGGAGAGCGCAGACGGGTCGCTCTTTGCAGACTGCTCATTGAAGAACCTGACATTCTTTTGCTGGATGAACCGACCAATCACTTAGACGCTGAATCAGTTTTTTGGCTGGAGAGATATCTACAAAAATACGCAGGAACAGTCATCGCAGTCACTCATGACCGCTATTTCCTTGATAATGTAGCAGGTTGGATTCTTGAACTCGACCGCGGTGAAGGAATTCCCTATAAAGGAAATTATTCTTCCTGGCTTGAACAAAAAGAACGCAGATTAAACATCGAAGCAAAACAGGATGATAAAAGAAAGAAAACTCTCGCCAGGGAACTGGAATGGGTGCGGCAATCTCCCTCTGCCAGGCGGGCAAAAAATAAAGCTCGTATCGCCCAATATCATAATCTACTGGCACAAGACAGAGAACAACTGGAAAAAGATTTGGAAATAGTTATTCCAGAGGCCCCAAGACTTGGTCAAAAAGTAATTGAAGCCGCGAATATTTCTAAAGCCTTTGGCGATAAACTTTTGTATGAAAACCTCAATTTCAGGCTTCCTCAAGGAGGAATTGTTGGAATCATTGGTCCAAATGGTGCCGGGAAAACAACTCTTTTTAAAATGATTCTTAAACAGGAAAAGCCGGATTCTGGGGATTTTGCAATTGGAGATACTGTATCTATAAGTTACGTAGCGCAAGACCGTTTTCCCAAGGATGACAAACGAACAATTTGGGAAGTAATATCCGAAGGTAATGATATTATCAAAATTGGAAATCGCGAGGTTAATTCCAGAGCCTATGTAGCGCGTTTTAATTTTTCAGGTGGCGATCAACAAAAACCCGTGGATACTCTATCTGGAGGAGAAAGAAATCGGGTCCATTTAGCTAATGCCCTTAAAAACCCAGGCAATGTCTTGCTTCTGGATGAACCAACCAATGATCTTGATGTTAATACTATCCGTTCCCTAGAAGAAGCTCTGCTTACCTTTACAGGCTGCGCCGTAATCATCAGTCATGACCGCTGGTTTTTAGATCGTGTTGCAACACATATTCTTTCCTTTGAGGGTAACAGCCAAGCTTACTGGTTTGAAGGCGGTTTTTCTGATTATGAAAGTGATAAAGTGAAAAGACTTGGAAAATCAGCGAACCAACCGCATCGAATACAGTATAAGAAAATAAATTAAACCTATATTGGTACGAATTTTGCTTTAACTTCTTTAGGTATATATCTTTAGGAGGAAAAATGAAAAGCTTCTTTAGACAATACTTAAAAGATATTACCCTGAAAGATTGTTTGTTTGAGAATCCAACATTGACAGATCTATATTCTGCAGATGATAATCTTAGTTTACTTGTAACACGAGCTGATGGATTTACCGTTGAGAATTGTGAATTTATTAGAGACGAGAATCATGTTGGTAAAGGAGTTCATTTCTGGCAAACCCATAACAGTAAAATCATTAATTCAGTCTTTGATGGATTTTTTTTCACTTTTATAAATATTTATGGTGCGTTAAAAGATAGTGATAGCAACTTTCCAAGAGAATACAGAACATTTAACACCCTGATTGAAAATAACCTTATCGAAAACGGGTGTGTTTTATTATCAAACGGAACATTTGGAGAGGGTTTTATGATTTTAAATAATCAAGCAAAAGATTTTATTTATAATGACACATCTCCAGTTACTGTTAATAATAAAATATTCTAGGCAATAAGCTAAAATGATCCTGAAAAATAAAATAACTTTTATTATGTAAAATTACCTGCCTGCTACTTTTCCCTTGCGTATTGCGTCATTTTATTATATGTGATTTTATCAAACGTTATAAAGGTGATAAAAATGGAATATATTAGAATTAGCGTTATATTAAGCATTATATTTGGACTTTTTTCATTCAATCAATTATTCGCGGACCAAGAGTCTTCATCAAGCAATTCTGCAAAAGAAATCTCAATTGTCAGGGATTGTGATGAACATATGATTGATCATTTATGGGAAAATTATCTGGGGCACTATTTTTATAATGCAAGAAAACCGTACAAGGTTGCATCAAAAGATGTCTTTGAACCCTTCAGATCATCCAAAATTTTACAAAGCATTATTCAAATGGCAGCACAAGACCTTGATAATAAAGGTTATAAAGGCGATTTAATAAAAAGAGAGCTTCAA
The DNA here is from genome assembly GCA_043820105.1 of Pseudomonadota bacterium. Taxonomy (GTDB): domain Bacteria; phylum Bdellovibrionota_F; class JAHFAK01; order JAHFAK01; family JBDREC01; genus JBDREC01. The sequence continues at coordinate 44,374 of JBDREC010000102.1, forward strand.
CGTCAGTCAGCTTGCTGGACGATTCCAAGTGAAAAAAACACTGTTTTATTTAATTTAACAAAATCCGAAGACATTATCCTTACTTTGGATTTTGATAAGCATGTATATTCCGGCGGGAAAAAAAATATTCATATCCTTTTTTTTGAAGGAACCTCTTTTTCTAAACAGCATAATATTACGGTTGATGTCGGAGAAGGCGAAACGATTTTTCCCATGTTAATTTTAAACCCTGGTAAAAATGAAGTGCATATTAAATCAAACACTGGGTTTTATTCGAAACATTTAGGAATCTCAAATGAAACCATCTTTCATTATTCACCAAAAGACGGTCCCTTTTTAACACAAATATATCCTGAAATCTGCGATGAAACAGCCAATTTCCTTTTGGAAAATCCATTCAAATTTGCAATTTCGGGGGGTAATTTTGTTATGGCAGAAGCCCTTGATAATAACTTAAATGATGAGGTTATATCGCGCTGGATTGTATCACAATTTTTGGAAAGAAATTTATTTGATATGGATGGAAGAAATATTAAGTTCGGCTCCAAGGATTTTCAGGTGATGTATTTGAATGCTTATCTGGTTGGAGTACCGACCCTTAAATCGTGCCTTATTGACAATGAACTCTTAGGAAAAAACACTTGTTGTTATGATTATGAAAACGAGGTCTTCCTTTCTAATAAAGAAATGAAAGAATTTACGGGATTTTGAATAATTTTTAAAACATTGCTATTTTAATAATAATAAGATAGCGTCTTTTCATAGGTTTCTATTAAACTTCACTAAGACTCAGAATTCCATTTTTCTTAATGAAATTTCTAGTTACACATCCAAAGATAGCAATTGTACTTTCACCCAATCAGTCTGGACAAACATAAAGGAGAACAAGCATGAAAACAACGGCACTCGTGTATAGTGAGAATGAATTTGGAAGAATTGACGGCAAGGTTGCAAATGGCCTTGTCAGGTTTTCTGAACTCTATAATATTGTTGGCGTTATCGATAGCTCAAAAGTTGGACTTGATGCAGGTGAATATCTTGATGGAATAAAAACAGGGATACCGATTTTTCGTGACCTTGGTGATGCTATTGCAGCCTTGGGCTATATTCCAGAGTGTTTTATATATGGAATCGCCCCACTTGCTAAGTTTATTGACAAAACCCAAAGAGCAATAATTGTATCCGCAATTGAAAAAGGTATGAACATTGTAAATGGCTTGCCTGAATTTTTCACTGATGATGATGAGTTTGTGCAAAAAGCACTTGAATATAAAATTAATATACATGACGTCAGGAAACCTCCGCTAAGAAAAGACCTGCACTGTTTCTCTGGACGTATTTCAAAAATCAAGACTCCTGTAATAGTTTTAGCTGGCACAGATTGTGCCGTTGGAAAAAGGACAACAACAGTATGTCTTGTTAATGCTCTGAGAGACAAGGGCTTAAATGCAGTTTTTATAGCAACTGGGCAAACAAGCATACTACAAGGAAGCAAATATGGTATTGCACTTGATGTTTTAACTTCGGGTTTTGCCACAGGTGAAGTTGAAAATGCTATAGTTGATGCAGATGAAATAGAAAATCCAGATATAATTATAGTTGAAGGACAAGGTGCATTAAGTCATCCTGCTTTCACTTCATCAAGTGCGATTTTAAGGGGAGCAATGCCTGCTGCCATAATAATGCAACATCCACCAAAAAGAATTAACCATTGTGATTACCCTGATATTCCTATGCCTACTCTAACAAGTGAAATAAAGCTTGTGGAAATATTCTCAAAATCGAAAGTAATTGCAATAACCTTAAACCATGAAGACATGTCAGACAATGAAATTGAGGAAACTATAGATATATATGAAAAAACCTTTAAACTGCCAACCACTGATGTTTTAAAGTTTGGATGCGAAAAGCTTGTTGATAAACTTTATGATATTTTTCCCGAATTATTACATAGAAAGTGTAATTTATATGATGTCCCCCAGATTAGAAATTGATCTATTAAAAATTACCCATAATGCAATTAAACTCAAAAGTCTATATGCTTCAAAGGGTGTCGGTATTATGGGAGTCACTAAAGTAGTCTGTGGAGATCCCAAAATCGCGAAAGCTCTCGTAAAATCTGGAATCAACACGCTTGCTGATTCAAGAATTGAAAACATTCGAAAAATGTCTAGTGCAAAAATTAAAGCAAGCTTTGTTCTGCTGCGAACACCCCTTCTTAGTCAGGTTGAATCTGTTGTAAAATTTGCAGATATTAGTTTTAACTCAGAACTTTCAGTAATAAATGAACTTTCAAAAGCAGCCCTAAAGCAAAATATTGTTCACAAAATTATATTAATGATAGAACTAGGTGATTTGAGAGAAGGACTTTTACCTTCAGACTTAGATAGCACAGTAATAGAGATACTGCAGCTTCCTGGAATTGAGCTAATAGGTATTGGAACAAATCTGGCCTGTCTTTTTGGAATCAAGCCAGATCAAAATAAGATGAAATATTTGTCAGCTCTTGCAATAGAGCTTGAAAAGAAATTTTCAATAAGCTTATCAATTATATCGGGTGGCAACTCTGCCAATTATACCTGGTTCAAAGAAACTTGCGATGCTGGCAAAATTAATAATTTAAGGCTTGGTGAATCAATCTTCCTGGGATGTGAAACATTATATAGAAAACCGATACCTGGATTATTTACAGATGCATTTACACTGTATGCTGAAGTCATTGAATCAAAAATTAAAGCCTCCGTTCCAAATGGAGAAATTTGTCAGGATGCGTTTGGAAATCTTCCAAAAATAAAAGATTCTGGACAAATGAGAAGAACAATTCTTGGACTTGGCTTACAGGATGTTTTGGTTTCTGGACTTTGTCCCAAATTGGAGGTTGACATAATCGGGATGACAAGTGATCATATTATACTTAATGCTAAACAAACAAACTTAAAAGTTGGGAATGAGGTAGCCTTTGATCTCAACTATGGAGCTTTACTATCAGCTATGACTTCACCATATATAACGAAAACATATAAGTAATTTTATGCCTGATTTAAAATATTTTGAAACCGTTGACGAAAAAGAACGAATTCAACATGAACTTGTTGAAACTATTCCAATTAAAGATAATAATTCCCCATTAATAAGCTTAAAAGATTCTGGATTTAATTTAATATTTGAACCATCTATCAAAAAAGATTATAGATATTTGGTAAGAAAAGATATTGTTGAAAAAATTGGTCGAATAAGCCAAATTCTAAACAATCAAGAAAAGGTATTAATAATTCGATCTGTTTGGAGATCCTTTCACCACCAAAGACTTTTATGGAATGATCATTTTAATATCATTAAGAAAAATTATCCCAACAAACCTATTAAAGAAGTCAGAGAAATTGCCTCAAACTTCGTTGCTTCAAGAAAGAAATCAATGCATTCAACAGGAGGTGCAGTGGATGCACTTATCTTTGACTCAAAAACAAATCGCATTATGGATTTTGGAACTAATGATGGATATAAAATAACTCTTGATGAAAGGTGCTACCCTTATCATCCAGATATAACATCTGAAGCTAGAGAAAATAGAGACTTATTAATAAGTCTTTTTGAAAAGGAAGACTTTGTGGTTGATTTAAAGGAATATTGGCATTTTGATTATGGTAATGTTATCTGGGCAATAGAAAAAAGCAAAGAATATGCAATATATGGGATTATCAAAACTTACTAAAACCCATTTCAGCTTTAAAGATGTATAGAAACCGTTCATTTTAACTTAAAAATTATTAATAAAAACCATATGTTATTGAATTTATTACTGTTTTTACCAAAAGCCCTTATGGTACATTATGTGCAACTATATCTCACGAGGTTGTTGTGGTGGCTATGGCTACTGTTTAAATAAGGAGGGGACAAGCCCCTCCACTACAAAAGAACATAAAAATAAAACAACTCGTATGAGAGGTTTTTAAATTTTTTTTTTAAATGGCAAAAAATAAGGGTATTAAGGCAATGACAAAAAAAAGTACAATAATATTAAGCATTCTATACATTATTATCTTTTTTTCTATTCATGCCTTACAGGCAGATCAATCAAAAGTAAAAATATCAAAAGAAATGATTTTAAATTATTTAATGATAAGACATCCTATTTTATTACCTTTATTCTCAGCATCAGGATGTGCAAGTTATTGCTCTGTCCCTGAAATCTATATTGAAAGCAATAAAATATCTAATGATGTAATAAACAGAATTGAGGCCTATCTTTATGAAATGATATCAATATATCCTGAATTTACCTGCAATGTGAATAATATAAGAATTGTACTTGAGAGCAAGATAAACGATGAGTGTGATACAACAGATGAAATTAAGGAAAAGTTTGGAGGGGCAGCGGGTTGCTTTCAACGCGGGCTTAAACAAGATATCATTTTGAGTGACGACATCCTTGTGCTTAATGGAATCAGCACAGAACTTTATCCTGATTTAGACAATTCTACGAAACATGTTATTTTGCATGAATTTGTTCATTCAAGGCAACATACAATTGGTGAAGGAAATGATGATTTTGGCTATGATAATTTTTTAAAGCAATTTGAGGATGATTCAAGGTATGGAAATGAATATTCAGAAGCAAATGAAGCCAGTTTTATTAATTCCTATGCCATTTATAAACCAATCGAGGATCATGCAGAACTTATAAGTTATGGTTTTCATTTGCCTATTGAGTTTCAGTATTCCACAAATGCAAGCTTTCAAAAAAAACTTTCTTTTGTCGAAAAACAATGGCAAAAACGGGACTTCGAAATAAATCCTGTTAGCACAAAAAATTATAGCATTTCAGCAAGTGAGCCCAGTTTTTCTTCTAAAAACAACAATATTACTGTGTATAATGGTGAGCCGGTTGAAGTTAGAATTGAAGCACATGGCTTTGATAACAGAACTCTTTCAATTAGAAATCTATCAAACTCGGCAATAACAGAAATTGAATTTCAATCCAGCTCCCATCCTGACAATGATGATTTCTTTTTCACCGATAAATATCTTATTTTTTCAGGCTTTTATCATCCAACAGAAGGGCTCGGCGTAGATTGCTTTGTAATGCTTGATTTAGCAACAAAAGAAAGTGAAATCATAGCAATTCCTCAAGAAATCAGTGCCTATTTTGAAAATAATCTTACTGTAGTAAATAATTATTATTTCCTTTATTTTCTGCCTGGAAATTTGGGGGTTATCTCTGGCACTCCAAAGGGATATGTATTAAATCTTATAACAAAAGAAATTTCGTCATTTTCACTATTCGGTGAGCATTTAGACTTCACACATAATGAGGATCATTTCTTAAAATATAGTCATTGTGAATGGGATAATCCCTACATTGGTATTTATAGTCAAAATAGTGCAAAAGTTTTTATTTTTGACCTGCAAAGACAAAAAATCATTGACTACGTGAACACACCTGGAATTGTCACAAACCACTTAGTAGTAAATAAAAATAAAGAAGTGTTCATGATGGATATTTTTGAAGATCCTGAAACAAAGGCCTTTGATTATTTAATGTTGCACGGTGATGCTGAAAATGGATTAAAATTTATCAATAAAAACCTTCCAGGATATGGTGATTTTAAAGACCATATCAAATACAACAGAGATCCAAAAAAAATAATAAGTGCCGCGAATAACTTTACAGTTTATTTTGACAACCTTATTTTTGAGGACCCTTTTGCAGAAGATGGTGGAAGAGTTTTGGAAATAAAACTTAATTAACTTTTTTATTTGGCATACTTAATTAACTATAAGTAATTCTCATTTACACTACATCAAACGTAATGTAATGCAATCATCAATTTTTTCAAGCACTTATACATTTATTAGTTGCTTTTTAGATTTTTTGTGGTCATAAAAGTATTTCATTTCCTTAAAAATTTCATTTCGGATATGTTTATGGGAAAAATAATTGCTATTGCAAATCAAAAGGGTGGCGTTGGAAAGACAACTACTGCCATTAATCTTTCATCGTGTATTTCTGTTTCAGAAAAGAAAACTTTGTTAATTGATTTAGATCCACAATCAAATGCTGGTTCTGGATTGGGAATTGTTTCACGTGAAACAAAAGGGAGTTTGTATGATCTTTTTTTAGAGCCAGGATTGGTAAGCGGCTCTATTTATTCAACAAATCTACCATATTTAGACATTATTCCATCTGATCAAAATCTTGTTGGTGCTGAAGTTGAATTAATAAACAAAGAGGGCAGGGAATTCATATTAAAGAATATCATAGCTCAGGTTAAAGATAATTATGATTTTATCTTTATTGATTGTCCCCCTTCTCTGAGCATGCTTACTGTTAATGCTCTAACAGCCGCTGATTCAGTGCTTGTGCCCCTGCAATGTGAATATTATGCTCTTGAAGGAATTGGGCGATTATTGAAAACAATAAAACTAATTCGCAAACATTTAAATCCTAATTTAGGAATTGAAGGAATTCTGCTAACAATGTTTGACAGAAGAAATAATCTTTCTTTTCAAGTTGAAAGAGACATTAGGCTTCATCTGGCTGACCGTGTTTTTGAATCTATAATTCCTCGGAATGTTAAACTATCAGAGGCTCCTAGCCATGGCAAACCTATAATACTATATGATATAAACTCAAAAGGTTCAATATCTTATTTTAATCTAGCCACTGAATTATTAGAAAGAAACTGTCTTAAAGGAATAAACTTTAAAGATTTAAAAATAAATGAAGTAGAAATAAACAACGATTAGGAGTAAATTTTGGCAACAAAACAAAAAGCACTTGGAAGAGGCCTTGCAGCCTTGATTCCAGACATTGAAGAAACTATTTTTTCTGACAGTGAGCCTCTAAAAACAGATAATTTAGTTGGATATGAAATGAAACCTGTTCTATCTTTAATTCCAAACAAAAATCAGCCTAGAAAAGATTTTAATGAAAATTCTTTAAATGAGCTAGCTGATTCAATTAGGGAAAAAGGCCTATTGCAGCCCATTCTAGTCAGACCCGCCAAAGATAAACTTGAAATTATCGCTGGCGAAAGAAGGTGGAGAGCTGCTAAAATCGCAGGCATTGATCAAGTTCCTGTTATAATTAGAAAAATAGATGATAAAAACACTTTGCAAATAGCTTTAATTGAAAACATTCAAAGGGAAGATTTAAATCCAATTGAAGAGGCCAAGGCATATTTAACCTTGCAAAACCTTTATAATATTACTCATGAGCAAATTTCAAAAAAAATTGGCAAACAACGAGTTACTGTTACAAATAGATTGCGCTTGCTAAAACTTCCTCAGGAAATCCAGGACCTATTGCTAAATAACGCTATTAGCGAAGGACATGCAAGAGCATGTCTTGCCCTAACTACATATAGTGAGCAAAGACAGGTTTGTGATCAAATTATAAAAAAATCATTGTCAGTAAGACAAACTGAAAATTTAATTAATAATTATTTGTCTGATAAAAAAGATAGCCCTTCAAAAAAGATTAAACAAGACCCCAATGTTCAAGCACTTATAGACAAAATGTGTCAAAAACTAGGAACAAAAATTGACTTAAGAGTTAGCAAAAAGGGTAAGGGTAAGATTATAATTGACTATTACAGCTTAGATGATTTAGATAGAATCCTTAAATTTTTTAAAATTTAATACATAGTAAGCATAAGGAGTACAAATAATGTTTAATAAAGGCGATAGTTTTGAAACAGATCACTCTTCAATTAATGCGCTACTTGGTAAAGGCAGTGAATTTGAAGGAAAGCTCGTATTTGAGGGAACCGTAAGAATAGATGGTGACTTTAAAGGTCAAATTGAATCAAATGCAAATCTTATTATTGGAGAAAATGCATGTGTAAAAGCTGAAATCACAGTTAACAATATAATAATTTCTGGTGAGGTTGAGGGAAACATTCATTCAAAAGGGAAATGTGAAATTCACGCACCTGGTAAAGTTGTTGGAAATATAAAAACTCCTTCATTGATTATAGAAGAGGGCGTTATTTTTGATGGAACTTGCTCTATGCTTGAAAACACGGGCAATATTCATAAGCTTCCAAAGTCACAAAAAAAAGATGACCCATCAAAAAGCGAAGATGATGAAAAAGACATGTTAGAGATTAAAGACAAGAAAAATTAAACTTGAATCATCCAAAAATAATTTTAAATAGTCTAAATAAATTTTCCTCAAAGAGTTTAGGCCAAAATTTTCTTATTAATACTGACATAGCTAAACGTATCGTTAATTTCGCTGATATTACAGAGTTTGATGCAGTTCTGGAAATTGGGCCGGGCCTTGGAATGCTCACAAGCCACATATGCAGGCAAGCTGAAACATGTTTTGCTATTGAAAAAGATGATATTCTTTATGAGCATTTAATTATAGCTTTTAGTGAATTTGATAATTTTGAAATAATAAATAAAGATATTTTAATTTTTAAGTTAGAGGATAAATTCGAAAAGAAGCTTAAACTTATATCTAATTTGCCTTATAACATTTCCAGCCAAGTTATTTTTTGGATACTAAATTATAGGGATCAGCTGGAAACATGCATTATTACAATTCAAAAAGAACTTGCAGATAGACTTTTGTCAAAAGAGGGTTCAAAAGATTTCTCGCCAATAGGCATATTACTTTCTTTATTTTATGATATAAAAAAATGTATGGATTTAAAAGGCCAGTCTTTTTTTCCAGCACCAAGGGTTATCTCAACAGTTTTGAAATTAACAAGGAATGATAATATTTTCGATGATCTTTATTATAAGGCTTTTTCTGGTTTTTTAAAATTATGTTTTCAAAATAGAAGAAAAACACTTATAAATAATCTTTCTAAATCTAAATATGATAAAAATGATATTTTATATTTTTTAAATGAAAATATTTTATCTGAAAAAGTTAGAGCCGAAGAGTTAAGTTCTGACATTTTGCGTAAACTTTTTAATGAAATAAAATGATCTTGAAAATAATCAATAATTAATAATTAATATTTAATTGATTCTTTAAAGTTTTTGTTTTTTTTAATTTCACCCTCTCAAACCCCTGTGCTATCTCGCCTACAGAGTGGGCGTCAGAATTGACGATATAAGGGACTTTTTTTTGCAAGACAAGGTCAAGTATTTCAAAAGATGGATACGGCTCTTGTAGGCCTTTTCTGAAGCCCGATGTGTTAATTTCCAAAACCGATCCTATGCTCTTGATTTTATTGAGTTTATCCGAGGTCATTTCCAGGTATTTCTCTTTTTTAGCGTCAAAATACTTATTTTTAATATTAAATTTTTTATAAAGATCAAAATGTCCTAAAAATGAAAATATTTTTGTTTCAGCTGCTTTTAGATATAACTCGAAATAATCTTTTATTAGATTTTCAATATTTCCAAATTTCAATTGCAGCACTTCATTGAAATCTTCATCTGTATAATCTATTGCATAAAATTCATTGTTTGCTTTTTTTTGTGAAAACAAGTGAACAGATCCGATTAAGTAATCCACTTCATCAATTGGTATTTTTTTTAAATGTTCTTCACAATCAAGAAAATAATCGACCTCAAAGCCAATTAAAACATCTATTTCCGCAGCAAATTTTATTTTAAGTGTTTTGAGTTCTTCTAGATACTCTCTAACCCTTGATTCATGCATGGTCCAGGGAGTTTCATAACTTATAGGATAATGATCAGAAATTCCAACCTGTATTAAACCCTTTGATATAGCGCTTTTAATCATTTCCTCTGGACTATTTAAACCATCCGAATAATTTGTGTGCATATGAAGATCTGATAGTTTATAATTTTTTTTGATCATTTTATATATATCTTTCATTTAAAAACCTTAATTTATTTTAATAAAATGATATATTAACCTTGTAAAGTTTTCCTGAGCTAACTCAAGGTTTTTATGAAATCGAATGACTGAATAAAATCTTTTTGGGTGTTTAAATATATATTTTATAATGCTAATAAATCCTTTTCTTGTTTCTTCTTCAATTTCTTTGGAAAAAGATATTGGCAAGTCTTGACTTAAAGTATCTGATACTGCTCTTATAGAAACAAAGGGTATATTATAATTTTTCATTATATTTGCCAGGTGATGATTTTCCATATCACAAGCGATTGCTTCATGATATTTATTTTTATATCTTTCCTTTATTTCTTTAGTATCTAAAAGTTCTGATACACTTAATGTTTGTCCGAGTTGAATTGGTATTCCAATTTCAAGAGCAGCTTTTTCAGTATTATTATTTATATTTTCATTTACCTTAATTTCATTAAGTTTATCGTTAATTATAATTTCAGATAAAACAATGTGACCAATTTTTATGTTTTTTCTAAAGGATGCGCAAAAGCCAGTGATAATAATGCTTTTAGGATTGTTGTCATTTATTATTTTATCAATAGTGGTTTTTTTTATTTTATAACCAACGCCTGTTTTTATTATAAGAATATTTTTGCCTTCAAGACTACCACAAATACCAAGGTGCTTATCAATTCTAATAACTTTTTTATTATCAAGTAATTTAATTAATCGATCGATTTCAGATTGAGTAGCAGCAAAGATTAGATATTGTATAGAGACATCTTGCTTCCTTGTGCTCATGCGCTCTTGTTCTCTTTTATTACTGTTTCAAAGTTTTCACGTTTTACTTTTAAGATAGTATTTTCTGAATATACGCCTCTTGCAATAGCACAAGGATAAATGATTGATCCTTTGCCGACTATTGTTCCTGGGCTTGTCACACTGTTGCAACCTGTTTCAACGTGGTCTCCTAATATTGCGCCAAATTTTCTAAGTCCAGAGTCTATTTTTTTATTATCAATTAATAATTGTACAGACCCTGGAGTAACTTTTAAATTAGCTAGCTTTGTTCCAGCTCCTAAGTTTACGTGATTTCCAAGTATTGAATCGCCAACATAGGCAAAATGAGCGGCTTTGGCGTCATTGAGCATTATTGATGATTTAATTTCTGTTGCATGTCCAATTATACATCGATCGCCAACAAGAATGTCTCCTCTTATATAGGCTCCTTGTCTAATCTGACAATTTTTACCAATGTATGCTGGGCCCCTTATATAAGCTTGAGCTTCCACAATCGTGCCTTCATCAATGAAAATGCATTCTTCATTTTCTAGATATGCTTGATTTGAAACTTGTCCTTTAATTTCACCTTTACATATTTCTTCTAAGTAAGCTTTAAGATTTTCACCTAAAACTTGCCAAACAAATTCATTGCTTTCAAAAAGACATGAATGCTCAAATTCCTTAAAATCAAAAAACTGAAACGCTTTCATTATATTTCTCCAGTATTTTTTGTGATATTATTTTGATTAAACGAGTAGATAGAAATGGTCAAGCTATTTAGTTTTTACTTTTTTCTGATCTACAATGTAGGTGGTATATTCTCTTATTTTTTTAGAAAATAGTTCAACTTCTTTTGTATCTTGTTCCAAAATACCTACAAGTCTTCGATGCTGAACATTGGCAATTTCATCCATAATATTTTTAGGAGTTTCATTATTTACTTCAATAGCTTCCCAAAAAAGATCTTTCTCTAGACTTTTAAAATGGCCACCAAGGCTGTCAGCTATGCGATACAAGAACTCAACCCCCTCATAAGGAGTAGGCTGAATAACCAATTTTACATTGCGTTGGTTATCAAGTTTTTCAAGAGTTTTTACTTTTCTTTGAAGAGCTTCATTGTCGATAAAAAGGGTGATCACAAACTTCCTTAGAGGATCACCAAAAAAGGAAATGTCCATATTTACCTCAATTTACTGGGGTTAATTTTCTTAGGTAATTATCAATTTCACCATCTGTTGAAATTAAATTTGAAAAAGAAATAAATACATCTTCAAGCCTCACAGTTGCAATATCAGAAAGATGCCATCCTTCTTTCTTTTTCTTTCTTTCTTTAATTGGAACATCAAAGTTTGGAATATTTTTTGCTAATTGCTTAATATATACATTAAAAGGAATATCTGCTACATTAGCTTCTCTTTCCTTGTCTCTTCTCCAGTTTTTTATATAGTGAAACCTACAATATCCATTTGTAGAAGCACTACAATCGCACCCTGATTCTTTACAAAGTTTTATTACGTTTCCCATTTTAGTACCTTTCCTTTTCGATTTCCCAGTGTATATAGAAAATATTTAGCGAGAATTCAATCTTATTTTTCATGTTTAGCCCGCCAACTCTGCTATTCTTTTATACAAAATTCATACCAACCTTGTCAACCCCATAAGTAGCTGATATTACAATTCTATTATTAAACACCCTTTAAACATTGCGACCGCGCTGGGACAAATAATTCTTTATTGGGGTCATCCAGCTCCCCTTTCGACTCAAGGCGTTATCATAAGATCTAAATCAATAGCTGTTTTCTTTATAATATTAACGACTTAATGTTGTTTTTATCTTTTCGATAATGTTGCTTGTTGACTTTCCTTTAACAAATTCAATAGTTACGACTTTGCCACCATTTCCTTCTACAATTTCCCTTCCAACAATCTGGTCTTTATTATAGTCGCCACCCTTGACCAAAACATCAGGTGTGATTTCTTTTATAAGTTCAAGTGGTGTTTCTCCATTAAAAATAGTAACAAAATCAACAAAGCTTAAAGCTGATAAAATTGAAGATCTTTCTTCCTCTGACAAAAGTGGCCTATCATCACCTTTTAATTTTTTAACGGAAGAATCACTATTAAGACCTATAACAAGAAAGTCCCCTAGCTTAGACGCTTCTTTTAAATATGAAATATGACCAGCATGCAAAAGATCAAAGCAACCATTTGTAAATACAATTTTTTTATTATTTCTTCTTAGCTTCGCAATCTGGTTTTTTAAATCTGATAAAGAAAGCACAAGACCAGTATTTTCATCACCCTGATGCTTTTTAAATTCATTAACAATTTCTCTGCAAGTAACCGTGCTTGTGCCAACTTTTGATACAACAATGCTTGCGGCATAGTTTGCAGCTAGGCATGCATCTTTAATTTCAGCATCCCCGGCAATCATGGCTGACAAAGTTGAAATAACAGTATCACCAGCTCCTGACACATCATATACTTCTTGTGCAAAAGATTTAATGTTTAATTGCTTTTCATTGTCTTTGGAAAATAGGGACATGCCATCTTTTCCACGCGTAACTAAAATGTATTTAAGATTAAGTTTTTCAATTAGTTTTATTGCTTCTAAAGAAAGCTCTTTTTCTTCTTTAATTTCTTTGCCAACAATAATTTCAAATTCTTTAAGGTTTGGAGTGATTAAAAAAGCATTTTTGTATAATTGTATGTTTTCAGGTTTGGGATCTATAATAACAGGAATATTTTTGTCATTAGCATTGGCAATAGCACATTCTAAAACTTTTTGAGTACAAACACCCTTGTTATAATCAGAAATAATTAGCAGATCAAATTCCTTCATGTTTTTTTCAATATATGAAGTAACTTTTTCTTCAAATTCTGCAGATATTTTAGAAACAGTTTCTTTATCAATTCTTATAAGCTGTTGGTTAGAAGCTATTACTCGAGTTTTAATTCCTGTGTTTCGAGATGGTGATAAAAATAATCCCTGATAATCAACATTATTTTCATGAAAATATTTTTTTAATATCAAGGCTTCTTCATCATAACCAGTAACAGTAAGAGTTGATACTTTTATGCCAAGGCTAATTAAATTTCTAACAACATTTCCAGCGCCTCCTGGAAATATTTCTTCATTTTTTAGATTCAAAATTGGAACTGGCGCTTCTGGTGAAATGCGACTAACACTTCCATATAAAAATTTATCGACCATAAAATCGCCTAGAACTAATATTTTCTTTTTAGGAAAAAGTTTAAAATAATTTTGCAAATTATAACTCATGATTTTTTCCTTTTTTATTTTTTTAAGTACAGCTTTTTTTCTTTGATATATTTCTTTACTTCATTACATACAAGCCCATCAATTTCAATATTTTCAAAAATCAATTCTCTAATATTTGAAGAGCTGACCTTAGGCATTTGTAAGGCAAAGTTCGTAAAATTTTCATTCCTTTTTTTTATTTTTAAATGTCTTTTTATTAAAATAATATTAACTAGCTTTGATAGTTGTTCGAAGTCCTTCCATTTATAGGCTTCGTTAAGAATATCATCACCAATAATAAGATAAAACTCATTATTGGAATTTTGTTTTTTTAAATATTGTACTGTATCAATTGTATAATTTTTTTTATCGCTGCTTGCGAGCTTTCTTTCTGTATCTAAAACTTTTATTTTATTTTTTTTTAAATTAGAAAAGGCAAGTTTACACATTTTTAATCTGTCATTATATGATGAAGAATACTTTTTTTCTAAAGGATGACTAAAGCAAGGTAGAATCCATGTTTCATCAATATTAAAACAAGTATAAACATAAAGACTAACAAATAAATGCCCCATATGAGGCGGATCAAAACTCCCCCCAAATATCGCTATATTCTTCCCCCCCCCTTGTTCTCTTGTTCTCTTGTTCTCTTGTGCTCTTGTCATCACTTGCTCGCCATTTGCCTTAACTTGTGAACCTGGTCTTGATCACCCATTACAATAAGTTTATCATTTTCTTCTAAAATTGTATCTGATTTGGGGTTATATGAATAGTTGCCACCTCTTTTAAGTGCAACAACAATGAGTCCTGTTTTTTGAGGTATTTGTGATTGGCTCAGATCCTTTTTTTCAATGCTTGAACCAGCTTGAATATCAACCTCTTCAAGCCTTAGGTTTCCTCTGTCATCTCTAAGCATTTCATCAAGAAAATTTACAACTGCTGGTCGTATCATTAAGGAAGCAAGTCTCATTCCACCGATAAAATTCGGTGAAACAATTTCATCAGCTCCAGCTATAAGCATTTTTCTTTCTGATGATCTTTCAATTACACGAGAAGCTATTTTTAATTTTGGATTTAATTCTCGAGCTGTTAAAACAACAAAAAGATTATCTTTATCATTGCCAAGCACAGCTACAAGTCCCTTTGCTTTTTCGATATTAGCGGCTTGCAGGGTTGAATCTTTGATAGCATCATCTATAATATAATAAAGCTCTTCATAGTTCTCTATCTGTTCAATTTTTTGCGGATCATTATCAATTATAACAAATTCAAAATCAGCTTTTGTAAATTCTTTAATAACATTTACTCCTGTGTCTCCTGCTCCGCATACTATGAAATGATTAGATAATGTAGCTATTTCTTTTTTCATTTTTCTCCTCTTCATAATGTTGCTTAATTCTCCCTCAACAATGAAAGCAACTGACTTGCTTACTGAATAACCAATAACACCTATGCCCATTAGAACAAGTACTAATGTAAACATTCTTCCATATTGAGATAAATTGTGGGTTTCGCCATAGCCAACTGTTGTGATAGAAATAATTGTCATGTAAAGTGAATCAAATATTGACCATCCCTCAATAAGTGTATAGCCAACTACGCCAACTAAAATAACAGTAAGAATGGAAACAAATGGGAAAAAATAAACAAAATGACTTGTTTTTTGAGTAGTCTCTTTAATTTTTTCAAGCATCTTTTAAACAATCTCCTCGCGCTGTACGCTGTACGCATCTTACCACACATAGCCATTATTAAAGATATAACCTAAAACCTTATAAATCATCTTAGCACAAATGAAATCAGATCCTTTAAGGTTTTCATTTGGAGCCAGTTCAACCAGATCAAAACCAACTATTTTTTTAGTTCTAGATAATCGCTTAACTAAAGTCATAAAGAGGTTCCAGTCAATTCCACCTGGCTCAGGGGTCCCAGCGGCAGGGATAATCGCAGGATCAAAACCATCCACATCAATAGTTAAATAAACATATTCGGAAAGCTTTTCTTCAATCTCATCAATAACATCATTTATATATTTATTATTCGCAAGTTGATAAGCAAAGTAAATATCTAAATCATTTTTTTCAATTAGATCTGCTTCTTCTTTTGAAAGGCTTCTAATTCCAAATTGCACAATATTTCCAAGTGAATTTAATTCTCTAAGCCTTTTCATAACACAAGCATGAGAATATGGACTTCCTTCATATTCTTCGCGAAGATCAGCGTGAGCATCAATCTGCAAGATAGAAAGATTATCAAAATGTTTTGAATATGCTTTTACAGCAGGGAGCGTAATCGAATGTTCTCCGCCAATTGGAATAGTGCATTTCCATTTTTCAAGATTTTGGCTTATCGCATTCTCAATTATTTTGAGATTATTTTCATAATCATCCGTGAACTCTTGTTCGTAAAGTTGATAATCAGTTGAAATCCCTTTTTTGAATGTCTCAAATCTAAGTTCTTCATCATACAGCTCAACAAAACAAGATGCCTCTATTATTTTTTCTGGAGCTTTAGCAGTGCCTTTAATATATGACGTTGTTTTTTCATAGGGAACTGGTAAAATTGTAATAGCTGATTCTTTTGGATTATTATATGGGTCTTCAAGGCCTAGAAAATCGACTCTATTCGTCATGTTACTCCCTGGCTTTAATTTTTTAGTGCTTTTTTATTGTATAAACACAACACAAGATAAAACAGTAGTCCATATTCCATTTTTACCTCCAGTTGCAGACTGAGTAATAGACTTTGTTCTAAATATTTTACCGCCAATTTTCCAAATTTCCTTTTTTTCATCCCAACTTAAATCAGGGTCAAAATCATAACCTAAGATTGTTGCAAGCATAGATGCCGCGAGGTCTTCAGCGTAATCACCAGCCACTTGATTTCTTTGGCCAAAAGCATGATGTTCTGAAATGTATCCATGTCTTGTTGCATCTTTTGGAATAGCCATGCCAACGGAAGCAGCCATTAACCTATGTGATTCATTTGATGCAGCTTCACTCATAACACAAAAAGCTATTTGTCCAGGAGCCATGTGTTTTAAGCCCTCTTCTTTGTTAATTAGTTTGCAATGTGGTGGAAAAATAGATGAAACTCTAACTAAATTTAGCGGGGCAATATCAGCGTTTCTTAGAGCCATTTCAAAACTAGTCAACTTATCTTTATGCCTTCCAACACCCTTGGTGGTGAAAGCCTTGGTTGGTACAAAACTCATATTCAGCTTCCTTATAAGAGGTTATTTTTATGAGTGAATAACTATATTTTTTAATGTTATTTGTAAAGAATATTAATTGGTTA
Source organism: Pseudomonadota bacterium (assembly GCA_043820105.1). Classification (GTDB taxonomy): domain Bacteria; phylum Bdellovibrionota_F; class JAHFAK01; order JAHFAK01; family JBDREC01; genus JBDREC01. Next base: position 61,494 of record JBDREC010000102.1, read on the forward strand.
AATATTCAGATTAATTTTTTTTAATGTCTTTTATTTTAAGGCTTATACTCTCGAACCCTCCATAAGTATCAATCCTTGGGCTAAAGGCTATCTTAATAAAATCACCTTTTTCTAAATCAGAATGTTTTCTGAACATATTAAAGGCAATGCCGTTAAATCTTTTCTTATTTTTTGTAACTACTATTTTCAAATGATTGTCGCCAACTTCTCTTATATTTTCAACTTGTACTTGTGAGCTTAAGATTGGTTCAAGATTTGAAGGACCAAAAGGTTCCATTTTTTCGATGTTTATAACCAGTTGATAATCAATTTCTGTTGCATCTACGTCCACATCTATCTCTAAGCGCTGAATAAAGTCATCAGCTGTAGTTAAATCTTTTACTGTTCTGTCAAAACTTAAAGAAAAATCTTCGTAAGATTTTTTTAAAAGGCTAATTCCAGCGGCGTATTTATGACCACCAAATCCTTGTAAGAAATTAGAGTTTAATGAAATTGCCTCTAGTATATGAAAGTTTTTAATACTTCTTCCTGAACCTTTACCCTTATCACCATCAAAAGACATTAAAATTGTAGGGACATAATATTTTTCAACAAGCTTACTTGCTACAATACCAAGCACACCTTCATGCCACCCTCCATTACCTAAAACTATGGATTTTCTATCTTTTAAATAGGCACTTTTATCTATATAATTTGAAATTTCATTGAATATTTCTTTTTCAATGGCTTGTCTTTTTCGATTATGTGCATCTAGAATCTTTGCTTTTTCTAAAGAAGCTTCATAATCAGCAGAAAGCAAAATATTGATACTATCTTCAGCTGAAGAAATTCTACCAGATGCATTAAGCCTTGGGGCCAGCATAAAAGCTATACTATAATAATCAATTTTTTTTGCACTTAAACCGCTAACTTCTTTTAAAGCATTTACTCCGGGTCTTTGAGAATTGGTAAGCATTAAAAGACCATTTTTTACAAATATTCTATTCAGATTTGTTATTGGAGCGATGTCAGCAACAGTTCCAAGAGCTACTAAATCAAGATACTCTTTCATATTTGGTTCAATTTTATTATTAAAATATCCCTTATCTCTTAAGCTTGCCCTAACTCCTGTAGCTAAATAAAATGCAACTCCAACTCCAGCGATATCTTTATAAGGAAACTCGCAGTCTTTTTGTTTTGGATCTATAATTGCATATGCTTCTGGTAAGGTTTCTGTAACTTCATGATGATCAGTAATTATTAAATCAATTCCCAGCTCTTTGGCAAGTTTCGCTTCTTTAATTGAAGTGATGCCACAATCTACGGTAATAATTACATCTACATTTTCCTTTTTTAATTTTCGAAGGCCTGCTTCTTTAAATCCATAGCCCTCATTAAATCTTGATGGCACATAGTATATTACTCTCGTGTCTAATTTTATGAAAAACTCATACAACAATACAATAGAAGTAACACCATCAACATCATAGTCTCCGTAAATAGCTATTTTTTCTTTTTTTATAATTGCTTTTGAAATTCGTTCGCTTGCTTTTTCCAGGCCTTGAAATAGGGCAGGATCAAGCATATAAGATAGTTTTGCTAAAATATATTCTTCAAAATCTGAAGGCTTGAAAATTCCTCTGTTAATTAATATCGTTGAAAAGATGTGATTAATGTTAAGTTTGCTTGCAAGATTTTTAATTAAACTTTTGTCATTTTGTTTATAAACCCACTTATATTGGGTCATTGATTTTTGGCCTTTTTTCTAATTCCATCAACAAACAAAACGATAGGAGAGGCAATATATATTGAAGAATATGTACCAACTAAAACACCTATGGTTAGTGCTAAAGCAAAATCTCTAAGAATTCTTCCACCCAGAAACAATAAAGCAACAGTAACTAGTAAAGTTGTAACAGAGGTCAGTATTGTTCTGTTAAGTGTTTGATTAATACTTGTATTAATTGTTTGTGCAAGTTCTTTTCCTTTAAACTTTTTAACATTATCTCTAATTCTATCGTAGACAACGATGGTATCATTTAGAGAATATCCAACAATGGCTAAAAGAGCTGCTAATATTTGAAGTGAAAAATCAAGTTGAAATACTGCAAAAATACCCATTGTAATCATAACATCATGAGCAAGAGCAATAACAGCACCTGGAGCAAAGGCTATATCAAATCTGAAGGCAATGTATAAAAGAATAAGAAAAAGAGCAACGAGCACTGCATAAACACCTTTTTGTCTGAGTTCTTTTCCAACTTTTGGTCCAACCATTTCAACTCTTTCTACTTCAACAGAACCTTCCCCAAACTTATTTAATAAGGTATCATGAATTTTTGTTGGTACTCCTTTGAACTTAACTAAATATTCATTTTTTGTTTCTTTTCCAAATAAAGAAACTTGATCAATTACGTATTCATCTCCTAAATTTGCACCTTTAACAGCATTTTCAATATCAGCGATAGCTACCTTATCTTTAAAAGTTGCATATCCAGTATCGCCACCTCTAAACTTAAAACTAACAAAATTTTCAAGGTTTGTTTCCATCTTTTCAGTAATGATGGCTTCTATTTTATCGATTTTCTCAACTGAAGATTCGATTCTAATAAGAAATTCTCCAGAGTCTGCAGTTCCAAATTGTTGAATTGAACTTCCTTGTAAGTTTAATTCTTTTAAGGAATCTCGTATTTGAGATACTGATGCATTTTTAGACCTATCAACTTTTATTTGCATTTCAGTTCCACCAGCAAAATCAATACCAAAATTGAGACCAAAAACAAATAAAGCGATAATGCTAGCTAGTACTAACAAGGTGGAAAAAACAAGAAATATTTTTCTTTTCTGAATTATTTTAAATTCTTTTCCTTCTTTTATGAATTGAAACATTTATAACCTCTTTATGTATAAATTCTATTTAAATACTTAACTTTTTAAGTGTAAATTTTTGCGAAGCATAATCAAACACAACTCTTGTAATCCAAAGTGCTGTTATGTATGAGCAAATAATACCAATCATTAAAGTAACTGCAAAGCCTTGAATTGGGCCTGTTCCGTATTGAAAAAGAACTATTGCAGCTATAAGTGTTGTTAAGTTTGCATCTAGAATTGTTAGTTGTGCTTTTTCATAGCCTGTTGCTATAGCTGCCTTTGGAGACTTCCCCGCGCGCAGCTCTTCTTTTATTCTTTCAAAAATAATGACATTAGCATCAACTGCCATACCTATTGTTAGCACAATGCCTGCAATACCTGGCAAAGTAAGAGTTGCCTGGAAGGCTGTTAAAATTGCTAAAATAAAGAGTACGTTTAATAAAAGAGCAAAGTTTGCAATGACTCCAGAGCCTCTATAGTAAATAAGCATGAAAATAATAACCAAAATAGCTCCAATTAATAAAGCATTCTTTCCTTTCGTGATGGAGTCTTTTCCCAGACTTGGACCAACTGTTCTGTTTTCTTCAACAATAACAGGGGCTGGCAAAGAACCAGCTCGCAAAACAACTACTAAATCTGATGCTTCTTTAAACATATCTTCTGCATTCATTCCTGAACCTAAAGTAATTCTTGCTCTGCCTGAAGGAATCTTTTCGTTAATAATCGGTGCTGATGAAACATTGCCATCTAAGATAATTGCAAGTTGGTTTCCAACATTGGCTCCTGTAATTCTTCCAAAGATTTTAGCACCTTCTCTGTTGAATTCCATGGAAACAGCATATTGATTAAAACCAGTGTTATCCTGCATTACCCTTGCATCTTCAATAACTTCACCTGTTAATAGGGTTTTCTTTTGAATTAAATATGGTATTTTGGTAACTTCCCCAGTTGTTTTATCTCTTTCAATTTGATAGGCAATTTCGCAGCCTTCTGGGAGAGTTTCTTTCATAACATTATTTAAAGTTTTATTGTCATGTTCTTTTTCAAGCTTACCTTCTTTAATAGCTTTATCTATAGCTTTTTCTAAAGTAAGCCTATCCATTGTTTTATCAACGAGTTTAAATTCAAGTAGGGCTGTTCTTCTAATAATATTTAAAGCCCTGGCAGGATCTTTAACCCCTGGTAGTTGAACAAGTATTCTTTTATCGCCTTGAATTTGAATATTAGGTTCCGTAACGCCAAATTCATCAATTCTATTTCGAATTGTTTCAATTGCTTGATCAATAGCTTGTTTCTTAATGCGATTTGCCCATTCTTCTTTAGGGGCAAGAACTATAAAATTATCACCTTTAGTTGAAGCCGTTTCATTATCAAAATCTAAAATTTCAAAGTAATCATTTTTTATTTTGCTATAGCCTTTTTCCTGGGATTTGCCTGTAGCAAATTCTAAAATTATCTTCATCTCTATGCTATCAATATCAACGTTCTTAACAAAAATGGAATCCTTTTTTAGATATTCCTTCATATTGTCGCCGATTCTGGTAATTTCATTCTCTAAGGCAACATTAACATCAACCCCCAAAACAAGGTGAATTCCGCCTTGAAGATCTAGACCTAGTTTTATTAATTCTTTTGGAAAAAACGAACTTTCTGTATCTACAGTCGAAAAATCTGCTCCCATTTTATTCCAGTTTGTAATTGTTGGAATTAAATAGTAAACAGAAAATAATATGGCTATAATAACCAATGAGACCTTTGTCCACCACCACTTGGCCATAACAATCTCCTTTAATAAAATTTATTTTTTATTGTTAGCATTTTGCTGTGCAGCCGGTTCAGAGCTTTCAATTTTACCAGAAGCTGCAACTGATGATTTTGATATCCTTATTCTAACATTATTTGCAATTTCTAAGGTAATGAATTCATCTGTAACGCCCGCTACTTTTCCGTATATTCCACCCGCTGTAATAACTTCATCTCCTCGTTTTAAAGCGCTAACAAAGTTTTGATGTGTTTTTTGCTTTTTTGTTTGAGGTCTTATTACAATAAAATAAAAAACTGCAATCATTAATATGATTGGTAACAACATCTGTAACAATCCCGGGCTTTCTCCGCCAGCTTGACCATTTGATGCCATTGCATAAGCTACGTCTATAAACATTTCTTAAATTCCTTATAAAAATTATCAAAATTTTTAAACTCTATATTTTGCTGAATTTTTTTAATAAGTCCACTATAATAATGCAAATTATGCAAAGAATTTAAAATACATGCTGAAATTTCTTTTGCCATAAAAAGATGTCTTAAATATGATTTTGAGAAATTTTGACAGGTATAACAGGCACAATTTTCATCAAGCGGGCTATTGTCTTTTAAATATTTATTATTTTTAATATTAACTGTGCCTTTTGAAGTAAACAAGGTGCCGTTTCTAGCGTTTCGCGTTGGCATTACACAGTCAAACATATCAATTCCAAATCGAACACATTCAACTAGATCAAGAGGGGTACCAACTCCCATTAAATATCTTGGTTTATTTGTTGGCAATAGTTTTGCGGTAAGCTCTGCAATTCTATACATGTCTTCTTTTGCTTCTCCAACTGATAAGCCCCCAATTGAATAAGCATCAAAATCAAGCTCACATAAACCCTTAGCTGAAACTTTTCGAAATTCTTCTGAAACACCACCTTGAACGATTCCAAATAAAGTTTGTCTTTCATCGCAAACCTTTTTAAACTCAATTTGTGATCTTTCGGCCCATCTCAAGCTAAGATTAGTAGAATTTAATACATATTCATCTTCATTTGGCAGGCTTACACATTCATCAAGCTGCATCATAAAATCAGAACCCAGGTCCTTTTGGATATTCACAACCTTTTCAGGTGTAAAAAAATGCCTTGAACCATCAATATGAGAGGCAAATTCTACCCCATTTTCTGAAAGTTTTTTTAAAGCAGCCAAAGAATGAACCTGAAAACCACCAGAATCAGTTGCAATATGACCATTCCAGCCTACAAATTTATGCAACCCTCCTTGAGATTTTATTACATCAGAACCCGGTCTTAAGTATAAATGATAAGTATTACTGATAAAAATATTAAACCCAGCTCCTGTAAGATCTCTAGGCAAAATCGCCTTAACAGACCCAGCTGTCGAAACAGGCATAAAAAGGGGCGTTTTAACTTTACCACGAGAAGTTTCAATTGTGCCTGTCCTGGCTTTGGAATGAGGATCTTTTGCATCAATCGTAAAATTCAGCATATTTTTGTATTCACATTAATTATTATTTATTAATTATTGATTATTATTTATTTCAAAAAACCGTTACCTATCTATAATCATTTGAAATATCAAGGAAAAAGTTGATTGCAAAGTGTTATGGAGAACAAGAGCGCAGGAGAACAAGGGAACAAGGGAGATCAAGAAGTCGTTTCAGGTTGTATTATAGGATTAGCATACAATCCCCATAAGAAAAAAGCCGATATTTTTCACGAATTGCTTCTTCATAAGCATTTTGCATGAGCTTTTGAGATGCAAATGCTGAGACCATGATAAAAAGGGAGGATTTGGGTTGGTGAAAGTTTGTTAAAAGACCACCTACTGCCTTAAATTCATATCCTGGATAAATGTACATTTCTGTCTTATTCCAAGAATCTAGTTTTGCTTCTTTATTAGTAAAAAAGCTTTCAATAGTTCTAACTGATGTGGTACCTATTGCTATTATTTTATTTCTATTTTCTTTGGCAATTTTGATAGCATCATATGTGGGTGTTGAAATAAAATATTCCTCATAATGCATTTTGTGTTCTAATATATTTTCACTTCTAACTGGCAAAAATGTTCCAATACCAACATTTAATGTAACAGGATGCATTTTAATGTTTTTTTCTTTTAATATATTAAGAATATTTTCAGTGAAATGCAGGCCAGCAGTTGGAGCAGCGCAAGCAAGACCTTTTTGAGCATAGACAGTTTGATATCTTGAGCCATCAAGATCTTTATCATAATCGCGTTTCAAATATGGTGGGATTGGCATTTGACCAAAATAATCTATCCAATTTAAATGATATTCTATAAAATCTTTATTTATTGAGTTTTCATAAGTGGAATTGCTGTGATCAAAATATATTTGATAGGACATATTTACTTTTTCTTTTATTACAATCACTGTTGTATTATCTTCAAGTATTAAGTTTTCATCTTTTCGTAAACTTCTTGAAGAATTTACCATTGCCTCCCAAAGCCTATCATTTTGATTTATTTGCTTTAATAAAAGGATTTCAACTTTTCCACCTGTTTGTCTTTTTGCAAAAAAACGAACCTTTTCAACCCTCACATCATTATAAACAATTATATCATTTTCATTAATATAGTTTGGAAATTGTTTAAACGTATTGTGTGAAAAAGACTGGTTTTCTCTATCAACAATAAGCATTTTAGAATCATCACGGTTTTTATTAGGATATTTAGCGATAAGCTCTTCTGGAAACATATAATTATAATTTTTAATATTATTCATTGTTCTCTTGTTCCCTTGCGCTCTTGTTCTCTTATTCCCTTGTTCTCTATTTTTCTTCTTTCAAAGATCCAAGCGACTCCTGCAACTTATCCAAGTCTTTTTTATATTTTATTGATTCAATCATTTTACTCTTATTATCAGAAGCTACTGATAAAGAAAGTTCTTTTAAGACTTCAAGAAACTCTTTTATCTTTTTATTTAACAATGAATATTCATTGGTTTTTTGAATAATTATTTTATCTTTTTTAGAAAGCTTTTCAATATAGGATTTATAGAATCCAAAATCTTGTTTTAATTGCACTTCTAATTTATTAAGATTACCTAAACTATTCTTTCCTTCTAAAATATTTTCAGAAACAAAATCTAAAGCTTCGCTAATTTTTCCATTTAAATCTGACTCTTTTATTTCATTTTTTAGAGTTAGAATTAAGATATCCATACTATTTAATTTATTTTCAATTATTAGTTTATTATTATCAATTCCTTTAAAAATAATTTCAAGTTGTTCAAATCCTTTTGATAAGTTAAGCATTTGATCAATATCCATTTTTAGGCTTTTTGTAAGGTTTGCAAAAAATTGATCACATTTTTCATTATAAACATTTATATCATTAAATTTATTTTTCATGTTTCTTATTTCCAAGAAACTTCTTTCTGCATCCTTTGCATGATCAATTGTTTTGGAAATCAACTCATTGCCAAGAGTTGTACCGCTCTCATGGACTTCGTTACTTTTTCTTGTTAGTAATTTAAGTTTTTTAATAATATCTGCCAAAACTTCCACAAGTTCATTTAATGGATTTTGATATGGGCCTGGAATTAGTTCAGCGCTTTCCTGGCGTATGATTTCATTAATTTGGTCTTTTAATAAGGCAATATCTCCAATGAGATTTCTTGATACATCTTGATATTTAATATTTTTTTCAATTAAATCTGAAATGGAAACCATTGATCTTTCAAGGTCCTCAATTTCATCTGATGTGAAAATAAAATATTCCTTAATATAATTAAGGTTAAGCAGCGAGCTTGCATGATTCCTAATTAGTTTTATTGGAATAATTACTCTGAAGTAGATGTATAATAAGGAAAAGAATAATAATATTAAAAAAACAAAAGAAGTAATAACAATATTTTTTCTAACTGATAAAACTAAAACTTTTGAAATTGAATATGTTTTTTCAAGATTTTCTTCACTGGTATCTTCAATTTTTAATGAATCAATGGCTCTTTGAGCTTCAACATAAGAAAAGTAACTCAAAGTAAGCAAGGTTCCCACTGTAATAATACTTGTAAAAATCACCGGCAATAATAACTTAATAAATAACCTTTTCTTATATTTCCTTTTTTTCTGCGTCATTTTCTTCCTAAACCATTAATTATTAATTATTATTTATTGATTATTAATTATTCTCATTATTTAGGCTCTATCACCTCTATCCCCATCATATAAGGCCTCAAAACCTCAGGCACAACAACAGAGCCATCTTTTTGCTGATTCATTTCCAAAATTGGTATCAATATTCTTGGAGAAGCAATAGCTGTATTATTTAAGGTATGGACGAATCTTATTTTTCCTTCTTTATCTCTATATCTTATGTTAAGCCGTCTTGCCTGGAACTCGTGTAATGTTGAGCATGAGTGAGTTTCACAATAAAAGTTCCTTGAAGGCATCCATGTTTCAATTTCATGCTTCATAACTTGCCCAAGTCCGATTTCTCCCGTACAAGCTAAAGCAACTCTATATGGAAGTTTTAAGGCCTGCATTATTTCTTCTGCATTGTTTAAAATAAAATTATGTTCTTTTTCTGATCCCTCAATACAGTTTTTAGAAATTACGACTTGTTCAACTTTTGTAAATTGATGAACCCTGTAAAAACCTTTTGTGTCTTTTCCATAACTTCCGGCTTCTCTTCTAAAACATGGCGATAATCCAACAAATCTTAAAGGAAGTTCGTCTTCTGATAATATTTCATTGAGTCGGGTTGAAACCAAAGAAACTTCACTAGTCCCAACGAGATTTAATTCATCTTTCTCCATTCTATAAGTATCTTCTACACCTAATGGAAAAAAGCCTGTTCCAAACATTGCAATATCTTTTACCAAAACAGGAACATGATGATAAGAAAAGCCCTTTTTAATTATATGCTCAACAACATATCTGCAAATTGCTTGTTCTAAAAGCGCTCCTTCATTTTTTAATAAATATGATCTTCCCCCTGCAAACTTAGAAGCTCTTTCAAAGTCAACAATATCAAGCGAATGCGCAAGCTCTATATGATCTTTTAGTTCAAAATCAAACTCTGGAATTTCACCGACTTTTCGCAGTTCAACATTATCTTCATCAGAAACTCCTTCAGGTACAGAGGGATGAGGTATGCCAGGAACCATTAACATTATATCATTTATTTGATTTTCATATTCTTTTAATTCGGGCTCTAGCCCTTCAAGACTTTGTTTTAATTCTTTACCTTGGCTTATAGCTTCTTGCCTTTTTTCAGGAGAAAGTGTGCCAATGCTTTTTGCAATAATATTTCTTTTATTTCTAATCTCTTCAACTTCACCAAGTAATTTTCTTCTTTTTTCATCAATATTAATTAGCTTATCAACATCTACTTTAATTCTTTTTTTCCTAGCAGCTTCTTTAACAATTTCAACATTTCCCCTAATAAAATTAATATCAAGCATTTTCAGGCCTTCCTAATTTATTTTGTTAATTATTAATTATTATTTATTAGTTATTAATTATTCACACTCTTCATCTTCTTTAGCTATAGCAATATCTGTAACCAGCTCATTCTTATTAACACTAATCAACTTAACCCCTTGAGTATTTCTTCCTATTGTTGAAATATCTTGTACTCGCATCTTAATAAGCTTTCCGCCATTTGTAATGATCATAATTCTATCTTTATCAAAAACAGAGGCTGTTCCAACGACATGTCCATTTTTTTCTGTAACTTTAATTGTAAATATTCCTGTTCCGCCTCTGGATTGAATTCTATAATGTTGAAGCAGAGTGCACTTGCCAAAACCCTTTTCTGTAACAGTCAAAATCTTTGAATCAGCATCAAGAATTTCCATTCCAACTACTTTATCATCCTTTTTAAGATTAATACCTTTTACACCAGCAGCTGTGCGACCCATTGGCCTAACACCAGCTTCTTTAAACCTAATAGACATTCCATTTCTGGTTGTAATGAAAATATCTTGCTTTCCATTTGTGAGATCAGCTGACATTAGTTGATCATCATCTTTAATATTAAGAGCAATAATACCGCCAGATCTCGGATTTGAAAAACTCATGAGATCTGTTTTCTTTATTATTCCTTTTTTGGTGAGCATTACAATATAACTACCTTCTGTGAATTCTCTAACTGTTAATATTGCTGAAATTATTTCACCTTCAGAAAGATTTAAAAGATTAACAATTGGCTTTCCTTTGGCTATTCTTGCTCCTTCTGGAATATTGTGAACTTTTAACCAATAAAGTTTTCCTCTATTTGTAATAGCCAAAATATATGAATGCATGGATGCAATGAATAGATTTTTCAAGAAGTCTTCATCCTTGGTTGTCATACCTGTCACGCCTTTTCCGCCCCTTTTTTGACTCTTAAAGGAAGATATGCTATTTCTTTTTATATATCCAGTATGAGAAATTGTAACAACCATTTCCTCATCTTGAATTAGGTCCTCTAAGCTCATATCTTTAATTTCAGATGTTATTTCAGTTCTTCGATCGTCATTATATAATTTTTTTATAGCTATAAGCTCTTCTTTTATTATATTAAATAAGAGTTTTTCATCTGCTAAAATTTCTTTATATTCTTTTATTTTCTGAATTACTTCTTCATATTCAGTAACTAGTTTATCTTGTTCAAGACCTGTGAGTCTATGTAATCTCATATCTAAGATTGCTTGAGATTGTTTATCTGATAAATCAAAACGTTTTATTAATTTTTCTTTTGCAACTTTTGCATCTGCTGATTTTTTTATAATTTCGATAACTTCATCAATATTTTCAATGGCTATTTTTAAACCTTCTAATATATGAAGCCTTGCTTCTGCTTTTTTAAGTTCAAAAATTGTTCGTCTAGTTACAATCTCTTTTCTATGTTCAACAAAATAGACTAAAACTTCTTTTAAATTTAACACCCTTGGCATTTTGTCCACAATAGCTAACATGATAATACCGAAAGTAGATTCAAGAGCTGTATGTTTAAAAAGTTGATTTAAAATAACTGTTGAGATAATATCTTTTTTAAGCTCAATAACCATTCTCATTCCGGTTCTATCAGACTCATCTCTAATATCTGAAATACCTTCAATCTTTTTATCTTTAGCAAGCTCTGCTATTTTTTCAACTAATCTGGCTTTATTTACTTGATAAGGAAGCTCTGTAATAACAATTCTTTCCCTATCATTTATTCCCATTGGCTCAACGTTTGCCTTTCCACGCATTCTTACAATACCGCGACCTGTTTTATAGGCACTAACTATTCCATCTTTACCGCAAATATAACCGCCTGTTGGAAAATCAGGGCCAGGAACTATTTTAATTAAATCTTTTATTTCACAATCTGCATTATCAATTAAATAAATAATAGCATCAACAATTTCACCAAGATTATGAGGAGGAATATTTGTTGCCATACCTACTGCTATTCCTGAAGATCCATTTATTAACAGATTTGGAAGCTTAGATGGCAAAACAGAAGGTTCAAAAAGTGATTCATCATAGTTTGGTGTAAAATCAACTGTTTCTTTGTCAAGATCTTCCAGCATTTCTGACGCAATTCTATCCAGGCGAACTTCTGTATACCTCATAGCAGCAGGTGAATCGCCATCAACTGAGCCAAAATTACCCTGGCCATCTACAAGTGGATATCTTAAAGAAAAATCCTGAGCCATTCTAACAATAGTATCATAAACAGCTGTATCTCCATGGGGGTGATACTTACCAATTACATCACCAACTACACGTGCGGATTTTTTATAGGATTTATTCCAGTAATTATTCATTTCGCTCATAGCGTACATAACACGCCTATGAACAGGTTTAAAGCCATCTCTGACATCTGGTAATGCTCGACCTACAATAACACTCATTGCATAGCTCATGTATGAGGTCTTCATTTCATCTTCAATATTAACTCTTATGAGGTTTGTTTCCATCTATTTTTAATCCTTTAAAAATAATTGAGAATTGATTATTAATTATTGATTATTTTAATCCTCAATAATCAATGGTTAATGGTCAATTTAACTCTAAAATTTTAAATATCCAAATAAGACACATTCAAGGCATTTTCCTGTATAAATTCTCTTCTTGGTTCAACCTGATCTCCCATTAAAACAGAAAATATACTATCTGCTTCAACAGCGTCTTCAATTCTAACTTGTAGTAAGGTTCTGTTTTCTTGATTCATGGTGGTTTCCCAAAGTTGTTCTGGATTCATTTCACCTAAGCCTTTATATCTTTGAATATATATATCTTTCTTTGCTGAATCTAAAACTAAGGTTTTAAGATCTAAAATATTTCTAATGATATAAGAGCTATCTAATATTTCAACCTCAGCAGGAAAAGATGAAAAGCTTTTAAACTCTTGTGAAAGTAGTGTTAGCTCTTTATATTCAGGTGAAGTTACTAAATAAAAATCAATCCACGTTTTTCTTTCGGTTCCATTTGCTTTAGTTTCAAATATAATTTTTTCACAATCATGTTCTTCATCGTGTTCAATAATAGCCTTAACTTCGCTAAGATTTGGAAAATTCTTTCTTAAATATTTTTCATAAGCAGGGATAAAACTTTCCAATTTTTGTTTATCTTTAATAATTTCTTCTGTTAGTTCTTCACCATTAATAACTGCTTCAATTACATTTCTATCTTTTAATTTATTAAGCACAGTTAAGATCTTATCATAACGAATAACTTTTTTAATTATTTTATTTAATACATCCTTTTTTAGATCTGGATTACTTACAAACTTAACATCTTCCGTACCATATTTTAATAAGTATTCTTCTAGTTCATGTTCATTTTTTAAATATGTTTCACTTTTCTTTCTTTTAATTTTAAACAAAGGTGGTTGAGCAATATAGAGGTGTCCATTTTTAATAACATCTTCCATGTGCCTATAAAAGAAAGTTAAAAGTAGGGTTCTAATATGTGAACCATCAACATCAGCATCTGTCATAATAATTATTTTATGATATCTTAGCTTGTTTATATCATAATTTTTTTCACCAATTCCTGTGCCCATTGCAGTGATCAATGTTTTTATTTCCTGGCTTGAAAGCATTTTGTCAAGACGAGCTTTTTCAACATTTAAAATTTTTCCTTTTAAAGGTAAGATTGCTTGATTTTTTCTGTCTCTTCCTTGCTTTGCACTACCTCCCGCTGAATCACCTTCCACAATGTATAATTCACATAAGGCAGGATCTTTTTCCTGACAATCAGCTAGTTTGCCTGGTAAGTTTCCAATATCCATTGCTGTTTTTCTGATTGTTTCTCTGGCTTTTCTAGCTGCAACACGAGCACGGGCTGCATCAACAATTTTTTCAATAATTTTTTTAGCAACATCTGGATTCTCCGCCAGAAAAGTTGACATTTGATTATTAAAAAAGGTTTCAACAATTCCCTTAACTTCGCTGTTACCAAGTTTTGATTTTGTTTGTCCTTCAAATTGTGGAGCAGGTACCTTAACTGAAATTACAGCTGAAATTCCTTCTCTAATATCATCACCTGTTGGATTTTCTTTTAAAGTTTTTAATAGTTTATTTGCTGTTGCATAAGTATTTATAGATCTAGTTATTGCTGTTCTAAAACCAATAAGATGCGTTCCACCGTCAACAGTATTAATATTATTAACATATGAATAGACATTCTCATTATATCCATCATTATATTGAAAGGCTATTTGTATATCTACTTTATCCTGAACATCATTAAAAAATATTGGTTTTGGATGAACACAGTTTTTGCCTGTATTTAAATGCTGTACAAAAGAAGATATTCCTCCTTCAAAATAAAATGTTTTTTCTTTATCATTTCTTTCGTCAAGCAAAGTAATCTTGAGACCTTGATTTAAAAATGATAGTTCTCTTAATCTTCTTGCCAGTATATCAAAATCATATTCCAAAACTGTAAAAATAGTACTGTCAGGTTTAAAATGAATTTTAGTTCCTATTTTCTCTGATGATCCAACTACTTTTAATTCAGTTACAGTATCTCCTTTCTTGAATTTTTGTTGATATACTGCACCATTTCTTTTTACCTCAAGATTTAATTCTTCTGAAAGTGCGTTAACACAAGATACACCAACACCATGAAGACCGCCTGATATTTTGTAAGTTGAATTATCAAACTTTCCACCAGCGTGAAGAACCGTTAAAACAACTTCACAGGCAGGCTTTCCATATTCTTCATGCATATCAACAGGAATACCTCTTCCATTATCTTCAACAGTAATACTATTATCAACATGGATTGTGACATTTATTTCATTACAAAATCCAGCTAAAGCCTCATCAACACTATTATCAACAACTTCAAACACCAGATGATGCAAGCCTGATGAACTTGTTGAGCCAATATACATTGATGGCCTTAATCTAACTGCCTCTAAGCCTTCTAGAACAGTAATAGAATCAGCATCATAAGCCTTATTTTTATTAAAATTTTCTTCTGTCATTTACTTATCCTTAATTGAAAAAATTGACCCATATTTTACACTAAAAAACTATCTTATGTCACCTGTAAAAAGGCGAATTTAGAAGAAAATTTATTTTTTTTATATGTGTCAATTTCAGTGGTTGTACATAAAACTTGAATATCTAAATCAGCTAAAATTGAAGATAACCTATCTCTTTTTATAATATCAAGCTCAGCTCCTAAATCATCCCATAAAAATATGGGTTTATTGTTAAAATTGTTTCTCAAAATATATAATTCTGCTAGTTTTAATAAGACAGCTAGCTCCTTTGTTTCACCCTGTGAAGTAAAAAACCTGGCTTCCTTATTATTTCTAATAAAAATTATATCATCTCTATGAGGACCAATTAAAGATTTTTGTCTAATTACTTCTTTTTCCTTAAGCTTATCAAAAAGCAGCTTAAAAGCTTCTTTATTTTCCCAATAATTGAAATCAAATTCCTTGTTTTCATAATAGTTCACATTTATTTTGAGATCATCATAATATTTTAATAAAATTTCATTTAGATTAAGGTTTAATAATTCAACATATTTAAGTCGTTTTTCTAATAATTTTGAAGAATATGTAAAAAGCTGTTCATTCCAAATATAAATTTCATCAAAAGAACATGATCTTTGATAAATTCTTATTAAAACAGCATTTCTATTTTTAACAATTTTTTTATATATTAGAAGATCTTTTAAATAAATATTATCTAATCTGGAAAGAGCTGAGTCTATAAAATTTCTTCTTTCTTGCGGAGATCCTTTAATTGTCCAAAAGTCATTTGGAGCAGATAAAACAATGGGAGTATTTTTTATAGAATTTGTTATGCTTCTTTCAATATTACCATTTATCAGAAATTTCTTTTGTTTTCCATTAAATATAGAATTGTATTGGGTATCGCCAAATGAATGATTTGCATGAACTTCTATATCAAAACCATCCCTACCTTCTTTTATTAAATGATCTTTATTTTTTGTTCTAAATGAGGTTTGATGAAAATTATAATAAACAGCTTCAATAATATTTGTTTTTCCAATTCCATTTAAACCCCAAAAAAAGTTAACACCTTTTTGCAGATTTAATGAAAGGTTTTCATGATTTCTGAAATTTTTTATATTTATAGTTTTTATAATCAACGTTTAGTCTCATTTTAAGAATGATTTATTACTGTACGCCGTACTCTGTACGCAGTACGCTGTACCAAAGGATTTATTAAACTCTTATAGTCTCACTGGCATAATTACATTCAAATATTCTTCATTATCATTAAACTGAAGCAAAACAGGGCTAACTTCGTCACTCAAGAAAATAGATACATTTTCATCAACTATATTTGTTAGTACATCCAGAAAGAATTTGGAGTTAAAACCAAGATTCATTTCAACATCTCCATTTACATTTTGAATTTCTTCTTTTGATTCACCTATTTCTGGGTGTCTGTAAGAAAGCTCAATAGCGCCTCTTTTAAAATTAAAATTAATACATTTAATTTTATCTTGAGTATGCGATGAAATAGAAGAAACTCTTTTTAAAGTATTAAAAAGATCTTCTCTTTTTAAATCAAATTTTCTATCTGTTTTTTGTGGAATTATTCTTCTATAGTCTGGAAATTTCCCATCAATAACTCTCATTACTAAAAAAGTATCATCTTTTGCAAAAACAGCCTGATTTTTCTTTAATTGAAAATATATTTTATCTCCACCTTCATCAAGAAGCTTTTTAAGTTCTAAAAGACCTTTTTTAGGCAAAATAACTCCGCCTTTTGCCTTTATATCAAAAGCTTTATTCATTTCTTTTTCAATTAATGCTAGCCTATGGCCATCTGTTGCTACCATTCTTAACATATTTTTTGAAGTATCATCCATTTTTTCAAGATAAACACCATTTAGATTATATCTTGTTTCTTCTTGAGAAGTGGCATAAATAGTTTTTGTAATCATTTCTTTAAAAGAATCTAAATCAAATTCCAAAAGATCCTCTTTATTATTTTCTTCAATTTTAGGAAATTCAGTAACAGGCATGGTAACAAGTTTAAAAACTGATTTTCTACTTGAAACAATAACTCTATTATCAGGATCTAATAAAATACTAACCTTTCCTTCCGGAAGCTCTCTGACAATATCACATAAATGTCTTGAAGAAACTAAAACAGCTCCTTCTTCTTGAATTTCAGCATCATACATTGTTTGAAAAACAATATCTAAATCAGTGGCTTTAAGTTCTATTTTACCTTTACCTTTTGTGGCTAAATATACATTTGTTAATACAGGTAAGGTTCCTTTTTTATCTGTAATTGATTGTATCTTTGATAATCCATTTAAAAAAGAATTTCTTTCAATTGAAAACTTCATTTTAAAGCTCCTAATACAAGTAGTAAGCTGTAAGTGATAAGTTATAAGTAAAAAACTTAAAACCTAATACATAAAGCTTAAAACTTTAAATTTAAATTATGCTTAATTATAGTTCAAAATATTTTTTATACTTATATTATAT
>JBDREC010000103.1:0-123279 GCA_043820105.1 Pseudomonadota bacterium
TTTTATCCCAATTTATTAAGAACAGTTCTTAATTTGGTCCACATTGTATCAAGTATCGTTATATCTTATTATTTAGAAACAGTGCTTGCTAAAAGTTTTAACAGATCTCTTTTATAAAATGCATTAAAAGCAAGGAGATCGGTGCTTAGCATTTTATAAAAAAGATCTGTTAAAACTTTTAGCTTGGGTACGCAATTCGGAGATGATCCAAAAATATATTATTATTCTGAATTAATGTGTGTTTTACTTCTTCTATTAAAGAAAGAATATTTAAAACATTATTACTGTCATCCAATTTCATTAGTCTTTCATCTGAAATTATCATTCCATAGATTAAATTTTCTTTTGCTTTGAAAAAAGATAAATCAGATCCATCATATTTAAGTTGGTCCATTGTACGTAAAAGAATCTGGTTCAAAACAGCAAGGTATGGGAATATTTTTTTATACTGATTTCTTTTCCTTTTTGCTTTTTCTATTATTTTTAAATATTCGGTGTATTTTTGAAGCCATTCTGGCGGTATTGCATTAGCTGCACTTTCAAATTCTCCTTTCAGGAATAATACTCTTGATTGAGTAAATATCCTTCCTTCTTCGCTATTATTTTCAATATAAAGATCTTTAATTCCACCTAATAGGTTAAGGTTTTCTTCTGTTTTACCAATTGAAAGTAAATATAAATATAGCTCTTCTGAAAGAGATAAAAGTGTGCTTCGATCAATTTCAGACTTGTTGTTCTTGATTTCATCAAGGAGTATCTGGGAAATATTATTATCAATAATGTCTGTTTTTGAATAAGAAAATAAATTGCTATGTAAAATCAGACAGAAAATGAAAAATATCCAGTGTCTCTTAAATTCATAGGAACTTTCTGAGACATCGTTAAAGTATAAAACTTAAAATAATTCAAAACAGGAAGAAATCAACAAGAAAAGCATGACAAGATGATCAGAATAATCTAGTCTTATTTATGGTGACATTATAATGCTTTTTTGATGATTCATTTTTAGATTCTTTTGATGATCCATATAGTGAAAGTGATAATGACCTTTCAATAGCAATAGTTGGTTTCAACAGAAATCTTTTTGTCTTAACAACAGAATGGTCTGATTTGCAGGCATACGGAACTGCTGCTGAATTTGAACAATGTCAATAATTATTAAATCCCACGCAATCTAAGGCATCATTGTCATAATAAAAAAACAATCTAGCCCGTCGTGTTGTGATTATTGATATGATAATTCCAACAGATGTATTAACACAGGATTTTGATAAATTTTTATATGGAATTATAGTTGGAGTAGATGGAGATATAATTCACACAGATAAATCATGTTGCTCAGCTTAAAGGAATTATAATGGAACTATTAACAACAGATCAAGTGGCAAGCGCTTTAGAAACAGGAAATTTGGAAGAATTTACACGCCAATTAAATGAAAATTTAACAAGTAAATTAGCTGATACAATTCTTTCTTCAAATGTTACAATAAAAAATATCAGAGTTGAATAAGCCTCTATCTTACTGGTGACTGGTGCTCTGGCGACTGGCGACCAAGTATTCATTGATTATTGATTATTTTCAACGAAATGTGGGAGTACCTGGATGTGAACGGGAGCTCTTTAAATAAAGTCAAGGTTCGTTCTGTTTAATTATTCAGACCTGGCTATAAGCAAGTCGTTGCAAGTCCGGCTGTTTATTTTTTTAATCTATGTTCATCTGGGGGATCGGCTTCAAGCTAAATAGAGCAAGAAACTTGGAAATTAATTTTTTAAACAAGTATCTCAGAAAATTTATGAAATGGGATAACGTGAGTTCTAAGCTCTTTTTTTTCATAATCATCATCACCTAAATGAACCTGATAAAATTGAGGGATCTTAGATCTTTTGGAAAAATAGGCAATGTGTTTGGAAATGGATTTAGCTGAGTGTTTTGTTTCAACTGCAAAACATGGCTTAGAATTTTTTAGAACAATAAAATCAATTTCTCTTTTATCTGCATCTCTAATGAAATTAAGCTCCATTTTATCGCCTTGGGTATCCTCAATAAAGTGGCAATATTTTAATAAATGTGAGGCAACCAGGTTTTCAAATCTGCTTCCTTGATCTTGAACCATTGACCAATCCCATAAGTATAATTTCTTTTCTTTTTTAGCACATCTTAATTTATTTATTCCAAAAGGTGATATTCTATAGCAATAATATAGATTTTCTAAGATACTGATCCAGGTGTCAACAGTTTCAAAGGCAACATTTAAGTCTTCCCTAAGGCTGTTTAGGGAAAGGATTGATCCAACTTTTTCATGCAATATCGAAGATAGTAAAGACAGTTGTGAAATTTCTCTTACTTTTTCTAGATTTACTAAATCATCCTGGATCACTCTAGTATTTCTTTCAAGCTGCCATCTTTTCCATGATCTTTTATTTGCTTTAAGAAATGGTTCTGGAAATCCACCATACTCTAAAAGCAAAGAAAGATCGTTTTTGTTTGGTTTCTTGTTTATTTCCAGAAGTGATAAGGGATGAAGTCTATAATAATGATATCTGCCCAAAAGAGAATCACCGCCTCTTCTATAATAATCTAGTCTAGCAGAGCCAGTTATTAGAAATTGTTTTTCAGATTTATATTCATCATAGATGCCTTTAATTAAATTTCTCCAATCTTTATATTTGTGTATTTCATCAAATACTATCAAGTTTTCTTCTTTGGGAATTTGAGCATTTTTAATTTTTCTTTTGTTGTCTAAAATATCCCAGTTTAAATAAGCAGGATGTTTTTCATTTTTGGCATTTAAAACACTTAGTGCCATTGTTGTTTTGCCAACTTGCCGCGCACCACCAACAAATACCATTTTTTCTTTTAAATCATTTTTAATATATTTTTTTAAATATCGATCCATTTTAAAATCCTAATAAATTCGAATTAACTCTAATAGAAACACGTATATTTTAGACTAAAATCTAGTATATTGTCAATGGAAATATGAATGTTATTAAATTATAATTCCTTTTGCAGGCTTTCTTTGATTATTATTTAAACTCATTGAATAACTATAAGCTCCAGTATTAGCTATCAACACGAAATTTACATGAAAATCAGTGTTGAATTTTTAAGATTGTCCTAGAAAGATCCTACAGATTAAATGATGCTTACTTATTAAAATATTATGATTAAGATAGGGAATTAGGATTAAAATTTATTGCTTATTCAATAGCCATACAAGGACAAACGCCAAAACATATCCTGCATTTTGTACATTTATCTCTGTCGATTTCGGCTATTTCTTTCTTTTCCCATTTTATTGCACCAAATTCGCAAGCTTTTTTGCACAGACCGCATTTAATACATTTATCAGGAATAACTTTGTATTTTAGGAAGTGTGAACAAACATGAGCAGGACATTCCTTGTCAATTATGTGAGCTTCATATTCATGTCTAAAATATTTTAAGGTTGTTAAAACAGGATTTGGTGCTGTTTTTCCTAGGCCACATAATGAAGCGTCAATAATTGTTTTTGAAAGATCTTCTAATGTGTCCAGGTCTTCTATTCTGCCTTTTCCTTCACTAATTCTATGAAGGATTTCTAATAAGACCTTTGAGCCTACTCTACAAGGGGTACATTTACCGCAGCTTTCTTCTGCTGTAAATTCTAAGAAAAATTTTGCAATATCAACCATGCAGCTTGATTCATCCATAATAACTACACCACCAGAGCCCATAATGGCGCCAGTTTTATTAATGGAGTCATAGTCAATAGGAAGGTCAAACATTGAAGCTGGAATACATCCACCGGAAGGACCTCCCAGTTGAACTGCTTTAATTTTTCTTCTTTTATTAACAGCTCCACCACCAACTTCATAAATGAGTTCTTTTAAAGTGGTTCCCATTGGAACTTCAGCAAGGCCTGTGTATTTAACTTTACCAGCTAATGCAAAAACCTTTGAACCACTTGATTTTTCTGTGCCAATGGCTGCAAACTTTTCAGGTCCATCATAAATAATTCTTGGAAGGTTTGCGAGGGTTTCAACATTATTAACAACTGTGGGTCTTGCCCATAATCCCTTAACCGGTGGAAATGGAGGGCGAGGTCTAGGCATTCCACGTTGATCTTCAATTGAAGCAATAAGTGCTGTTTCTTCACCACAAACAAAGGCTCCAGCACCTTCACGAATGCTGATATCAAAACTGAAATCTGAACCTAAAATATTTTTGCCAAGGAATTTTTTTTCTCTAGCGTCTTGTAAGGCTTTGTCCAGAGTTTCAAGGGCCAAAGGATATTCAGCTCTGCAATATATAAAGCCTTCTGTTGCTCCAATTGCATAACCAGCAATAATCATTCCTTCCAGGACTGAATGTGGATCGCCTTCTAGTAATGATCTATCCATGAATGCACCTGGATCGCCTTCATCAGCATTACAGATAACATATTTAACATCACCTGGAGCATTTTTACAGAAAGTCCATTTAAGAAATGTAGGGAAGCCTCCGCCGCCTCTACCTCTAACATTTGAAATTTTAACCCAATCAATTACATTATCAGGTGTGGCTTTTAGCATTTTATCAATAGCTTTATAACCATCTCTATCCATATATTCTTGGATCGAAAATGGATTAATTACTCCAGCATTTTTCAATGCTATTCTGTGTTGATTTTTAATAACTGAAAATTCATCATCAAAAGGAACATCTTCATATGGTTTAATATTTTCATCAGCACTTCGATATTGGAACAAGGCATTCTTTTTAATTATTTCACCATTTTTTATAGTTTTTTCAAAAATATCTGGAACTTTTTCAGGATCAATTGATCCATATGTTAATTGACATCTTCCATCAACTTTTATTTCAGCAATAACTTCTTGTGCGCAAAATCCAATGCAACCGGTTTTTAATAATTTGATATCAATATTTTCTTTTTCAATGTAATCTTTAATTGCATTATAAACATCTTCGGCTCCTGCGGCTCTTCCACAAGTTGCCATTCCTACTGTAATACTAGACATAATATTTTATCATCCTTTATTATTGTGATGCATTTCTATAATCATCAATGACCTTTTTAACACTGTTTGAATCAAGCTTGCCAAAAACCTTGTTATTGACCATAACAGCTGGTGCAAGTGCACAGCAACCAAGGCAGGCAACATCTTGAATAGTAAAAAGACCATCTTCAGTTGTATCTTTTGTTTCATCTAATTTCAAATATGACTTTAAACTTTCACCTAAAACTTTTGCTCCAGCAACGTGGCATGCAGTTCCCATGCAAACTTTAACAAGGTTTTTGCCAACTGGTGTGGTTCTAAATTGTGAGTAAAAAGTTAAAACACCAAAGATATGACTTTCAGAAAGGTTTAGCTTTTCTGAAAGATAACCTACTGCGTATTCTGGAACATAACCAAATTTAACTTGAACTTGTTGTAAAAAAATCATCAAAGAATTTTTATCTTTGAATTTATCATATAGCTCATCAAGAATTGCAAAGTCTTGAGTGTTTGCAGCTGTGGTTGATTCTGTTTGCATCTTAGTTTTTCTCCTTGGCAAGTTTGTGTGCAGCCTTTGCAAGGCCTGTGCAATTTTCAGAAAAAATATTTTTATAATCAGGGCAATCAATGTAGTCAGGAATTGAAAATTTATTATCAAAAGCAATTTCAAATGCCTCAGTGCTTTTTAAATTTCCAGCTTTAATCATGCTTGAAGAAAGGTTTTTGAAGTGTGAAAACTTTTCAGTAATTTCTTTATCCCATAATTCTTCTGCTGAATTATAATTAAAGCTTGCATTAAATTTAGCGGCTAAGGTTTTAAAAACACAAAAGGGTGATTTTGCTTCAAAAGTAGGCTCTATTGATTTAGATGTCTTGTTTACATGGTAATCATTGCTTATGTAAGTTCCATCTGTTTCAATCCAAACTGCAGATGGCAGTATTAGGTCCGCGTTTTGATTACTATCATTTAGGAAAATATCTTGAACAACAAGAAATTGGCCATCTTTCTTTTCTTTTAATGAAGCGCTCATTGTATAAATGAATTTCATTTTAGAAAAATCTAAAGCTTTTGGTTCAATTCCTAATAAATATAGGCCTAAAGAGTTATTATTTGAGCTTAAACCAAAACACTTAATATTATTTATTTCCTTAACTTTGGAAATATCATCTCCTGCTTTATAAAATAAATAAGTTGCACCTTTTGCATGTTCTGCTAGTGACTCAGCGTCTTTTAAGTTAATGCTTGCATATTTTGAAAGCTCATTCTTGTTCTTATCAACAACAATAAGATTAACCTTATTTTTTATAATTGCTTGCTTAATATAAGAGGCAGCAACTGGATTTTCTTTTGTTATATTGTAATTATATATTACTATTGTATCTAGATTTTTTAAATCAGCATAATTTTTATTAAAAGCGCCAAAAGCTTCAAAATGAGTAATGTTTTGAGTTTTGATTACTTCTGTAAAGAATTTATTCGCGCTAAATAAATCTTCACATGAATACTTAGGAGATAAAATGGCTGCTGTCGAATCCTTGCCAGCTTCTTTTAGTTTAGAGCTAATTAAATCAAAAGCCTCATCCCAGGAAGCCACAACAAAGTCGCCATCTTTTTTAATTAATGGAGTTTTAACTCTTTTATCAGAATTAACAAAACTGAAGCCAAAGCGGCCATTGATACAAAGCCTTCCATTATTTGGATTTAAGTTTTCATTGCCATTTACTTTTACAACCTTGCCATCAATAATTTTTAAATCTAGTTGGCAGCCTGTGCCACAATAGTAACAAGTGGCTTTTGCCCATTCCCCGCTCCACATTCTTGAATCAAATCTTTCTTGTTTTTCAAAGAGGGCGCCAACTGGACAAACTTGTATACATTCTCCACAATAGACACAGTCTGAGGTTGGTAAAGTCTTGTCACCTTTTACAACTATTTTTGATATGTTTCCTCGATAGCCATAAGAGATAGCGTTATTAACTTGAATATCATTACAAGCTTGAACACATCTTCCACAAAGAATACATCTTGAATGGTCTCTACCAATAAGATCATCATCAAGTTCAATTTGATATTTAGGTTTCATACCATCTAGTCTGCGATAGTTAACTTGATATTTATAGGCTAAAGCCTGGAGATCGCATGTTCCATATGCAACACAAATATCATTGGCTTTATCATATTCACAAGTCTTTTCCTGAAACTCTGTCCAATCATTTTCTTTAAGACCTCTGATAGAACAGTTATGATTGCCTGAAATAAGCAGTAATTCAATTACCAGCTTTCTGCATTTTCTAATTTCAGGGGTTTCAGTTTTAATATCCATATTTTTTTCAGCGGGTGTAGAACAAGCTGTCAGAAGAGCTCTGCCGCCTTTTGCTTCAACAAGACAAATTCTGCAAGCTCCTGTTGGATGAGCACCCTTTAGGTGACAAAGAGTTGGAATCCAAACATTATTTCTCCTTGCTACATCCAGAATGGTTTCGCCTGGAGTGAAGGTATAAACATGTCCATTTAATTTAATAGTATTTTCCATATTATTTTTTTAATTCCTTATGCACTTTAAATTGTCATTGTTTAATGATTTTTTATAACAAAGTAAGCCACAGTTTAAGCATCTTTCTGCTTCACTTATAGCTTCGCCTTCATTAAGATTATCCATTGGATCAAGCTTGCCTTTTGAGCTTAGAAGATTTTTATTCTCATCAATGCTATGAATGTTTTGTAAGAGTTTTTCATCTAATATTACAGCATCTTCAGGTTTTATTTCCTCTCCCTTAGAAAATAGGTGCAAAGCTTTTGCCATCTTTCGTCCTCTGCCCACTGACACAACAACACCAGAATAATCACTTGGTCTGCCAATGTTATTTACTGTAAAAATACCAAGGTCTTTGTCTTGAGGAAGTACTTTGAAAATATCTACAGTTTTCCATTTTGTATCATCAAATTTTTCAAAGAGCATTTCAGGATATCTTCCTGAGCCTACAATAAGAGTATTTAAAGAGATAGTTTTAAGTTCATTATCTACCATAATTTGAATTTCTGATAATTTATTATTGTCACCACTTAACTCTGTAACTTTAGATGAAAATAATATTTCAGTATTCTCAGGCAATTCAAGATTAATGTTTTGAAATTTTGC
Organism: Pseudomonadota bacterium; assembly: GCA_043820105.1. Lineage (GTDB taxonomy): Bacteria > Bdellovibrionota_F > JAHFAK01 > JAHFAK01 > JBDREC01 > JBDREC01. The sequence goes on from JBDREC010000103.1 coordinate 8,121, forward strand.
TTCTTTTTCAGAATATGGAAAGACAATAGTAACCTTACTTGCCCCATTGTTTAGGCAAATGTTTGCAGCCTTTGAAGCGGTATTGCCACCACCAACAATAACAGCATGATCACCAATATCTTTTTTGCTTCCTTTTATAAAACATTGTAAAAAGTCTAACATTAAATAGGTATTTGGAATAATTTGAGGTCTAGCTGAATTTTTATTTATAATTTGAAAAGAATCCCAGCCACCTGTTGTCAAAAGTACAAATTCAGAATCTTCTTTGATTAAGGAACCTAAAGTATAATCTTTACCAATTGTTTTTTCAGTATAAGCTTCAACCCCAAGATCCAGGATTCCTTGAATATCCCAGTTTATAACATCTCTTGGTAATCTTTCTTCAGTAATAACATATCTTAAAATTCCACCCAGTTTGCTGCTTGCCTCATAAACAGTTGGTTTGTGACCAAGTCTTCTTAGGTAATATGCAGATGTTAGTCCTTCTACACCACCACCAATAATAGAGACTTTTTTGCCTTTTGCTTCAGGTAGATATGGTTTAATTCTTTCATTTTTATCTTTTTCAAAAGTAGCAACAAATTTTTTCAAATGATTAATAGAAACTGGGGCATCAAGTAAATTTCTTCTGCATTCAGATTCACATGGAGCAGGGCAAATCCATCCACAAACTGATGGGAAAGGATTTTTTTCTTTAATAATCTTTATTGCTTCAGCATAATTTTTGCTAGATATAGATCGAATATAAGCTGGAATGTCAATTTCAGCAGGACAGTGTCTTTGACAAGGAGCTGTGCAATCTGTGTACTTTTGATCTGATAAAAGTCTTGTTGTTGAAGATGTTAGTGTAATAATATCTTTTGGACAAACATCAGCACAAATTCCACAGGATACGCATTTTTCTTTGTTAACAACTGGAAGATTATTTTCTCCCATTGATAAGGCATTAAAGGGACATGCTCTAACACAAGTTGCAAGACCCAAACAACCAATTTGGCATTCTTTGCTGCCTCCATAAAGCAAGGTTGCAGCTCTACAGTCCATTGTTCCATTATAGTTAAACTTAAGTTCAGCTTCATTATAACCATAGAAGCAACCTGGTGTTGATATCTCAGGTTCTTTTTCTTCAACTTCCACACCCATAGCCTTTGCTACTTGTTTTGCTATTTCAAATCCACCAGCTGAGCAAATATCAACCTTTGCTTTGCCTTTTACAACCGCTTCAGCAGCTGCAGAGCAACCAGCATATCCACAACCACCGCAGTTAGCGCCAAGCATTGCATCAGTTACTTCTTCGATTTTAGGATCTTCATATACATAAAATACTTTAGCAGCAATTGATAACATAATTGCTGATATAAAACCTAATACTAATAAAAATATTGTTGCAGTAAGCATAAAATTTATTTTCCCTTTTTTTATTATTACATTGTCAAAGTTTTAAGAGAGGCATCAATTCCCATAAAGCCAAAGAAGGCCAAGGCCATTAAACCAGCCATTACAAGCGCTATTGCAGTGTCTTGGAGCGCTCTTGGAATATATGCGATTTCAAATCTTTCACGAATTCCAGCGAATAATATTAAGGCCAGAGCGAATCCTGATCCTGATGCAACAGCGTAAACCAGGCTATCAACAGAATTCATGCCATCTTTAACACAAATTAAAGCAACGCCTAATACAGCGCAGTTTGTTGTGATAAGTGGCAAAAATATGCCAAGGGCTTGATATAAAGGAGGAATGGCTTTTTTCAAAAACATTTCCACCAATTGAACCAAAGCTGCTATAACCAGGATGAAAACAATGGTTTGTAGGTATTCTAGTTTAAAAGCTACCAAAAAATAATTATGTACAACCCAGGTTATTATTGTAGCAAAGGTCATTACAAAAATAACAGCTATTCCCATGCCAAAGGCTGTTGATGTTTTTTTAGAAACACCTAAGAATGGACAGTTGCCAAGATATTGGGCCAGTAAGATATTTTTAACCAGCATAGCATTTATTATAATTACAAGATATTCCATAAAAATTCCTTAAATTCTTTTATTTTTTTGTTATAAGATTCATTAAAGCTAGTAGTAAGCCAAGACATACAAAGGCTCCTGGAGCTTCAACCATAAAATTAAATGGTTTAAAGGATGCACCAAATACTGACATTCCCAAGAAAGTGCCATATCCAAATACTTCTCTTAATCCACCTAATACAAATAATGAGATTGTAAATCCCAGGCCAATTCCTAGACCATCAGCAGCTGATTTGATAACAGTGTTTTTTGAGGCAAAAGCTTCTGCTCTTCCTAGAATAATGCAGTTAACAACTATAAGTGGAATAAATATGCCTAGTTTTGTAAAGAGTGTATAGAAATAGGCTTGCATTAATAATTCAACCATAACAACAAAGGAAGCGATAACCACAACGTAGCTAGCGATTCTAACTTTTTTAGGTATGATCGATTTAATTGACGAAATAATAACATTGGAACATAGTAAAACAAAAGTTGTAGCAAGGCCCATTCCAATTCCATTTTCAGCGTATTTTGTAACAGCAAGAGTTGGACACAGACCAAGCACAAGTCTAAAAGGCGGGAGCACCTCCCAGAAACCTTTAAAAAATTCATGTGTAATAGATTTGCTCATAAAAAGTATATCCTGTCAAATTAAGTTAATTATTTATTTGTTTAAAGTTTTTCTTTTAATTCTTTATAAATTGGTATTGCTTTTTCAACTGCATTACAAACCGCTTTTGATGAAATTGTCGCACCAGTGATAGCATCAATAACACCACCATCTGCTTTGACCTTAAAGGTGTCATCAATAGATTTATCTTTGAATGCATTTGAAAATGTTGGTTCTCCTATTTTAGATCCAACTCCTGGTGTTTCTTTATGTGTTGTGATTCCAATGCCTGTGAGGGTGTCATCTTCCAGGTTAAAACCAACTACAACTCCAACATCTCCACCAAATCCTCCTGCAAATGTTTCAAAAGCTACAGCCCAGGGAGCATTTGATTTATTACCTGTAAATACCTGGAGTTTTCCAGAATCTACATCATATTCTTTTCTATCTTTGATCAGTTCATTTTCGGAGCCAGATAATACTGTTTCAACAGCTGGGCCTTTAACATTAATAAGAACCTGTTCTTGGATTCGTTCTTTGGTTCCTTTATGAATAAAGGCTAGTACAAAGCTGCATACTGCACAAATCAATGACAGTACCATTATCATTTTTATTGATTCTTTCATAATACCTTATTTCTTTCTAAATAATTCACATTAATTTTCTTTATTTTAGGAGCAATTTTATCAAGTAAAGGGGTGAATAATGACATAATCATAATTGCAAAAACTACACCATCTGGGTAAGAAGACCATGCTCTTAAGATGACTGTAAGCATTCCGCAACCAAGACCAAAAATAATCAGTCCCCATTTCGAATATGGACTTGATCCATAGTCTGTTGATAAAAAGAAAAGCCCAATAAGTAAGTTTCCAGTTAAAATATGAAATAAACCATTGGCATATAATGAAGGATTCATAACATTATATATGGTGGCCATTATGAGTGTTCCAATTAGGAAAAATAATGAAATTTCCCAGGATATAATTTTTCTAATAATTAGATAAGCTCCACCAATTAGTAATAAAAGACCATTTGTGCTTCCTAAACCACCAGCTTGTTTACCCATGAAAAGATCCATCATTGTATATGTAGCAATAGAATCAGTTCCTGATGATTTAACAAGTGCTAATGGGTATTGCCAGTCATAAGCTAGATCATAAGGCGCAAGCACAAAGTTGAGATTAAAATATTCTGGCCAGGAAATTCTTAAAATGGCCCATCCAACAAGTACAGGAGCTATTGGATTGCTTCCTAGACCGCCAAAAACTTCTTTTCCAGTGAATATGCATAAGAAAGCTCCAAAAATAACAATCCAGTAAGGCATACTAGCTGGTAAGATTAATGCAAATAATAAACCAGTTAACAAGGCAAAGCCATTATCTGTTTCAAAATCTTTTTTAAATAGCTTTCTGATAAGAACTTCTGAAAGCATGGCAGAAGCGCATGATAAGGCTATGACTCTAACAGCATGCATTCCAAAAGAATAAATAGCAAAAGCTACAACTGGTAATAGGGCAATGATAATGTTATAGTAGATCTTTTTTATTGAACTACCATCATGCCAATGTGGCGAAGAACTAACAATTAATTTCATTGTAAATAACTCTTTCTTATTTAAATTTCAGTATTTGTATTTAATGCAATCTGCCTTTTTGCATGCTGCATAAGTTGTAGCAAAGATCTTTTGGCAGGGCATTTATATGAGCAATATGCACATTCAATGCAATCATTAACTCCAAGTTCATCACAGGTTTCAAAATTTGAAAATTCAGCAAAACGACCAATTAGATTTACATGTAAGTTAACTGGGCAGGCATTAACACATTTCCCACAGTTAATGCATTGATTAGACTCATATTTATAAACATCTTTTGCATCTTGAACGTAAATCATATCAATATCACTATTAACTGGATAATTAAGGTCATAACAAGTATGTCCTTTCATTGGTCCGCCTAGAATAACTTTATCATTATCTTTTAGTTCTGTATTCTCTAAAAGTTTTGAAATTGGAGTTCCGATTCTAACTTTAAGGTTTTTCTTTTCATTTTTTGTTATTAGGCTTATAACCTTATATATATATGGCTGTCCTTTAATAACAGAATTATAAGCAGCAAGCACTTTTTCAAAAGTAATAAAAGCATGACTGCTTCTAGAGGCCGCATCTGAAAAAGAAGAAATAATCATTGCTGGATCAGCTTTTAGATATAATCCATCAAGCCCGATTACTTTTGCATTAGTTAAAACTTTTTGCTTTGTTTTATCCTCTAGAACCTTAGGTACTATTAAAACAATTTCATTAGCTTGATATAGTTTTTTAATAAAAGTAAGGGCTTCAGTTAACTTATCTTGGGATTCAGTAAAAATTTGTGAGTTTACTGAGCAAAGCGGTTCTAAGTCAATAGCATAAATGAAGATTGTATTAATATTAGATTCTGTTGAGAAATTAAAACCACTTTTATTGATTATTGAAAGAAGTTCATCTCTCGTTTTTGATGAAATGTTTTCATGTTCCTTAAAAGAGCTATGTACTTTATCTTCTGAATTAACATGAACTTTTAGAACACTAAGCTCACCAGTAATACCAGTCATTTTTTCTACTGATTTAATTTCACCTGTAACAGTTGAAATAAAACCAGGGAAAAGTTCTTCACCTGTCTCTAAACTTTGTAAAGCTTTGAATTTTGTGCACGCCTCGTCATAGGAACAAGTTCCAAGCAGTAAATTTACTTCATCGCATTCTGGTAATTCTGTGATTTTTAAATCTTTGAAATTGAGGTTTAAGTTTTTTTGAATTTTCATTTTCTATCCATTGTTATTTGTGACAAAATTTACAGCCTTGTTCTTCGGCTGCATCTGCGTGGCAGTCATAGCAATTTTTACCTACGCATCGGGTGTGAATGGGATCGTCTGCACAGACGCTTTCAAGTTTTTTATCATAATGACATTTTCTACAATTTGATTCCTGTTTTTCCTTTGTATCTGGATCATAATTATGGTGGCATTCAGAACATTCAACTGCTGCAGCATCTTCTGATGAATGCATTTTATGATCAAATACAACTGGACCGCCTTTGGAGTTCATTAAAACTCTAATTGGGTCTTGCTTTTTTTCAGCCAGATAGCCGAATATTCCAATAAAACCAAGAGCTAAGATTATGATAAAAACTATGATTTTTGAATTACATTTTTTCATTTTCTTCTGATACACCTTTTTTTGAATTTGAATTCGAGCCTCAAATAAAACTAAAAATTAAAGATTGCAAGAAAAAATTTATGATCTTTAAAATAAAATTTCCTTTAAATTATCAATAACTAAAGGTGTTTGCAAGTGGATGAAAATAAAGGTTAAATTAAAATTAGGATGTTCAGCTAAATTTGAATTTCCATGCCCTGGAAAACAGCATAACAATTTAAATTAGATTTTTTGTCTTTTATTATTTGTTTACAATCATTTTCAATTTCCTGAACCTGAGCATCGTTGCGATTTTGGTTGTGATGAAAGAGGCCGAAGTTTTTAACATTAGCTTTTATAGCAAGGTTTAAACTATCTGTGTAGACTGTATGCCCCCATGTTTTTGTGTAAGAATACTCTTCTTTATTATATTCAGAATCATGAAATAAGACATCAGCATTTCTGCAAAATTTGGTGTATTCTTCAAATGACAATCCAGTAGGGTGAGTATATGTTAATTCATTATCAGTTAAAAATACGAAAGATTTGCCATCTTCAGTGAATTTAAAACCAGTTCCCCCATTTGGATGACTTAAGTTTATTGGTGTTATTTCAATGGGACCAATGTTAAAAATATTACAGCATGCAGATTTAAATTTAACAGCAGCCCTTATGTCGTCAAACTTAATTGGAAAGGTTGGAGGAGACATTGTTTTTGATATTATCTTTCTAATTGAATCTTGTGAAGTTACACATCCATAAATGCACAAAGTTGCTTTTTCGTTATAAATAGGCTTAAAAAATGGAAAACCAAGGACATGATCTAAATGAGCGTGAGTAAAAAGAATGCTTATAGCCTTTAAGTCATCGCCAGAAATAAGATTTCCAAGAGGACGAATACCTGACCCTGCATCAATAATAATTAGGTCATTGTTTTTGCTTCTAATTTCAATGCAAGTAGTGTCCCCACCATATTTTAAAAACTCTTTGCCTGAAACCGGAATTGAGCCACGGCAACCCCAAACCTTTATTTTCATTTTATATACCTTTATTTTAAATTATTCTTTGTCATAATTTTCAAATAACTCAAGGTTTTCTTTTACATAGGGAAATAGTTTTTGATCTTCTTTATGAGCGTGATCCAAAATTTCATCTTGGATATCCATAAAAAGAAGTATAAGCCTAGCAGAGGAATCTGGAGATTTTGTCTCAGCATTATTTTCAACAATTTTCCAAAAGCTGGTAATTCTTTCAGTTATTATGCCATGGTCTTTTTGTAGACTTAAAACATATTTTACTAACTTTAAATCAGTAGTATGTGCTAAAACTCTTGAAAAGATATGGTCTTCTTCAAATTGAAAATGAAGCATTAGATTTCGATCAAACATTGCTTCAATTTCTGATAAGTGATTCCATATCTCTTGCTTATCTTTAATATTTGGTAATTTATCTAAGTTACTAAACCATTCAGAAACATCTTGATGATCTTCAATTAATTGAATCCAAGGATCAGCATGTTTTTTTTCTTGAGTCATTTGACCTCCAAAATAATCATTATGTTTTAATGAATTATAGTAAACCTTTACATAAAGTTTCAAGTTTAAAAGTGAAAATTTATTTTAGATTTGCTATTTTTTAATTATCATAATATTAGCTCATTTCTTTGTTTTGTAGGAAATGGAGTTTTTCATGGAAGCTGTTATAATTGTAAAACGTATTGTCATGTTTATTGTGCCTTTTATTTTATCTTTATCAGTGCATGAATTTGCTCATGCCTGGATGGCAAATAGATTGGGAGATCCAACAGCCAAAAATCTTAAAAGAATGACCTTAGATCCACGATCTCACATTGATTTATTTGGATCAATAATTTTTCCACTTATAAATATAATTTTTCCATCAGCACTTTTTTTTGGTTGGGGAAAGCCAGTTCCTGTTAATCATTTGAATTTTAAAGATGCAAAAAAAGGCATGTTATGGGTATCTCTTGCTGGCCCTGTGTCTAATGTCATTTTGGCAATTATTTGTGCTGTAATTTATCGTATAATAATTAATACCTATCCTATTATTCTAATGGTAAATAGTGGTTTTACGATTTTACAACCACTTGTAATATTTCTCAATATAATGATTTCAATAAATGTAGCCCTTGCTTTTTTTAACATGATTCCAGTTCCTCCCCTTGATGGAAGCAAGATTTTAGCGGGTGTTTTGCCTGATAAATATACGGATCTTATTTACAGGTATGAACAATTTGGTTTTTTCTTTTTGATGATTCTATTAATTACTGGCTTATATAGAATATTTGCATTTCCAGCGGTGTTATTTATTAAAATATTGACTGGAGTTTGATTAATATATATGTAGCTACCAGCTGTAATCTAATCAAAGAAAAGATATGACACAGGAATTTAAAGTAAACATAGATATTTTTGAAGGTCCAATGGATCTTTTGTTATATCTTATTAATAAAAATGAAATTGATATTTTTGATATTCCTATTGCAAAGATTACAGAAGAGTTCATTCTTTATCTTGATAAAATGAAAGAAATGAATATTGAGATTGCCTCTGAGTTTATTCTCATGGCAGCGACTCTCATGTATATTAAGTCGAAAATGCTTCTGCCTATTGAAGGAGAAGATGAAGCAGGTGAAGAACTTGATCCAAGAGCTGATCTAGTTGCTCAGCTGCTTGAGTATAAGAAGTTTAAAAATGCAGCTCAAGCATTTGAACAATTTAATAGACTTGATAGAGAAATATTTAAAAGACCTGAAGATGTGATTTTGCCGGATGAAGTTACTGTTGTTAGTGATCAAGTAGATATTTCCTTATTTGATTTGGTTGACGCCTTTCAAAAAGTCGTAAATAGGGTGAAATTAAAAGATGGTATTACTCTTGACCCTGAACGTTTTACAATTCAAGAAGGGATAGATAAAATTTTAAATAAATTAGAAGAGAAAAACCGCATCTATTTTGAAGATGTATTTGAAAATGTTTTTGATAAGATAGATCTGATTGTTTTATTTTTAGCACTTTTAGAGATTATTAAAGCAGGGCTTGTTAAAGTGTTTCAGGTGTCTGTAAATGAGCCAATAATTATAGAGAAGTCATAGCTTAGCTTGTGGCTTGTAGCTTGTAGGGAAGAATAAATGGAAAAAGAAAAAATTAAATCAATAATAGAATCAATACTTTTTGTTTCATCTGAACCTGTTTCTAATTCAAAACTTAGAGAGATTATTGGTAAAGACTATGGTGAAATAATTAAGGAAGCTATTGAAGAATTGGAAGAGGATTTTGATAAGGAATATCATGGCATAGCATTGGAGAATGTCGCGAATGGTTGGCAGTTTAGAACAAAAGAAGAAAATGCACAGTTTATAATAAATTTCAAGAAGATCAAACCACAAAGAATTTCTAAGGCTTCAATGGATACTCTGGCAATTATAGCTTATCAACAACCGATAACAAAAGCAGAGGTTGAAAAATTAAGAGGAGTTGATTCTTCTGGTGTTATAAAAATGCTGCTTGCCAGGAAATTAATTAGGATTATTGGGAAGAAAGAGGAAGCTGGTCGACCAATGATTTATGGAACCTCTAGTTTTTTTCTTGAGTCGCTTGGTTTAAAGAATTTGAAAGATTTGCCTCCACTATCAGAGTTTGAAGAGGCTCAGGCAGTTTTGGATGAGGATGAAGATTTAGAAGAGGGAGAAGTAGAAGTAGAGGTAGAGGAAGAAATAGAGAACAATGATAATGATGTCGTGCACGAACACGAGCACGTTCACGAGCACGTTCACGAGCACGAGCACGAGCACGAGAAAGATGAGGGGGAGGAGATTGATGAAGATTAAGATAGCGAAATATTTGGCTGATTGTGGGATAGCTTCTAGAAGGAAATCTGAAGAATATATTTTACAAGGGCTTGTTAAGGTTAATGGCAAGGTTTGTAAAAACGTGGCTGAAAGAGTTGATCCTTCAGAGGATAGTATTAAATATAGAAATAGGATGCTTACTAGTACAGCTCCAAAATTATATTATTTAATAAATAAACCTAGAAATGTTATTTCAACTTGTGCAGATGAACATGGGAGAAAGACTGTTCTTGAGCTATTGCCAAAGCTAAAATCAACTGTTCGGCTTTTTCCAGTTGGTAGGCTGGATTACGATTCAAATGGTCTTATGCTTTTAACTAATGATGGAGAGCTTGCAAATAAATTAATGCACCCAACTTATAAGTTTGATAAGGTCTATGAAGTAAAGTTATTTAAAAAGGATACTCCTGATAAAATTAAAGAAAAATTAGAAAAAGGAGTGAAGTTAGATGATGGCTTTGCAAAAGCCGAGGCAGTCAAAATAGCTAAAGTTACTCCCCAGTACATTTGGCTTAAGATTACTTTAAAAGAAGGCAGAAATCATATTATCAAAAGACTTTGCGATGCCTTTGGATACAAATCCTTACGAATCAAGAGAGTTAGTATGGGGCCTTTGTCTGTTAAAGGAATTACCTCTGGTGGTTATAGAACTTTGTTTAAGAAAGAGAAAGAAGTTTTGGGGATTCTTTAGTTGCTGGTGATGAAAATGTTATATTGGTAAGCTCGCAATTTTTTAATATCAATTAATAATCTAATAAAAATTTTTATGTATTCTCTTAACTCTTAATCTTTAATCTTTAATTTTAAATTTTGAATTTTGAATTTTGAATTAATTCATATCTTCCTTCCCAATCCTAATTTATTCTCAACCTTTTTTAGCTTCTTATAAGAAATATTATTTGCTTTTTCTGCTCCAGCATCAAGAATTTCGGCAAGTTTATCTGAGTTTCTTATTTCATTAAATCTGTCCTGGATTGGTTTAATCTTTTCAACTACAATATTTGCTAGATCTTGTTTAAAGGTTCCATAATTTGAACCTTCATACTTTTTTTCAATTTCTTCAAATTTTAACTCAGTAAAAACTGAATAAATGGACATAAGATTTGCAATGCCTGGTTTTTTATCTTTATCAAATTTCACTTCAGTTCCTGAATCAGTTACTGCTGATTTTACCTTTTTCTCAATTCTTTTTAAGTCATCAAGCAAAAGAATATAACCTTTGTCAGAATCATCAGATTTGCTCATTTTTTTTGTGGGATCTTGCAAGTCAGCAATTCTTGCTCCAACATTAGGAATGAAGGTTTCAGGTAAAGTAAAGATGTCACCATATTTGTTATTGAAACGTTGTACAAGCTCTCTGGTAAGCTCAACATGTTGTTTTTGATCATCTCCAACAGGAACAAGGTCAGCATCATATAAAATAATGTCAGCTGCCATTAGGGAAGGGTAGGTAAATAGGCCAGCTGACAAGGCTTTTTCAGATCCATTTCTTGTTTTATCCTTAAATTGGGTCATTCTATTTAATTCACCCATATAAGTATGACATTCCATGATCCAGCCAAGTTGGGCGTGTGCTGGAACTTCTGATTGGATAAAGATTGTAGACTTCTCAGGATCAATTCCGCAGGCAATGTATAAGGCAGCTATATCCAGAATCCTTTTTCTAAGTTCAAGTTTTTCCTGTGGAACTGTGATTGCATGCTGATCAACAATGCAGAAAAAACATTCATGCTGGTCTTGAAGTTTTACAAAGTTTCTAATTGCGCCAATATAGTTTCCTAGTGTTAAATCGCCAGAGGGCTTAATGCCAGAAAGAATTCGAGCCATTTTTACTTACCTATTTCATTTACATCCTTTGATGATTATTCATGATTAGATAGAATGCAAGAGAAAATTAGTTTTTAGTCAATCTTTGCGCTACTTCAAAAATATTGCTATCTGCAATTGCTTTAAGCTTTTTTTTAATAATTCTTGAGTAGTATTCTGCTTCTGTTTTATTCAAATATTCATTATTTAGTTTTTTTAGAATGATTTGTTTTTGTTTTTTTGAAAATAAAATTGATAGATTGTGTTGAAAAGCAAGCTCATTTTTAGCAAGCTCTTTTTGTAATATTAGCTCTTGTTTGTTTCTTTTATATAGCTTGAAAAGGTCATAATATTTATCTTTTTCTTGAGAAGATAATGGTTGATTTGTTTTATCTGGGCCAAGGTGTGACTCAATTAAATTGCTTAGAGGTGTTTTTATTTGTAATTCTGTCCAAATTGAACATAATTTATTGAGAAAAATATTAGAAAAATTTTTAACATTAAAATATTCTGCACTTTTCGGATTTGTATTAAGGTTTAATATATAAAAAGGTAATATATCTTTGAGTCTTTCATTGTCAGAAGCTAATATAAAATGAATAATATCTTGATCGAGTTTTTCAATGTTTGTTTGTATTAAATCAATTCCTTTTGTTCCCAGGTAAGAGGAAATTAATTTATCTAGTGCCAGGTTTTTATTAATTTTTGACATTGCTTATTTGTCTCTTTATCAGTTTTTATTAATCTTAAAAAATATTCTATATTACTTTTCGCAAGATCTAATGAGTGCATAGAAATTTTAAAGGTTTCCATGTACTGATTTATTAATTCTAAAGCATTAATATGAAAATGCTCAAAACATATAATTGAATCATCAATATCTCTTTTAGCGGAGCGAAACAGCTTTGTAATTATCAAGTCCAATGGATTAAGACATAATAATGCTAATTTTCTGGTTTTTAAAATTTGTATTGAGTTTTTATTTGAGTCCTGGGTTAATTGGGTTGAGAAAATATATCCAGCTTTAAATAAATAAAATCTATATTGATAAACAGGGGATGTATCCCATGAAAACGATGATGTTTTGCTAAAGCCCAGGTCATTAAAAGTGTTTGTAATTATTTCATAATCTTTATTAAAAGGAATATCAAAATCAATATCAATTGTTGAATCTTTCAAATCAAGCAGTGTCAAAGCAGTTCCTCCAACTGCTACCATGGTGACTTTTTGTTTAAAGTACTTTGAAACTTCCTTTAAAAGGGAAATAAGATCAGATTTGTATATATTCATACAAATTATTGTATAAAATTAAACAAATAATGTCAGGCGAGAATTGTTTCTATGTTTTAGCTTGTAGCTGGTAGCTTGTAGGGGGGAAAAGAATTATCCTAGCCGTGATTATGTGTTTGTTACTAAATTTCTAGATCATTGAGAATTGAAAATTGCTTGTTGATTATTGATTATTACTCTTCAGTAGATTCGGCTGTATCTTCTTCAGCGTTATATGTTAAACTTTCAACAGTGGGTCTTGGTAAGAGATTTTGATATTTTCCATATGTGTGGATTGCACAATCTCTACCATCACCAGTACCAAAAAAGCCTATTCCTACCATAACACATTCATTGTCATCGCAGTTATCAAGGTCTGACAAGGAAAAAGTAACATCTGCAGAACCTGCATCTGTGCCAGCTTCTTTCGTCTTATCAGCTTCTGATTTTTCTGTTTCTAACCAACCGTAAGATGTGGAACCAAGTGAATTCCATTCATCTTTAATTTTTCTTGTATAAAAAGTGCCTTCTAAATTGCAATCTTCACCTGATAAGCCAAGACCTGTTAATACGGCACTTGGACTATCACTAACGTCGATCATTGTATCCGGTTCATCTCCAATGCAACCTTCCCAGACCTTTCCATCACCAGTAAAGCCAACTTCAGCTGTGAGAGTTTCTCCTAATTCTCCACTGGGATATAATATTTTATAAAGTACTTTTACACATTGAACATCATCACAATTATCACAACCAGCATCGCTAGTGGCTGCTATTTCTAGGCCTGTTATAAGCTTATCGTCATTTTCTGTTGCATCAATATACATTTCAGATTCCAGAAATGTTCCTAATCCATCATAAAAAGTATCACCACTAAATTCACCTTGTACTTCAATAATCATATCTTCAAGATCTAAAGTAATATCTTCTGTTAAATTAGTTTCACATTCAAAGAACATTGTTTCATAATATTCTTCACCATCTATTGCATTTGCTTCGTATAGCCTGTAAGTTATTGTTCCACAGCATTCGCTTTCAGATAAAGCATCTGGGCAATCTTCGCAGGCATCACCAAGGCCATCAATATCAGCGTCTGCCTGGTCTTCATTTGGAATATATCTACAGTTATCAATTGAGTTTTCTATATTATCCAAATCATCATCATCTTCTTCACATACATCACCGACTCCGTTTTCATCTTCATCAAGTTGATCTTCATTAGCTGTGTTTGGGCAATTATCATCAACATCATTAATAGTATCACCATCTGTGTCGATGTTATCCATAGCTTCTTCACAAGTAGTAGCACATGCCAGATAGTCTTCTTTGTCTAGAATTGGATCATATTCAGTTGAGCATTCAATTACACATTGAGTATAGACTTCATCAGGCGGATCAGTATCACCATCGCCATCACCATCACCATCACCACCATCACCGTCCCCATCACCATCGCCGCCTGGCACTTGATCGCGTGCTGTTGATTTTGCACAACTTGTAAAAGATGAAGCCACTAATGAGAAAGCCAAAAGTAGCAAAAATAGAATAAATAATTTCTTTAGCATGATCATATCCTCCAATTTCTAAGTAAATGTGCAAAAAACTTAAATTTAGTTTCTTGCGTCTATCTAAGATAATACACTATTTTTACAATTATCTTAGTTTGAGCCTTTGTTTTATAGTGTATAGGTGCAAATATGATGCCGAATATTAGGCTGGGGAAAAATAACAATAAAATCAATGGGATGTGTTTTGTTGCCAACTCTTTTTTATGTTAAATGCGGTAGTATATCTAACGTTTTTTTACATTTTAGTATCCACAAATTAAATCCAAATAATAATCCAAAATCCAAAATTCAAAATCCAAAATTAATCCTCACTTGTAGATCCTTCTTCATAGTCTGGATTATCTGTAGCTGATTGAACTTCAACATCTTGTATAACTTAAAAATCATGATATTCATAGAACATGTTAAATAATATAAAGCAAAGGATGTGCCATAAATAAAGTTTTAATATTAGTATTTAATTATCAGATAGTTACAGATCCTGGCCTGGAAATTATAATTCCAAAGAAGGGATTGATTCTTTATTAATTTTGAATGGTGACTGATGACAGGTGACCAATTAACCCCTTGTTCCCTTGTTCCCTTGGGCTCTTGTTCTCTTAACCAAAACCTTAGCCCAAATCTGCCTTCTCCTCCCCCATAAAATCATAGGACAGATCAATAGTATCATCATCATCAGATCAATTGTATCAGGATTAGAATTTATATATGCACAACCAGAACCATCACTAACACTCCAGCCTGAACCTGATGAAGATCCATAGTAATTTCCACCACCTGAATCAAAAACTTTAAAAGCTTTTTCTAATTTATCTTCAATACCTGCAGAGTTTGCAACTATTACATGATATTCTCCTTCTTTTGCACCTCTTAAATCAGCTTCACCGCTCATTGTCTGGCCATCTGAGTCAATTCTTATATTTCTTACAACTATTGCATCATCTTCTGAACCATCTTTAATAAGTCTAATTGATGATGTTTCCTTGAATTTAGACCCAGTTATTGAAGAAAGGGAAATTGTACCTGTGTTTGTTCCTGAAGATGGAGATATTCCTTCAAGAATTGGTTCAATTGGATCAATTGATGGATAAAGATGCAGAATTCCGTTCATGTCATCATCTTCTAAAGACCTTGCATTTGTTGCACCAGGACTCGCTGCATAATACATTGTAGCAGCCCTTTCAAGTGAAGAGGCATCAGGAGACTCTGAATTATGATCAAGACCATAAAAATGGCCCGCTTCATGTGTAATAATATTTTGAATATCTATTTTTGAAGTATAAGAATCAGAATCTGAATCAACTACTGACCAATCAAAGTATTCACAATTAATGTGGATGTCTGAATCTAATATTTCATCATTTTTAAAACTTGAAACTGTTACAGCTAATGCGTGTTCACTAGGGTGAAAATCAAGGTTTTGCCAGCCATCGCTAACTGCTTCAATTACATTGTGTCCATCATTATCAGAGTTTGATCTATCTGTTAATCCAAGGTAATAAGCTTGCACATCAGTGCCTGGAACTTGTGCCCATGTATTCATTGAATTTTTTAAAGCATTTATTGAATCAGTCTTATTTACATTTGTTCCAGAGCATTTTGAAAAAACATTTTCATTTATTTCGTAAGTTACTTCATTTTCTTGCCATTTTAGTTCTTTTCCATCATTTAAAATTACTGTGAAAGCTATAGAATGTGTTAGAAGGGCTAGGTTAAGGCCAGCAACGATTATGAAAAAGAAATATTTCTTCATAGGAAAAACCTATCCTTTTGTTTCTTGTTCTTACAAAAATTGAAGAAAAATATAACTTTTTCAAAGCCCAAATTCTTTTTAGTAAATCTCAAAATTTTAAAACTCCTAAACTAATAGAAGTTTTTAAATTATAAGACTTTACATTGTAAGGTCTTTTAAAAATTCATCTAAATAAAATTTATTTTTAATTTCACTAGGATCAACTTTCATAAGCTTTCCAGTAAAGCGATCTTTTTTTAGTAAACTAACTTCAGTACTTGAATTTACTATTATTTCTCTTCCAGAAATTGCATCTTCAATTACTGTGAATTTTCCAAGTGAATATGCTAAAACTTCAGAGAAGTTAATATTTCTAAAAGCTTCAATATTTACATCTTTGACTGAATCTCTTAAAAATAATAAAACATTCTCACCATCTTTAAATGCAGGCGCTCCAAAAACCTTTACACCTTCACCATTTATTTTACCACCTGGATTTAATATTTCTATATATGAATTAGTTGGTTCATTTTTATAACTTTCTGTAACTTCAACTGTTACTTTTGTATAAACCATGTTTGAGCCTTCTAATTTCTGAGCTTCCTGGGATATTACAGTGCCTTTTACAAGGTATTTTGAGTTTTCATATAGATCGTATTTATCCATATATAAAAGTGTTGTTGAAATGCATGGAAAAGTTGCCATCAAAAAAGCTATCAGAATTATTATTTTAGAAGTTTTTAAACTCATATCTCCAACTCTACATAATTAACCTTAGCGATTGACTCTTTTAAGTCCGTATAATAATATTTTAGCAAATTTAGTGATAATAGGCAATAGGCAGAGATCACAAAAATTAAATTTTTTCATATAATTAGAGCACGTTTTTGTTATGGCCCAAATAATGCAGTAATATCGGCCAGATATGCTGCTTGTGAAAAAATGACATAAAGCAAAAAAAAATAATTTTTTTCGTTTTTTTTTAATACGGAGGTTTTTTTATGACAATTAGAACAAGATTTGCACCAAGTCCAACTGGTTTTTTGCATATTGGTGGGGCTAGGACTGCACTTTATAGCTATTTATATGCAAAGGCAAATAAAGGTAAATTTGTATTAAGAATTGAGGATACAGATACCGAAAGGTCCACAAAGGAATATGAAGAAGATATTCTAGCTTCAATGAAATGGTTAGGTCTTGATTGGGATGAGGGACCATTTTATCAATCAAAAAATGTGGATATCTATAAGGAAGCTATAGATAAACTTTTTGAAAACGGTATGTTATATAAATGCTATTGCTCAAGAGAAAGACTTGACAAGGTTCGTGAAGAGGCAATGAAAGCAGGAGGAAAACCCAAGTATGATGGGAAATGCCGTGAATTCAATGAACATAAAGACGAGCCATATGTTATTAGATTTAAAATGCCGCAAGTTGGTCAAGTCCTGGTAAATGATTTGATTAAAGGTGAAACAACTTTTGATAACAGTGAGTTAGATGATTTAATAATTGTTAGGCAAAATGGAGCTTATACTTATAATTTTGTAGTTGTTATTGATGATGTTGAAGAAAAGATTACTCACATTGTTCGAGGTGATGATCATTTAAATAATACTCCAAAACAATTACATATTTACAATGCATTAGGAGCAGAGCCTCCAATTTTTGCACATTTACCTATGATTTTAGGACCAGATAAACAAAGATTATCAAAAAGACATGGAGCAACAGCTGTATCTGCTTATAAAGATGCAGGTTATTTACCTCATGCAATGCTGAATTATCTGCTTCGTCTTGGATGGTCCCATGGAGATGATGAGATTTTTTCAAAAGATGAAATGGTCCAAAAATTTCTTAATGGAAATCTAGGTAAGTCATCTTCTATTTTTGATATGGATAAATTTACCTGGCTAAATGGTCATTATATTAGGCATGAAACTGATGAAAAGTTGGTTGAACTATTAGGTGAAAAGCACCCGCAAGTTATAGAAAATAAAAACGAAAAAGTGTTAGAACTTGTTCGTCTATGCAAGGAAAGAGCAAAGACAATAAATGAATTATATGATTGGATTTCTTTTTATTTTAAAGACGAAATTGCATATGATGAAACAGCGAGTCAAAAGTTTTTAAAGGGAAATGTATTAGAACCATTTACAGAATTATATGAAAAATTAAATTCTCTTGAAGATTTCAAAGAAGAAGCTGTGCAAAGTCTATTTATGGGTATTTTAGAAAAACACGAAATTAAACTTGTCAAACTTGCTCAACCAGTACGGGTAGCCCTAACTGGCAAAAGCTTTAGCCCAGGAATTTTTGAAGTCATTTCAATCCTCGGCAAAGACAGAACAATTTCCCGCCTTGAAAAGGGACTTGAATTTATTAAAGAGCGAGTTGTTGCTAGCTAGCACATTTTAGCTTGTAGCTACCAGCTACAAGCTAGAATATATTCAAAAATTAATATAACTTTCAGGATCAATTGATTCTACTCCTGAGCGTAATTCGAAGTGGAGATGGTTATTTTCTGCGTTTCCTGTGTTGCCAACTTCAGCGATATAATCTCCTTTTTGGACTTTATCGCCTTCTTTTACTAAGTTTTTGCTATTGTGTGCATAAACTGAGGTGAAATCTTGTTCGTGCTTGATAATTACTAAATTTCCGTAGTCTTCTAGTTCTGATCCTGAATATACCACTACACCAGCTGCACAGGCTTTTATTTTGCTTCCTTTTGCTGCTTTTATATCTATACCATGGTGTTTTTTGCCAGATCTATATCCATATTTTGATGTAATATTTCCAGATACTGGAGAAATGAATTGTAAAGTGCTTTTAGGTATTGCTTTTTCTTTTTTGGCAACTGGTGGTTTATAAGTATTTCTTTTTGCTGGTTTTGAAATAGCTTGGTCAATTCTAATAAGTCTGTCTGCACCTGGAATAAAGATTAGATCCCCTTCTGCAACTGACAAAGAAGTCATTTTATTTGCTTTAATAATATCTTTTTTAGCAATTTTATAAGCTTTAGATATCATGTCAAGGTCAACACCTTCAGTTACTTTATGATATACGCCGCCTTTTATGTCGATAATGTAGCTGTGGATTGGACCGCAGGAGGAAATTGATAATAATATTATGGCGTACAGCGTACAGAGTACGGCGTGTTTAATTTTCAAATCCATGTCTCCCTATTAGTTTTACAAATCTGCAGGCTCCTTCGCTTAAGATTTCAATATCTTCTTCACCTTTAATAAATACTTTAAGAATTTGTGAATCTTCATCTCCAATTGGGATGA
Organism: Pseudomonadota bacterium; assembly: GCA_043820105.1. Lineage (GTDB taxonomy): Bacteria > Bdellovibrionota_F > JAHFAK01 > JAHFAK01 > JBDREC01 > JBDREC01. The sequence continues at coordinate 27,445 of JBDREC010000103.1, forward strand.
CAATTTTACCACCAATTTTTAGCTGTTCAATATATGTTCTTGGTATTTCTGGAGATGCAGCTGAAACAATTACAGCATCAAAAGGGGCTTCTTCAGCATAACCTAAAGTTCCATCTGATACTAAAAGTCTAGCATTATAATAATTAAGTTCATCAAGTGTTTTTTGTGCATTTCTTGAAAGTTCTTTAATTCTTTCTATTGAAAAAACTTTTTTTACAATTTCTGCTAAGATGGCTGTCATATATCCTGAGCCAGTGCCGATTTCTAAGACTTTTTCATTTCCCTTTAATTCCAATAATTCTACCATTAATGAGACAATGTAGGGTTGGGAAATCGTTTGAGCAAAACCTATTGGAAGAGGATAGTCACCATATGCTCTAAGATATAAAGCTTCATCAACAAACATATGCCTTGGAACTTTTTTAAAGGCTTCAATAACTTTTATGTCTTTTATGCCTCTAGGGATTAATTGTGTGTTAACCATCTTGTTGCGTTCATATTGAAATTCCACTTAGAATATTTTCCTTTCCTGTAAATCTTTTATTGCATCTAAGTCGGTAACCTCGGTTTTAATCGGTGTTATTGAGATTTTATTTTCTTGTAATGCATAACAATCACTGCCCATACCATGACCCTTGGTATCAGCTACGCCCGTAAACCAGTAATAATCCCTGCCAATGGGGTCAATTCGTTTTTCTAAATTTTCTTTATATATCTTACTTCCTAATTTAGTTATTTCAACTCCTTTTATTTGATCATAGGGAAGATTGGGAATGTTTATATTATAAAGTATGTTATTGGGTAATTCATTTGATAATAGTTTTTTTGCAAAAACTTGTGCAAATTTTGCAGCGCTTTCATAAATTGGATCTGAAAATGTGGCTAATGAAATTGCAAATGCTGGGACTTCTCTGTAAATAGCTTCCCAGGCTCCAGCAATGGTTCCTGAATAAAAGATATCCTGGCCAACATTTTGACCAAGGTTTATGCCTGAAATTGCTAAGTCTGGCTGGCCATTGCAAATGTGTTGTATCCCTGCATTTATGCAATCACTTGGTGTGCCTTTTACAGCATAGATGTTTTCTTCAAGCTTTTTTATCCTAATTGGCTCTGCAATAGTGATGGATCTTCCACAGCCTGAAACTTCAACATTTGGAGCAGCAATATAAACTTCACCAATTTCCTTCATGTACTGGGCTAAAATTCTTATGCCTTTAGCGTGTACACCATCATCATTTGTTAACAATATCTTTATTGACATATTATATTTCCTGTTTTTTTGAATCTTTTAAAAAGTTTTCAATAGCAATAGAAGTTAGTTCATGTTCAGTAATGATGGGAATTAAATCAGGTGTTATGGTAATTTCATTAATTCCAGCTGCCAAGGTTTTTTCAACATGTGCTCTTGTTTTAAAGCTCGCACAAAGGATTTTTGAGTTAAATTTATTTTCATAAAAAATAGTTGAAAGCTCTACTAAAAAAGTAAAGAAATCCAGATTCGCTTTTTCCATTCTGCTCACGTAAGGGATAACATAATCAGCCCCTGCTTTTGCTGCCAAAACCCCTTGAGAAATAGAAAAACAAGCAGTTGCAGCTGTTTTTACTCCAATTTCAGAAAGCCTTTCAATTGCTTTTAAGCCCTCAAAGTTAATTGGTATTTTAACAATAATTCTATTGCAGGATAAATCACTTAATTTATGAGCTTCATTAATGATATTTTCAGCATTAGTTTCTGTAACTTGAGCGAAAATAACGCCATCGCTTAATTCTGCGATTTTGGGAATTATTGTCTTAGTAGTTTCTCCAACTTTTGCACAAATTGTTGGATTTGTAGTAATTCCATCAAAAAGTTTTGGATTATAATACTTTAAAATTTCAGCAGTATCAGCAGTATCTAAAAATATTTTCATAAAACCTCTTTTATAAGTGGTAAGTGGTAAGATGTAAGTAGTAAGTATTACTTTTAGTAATAATTTGTCAAACAACATTTCATTGAAATAAAATATCTTTAAACTTAATAAATTAACTTGATATTTTTATCATAATGGATGAATTTTAAAATGTATTTTTTTTAACTTATTGTTCCAAATTGATTAATTATGTGATAGGGATTTTCAATGGATGTTGGAAATAACGGCTCTAGCCGTAAAGTGCTCTCTGAAATAAATGTTACTCCCTTTGTTGATGTTATGCTTGTCTTATTGGTTATTTTTATGGTTACTGCTCCTTTGATTCAACATGGAGTAAAAGTAAACCTCCCAAAAGCAGACACAACAGCTATTGAGCCTTCAGAAAAAGAACAACTCATTGTAACAATAGATAAAAATAAAAACATATTTATATTAGCAGATAAGTATTCTTATGAGGATTTTGTTGTAAAAATACTAAGTATTGCGAAAAACAAAAAGGATAAAAAGGTTTTTTTAGGGGCTGATGGTAGTCTTAACTATGATGTAATTATTAAAATCATGGCTATTATGAAAAACGCAGGTTTTGAGGAGATAGGTTTAATTACAGAGCCGGATATTGAGAAAACAGTGATGAAGAGTAAAGAGCTTTGATGCTGGTTGCTGGTGTTGCTTTCTCTGGTGCTCTGGTGATCTGGTGCTCTGGTGACCAAGATTAAGACTTAAGATTAAGATTTAAGATTAAGATTTAAGATAAAGCTAAAGATGGAAAAAATTAAGAGGAAAACAAGGTCGCATATTGGGACATTTATTGTAATGTTTGTGTTATCTTTGTCTGCACATCTATTTGCTTTTTATTTTCTGGCAAAAAGATATCCTGACAGTCTTGATAAGATTGAGATTCCTAAGATTAAATCAGTAAAGGGATATTTAATTTCGCAAGATGAGCTTTTAATTAAGGAAGTTTTAAAAATTAAGCAGCGAACAAAGCTTGCTGCTCCTAAATATACTCCACCCCCACCAAAACAAGTTGTTCCAAAAAACGTAGTTAAGCTTCCACCAAAGGAAGTTGAAAAGCCTAAGCCTAAAAAGACGAAGAGGCAAATTGAAAAGGACAAAGCTTTAGAAAATATTAAGAAGAAAATTGAAAAGAAGATTATTACCGAGAAAAAATTACCTATAAAAACTGATCCAACAGAAACACGTGAGGCTCCAAAGGCTGAGAATTTTCCTGTTCCAGAAGGGTGGAAGGAGACGGAGACAGCTAAGCTTAAGATTCCACTTGGTAGCCAAACCGGAAATGAAGGTGGCAAAGAATTAAATGAAGATATGATTAATTATGAAATCGCCAAGTATGGGCTTTTACTTAAAGATAGCATTATAGGCAATTTTATCTTAAGTAATAAACGAGCTCTTAGAGAAAATCCTGATATTGAAATACATGTAAGTGTAAAGACAGATTCAAATGGAAGATTAATTTTTATGGAACTTGTAAAAAGCTCTGGAGTTGATTCCTTAGATGGACAATGTCTAAGCGCTATAAAAAAGACTGAACCATTTCCCAGACCCCCTCTTATTTTAAAAGGAAGATCTAGCTTCACTTTTAAATTTATTTTTCCTGGCAAAGATTTACTAAAACTTATTAATGAGGAATAGCTATGAAGAAAACAATTTTTACAACTTTGTTAATGTTTATTTTAACTTGCACTTCATCCGTCAATGCTGAAGAAAAGGAGATTGTTATCACAATTGACGATTTTCAGAAAAAGGCAACTCCAATTGCTATTGTTCCTTTTGTGGATCTTGGAGATGTAAAATATAATCATAAGGATTGGGCTTATCTTCATCAAACTATACTTGATGACTTAGGTTTAACAGGGTGGTTTCGCCTCATTAAAGAAGACGCATTTTTAGCTTCAGCTCCAAAAGAAATTAGCGATTTTTCTGTATCAAAAATTCCCTTTCAAAAATGGGCTGTTTTAGATGCAGTATATTTATTAATGGGATTTTATAAAAAAGATGGAACTAAAGTTACTGTTAACTACTATCTTTATAATGTAATTCAAAGAAAGCTTATTGTTAGCCAATCGCTACACAGCTCTAATCATATGGGAAGAAAAACAGCTCATAGAGTTGCTGACAGGGTTGTTGAATATATTACTGGTGAAATGGGAATCTTTGAAACAAAGATTGTAGGAACCTATGTCACCTATGAGGGCGGAAATAAGATTGAACAAATTTTTATATCTGAATTTGATGGTAAAAATATTGAAATGAAAACAAGTGGGAAAAATAAAAATCTTTCTCCTGCCTGGTCAAGTGATGGAAAGAAGATTGTATTTGTATCTGATAGAAGAGGTTCCTGGGAACTTAATATAATAGATTGGATCCAGAAAAAAATATATCCAATTACAAAACTTGAAACCACTATCATTAGTCCTACATTTAATCCTACTAACGATGAAATCGTTGCCGCAATGTCTGTGAAGGGCGATACTAAGCTTTTTAGGTTCTCTCAAACGGGTAAGATGCTGCAACAATTGACAAAAGGTTGGAATAGCATGGATATTCAGCCAAGCTTTAGTCCTGATGGCACAAAAATTGCATTCTCTAGTAGTAGAAGTGGAAGACCTCAGATCTATGTAATGGATGCAAATGGCAATAATGTCAAGAGGTTAACCTTCGGTGAAATGAAAGATCAATGTCCAGCCTGGTCCCCAAAAGGGGACAAGATTGTCTATGCATCGCAGGATGCGGACAAACATATGGACATATTTGTTATAAATGCTGATGGATCCGGGCAGCCTCAGAGGCTAACGTATGATAGTCGAAATAATGAAGATCCTACCTGGTCTCCGGATGGTCGTTTCATAGCATTTTCAACAGATAGGGAAAGGGGTAAGTATCACGTTTGGATTATGAATAAGGATGGTAAGAATGCAAGACCTTTGACTAAGGGTAAAGGTGAATACATTATTCCATCGTGGTCCCCAAGAATTAAATAGTTTTTCATCTTAAATGGGGGCTTGTAAAATCCAAAAGGATGATTAAATAACTATTAAACGGTCAAATAGGAGTTTGAAATGTACAAAATGTTGGGAGTTTTAATCTTAGCCTCTATTATTTTAGCAAGTTGCTTAACAAAAGCACCTTACAAAGAAATAAATGAAGCTCAAGATGCCATGAGAAATGCTGTAAAGGCAAATGCACCTCAATATGCACCTAAAGAATTTGAATCAGCGCAAGAAGCAATGGATAGAGCTACAAATGATCTTGTTGGCCAGGATTTTAATGGCGCAAGACATAATGCGAAAGTAGCCTCAGAACTTGCATATTTTGCAAAGATCGCTGCAATTAGAAATAAAGATTGTATGGATGATACCTTGCTTGGTGAAGAAAGCATTACTGAATCCAACCTTGACGCTGGTTTAAAGGCACTTTCACTTGCAGATGAGCAAGAAGCAGCTGATTCATTTAAAGATTCATCAGTTTCAGAAGGCTTACTTGCTGAATTTGATGAAGCTGGATTAAAAGTGATTTATTTTGATTTTGATCAGTATCAAATTAAAAAAGACCAGGAACAAAATGTATCAAAGAATATTAATTTCTTAAAGAAATATGATAATGTGAATTTGCTTGTTGAAGGTCATTGTGATGTTAGAGGAAGTAATGAATACAATTTAGCCCTTGGACAAAAAAGAGCTTATGCTATTCAAGACTTTTTTGATAAAAATGGCATCAGCCAAAAAAGAGTTAAGCTTGTTAGCTTTGGCGAGGAAAGACCTGCATTAATAGGTTCTGGCGAAGATATCCACTCAAAAAACAGAAGAGTTGAGTTTCAAATCACAGATTAGTTTCAAAAGATCTTTTTTATTTTTCTTGAAACATCTAATTTTAATTTATATCCTTTAAAATACAAAAATAACTAAAGGTATAGTTCCATGAAAAAATATTTTCTTTTACTTTTCGTTCCCTTGATAATGTTTTCATGTTATGAAAAAAATAGTAAAAAAAGTACTCAGCCTAATGAGACTAAGAAAGTTAAAAAACAAGAACCCTCAGGAAGATTTGTTATAACATACACAACAAATAATTTTGGCGAAATATCAGACTGTGGTTGTGCAACTTTACAGTTAGGTGGACTTGCTAAAAGAATCACAATGCAAAATGAAATAAGGGGTGAGGGACTTGATCTTCTTTATTTGGATTCAGGTGATTATTTTTCAAAATCTCATATTTATCCAGAATTTTTATTGGAAGATTTTAAAAAACGAGCGAACTTGTTGGCCCTCGGTGCGGAAAAACTTGAAATCTCTGCTTTAGCTCCAGGTGAAACAGATTTTGTTTTAGGCAAAGAATATTTGACAAGCACTGCTTTACCCTATGTATCTGCAAATATCGTCAACTCTGATAACTCTAAACCATATTTTGACCAATATGTTGTTAAAAATGTTGGCGGATATAAAGTTGCAATTACAGGTGTCATTGAAGAACGTTTTTCAAAATTATTTGATCAAAAGAATATGGGTATTAAATTTCTCAATATTAAAGATTCCTTAAAGAGCTTGATTCCAAAGTTAAAGATAGTTGCAGATCTTGTAATAGTATTGGCTCATGTTGATGAAGAGACTATGGCTCAGTTAGTTACAGAAGTTGCTGGAATTGACTTTGTTATTTCCGGTCATAATGGAGTTTTAATGCATGAGGCAAGAAAATATGGCAACACCTTTTTCTTTGAAGCTGAAAAAAGAGGAAAGTATGTTGGACGAATTGATTTTGATGTGAAGTCAGCTCAAGGCTTTAAAAATGATATTTCCGGTGTTAAAAAATTAGAAAAACAACTTTGGTGGGTGAAAGAAGAGATATCAACTTTCAAAAAAGAAGCAAATTTGCCTGAAAATGCAAGCAAAGAAGACTTATTAAAAGCTTTCAAAGATGATGCTTTTTCCTTGAAAGAAATAGATGCACAATTTACTAAACTTAGCGAATTAGAAACAAAGCTTGCATCTATTCAATTACCAGTTAGTGGTGGTTTCTGGCATACTATCTTGCCTGTAGAAGAAGATATTGTTGATGATCCCGAATTTTTAAAGAAGTATGAAGAATTAGAAGAACAAAGAAAAGAAAAACAAGAAAAATAAATTATTTTTAAGCAATGTAAATAAATAAATTTGAAAAAATTATGAGTGAAATAATAATTACTATTGCCTTTATTATTGTTATTTATGTTTTCTTTTTCCAGGGGAAAAATAAGAAACCAGTTAATAAAATCATATTAAAGGAAAATGATCAAATAATTGCAGATAATGTTCGATGTGCTTATCTTACATTTCAAAGAATGGTTGGCTTGTTAAATACTCCATCAATTAATAAAGGTGAAGCATTAATAATTGATCCTTGCAAAGCTATTCATATGAAGTTTATGGGTTTTTCTATTGATGCTGTTTTTATAGATAAAAAAGGTGAAATTGTTGCAATTTATGAAGACCTGGAACCTCAAAAAAAATATAGGGTATTTAGGCCAGGTAATAAAGCTAAAGCAGTTATTGAGCTTCCATTGTCTACAGTAAAAAAACATGAATTAAAGTTAGGTCAAATTCTTGAATTTATTTATGATGAATAGTTCTTTTGATAAGTCTAATTTTTTAAAATAACTGATCCTGATTCAATATCAATTATGTATGTATAAATTTTATCGTGATTTTTTAAATATTTAAAGTCAATAGCATTCCCTACATCAAGCAAACAACGATTAGTATTGCTTTCAATAGGTGTGTTGTCACTATTGATAAAAGAAAAAGCAGGGTTTAGTTTCTTTTTAACTGCTATTGTAAAATTAAATGCTTGATTTGGTTTTTCTTTAAAACAGGACTCGAATTTTTCAATATAAAGTTTTATTGAATTTGGGTTTTCAAAATGAGAGTTTAAGGAATAAAATTTTTCTTTAGCAAGCACATTTTCACGATCTAATTCAAAAACAATTTGATAATTTTCTAAAGCACATCTTAAGTTAGAAGTATTTTCACACGCTTTAGCCAGATTTAGTCTATAAATTGCGATATCTGGTTTGTTCTCAATAAGCCACCTATATCCTATCATTGCTTCTTCAAATCTTCCTAAATCAAAATAAGTATTATAAATATTAAATCTATATCCCTCATTATCAGGTTGAATATCAATTGCTTTTTGAAAGTTAATTAAAGCGTCTTCTGTGTCTCCTGACATTTTCAATACAATTGCATAAAGATTAATTGCATCTGAGTCATGGGTTAGTTGCTTTAAGTATAGCTCTAAAAGCTTTTTTGCTTCTGATAGGCTAGGTTTGCCAAGACTGTTTTTTAATGGAGGTGATATTTCATTAACATATAATATTTTTTTTGCTCTTGCTAAATATTCACTGGCTGGCATAGAAGGGTAACCCCAAAAACCACCACCTGATCTAGTTGAGCAACTAGTAAAAACCATAATAAAACAAGTAAAAATTATTAAATAAATGCTTAAAATTCGCTTATTCATTTTATAACAATCCTTTTTTGCTAATATTAATACTGTCAGAATCATGCCTATAAAAAATAATTTAATCAATGATATATTATTTTGATATCCCACGTCAAAGAAAAATTTCAGCATTGGCTGTATCAAACTTGAGAAGCAAAGTATCAAATTTGCAAATATTCATTATGAGACAAAGAGTTTAGCTCTTGTAATAAAAGGAAACAATCATGGCCCTGTTTTTGCAATATGTGTATTAAAAGCGGATTGGGAGAATATTATGTTAAATGAAAATACTCAAATAAAAGACTTAAAGATTGATAGAAAAATTGCTGATGGCGGTATGGGTGAAATATTTTTAGGCAAATGTGATTTTCTGGTTAATGATGAAGCACATTCAAGGCAAGTTGTTTTTAAACGAATGAAAAAAAGGAATAATCAAGCTAAGTATTTCCAAAAAAATCATTTAGTACAAGAGGCTCAAAAGTATATGTTTTTAAGGCATGAAAATTTTCCGAAGTGCTATGGAATTTATTCTAAGTTTCCATACGAATATTTGATTTTAGAACATGTTAACGGTTATAGCTTAAGGGAAATTTTGAACTATGTTTGGTCAAAGCAGGATAAGTTGGAAGAAACATTTATAATATATGTTTGGATTGAAGTTATAAAAAGTTTAATTGCTTTGAATAATATAAGCTATAAGGGCTTGGGCATTATTCATAGAGATATTACACCTCATAATATTATGGTTTCTATGGATGGAAAAATTAAGTTAATAGATTTTGGGATATCGGTTTTTTATGAAAAAAAATATGTGCATGAGAATAGGTTTATTGCTGGTAAACCTTTATATATGTCACCTGAACAATCTTCATACAGCGATATTGACTTAAGAAGTGATATCTACTCCCTATCAATCACAATGTATGAAGCTTTATCCAGGATACCTTTAATTAAAAAATACTGTGATTTAAGTTTTCAAAAAGATGAAATTATTTTAGGTTTAAAAAAAGACAGTGATATTAGTTTAAAATGTAAAAGGATATTAAAAAAAGGACTTTCAATTGAAAAAAACAAACGGTTTTCCTCGCCAAAAGAAATGCATAAAAGAATTATACATGATTTTGGTTTTGTAAATCGCAGGGCAATATTTCCTTATTTGAATCTGCTATTAAAAGAAATGGAAAGTAAAAATGGGATTTTAAAAGAATTAGATGACGAGAAAACAACTTTAAATTTTTATTTTACGGAAGGCCAAGAAAAACGATAATAATTAATTATATTTATAAAGGGTTATTTCTACAATCTCTGAGCGTTGGAAAAGCCTCATGTATGGTCCCCAGGTAGCAGTGCCAGCATAAGGAAACAAGCAAAACTCCTGCGAAAATGACTAGAATTTTATTCATTTAAATAAGTCTTAAAAATTATTTTTAGATCATCAAGCAAGTTTTCACTTAATAAAAAACTCACAATTCCACCTTGAGTATTTAGCTTAACAACAGCATTTAAATTGGCATCTTCAATTTTAACTTCTTTTAATCTTTCACAAAAGGCTCTATTCATAATATCAATCTCAGAGTATATTTTTTGAAGTCCTTTTAGCTCAATATCAGGAAATTTGTCTTCTTTTAATAAAAAGTATTGGGCTACAAGATACATAGATACAACTCTGTACATTGTTTCAACGTCTGTTGAAAATGGAAGGTGATATCTAACCATTGGTTTTAGTTTGGATACAACAGGGCAATCAGAAGCTGCCATTAAAAAGCCCATTAAGGAGCTAATTCCTTGTTGAAGGCTTGTTTTTTTGGAATAGGTTCTCATATTTGTTTCGCAAGTAATTAGCACTTCTTCATATGAAAGCGATTTTGAATATGTTTCAATAACATCAATTACATTTATTGCAATAGGGCAATTGGAGTGTTTTTGAGGATCAAGTTTGCAATTTGGGCATTGATTGTGGGAAAGTTGTACCCAGTCTGGAAAGCATGTCCTTTCTTTTGGTACAAGAGATAAAGTGTTTTCATTTAGATCTAATGTGAAAACATTTTCTTTTCCGTCAGCATGCTTAAATATATATTTAAAAGTAAGAATGTTATTCATTTTATTTCCATTTCTCTATGATAATATGCAAATACAGAGACAAATAGTGATGAAAAAGATGAAATTAATCAAGTTTTAATAGCACGGAATATATTTATAAAAAAAAGAATTCTTGCTTGTGTATAAAATTTAATATATGGATTTTTACTTTCATTATTAATGAATAGGGCATAAAAATGTCTAGAGAGCAAGCTTTTGTCCATAAAACAAAAGAAGATGTAGCCATTGTATATGTAAAAAGAAGCACAGCCTGTGAGCACTGTAATTCAAAGTCAGTTTGTCAAACTATTGATTCAGGAATGAATGAAATCAAAGTAAAAAATTCAATCTCAGCTAAAGAAGGAGACACTGTCATTATAGAACTTGGATCCACAAAAGTAGTTAAAGCTTCTTTATTGGTTTATGGTTTGCCTATATTTTCATTTCTTATAGGAGCTATTTTCGGATTTTCTTTTAGTAATATTCTATCAATTAGCAAGGACAGTGCGGCTTTAATTTTTGGTTTTAGTGCTGTTTGCATTTCAATTGTAATAATTAAGCTTGTTTCTAATAAGCTAGAAAAATCTGGAACTTTCACTCCTGATATTATCAAGATACTCAAACAATAATAATAAATTGACATATTATCAAAAATGGGAATTCATGGATTATTAAAAATGAGAATTTAATGATTTGACATATTGCATTAAATTTGTTAGTGCTTTCACATCTTTAGGTTACGGAGGTCAACTTAGATCAGGATATCCATGATAATCAAATCTTTTGGCAAAGAAATTAATATTAGGAAGATACTATAAAATGGTATGTAATAAAAGTAATGTTTTTTGTTTAATAAATTATAAATTAATCTTTTTTGTAATTGTAGCTTTTGTTTTGTTGATTAATTCAAGTTTACCGAAAAATTTTCAAGAAGCTGAAAATGAGCAGAAAAGAATATTTATCATTTTTAGCTATCCAATTGGTCCTTGGACAAAGGGTATTTTAAGAGGTTTTGAGCAGAAATTAAAAAATGGAAATGTAAAATATGAGTTAAAAACTTATGTTTATCATAGTTTATATTTTATAAACAAGTCAGACACCGTAATAAGAGAAGAAATTGAAACTATTAAGCAGAAAATTAAAGACTTTAAAGCTGATTATATAATAGTTTTTGATGATGAGGCGGCTGATGAAATTGTTTCAAAAATGTACTCCCTGGAGATTCCAATATTATTTGGAGGAATAAATAAGAAAAAAGAAGATGTCAAATGGCTTAAAAAAAACAGAAATATTACTGGTTATTTTGAATGGTTTCCATATGGGAAATCATTAAATTTGCTTTTAAACTTAACAAATAATAAAGTAAAAAAGATTTCAATTATTTCTTCTCAAAATCCTACATCAAAAATTATTATTGATCAAATGAAGACATTTTTTGAAGAGGAAAACAAAACTCAAGTTAAACTTTCTAAGATTTATAAATATGAAAAATGGACTGAATGGAAAAATGCTGTTTTAGAAATGAACAAGTCAGTTGACGCTTGTTATTTGGTTCTGCCTTATAATGTAGTCGATAAACAAGGCATTCGAATGGACTTAAAGGTCATGGCTAACTGGTTGCAAGCCAATGTCAAGATACCTGGTTTGGCGATTTCAGCAGTTGGTTTATCCATGGGAATGATTGCTACAATCGCAATTACACCTGAAATCGTTGGAGAAGATCTTGGAAATCTTATTTATAAAAATGTTAAGAAGAATATAAGTATAAATAAAATGACATATCAAAGTCAGAGCAAAGGAGAGATAATGATTAATAAGAGTAAAATGGATCTTCTTGGCTTAAAAATACCTATTGATTTGTTAAATTACGCGATAATTTATAATAACCCTAAATTAAATATGGAAGAATAAAATGAGAAAACAAGATTATGTTTTGTTTATATTAATAGCCATTGTGCCAGTGGTATTCTTGAGCTATCTTTTTTATAATTCTGTTATTGGCAATTCGAGACAAAATATGATGAACCATATAAATTATGAAATAAACAGTAATCTAAAGGAAGTTGCTAATTATATAGATTTTAGGAAAAAAAACCTGGTTCACCTAAGTACCTTAAAAGATTTTTCAATTGCTACATATTATGAAAGATATGAAGGTATTGAAAGACTTTTTAATTCTTATATTAATAATGATAGAGAAATTTATGGACTCTTGTTTTTTAATCTAGAAGATAAGTTGTTGGCTTTTAACACTTTTGATAATGCGGGTAAGTATATAAATGATCCCAAAAACTATTGGCAGGTAATTTATAATAAAATTAATTTTTACAATGACTTTCTTGGCTCACTTCCTGATTCTGATAACACAAGAAAAATTGTGGTTTATTCAAAAGTATATAATGAATTTGAAGATGTTCTTGGTAAAGTAGTCGTAATTTATCACAACAATTATTTGGGTACCTTTTTTAGGAATACTTATAAAAAATTAAAAAACATACATAAACTGGACAGTGATTATTATTTGACCTTAAAGTCAAGGCACAGAGAGGATTTGATTTTAGTTTCTGGGAATTTAAAAGATGATATTAAAGAAAAGAAATTTATTAAAAATAAAAAATTATACAACTATTTTCAAAAAGATGCCAGTATAGAGGATGGGCTTTCCCTATTAACATCATTCAGAATATTAAACAAACAATTGTTTTATAAAAACTTTCAATTAGAAGTAATTTTTATTTTAGTTTTTGCCTTATCAATTGGAATAATAATTATACTTTCAATGGTTTTAATTAAAAAAAGCTTCCGTCCAACAAAACTAGTTTTATCTAAGCTCGAAGAACTTTCTCATGGAGATTATAGTAAGCTGTCTTCTGAAAAGGATCCCTATACTAAATATTACGTTGATATAGCGAACTCTTTAATTGATAGAATTGAATCTTTAAGAAAAATTCAAGATAAGAATTCAAAGCTGGCTGCCATCGGTCAAACCGCTGCCTTGCTAGCTCATGATATTAGAAAACCATTTTCGAATTTGAAGTCATTTTTGGATATGTTTGAAACTTATAAACACAATAAAAATGCTTTAGAAGCAGCAAAAAAATCTGTTCAAACATCCATTGCTCATGTTGAAAGAATGGTTGGTGATATTATTGATTTTTCAAAGTCAACTCATCTTGATCAAAGTGATGAACAGCTAAGTTCGATTATAGATTTGGCTTTAAAGGAAATCGCCAGTGGATTTTCCGATCTAGATATTTCCTTTTGTTATGATATTAATCATACCTTAAAACCTTTTGTTGATAAAGATAGAATGATACGTGTGTTTTCTAACATTTTATCTAATGCAATTGAAGCAATTACCATAATTGGGAAAAGAAGCTATGGAACAGTATGGATTAAGAGTACTGATCTTTTAATAGATGATAAAAAATATATAGAAATCATAATTGGAAATGATGGACCAAATATTTTAGATGATGATTTGGAAAAATTATTTGATTCATTTTATACAAAAGGAAAAAAACGTGGAACTGGCTTGGGCCTAGCTTCTGCTTATAGCATTATTAAAAAGCATGGCGGTTCATTGATGGCTCGAAATACGGAAGATGGATTTGGTGTAGAATTCGTGATAATAGTTTCAGGTTCACAATATTTAGATAAAGGCAAAATTGATATTTTACCAGGAAAATTGAAAGAAATTGTCTTTGTTGAAGAACAGGCAGAAGATAGATTTAATAAGCCAAACCTTGCCTTATTAAACACAACAAGTAATTTCCATAAGTTAATATTGATAGAAGACGAAGCTTTATACAGGGCATCTGTGAGAAATCTTATTAGCAGTGATGAAATATTAAATAAATCAATTGTCCTTTATGAGGCTAATAATGTTGAAGACTCTATAACTTTAATTAAAAAAGAAAATATAAAGATAGCTATTGTTGATATTGATTTAAAACAAAATATGAATGGCTATGATTTTTTAAGAGAAGTAAAACAGCAAAATTTAAAGGTGCTTTCACTAGTTCATTCAAATAGGTATTTAAAAGATGATATGAAAAAAGCATATGAGTTGGGAGCCTGTGCCTATATGAACAAACCATTGACTCTCAATGGTCTTTTGAATTTTATGGAAATAGCTTTAAAGAAGCAGAAACAATCCTATGGTGAACTTGAGAAAAATAGATTCAAAGCAAATAATGCAAAATCCTTGGTCTGTTTTATTGTTGATGATTCAGTAATATCCAGAAAGTATTTTAAAAGCATGATTCAAAATATTTTAATGGACCATGAATTTATGGTTTTTGAATTTTCTGATCCTCAAGAGGCTTTGGATGCTTTTGGTAAGCTGAAACCACAATTGGTTTTTACAGATCAATATTTTGAAAATAATTTAAATTTTCTGGGCACTGATTTTATAAAAAGTATAAGAATGCAGAGTAAAGAAACCAAGATTTACTTATACTCAAATACTTCTGATGATATTCTTAAGGACATGTCAAAAGACTATGATGTTAATGCAACAATAATACCTGATATTTCATTTGAAGATTTGAAAACTATTGTTTTTAGAGATTTGCATGTTGATAAAATGGAAAATAAATTAAGTGGGATTGATATTGATGAGTATATTCCAAAGTTATTTCATGATATTAATAAACCAATATCAAATACTTTTATGATATTTAATTCCTGCAAAAGTGTTTTAAATAATGAGTCACAAGAGAAAATCATAGAAATGCTCACTCGACATAAAGAAGAAATAAAAAAAGTTATACATGAAAATAAAAAAAAGATATATCAAGGAAAAGAGTTGTTGAGCAGGTATCCTGGATTAGATGTTGATGCGATTATAATGCACTATAACTCTCAGTTTGATTTTATCCAAAACTATATTGAAAAAGATCTTTCTGAAACATTTTTTAATGTCCAAGAAAGAGATAAAATTCTATTATCACTTCAAGAAATTAATAAAAACAATAATAGGCTTGCTAAGGATGTTATATCTGTGGTTTTAAACTAGTACCGCTAAAAGAAAAAGGGGTTTTGTTAATGGTAATGCAAAAAAAATTATTAATTGCTGATGATGAATATTCTGTTAGGGCATCATTATCTTTAATACTTGGCAAGAAATATTCCATTGTTGAAGCAGATAGTTTTACTTCATGCATTGATGCTTATAAAAATAATGATATTTCTCTGACCATTCTAGATATTGACTTTAAAGAAGATAAAGATGGACTTAATCTTTTAAAGCAAATTAGGCAGATTGATAAATCAGCACCTGTTATTATGCTATCAGATATTATTTCAATAAATAAAATAGTGGAATCCATGAAACTTGGGGCTTACGATTATATTGCAAAATCTTCAGATAACCTCAAAGAAGATCTCTTAATTAGAATTGAAAACTGTTTGCGTAGAAGCGTAAGAGAAAAATGCTATGAACTTTTAAAGACTAAAGTAAAAAAAGAACATCATATTGTAACACAAGATAAAAGTATTTTGGCAGCCCTGAATGAAATTAATTCAATAGGTGAAATGAATATTTTAATAGAAGGTGAGACAGGTGTTGGAAAAACTCCTGTTGCTCTTTATGCAAACACTGTTTTGTCAAGCAGCAGTAAAGCTAGACCCTTTGTTCGCATAAATTGTGCAGGTTTGAATAGGGCCAGACTCCAGGATGAACTTTTTGGCCATAAAAAAGGTGCATATACTGGAGCTGAAAATGATAAGCAGGGGCTTGTAGAGCTAGCTAATAATGGAGATCTGTTTTTTGATGAAATAGGGGACCTTGACCTTGAGTGCCAAGCTGAGCTACTAATGTTTTTAGATAGCGGTGAGTTTAGAAGACTTGGAGATCCAATTTTAAGGAGTACAAATTGCAGGATTGTCTGTGCCACAAATAGTAATTTAAAACAAAAAGTTAATGATGGAAGTTTTAGACACGATCTTTATTCAAGAATTTCTCAGTGTCCGTTTGTAATCCCTCCTTTGAGAGATAGAAAACAGGATATTAAAATAATTATGGAATATTATATTAATGAGTTCGCAGGTTTTGATAAACCTTACGAAAAAAAAATATTAGAAACATTTAACGATTATCATTGGTATGAAGGAAATGTGCGTGAATTAAAAAATGCAGTTCTTTACATGTGTCAAAAATCAAAGAAAGAAGAGATGATTAAGTTTTCTCATATTAATTATGAGTATCTTAAGGAAAATAGTTCCTTTAATAATAATGGTCAGCAAAAGCTCATTGATAAGGAAAAAATATTTGATTTAGGCCTTGAAAATTATCTGAAATATATTGAAAAGGATATTTATAAAGAAATAATCGATGGAGAAAAGGATTTAAGAATTCTTGCTAAAAAGTTAAAAGTTCCTGAATCCACATTTTATAGAAAACTTAAAAGCTATAAGATCAGCAAAGATTACTGATTTATTTTTGATAGAACAATTTCTTTACAAGTAATTGATAAAAGTATAAATTCTTTCATAATTTATTTAAACCTAAACAAGGCGATTTATTTTTTGTAAACAAAAAATAAATCGCTTTGTTTAGGTTAAAATTTAATAAGGACAATATAAATGGATTATATGATCTCCATCTATTTTTTTTATGGCTTGTCATTTATTATTCTTGGAGTTTCTGTTTTTATTTATCCAAAGGATAACAGTTATTTTAAAATTTCAAAACACTTTTGGCTAATTGGCTTATTTGGTATCCTTCAAGGTTTTAATGAATGGATAGATCTTCTAATATATCTTGATTTTGAACCACATATCTTAGATTTGAATTATTTAGGTTTGTTTATTGGCTTAATATCTTTTGTTCCTTTACTACAATTTGGCATTAGTCTTATTGTTGAGTGGTATGAAGTTAATGGCTTTATTGTTAAATTTATGCCCATGCTCATTTTTCTTGTTTGTCTGCTGGTAATCGGTGTAATTGGATTTGATTACAATGGTGGCCAGATTTTAGGACGTTATAGTATTGGCCTTCCTGGTTCAATCTTTACTTCAATTGCTCTTTTAATGTTTGCCAGACAATATGATAAAAAAACTTTGTTTAATATAAAAAATGACTTTCATGTTGCCTCATTTTTATTTGCTCTTTATGCAATTTTTGCAGGACTCATTACACCTGTTGGTAATTTTTTTCCAAGTAATATTTTTAACAATGAAATCTTTTTTGATATTTTCGGTTTTGATGTACATGTTTTTAGAGCTTTAATTGCCTTTGGTTTATCTATTTGTATAGTTAGAAGTCTCAGAATATTTGATTTAGAAAACAAAGAAAAATTAAAAAATTTAAATAAAATGATTCTTGAAAAGAATGAAAAATTATCCCAATTTGATAAATTAAAATCTGCCTTTGTTGCAAATGTTTCTCATGAGTTTAAAAATCCTTTAGCAATTATTAAAAGTAATGTGGAATTTTTAGAAGAACTTCTCGCACCTAAAATGGACAATGATCAAAAGGAATTGTTTGCTTCATCAATTAAAGTCACTAATCGTCTCACACGCCTTGTTAACGATCTCTTAGATCTGTCGAAAATTGAATCCGGAAAAATGGAAATTAAAAAAGAAATTATTGATTTAAAGGAAATGTTAAATGAAGTTATTGCATCTTTTAAGCTTATTTCTGCTAAAAAGAATATTGAGATTGCAACTAATATTGATAATAATATTGGGGTTATCATTGGAGATAGAGATAGGTTAATAGAAGTTTTATCCAATATATTGAATAATTCTGTGAAATATAGCCCTGAAAATACACGTGTTGAAATAAGTGTTGAAGGCTGTGAAAAACTCTGTAAGTTTAGCATAAAAGACCAGGGCCCTGGGATTCCTGTAGAATACAGAGCTAAAATATTTGATAAATTTGAGAGAATTAAGTCAGAGAAACAAGAAGGAACTGGTTTGGGTTTGCCAATTGCTAAAGATATTGTTGAACTTCACAAGGGGCGAATTTGGATAGAAGATACAAATGATCAAAGTGGAAGCAAGTTTGTCTTTGAAATTCCAAGGACAATACTAAATAGATAATTAAAACAATGGCATAGCTATTCAATGGCCGAAATAAATTTATTGTCAATAGCATATCTCTAGATCAATTTTGCATTTATCATATAATTTTGCTATAATCGTATGTATAGTTAATAATTTAAGCAAATCTGCTTAATTGTTAAGAGTTTTGTTGGGGAGACTACATTATGAAGATTATACCTCGGAAAAAACTGTTTGCATCTCTTTTACTTTTATTTCTTTTTTCATGTCAGCCAACAGAGGATTTGAAGATTGAAGACGGAAGCAATAATGAAAATCAGTCAAATATTTCTGAAGAAGATCTAGAGCTGATAGCTGATCTTAGAATTAATTTAAGCGCTCAAATAGATTATGAATCAGTTTTAAATGATATAGGTGATCGCAGTTATATTATTACAAGAACTGATATTATTACCAGGACAGATATCATAACAAGAACTGACATGAATTTTGAGCAAGATTTCAACGTATCAATTATTCCTAAAAGTGTTATTTCAAAGAAAAGTTCACTTTCCGAGATTACAGATCCTTCTGAGCTATATATGCTTATTACATTAGAGCAGGCGTCTTCTACAGAAACATTAAAATCAATAAAGAATTTAAATGAAACAAAAATGGTTTATGGATATGCTTTCACCGATGAAGATGGAAGTTTTTTATTAAATGCCCCTTTAATTGACCTGGACCTTGAACTAAGATCCTATTTTTTAACAGAAACTAATGAGCTGATCTTTTATAGTGTTATAAAGTCCTTGGATGATGAGGGTACGATTAACTTTGCATCTTTAATACTTGATGAAGTTAATGAAAGTGAGATTGCTGATGAAAAAGAAGGATTTTTCTTAGCCAATGCAAGTATTGACATTAATTTGGGTCGATTTAATGCTGTTGCTGGAGAATTAACTGGAGAATTTCAAACTTTTTCTGAACTTATTGCTGAAGCTATTTTAGAAGAAATTGAAACCTATACAGCTGGTGGTGGCGATTTAGGTGATGGAGATGGTGACGGTGACGGCGACGGCGATGGAGATGGCGACGGCGATGGTGACGGCGATGGTGACGGCGACGAGGAAGAAAATCCATTTTCAGAAATGGGCCTTTATTTTGCCTTTAATGAGGGAAGTGGAGATTCCTTCTCATCTGATGCTTCAGTCACTCTAGCAATGGAAGAGGATATGTGGGAAACAAATCCTGCGAATGTCAAAGCTGGGAATTCCTCTCTCTATCTCCCAAATCAACCAAATAGGGAATGTGTAATTGCTGAACAGCTACCAGAAATTACAAATCAGTTAACTATTATGGCGTGGGTAAAGGCAGAGGCAGGGTTTTTGAATGAAAACCTAGGAAAACCTCTCGTTATAGTAAGTAAATATGATGATGATTACTATGAAAACAGTTCATTAAATCTATACCTAAGTGGTACAAATACAAGGTGGGAGCTTGTTTTTGAACTTTTCAGAGATGATTCTTCAATGGAAATTGGACAGAACTCTGTGAGTGCTAATTTGCAACCTGATATCTGGTACCATATTGCTGCAGTATATGATAAGGGGTATATTTATCTTTATTTGGATGGTATTTTGTTAACAGATATCGATCCAGAAGAACGCGGTGATGGTAGTTTGTCAAATATCCTTGATAGCACAGATGTAAATCTTGTAATTGGGGCAGAGCAAAATGGTGAAAATGAATTAGGTAAAATATATCGTTCGAATTTTGAAGGACTAATGGATGAAGTATTTATATTAAATCAGGCTTTATCAGAAAGCCAGATTTATGATTATCTTAATCCTTAAAATCTATTTTCTTAATATTATTTTTCAAATATATTTTTGATCGTTCAAATTTTAATTAGTTCCCTTCCTGAAATTCACTTTTTACGATCAATTTAAAGAGCAATTTCACAACTTTTGTATCTAATGAAATTTTCATACATGAATCGATCAACAAATGACTCTAAGAAGTGTTTTAATCAAAAAGCAGACGAACCCCGCCTTTATTTTAAAGCGTTTTCGATAAATCAGACTATATATAATTGCTGTGCTAATTTAACAGATGTCTCGCTATCATCAGCAAATTAGCCGAGATAACCGATGACCATGCAAAACTTTTGAACGATTCAAAACCTGACAAGTTACACCTATCCAAACTAAAGCATCTCTTCAAAAAGGAGATCATTCCTTCTATGCCTGCACGAAAATCGCGCAGTCTTTTGTAGACCCAGGTGCTTTTTACCATATCGATTATTTTGATCCCTCTCTTACGGCTGAACATTACATCTTTTACTCCAAGCTCTTTGATTTCTTTTACATTATCCTTTGAAGCAAAGCCTCCATCCATCGCGACTTGCCTTGGCAATCGATTAAAAACATCTTCTTGCCTTTCAACCATTTTTACTGCTAATGAGGTATCAGAAGGATTGCCTTTTTCTATTTTTAAATCTGTAATTAATCCTGAAACTCCACTTGTAAGTGCTATTTTATGACCAAATTCAGTTTCTCGTTTTTTCTCTGATCTAGTGTTTAGGATGCCCATTCTGCGCCTTTTTGCTCGTTTTGTATGGTCTATGAAATTAAATCCATTTACATCTAGCTTATCTTTTGCCTTCATCATAATTCTTGATAAAACTCTAACACAATCATATAGCAATGATGAATCATAAGGTTTATGAATGTTTGTTTCCGTTTCAGTACAGTCAATTCTTACCTTCCTGCCTTTCTCAATTCCTTTTTCTACTGCAATTTTGATTAAGATTATATTTATTGACTCTAATGTAGTTGGTTTTAATTTTTTTATAGCTCGTTGAAGTGCAGACTTTTTCGGAGGACAATCAGCAAAACCAATTCTACAAAAGTTGCGATAAGTTCTTGAATCAGCTAAATGAAAGGCCAATTGTTCATAGCTAAAGTTATTCATTTGCTTTATAATGAGCAAACGAATTGCAAGCTCAGCACTAACCCCATTACGACCTATCTTGGGTTTCTTCCTTCCCGCAATAAGATCAGCATGAACAAGCTCCATGATCTTTTTTGATTCGTCTAATAGTTCTGATATTTTTTCCAATTCTTTTGCATGTTGATGTTCAAAATTTGTCTCGACAAGTGCTTGTTGATGTTTTATGATTTCTCTCATCAGGGCTTTTCCTCCTTCAATATTGCGGTGTTCCGCAATATTGTTTGAATTTTAGATTATATTTGGAGGATACAAAAGCCCTGATTATTTTTCAAGAATATTGTCTCTTTTGCCTGATTTTTCTGCTATTTAGAATTTCGGGATGGGAACTATTTAGAGCATTAACACCTTCCGAAATGGCGTCATTAGAAAATTATTAAAAAATGTTTTTTATTGCCTTCCTTTTTTAAATGACATAATATATCTAAATTAATTAAAACATTGTTTTTTGGTGTTGGAACTTGCGAATTAAAAGACATATTTTTATTGTTAGTATATTTTTACTTTACTCCATAAATTCTTATGCATCTTCTTTTTTATTTTTTTCTTTGTTCAGTGCTTGTGCATCGCCAGGGAAGATATTATTGTTGAGGTTGATTCATCAGAGCCCCTTATGAACAGTGAAGAATTTACTACAAAATTTATAACCGGATTAGACAACTTATGTGACTATTTTGATGAACTGATAATATTTGGAGAAGCTCTTAAATCAGACGATATTTCAAAAATCTATGATTTCTATACAAAATAAAATTTGCCAGAGAGGAAAATATGGACGGGAAGGTTTTCTATCTTAGACTCTATGATGTTGGAGGCACTATTGATATAAGAAAACTAAAAGAAAGAGTTAAGGACTCAACAAAGAAATTAAAGCTTTCTATTCAATCTTTTTCTTCAAATTATTTTGATTTGCCTTCATATTTTGTTATGGAAACTTCGTGTGTAAATTTGGAAACTTCATTTGGGTGTTTTGAAATTGAACCGGAAATTAAAATATTTCCAATAGGGGTTGTTTCCTTAAGTATCTGCGTTGAATTTAATGGGATATCATTTGAGAAGTTGAATGAATACCATGAATTAAAAATAATTGATAATGGCGAGGAAAAAGAGCTTCAAACTTTTTTTCGAAAACATTTTGATGATGTCATGCAAAAGATAAAGTTTGCCTTGACCGAGATATATGAAATTGATGTAGCACCTGAAATTTACACCGTTTTTTGCGTACATAATACTGACGGAATATCTGTTGATGATTTATTAAGCACTCATAGAAAAAAACTAGCTGGTTTGATTACAAATGATAAAACTTATAAAAATTTGGGTGAAAAACAGGTCGATGATATCCTGAACTGGTGGTTTTCTTATGATAAAAACGACTTAACAGTACTTGATTGGGATGCAGCTTTTATTGTTGATTCAAAAAAAGATTTTGATGCCATGCTTTTTGTTTTTGAAATCAGCAATATTATGCTTCTTGAGCTTAAAACTTATGATATATACTTAAATAAAATTTTAGAAAAAGCATATAGAGATATAGACAAATTTTATGGTAAAAAATTGAAATTTTCTATTCCCAGTATAACTTTAAAAGAAATTATAAAAACAAGGATGGATTTTTTAAAAATGACAGATCAGCTGACAAATACTACGAAATTTTTAGGAGAATGGTTTTTTGCCAAAGTTTATAATGCATGTACTGATAAATTTCATTTAAATGACTGGGAAAAAAGTATAAATAAAAAGCTTGCAACATTGAATGAACTCTATACTGTTCTTTCAGATTCGATGAGAAACAGGGCAGCCTTAGTACTTGAATCAAGTATAGTTCTATTGTTCATTGTTGATGTAATAATTCTTGTTATTCCATTAATTTTCTAAAATAATTCTTATAATGTGCACTACTTTCCTGCTTCCACTGATAAGCTTCAAATATCACAAAGTAATTTTATGCACCGCTTTTGACGGGGTACTTTTAGATCGAAATCTTTAACTTGACTAGTATTTAAATTAAATCAATAGAATGGATTATTGCAAAAAACTAAAAGTTATTAAACCTAGGTTATTAAAATGAATAAAAAAAAATTAATATACAGTTCGATAAAAGCCATTAAAATTAGTGAACCTAGGATTGAACATTTACAAAAAACAATTGAAAACTTGCTTGGCATAGTTGAATTTGAATATAAAGGAAAACCCGTCAAAATAGATGCTTTTAGATTAAAAAAGCTTAAAACATGGGCTAATAATCATTGTCATTATTCTTCTTTTATTAATTTTGACCTTGCTCGTGAATGTAATATTAACTGTGTTTTTTGTGTTCATCACGGTGACCCGAAAGATCTAATCTTTGAAAATGGCAAGTGTCATATTTCAGAAGAAGAGTTTTATACTAGATTAAAATATTACAATCCAACCTTACAAACTGGTTTGTTTATACCTTTATATAGGTGGAGAGAAGCTCTTCTTAGTGAAAAATCGATAAAATATTTTAAAAAAATTAGAGAAAAAACTAATGGATTATTGACATTCTGGTCAAATGGATCCGTTTTAACGGAAAAAGTTATTAAAAAATTAAGTAAACTTAAACCAATTTTTTTAATGCTATCGTTAAACAATGCAAGAGAAGAATATCGCTTCAAATTTATGAATGATAAAAATCCTAAAATAGCCATAGATTCTCTTAAACTTCTAGATAAACATCAGATAGCCTATGCTGTTAGTATTTTAAAATGGCCAGGTGTTGATATTGAAAGTCTTGAAGAAACTGTTTTTTACGTATCAAAACACAATCCAATTTTCATTAGATTTATACTGCCGGGTTTTACAAAATATTCTAACCTTCCTAAAAAACACCAATTTGAAAACATTGAAGATGAATGGAAATGTATTATTAAATTGGCCAATAAACTGAGAAATAAAATATCCTGTCCTTTGCTTACTGTGCCGATGGTGTATGAAGATGATTTCTATCATAAGAAGATAGATAAATTAATAGTAGGGGGGGTAGTGAAAAACGCCCCTGCTTACAATTTAATAAAAAACAAAGACATTATCCTTGGAATTAACAATATTACAGTTGGAGGAAGACAAGAGGGAGTTGATTATTTAACAAGTCTTTATGAATATAAAAAACTCAAAAAAATTAAGCTGAAAGTCTTAAGACAAAAACAAATAATTTATGTTACATTAACAAAGCATCCATATAGTTTTCCTTATACTAGAGAATATGAAGAAATTTATTCATTTCCCTTTGGTATGATTTTTGCCAATGGGTTTGATGATATGACAATCCAGGGAATAGCCAAAATTATTGAAGAAAACAAAGCAAAAAATGTAGTTATATTTGTAAGTGATTTAATAAAACCATCCTTCTTAAAAACAATTAAAAGGTTAAAATTAAAACAATATTTAAGGGATAATTTTAAAGCAAAGTTTAGAGTAGAAACAGCTGAGAATGATTTTTTTGGCAAAGCAATCTTACCAGGAAGTCTACTTGTTTGCGATGATTACATAAAAAGAATTAAAACTTTATTAAAGGAAAATATAAAGATAGATCTTATTATAATTCCCTCCTCCATATTTTTTTCTTCAATGGGCTGGAAGAGAGATTTAAAGGGAGATATATTTAAAAAAATAGAAAAAGAATGCAAAATAAAAGTAGAAATAATTGATTGCGAGATAATGAATAATTAAAAGAATTAAGGATATATATGTCAAATCCAAATCTTTCAAATACTAAAGACTTCATTTATAGATACAAAATAAATACCAATAAACCAGAAATGGATCTTGTTTCATTTTATAAACAGCAAATTAAAGACTTATTAGAGATTGTTGATCTATATTCTAGCAATAAGAAAATTAACTTAAATGGATTTTCTTTTATAAATAAAAATAAAATTCACAAACTCTAATTAATATTATTTTAAAGAAAAAAATATGAATTTAAGTTTCAAGTTAACAAATAAATGCAATTATAAGTGTAAGTACTGCTATTTAGCTCCTACTAAAAAAACAACTAATTTAAAATTAGAACATTTTGATAAGTTTCTTCAGTTCGCTGATCCAAAAAAAGATTTAATAACCCTGTCAGGGGGTGAACCAACTTTGCACCCTGAAATAGATAAGATCTTAAGGCGCCTTGAGCATCACCAGATACGAATCTGTACAAATGGCACTTATCTTCAAAATATAATCCAAATGTTGGTACCTGAACATACAACTATTGATCTAAGTTTCCATTATTTTAACCGCCAAATTAAAAATGCTATTTCTCTTCTCATAAAATATAAGATAGAATATTTTATTAATATTGTCATACATGATGCAACTAAAAATAGGTTAAAAGAAATTATTGAACATACAAAACCTACAAAAAATTATCATCTTCTACACCCAACTGCAACAGATTCAAACACTATAGATGAAATCCAAGAAAATCAGTGGCGAACTTTAGTAAAAACAGCTAAAATTATTTTTGATAAATATAATAAAAAAGTTTTTTATGAAAAATCATATAAAGATAAAACAGATAACTATTTTAGAAAAAAAATATGCTCTGGAACATATTCCAATTTTATTGATGAGTATGGAAGAATATATCCATGTTCCTTCGGACCTGAATATGGTTTACCCTCTCTTAAGAAAACAGGTTCAATAAATTTTCATTCGAATTGTCCTTATTTGAAAAGTTCTATAGATAAAACTAAGACTTGCCCTTTTTTTATGGTGTTGCTGTAAAATTTTAGATTATTTTCAAATTCACAGTTTTATCCTTAACTGATCTTATAGGTTTCTCAATAGTTTTTCTCATAATAGATTCAGAAATTTCTTTGGTATTTTTTTTTATTCTAGTTTTTTTTGCTGGCATCTTAGTTTTCTCCTGTTTTAAACAAAATACATAATAATAATTTTATCGCAAGTTGTCATGATTGTCAAATTGTTTGTAATTTATTACATAGTGTTTCAAAATAATCTGAAAAATTGCTGTGGGTTTAAAAGAATATTTTAAATTGACTTTGATGCAATAATACTCAAATGTTTAGCACAAAAATTGGTTAAAATATTATTTTATATGCCAATTTTAATCATTAATTACACATTAAATTGAAATTTATCAATATGGAAAATATAAGCAAACTATTTATAGAAGCCTTAAAGTTAAATAGTCTTGAATTGCTTCGCCAAATACCTAAATCAGATTTACACAACCATGGCTTGCTTGGAGGAAGGCTAGATGAATATAAGAAATGGCAAAGATGTAATATTCCAAAACCTCCTAATCGATTTTATAGTTTTAAAGCTTTTACAGACTATGTTGATAATGAAATTGCAATTAATTTCAAAGGGTGTAATTTACAGGACCTAAAACAGAAAATTACTTTTCTTATTGAATCAGCCTTTAGAGAAGCAAGAAAAGATAGCATTAAAATATTTGATATGAGTGTTGATGTATCTCTGCAAAATCTCTTTCATGGAAATATAAAAGAGTTAATAAAATTTTTAAGTAATATTCATAAAAAAATAGCACCTCAAATTATTTATCGCCCATGTCTTGGAATAATTCGAACTACTAAACTTGAAGAATTTGAAAAACTTGTGTTTTCTTGTATTGAATCAGGTTTTTTTAAGTCAATAGATCTTTATGGAGATGAATATTATGGAAATATTAAGTCATTTAGAAAAATATTTCAACGAGCAAAACAAGCAGGATTGAAATTAAAAATGCATGCAGGGGAATTTCGAGATGCAAGTTATGTAATAAAATGTATTGAAACACTCGAAATTGATGAGATTCAACATGGCATATCAACTGCAAAATCCTTAGAAGCAATGAAATATCTCTATAGAAACAAAATTCGGTTAAATATCTGTCCTACAAGTAACATTAAGTTAAATAGAATTAAAAATTATGCTATTCATCCAATTCGTATTTTATATGATAATGGTGTGAATGTGACAATTAATTCAGATGATATTATGATCTTCAATCAATGTGTTTCTGAAGAATACTTGAATCTTTTTAATGCTGATTTATTTAGCGCAAATGAACTGGATAATATTCGTATAACTGGATTAGATCATTGAATTAAAATCAACCTTACATTAGAATGGTTATACAAAATAATTCCAGAGGAAGTTTTCAGCTAAGACACGTAATGTGCTCTGGCGCTACTTTCCCAAGTGTCTTAACAAAAGTAACTTTTGAGTCATTTAAGTCATAAAAATCTTTTAATATACTTTCTTGGATATAGCCATTTTTTAAGTAAAATTGCCTGGTAGACTCATATTGAGGCTTAGAAGAAGTTTCAGCATATATATTTTTTCCGCCAAAACTGGCTATTTTTTGTTCTGTTTCTTTTAATAAATTTGACCCTATTTTTTGTCCTCTACAATCATTAGAAATTGCAATCCAATATAAATCATAACTACTTTTTGTACAAGCAATGTGCCCGAAAGAAGTGAAACCAACTGTTTTATTGTTATATTCTGAAAAGATAAAATTATATCCGCTTTTAATTCCTTTATCTAATCTTTCTTTAACAATCTCAACTGCTGTATCAATTTCATAATCATGAAAAAAGCCAGTTGACGCAGTGATGAGTTTTACATTTTCGAGATCTTTTACTGATACTTCTTCTCGAAAATTTAATGATTTGTTTTCCATATAATCCTTAAATAAATTAGTTAATAATATTTAAATAGAATCCGAGATGATACTTTTTACAATTTCAAAAATGTCAATTCCACTTTCTGCGGCGGCTGCTACAAATCCAGCATCTGGAGAAAGACATGGATTAATATTGATTTCAAGTACAAATGGATTATTGTTTTTATCAATTCTAAAATCAACCCTTGCATAACCCATAACATCAAAAACATTCCAACACTTTACAGATATATTTCTAAGTTTTTTTAATAAGGTATAATCTTTTTTCTCAAATTTAAAATTCCGCTTTGTATTGATATATTCAAAGGACTGTTCATCCCATTTTGCTTTATAAGCAATAATTTTAGGTTTATTTTCAGGAAAATTAATAAATTGAATTTCAGCACACGGCAAAACTGTTGGTGTTTTCTTTTGATTTCCAAGCAAAGCGATGTTAAATTCTCTGCCATCAATATATGATTCAATAAAATATTCATTTAGAATTATTTTATTTTTGTTCTTGTACTTTATTAAGTCATTTTTTGTATAAAAAACAGACTTATCATTTAAGCCTTTTGATGCATGATCATAAATAGATTTTAATATATATGGGGGTTCAAATGAAATATTATCATTTGATAAATCACTTAACAAAACCGAATTAGGAGTAGAAACATTATTTAGGCGTAATAATTTTTTTAATAATAATTTGTTTGTTGTTAAATTAAAGGTAAAAGCTTTTGAGCCTGTATATTTTATTCCCATTGAATCAAGCAATGCAGGAATGATAGCAGCAAGATTATCTTTATTTGCAATTGACTCAACCAAATTAAAAACAAATGATATTTTATTTTCTTTTAATTTTATTAATAGCTTTTCTAGGTTAAGGTTTACAGGAATTTCAATTGGATGATAAGCAAGCTTGCTTAAAGCATTTTTAATATATTTAACTTGAGTATATGTATCAAGATCATCTAAGGATGATTGAGAAGATAATTTGCCATATAATATTCCAATATTTTTCATGTCTTGTTTCATTTAATTCTTTTTTTTGCAAAATAAATTATTTTACTGATTAATTCTTCATAAGAAATATTTACTTTTTTACAAAGTATTATAAGATCTCCGACAACAGGATGTATGCCAGCCAAGGGATTTACTTCTAAAAAATTTGGTCTGCCATATTTATCACTTTTAATGTCTATTCTTCCAGCATCCCTACAACCTAAAACTTTCCAGGCATTTAAAGCAAGATTCATTGCCAGCCTTGCTTCTTCATCATTAACAAGATTATATTCGACTCTATCTAAATAGTTTTCTTTATTTGAATAAGTATAAAGCTCTTTTTCCGCGTTTTGATTTAGCAATATTTCTAATGTACCAATTGCTTCTGCCTCATCGCCTGTTCCTATGATTCCAACTGTAAATTCTCTGCCTGGTAAAAAATCTTCAGCTAAAACAGGTTGCGAGAAATTTTTTAGTAAATTTTCTGCCATTGATTTTAGCTGATCAATATTTTCAACTTTTGAAAGATGAGATATCCCTTTTCCAGTGCCTTCTGCAAGAGGTTTAACAATAATAGGGAAGTTTAAATTAAAATTATCTATATCCTTAATATCTTCAATAATAAAAAAATCAGGTGTTAATAATTTTGCATCTCTTACAATTCTTTTAGTCATTGCCTTATGAAGGGTTAATGATAAAACCAAAGGATCAGAAAATGTATAGGGGATATTATAAGCATCAAGGATTGCAGGAACTTGAGCTTCCCTTCCAAAACCCTTAACACCTTCTGCAATATTAAAGACCAGATCCCATTTTTCTTCCTTGCATAGTCTTGAAACAAGGTTTTTTATGTGTCCAATTCTTGTAGTTTGATGCCCTAAACTTTTTAGTGTAGTGTCTATTGCATCAATAGTTGCTAGTTGATCAAATTCCGCAACTTCTTCTTTTCCATAACCCATTTCTAGATAATCATCTTTTAGATCATATGTAATTCCAATATGCATTGGAAACTCCTTTTTAAAATATTTATTTTAATAAAATTATTTTGATTTAGCTTTTTTGTTTAAGGGATATTTATAAAGTAATCCTTTATAATTTTTAAGGATGATATCATTTTCATTGATACTATCAACATAATTGGGAAGAAGTGGTATTTTACCACCACCATCAGGCGCATCAATAACAAATGTTGGAATAGCATACCCACTTGTATGCCCTCGTAAGCCATTTATAATTTCAAGACCTTTTTCTATGGGGGTTCTGAAATGAGCTGAACCCACAATTGGATCACATTGATATAGATAATAGGGTCTAACACGAATTTTTAGTAAATTATGAAAAAGTGTTTTCATTGTTTTAATATTATCATTAATCCCTGCAAGCAAAACTGTTTGACTTCCAAGAGGGATACCATAATCAGCTAATCTGTTGCATGCTTGACTAACTTCAGGTGTTATTTCATTCGGGTGAGTGAAATGAATACTTAAATATAAAGGTTGATATTTTTTAAGTATCCTTAATAAATTTATTGTAATACGCTGAGGTAATACTACAGGTGCCTTGGTTCCTATGCGAATTATCTCAACATGAGGAATTTGTCTGAGTCTACTGAGTAAATATTCAATTTTATTATCTACAACAATGAGCGGATCTCCTCCTGACAACAATACATCTCTGATATTTTTATTTTGTTCTATATAGTTTAAAGCTTTTTCCCAATAATTAACTTTAAAACGATATTTATCATTTGGTCTCATGATTCGAGATCGAGTACAATATCTGCAATTTGAGGTGCAAAATTTTGTTACTAAAAGTAAAACCCTATCAGGATATCTATGAACAATTCCAGGAACTGGACTGTCTTTATCTTCGCCAAGGGGATCAAAGTTTTCTTCTGGAGAATGTATGAGTTCTTTAGTTATAGGAATTACAGTTTTTTTGATGTAACTATTTTTTGCCAGGCTTGCATAATAGGGGGTCATTGTAACTAAAAACTTATTTTCAAACAATGATATAGCTTTTTTTTCATCTTCACTTAATTTTATTATTTTTTCTATTTTTGAAAGACCGTGCACTCTGTTTTTCAATTGCCATTGCCATGAATTCCAATCATTATTACTGGCTTCAGGATAATATTTATTTCTAAATTCATCTGATGTTGAACTTATTGTAAAAAATTCATTTGCTTTTGAATCCCTCTTGTCTAAATAATTTATAGATAGGATACCATTCTGTAATGAATTTGTTTCTAAAGAATTGGAATTTATTAGATTACTAGCAAGTAAATTATTCTCAATAGAAAGTGGCGGAGGCTCTCCATCTTCTAAACCGATTATTTTATTTATCATATAAAACTATCTTAAAAATTAATAAAAGTTTATTTATTTATGTGACTATTACTATAAAATATCTTTAAGGAAGTAAATAGAATAATTATATAAACATAAAATATTATTAAAATAAGGCCTGCGGCTACAATTTTTATCAATATAATCAATTCCAATAGAATTTAAAATTTAGAATTAATTGCCGGATAAAATAAATCATACGCTTGTTTTGTGTCTAGTTCTAGTTAGATTCTGCCTAAAAAGTGGGCAAAATAAATTGTAAAAAACTTCAGGATTTTAAATGTCTTTATTTAAAAAACAATTTCATTATAAGTTAGATTATATTTTCCGCAATAATATTTATAGCAAAAAAGGCTGGAATATTACCTGTTTCAGCCCTCAATATCCACAAGCTAAACCAAGACGCTTTATATTAAAAGAAATCGCAGTAAAATAAAGCTGCAATCGAAAATTTAATTTCCCACGATATCTACATCTGCAAAAACCGTATCCTCTTTTCAATGCTGATATCGTTCCCTCAATCGCATTTCTATTTTTCATCTCTTCTTTATACTCATCTGTCTTCATCAACTTTCTTGCTTCATCATGATCGACTACTCTCTGTCGCCAGACTGATAACAATTGATAACTAAAACCTGCATATTCCAGGTCAAGCTCTAATGCAATTTTCCAGTCTAATCTAAATATCAGATTTTGAATCGTTTGCCTGTCAGGAAGCTTTTCCAGAAACTGTAATATTGTTACACACATTAATAACCTCGGTGACACTGGTGGTCTTCCACCTTCTTTATACATCTGTTCGAAATCAGTATCTAATATTTTGGGAAATATAAATTCATGACATACCTTCACATGATCTCTGATTTCTGGAAACACATTTAACATGATACCCGCCTTGAATAATGATTGTTGATTGTACTTTGATAAGTCCTTTGGCATCTATATTATATAAGCATTATCTGCACTTTGTAAAGATCTTGAGCTTAATTATTTGCTTAATATTTTAGCCCACTTTTTAGGCAGAATCTAATTAAATTTTAAACCTATATCTTTGTAAATTGTTATTAAATTTTTAGTTTTGCTCTGACCCTAAAATTCCCAAAATTCCAACCATAAAATTCTGACCAAAATTTAAAAATTATTCTAAAATTATTGGCAATTGTAGAATGTCAAATCCTAATCATATTAAACTTTAGCTGCGCCAATGACACAGCTCAAAAGATATTGAACGCCATTGTTAAGGTTACCTGAAATGCAATAACTCATTTCGTCTGTTTCATTACCGCTAGTGCAACTGGGAACGACCATCCAGTATGAAGGTCCGGAACCCACACCGCAATCAGCACCTGAGGCGCTTTCTCCTGATTGGCATGATTTGCCCCGCGTACTTGGCGTGGTAGCACCTGAGCCAGTCGAACAGTACAGTCTTTTTAAGTTGAGTAGAGTGTGTAATATTGGAGGAGAATACTTCATAATTACCACCTTTATAACTGAATAACGCTGAGAAGATACGCAACAGTTAGTAGCTTTTCATACTTACTTCTATTAATCTTTAACCTGATAGGTTACCTATTTTAGTTATCACCTCGTGTGTGGGTTCTAATGCATGTGACCGAACAAACACTTAGGAAATAGAATTAAACTATGCAAAACCAAAAATATTGTCAATGTGGAATATTGTCAATTATATTTTCTTCACTAACTGAGCAGGTAGTAGTTATGGGACTGACATGCGTATTAATAATCAAGATTATGCATTAGAAAAAAATTCAAAGGGGTCAGGCCTTGACAATAGACAACAAATCAATAATTTTACTGAAAAATATAGCTAACTTTTGAAAATACATGAAATTATCAATATTAGAAATAGGGGGGGGGCAGGCCTTGACATTCGGCAGCAGGTTCCCTTTTATACAAAGTGTTTTTTTCCTTTAATTCTTTTTCTTTCTCCATTTTTAAGACAAATCTATAAAGACTTTGAGCTACTGAAGCATTATTAATTGAACTCTGTTTGAATATTAAGCTCCATATATTTAGGAACTAATCAATTTAGGGGTAATTTATGCCTAGACCTAAAAGAATTGAATATGAAGGTGCTTGGTATCACGTCATGAATAGAGGTGCTAGCAAGAAAAACATTTTTCATTCACATGATGACAGGAACTTTTTTTTAAAAATGCTAGCGCATGTCAGTGATCAATGGAATTTTCAGACACATGCCTATTGTTTAATGACAAATCATTATCATTTGCTTGTGCATACACCAAATCTTGGCTTGTCAGAAAGTATGCGACATCTTTCTTCAATTTATACAATGAGATATAATAAGAAATATAAAAGGGATGGAGCATTGTTTAGAGGTAGATTCAAATCAATATTGTTAGATAGGGATGATTGTGCATCAGCAATATTAAGATACATTCACCAAAATCCCGTAAAGGCAGGTTTATGTAAAAATGTAGAATCATACAAGTGGTCTAGTCACAGAGCATATTTAAATGAAAAAAATAAACCGTCATTTCTATATACAGATGAGATATTGAAAGATTTTGCAAAGATTAGTTCTAAGGCAAGGCGAAAATTGCATGAGTTTGTGACTGGAAGAGAATCTAAAGATTTTATTAACTCTATAGAAGGGCCAAGACCTGTATCTGTAATGGGATCAGAGGGTTTTAGAGATTGGATAAAAGATAATTATTTATATAAAGTAAACAAAGATAAGTTAATTTCAACAGCAAGAAGTAATAAGCGCCCTGAAATTATACCAAAGCAAATGTTATCATATGTTAGCTCTGAATTCAGTGTCAGTAAAAAAAGCATTATGGAAAATAAGTCTGGATCCATTGCAAATATACCAAGACTGACATATTTATATTTATTGCATAAAATTGCAGGTTTTACACATAATGAAATCGCTGAGATAAGCAAATCAGGAAACAAAGCTTCAGTAGCTCAAAACATTTATCGTTTTTCAAGGAGATTGGAAGAGGATGAATGTTTGGGCGAAAGGATTAAAGGTATGAAGGGGAATTTGTTGTCGAATGTCAAGGCCTGACCCCTCGTCTTAGTTCTTTCTCCATTTTTGATACTTTTCTTTCATGATTTTGCTTAAACCTGCTTTTTTTTCATTTACCCAGCTTGCTTCACCAATAAAATATTTGCATTCTTCATGCAATCGTTCCTTGACCGCCTCCCAGGCATCCATGAATGATTCAATCAGCTCCTGGTATTTTTTCTGTCTTTCTTTTGGAGTGCAGCCCAGACCCTCATAAATCGGAGATGGGGTAATTAAAGGATCTTCTTTCCCTTCAGCATAATAAGCATAGGATGAAAACTTGTTCCAAAACTGGTTCCAGGGCCCAGTCATAGTTATGGAATCTAAGAGTAACATGAAAATAGCAATCATCCTGCAAAACAGCAGATCTTGGAACAGAAGGTATAAATTGGCTTTATAAAAGTTAAGATGAAATTTTTATATACAAAAATTATGCAAAAAAAGTAGGGTTGAATGAAATTAAGTGCTTGGAATGAAAATATAGATCAAATATCGAAAAACTTTCCAAAATCAAAGCTTGGATTTCGGAATCTGAAAAGATTTGCACCTCCGTATTTATGGTTTTTTGTAATTTAAGAACATAAAATTAGGAAAAATAAGGCCTCCAGTCAATATATTAAGAGATCTTGTGATTTGGGAGTGGTATGTAAAGGACGTTTAAAAATATACTTTATTTATGACTTATTTTAATTATTTCCAATTCCATATAGTAGAAAAGATTGGAAATGATATGCATCTATTTTTTCTTTATTATTATTAAAAAAACGTAATCCTATATCTGCAATAGGTCCTGTTTTATCATTATTAAATTCATAAATGACCTCACCTAAGTTTGTATCAAATTCTTTTACTTCCAGTTCTATTGGCACTTCTTCATCATCGTACGGGTACAATACAACTTGAACATATTTCACATCTGGAATTCCAACTAAAGCTTGATATTCTGACATAAATTTTCTTGCTTTGCTATTGTCCTCTGATGCTAGGTACTCTTTGCTCAGTAATGCAGATATTATTAACTGATAATTATCATCATTTTTGGTACCAGTAATTATTGGTTCATAAAAGAAAACATCATCCTTACTGATTGCATTTAAATTATTTGTACGAGAATGATATGCCTTTATTGGTACAGGTGGATCTTGGTAAAGCTCATATGAAGCAATACCTTTACTTAAAGTCATATCAGGAGAATCTATAAAAAAATATGGGTCAAAATATCTTTTGAAAGTATATACTGGCAAATTATTATAATCAAATATAAGAGTTTCTTCAAAAAGTTTATCTATTGGAAAATAGTACTCAATGAGAAAAATATTATCATAATCTTTCTTAAAATATTTATAAAAAATGGGGTGTTCAAATTGAATTATTTCTCCAATTTTAAATAAGAATCCCTTTGTAATTTCTATTCTTGCAGAACCCCCTGTTTTAGGTATTTCATTATTTTCAAAAATCTCATCATATCTTACTTTGATTTTCCCATTTTCAATTGTAAAGTTCCCTGTAACTTCATATCTATATTCAAAGAAATAGTAATGTCTTACATATACATTAACCTCTGATTCCATTTTTTCGAAATCAAATTTTATATAAACTTGCATATCATATTCTGGACGATCTTTATATTGATCGTGAAAATCATAAATGGTCTCACCTTTATGCTTAATGTTTGCTAATTGATAGAGAACACTATTGCGCTTATAAAGTTTCTTTAGATCTTCAATCTTTTCAATATCAGTTTTTACTATTGGCTTTGGAGGATCAGGAATCGGTGGTTTTGGTAGATCTAGAACTGGAGGAGTCGGAGGGATAGGTGCTGGTTCGTGAAGAATAACAGTAGGTTTAGGTTTAGATGTGGGCTTAGAAGTGTTTCCGTTACATCCGATTAATAAAGAAATTGTAATAAATATAGGGATAAAAAGTTTGATGACTTTCAATAGAGATCTCCCAATATATTGAAAGGCGATTTATGTAACGCTAAGCAGTAAAGGTCAAGGGAATAATCTCACCCAATCCCAAACCTCTTAATCTTATTAAACAAAGTCTTTCGACTTATCCCCAAATCATCAGCGGTCTTTGTCCTATTATCAAAATTATCTTTAAGCCTTTCAACAATTATTTTCTTTTCATTGAATTCAGCAAAATCGTTGCAAGTGATAGCTGTAAAACTTGATGCATCATTGTTTTTTATTCTTAGGGGTAGGTGCATTAGATCTAACTTGCAGCATTGGAATGTCGTTTCGTTTTTATTTTAGAAAGTAATACATGGGTTTTAAGGGGTGTTTTAAGGATATGCGAGAGGGGGGACTCGAACCCCCACACCTCACGGCACCAGATCCTAAGTCTGGCGCGTTGATTTTAAGAGTTGCCATGAAATCAATATGTTAAGGTTTTTGGTGATAAGGGAATTCTAAATATCTTCTAAATTATACATGTAGTAACCGAATTTATGTAATGAGGTTGCTATGACATTTCAGAAAAGATTGCTTTATTTGAGAAAAAGAAACTGCTTAACGATTAGGCAGGTGAGTGAAAAATTGGGGGTTTCACAATCAACTTATTTTCAGTGGGAAGTTGAATCGTTTCCTACGAAGCCGGTTTATTATAAGATGTTGGCTATGCTTTATGAGTTGGATCTTGAGATGTTGATGTTTGGGGATAAAAAAGACTGTTAATTTGAATTGTTTTATATTATTATTTATTCCAATTAATTATAACAATTTAAACTTAAGTTTATGCATATGGAGCTAATAATGACCAAAAAAGAACTGGATTTAATTTTACATGAAGGGGAAAACTATAAAATCGAGTTCAAAGAAAATGTTAACTCTGATTTGTCAAAAGAAATGGTTGCTATGGCAAATTCATCTGGAGGTAGGATATTTATTGGGATTAATGATAAAAACGAAGTAATAGGTGTGAAAGCAACAAATGCTTTGTTATCTAAAATTCAGAATATGGCCCAGGATTGTGATCCCTCAATTATTATCAACATTAATACTTATAAAAATATTTTAATTATTAATGTTAAAGAAGGTTTAAATAAACCATATCGCTGTAGTAAAGGTTTTTATACTAGGAATGGTTCAAATTCACAGAAAATGACAACCAGAGAGATAACTGAATTTGTGCAAGCAGAAGGTAATGTTAGGTTTGATGAAAAGCTTCGGGAAGATATAAATATAAGTAAAAAAATTAAAAAAGAACTGCTTAATCATTATTTGCAATTAGCAAACATTAATAAGACAATGGATGATGAATTTATACTAGAAAATTTAGGAGTACTGGAGCAAAAGAATAAGAAATCATATCTTAATAATGCTGGGCTATTGTTTTTTTGCGATTCTACTAACCCACATCTTCATTATGCAAATATTACTTGTGCTTTATACAAGGGCAGTGAAAAGCTAAATGTTTTGGACAGAAAAGATTTTTCATCTGATATAATTTCTAATATCGAAGATACCATGTTGTTTTTGAAAAAGCATTTAAATCTTAGATATGAAATAACATCATTAAGAAGAAAGGAAATTCTTGAGCTGCCTGAAGTTGCTTTGCGTGAAGCAGTAGTCAACGCTGCTTGCCACAGAGACTATTTTGAAAAAGGTGCCAATATTATGGTTGAGATATTTGATGATAGGGTCCAAATAACTAACCCTGGTGGATTGCCTAAAGGCTTGTTACCAGAAAAATTTGGAACCAGAAGCGTATCAAGAAATCCTTTAATCACTTCATTGTTCCATCGTGTTGGCTACATTGAAAAAATGGGAACAGGTATAGGTAGAATAAGAAAGTCCCTCAAGGAATCAGGTAATTCAGAAGCTGTATTTGAATATGACAGTTTTTTTTCAGTGATATTTAAAAGATCTATCTTAGAAAATGGAGCTAGTTCAGACATACAAGTTACCGGACAAGTCACCGGACAAGTTCCCGAACATGTCACCAAACTACTTAGTATATGCAAAGGAGAGTTGTCTCGTAGTGAATTGCAGGATATATTAAAATTAAAGCACAGAGAGAACTTTGTGAATTTATATCTAAACCCAGCATTGGAATCTGCTTTTATCGAAATGACAATTCCAGGCAAACCAAGATCAAGCAAACAAAAATACCGCTTAACAAAAAAAGGGAAAGATTATTTAAAGAAACTGCCTGAAAATTAAGCACGTGAGTGAACGAATAGGTGTTTCGCAGTCAACTTATTTCCAGTGGGAGGTTGAATCGTTTCCAACGAAGCCGGTTTATTATAAGATGCTGGCTAAGCTTTATGGGTTTGATGTTGATAGGTTGATGTTTGGGGGGTGATTAAAGGGATAAATAGCGTCCTTATGACCTGCCACAGAATAAGATTATTAATTAGTTGGTAGGGACGAGGGGGCAAAGGTGTTGTTGCTTAATTCAGCTTGATAGCTATCATATTTATCGCAAAAGAGATTATGTTTTATCAATATTCATTGTTGCTATTTCTCGTAATTCTTATCACATTTGGAGGTGTTGAAAATTATAGTAAAAAATATTATGCAATACGAAAAAAAATGATGAAAAAGAACGAGCAGATGGCTTGTGTAATCAATTGGGGGATATCAGATGAAAAATGATGATACAATAAGAGTTTCAGAATTAATAGAAATTCTAAATAAATACCCAAAAGATATGGTAGTTGTAACAGATGGATATGAAAGCGGTTATGAAAATATACTTTACCCTGGAATAATTGATGTTATCCTGGAACCTGAAAACATGTATTTTGACGGTGAATATCAAAATGCTAACGATAAGGATAAAAACAAACTTGAAGTATTAGCTATTAGGCGAAATAAAAGATGGGATTAAGGGGAGGATCACCATGAAGCTTAAAATGAAAAATTAGAGAAGGTTTCTATAAATTGTGCAGGATCTTCAACGCTTGGTGATTCTGAAGAAGATAATGCCAATTGCTATTCAGTTTATAAATTTACCTACAACAGGATTGAGGAAGAGCAAATAAAGATGATTGAATAATTGTAAATAAAAAATATTTAATTTATCTGAAAATTTAGGATGGTTTTGTTTAAGGATGATTTGAATTTAATGTATCTTATTGCTATTTATTTTCTTGTATTTAAACATATATTGAAAAGTATCAAAGGGGAAAATGAAAAAAAATGTGTTTTAAATCTTATTTATCTTTCCATGTCATAACATCAACATATTTAGTTCTTTTAATGTGTATAGCAATCCTTACGTGTTTTTATGGTACGGTAATAATAATACTTTTAAAAAACACGGATAAGAAAAATAGGGGAAAATTCATTAAAAGCTACTTTACCAAAGACAAACTATATAAGGAAAGTGCAAGTTTAGGGGCATTTATTGCCCTGATTTTATCCTATTTTTACCTTTATTACAAAAGCAATGGAATAGGAGATATACGATTCATAGTTGCACTTGAAGAGAGTCCTCTTATAAGCCTTATATGGAGTGCATTTGCAATTGGTTTTATAATAAGAGCTTTTTATCATGGATTTTGTGAAATAAGAGATGCAAGAGTTATTGTTAAGGGATATAAAAAATGGATTAAATGGAAGAGATTTCACTTCGTTTGGTCTATAGCAGAAATATTATCCATGTTTATTCCGTCTACTTTAATTGTAAAAGGATGGATAAAAGGCTTGTCTTTGGGAGTAAGAATATTAAGCCCTGTGCTTCGGAAGGCACTGTCTAAAAAGGTTGATAAAATAATTCATTCAGAAATATCAAAATCCATTGGGGCAGCAATTATTAATGGCGTCCTGGAATATTTTGCAAGAATAGTATTTATTCTTTTAGCGATTAACATTGTGACTTAATTCATTGAGATTTAATAAAATATATAAAAATCCAAATTGTTTAAAAACATCGGTTTGCTAGCCGCTTACATTGGAAATAAAATAAATATATACAATGGAAAATTAAATTTTTTTTTTAACACCTGAGCTTATATGGTGGTTGTGATGGTATTGGCCCATATAGGATAACTGAAGACGATGGGAAATGTGCCTAATAAGCCAAGGGATTTTATAAAGGTTCTTCTGGAAAAGGAATCTGCCATAAGATTTTCCTATTTATGATTATTTGCATATTCAGGAAAATGCACTATAACAGATGGTTGTGACAGGTTAGGGCATTTGCATGAAGAAAATTTTAGAACACCTGATATCGAAGATTATACTTTAATATCAAAATTAGCAAGTTATGGGTGCAATGAAAACATGATTTCATGATTTGAAATAACAATTATGTGTAAGGTTTGCAAAAAGATGACTACAAATAAGAAAATTTGGTATTTCAAATCATATCAATTCAAATAGATAAAATATTACTTCATTTTCTTATTCAAAATTAATAAATCACAGATATTTATATAATTGATAAACTTAATTAATTCTTTTTAAATATACATGTACTTGTTCATAAATTTCCTTATAAGTTCCATCTTTCTTCAACCAGTTATTTGTATCAGTAGATATCCAATCTTCTTTTTTATATTCTTTTTTTCCTTCCTTTTTTACATCTAATCTATTTTGTAATGAATTGATAATTTTTAAAATATAGTTATCAAAATCTTCTCCAATCTCCAAGCAATACTGTGAATTTTTTGAAATATATTTTTGACCGTGTAATGTTTTAAGTTTATCTTTTAAATTATCAATAGTTGAAATACTATTAATATCATTTTTGAAAAAATAGATTGCACTCAAAGCAAGTATTACATCATTTATATAATTATTTTGAAGAATTTCATACTTCATAATATTATTGTTTTTTATCTGATTAATCTTTTCTGATATTCTATAAGATAGCATTAATTTATGAAATTGGTCTTCTTCATTTATTGTCATGCTAAAAATATTATCATAACAATGATCTGAAAAAACAAGTTTATATCTTCCTTTTGTAGATATTGGTATTTGGAGAAAAAAAGACATAAAAGATATTCCAATATCTATGTTCTTAATCTTTAAATGCAAAGGACTTTTACCAAAAGGATTACGGTACTTGCTTTTTTCAACAGTTGCCCATTCACCGTCCTTTTTGTCATAAAAGATTCCAACATCATCAAGGAATTTAAAAATTTTAACTTGTATTCTATCACCTGAATGTAGATCTCTTGTGCTAATAGCATTTTGACTATTACTGGCAACAGCAATATCCTTTGAAATTTTTGAAATTTTTGATTTTTTATTTATTTTTGTAAGTCGCATTAGAATCTGTACATTGTCAGGCAATTCGTTTACAATTCTTGTTAATGTCTTTGTAGTCTGTCCACCATTAACAATTTGAAAATTAGTAATCTGTAGTTTATTTTCATTTAATATCTTAAAGTCTTCACATATTGAATTGATACCATTGTTTAATATCCAAAAATTGGAACGACTACCTTTTGAGTATTCGTGTTTAATTTTTGAATTGATTTCATTTTCTCCTTTATAATAACGGACATTTAAAGCTAAAATCATCTCTTTATGTTTTTCTATTATAGGCCTCAAGGAGTTCGCTTTTATACTCGTAACAATAGTTTCAATTTCGGTTTTATCGTTATCATCATAAAAGTTTGAACATTTTTTAAAATATTCTTTTTCTACAATATCTATGATTATTTCATTTTTAGGCATTTCAGTATCATCATAAAGCATTTCAAGACGGTTATAGTCAAAAAAATCAGGATAAAAATTAATTCCTTTATCTTCATAATTAGTGAATAATGCCATTATGTCAGTTTTGATATTGGTAGAATCAAAGGTGTTGTCTATATAATAAAAGTAAATATTATAATTATTATTTTCAATATTTTGAGGTGTTAATAAAGTATTAATTTCGTTATCAATTATTTTTTGTAACTTTTTGTTCGGTTTTTGCTCATCATAATTTATTTTTAAAAGCCGATCTATAAATTTTTTATTTTTTCTAATCTCATCTGTATTTAATAGATTATTATTTGAATATTTGAATTGAAATACATATATATCATGGTTATTTTGATTAGTAAAAATAGCATCATTCCCTAAATCATTTGACATATCAACAATGTGCTCTTTAATGAACTCATTAATGTCTATG
Organism: Pseudomonadota bacterium; assembly: GCA_043820105.1. Taxonomy (GTDB): domain Bacteria; phylum Bdellovibrionota_F; class JAHFAK01; order JAHFAK01; family JBDREC01; genus JBDREC01. Next base: position 70,069 of record JBDREC010000103.1, read on the forward strand.
CCATCGTAGTCAAATTCAATTATTTTCCTGCTAAAACACTCTTTAATAATAAAATGACCAAATGCTGTACCATCATTAGGATAATTAAAGGTTTCTCTTAAATCTGAAACCTGATCTTTTATTCTTTCATAAAAACTCATAATAAATCTCCTATTTAAAAATTCAATTGTATCTATCATGTCATGAATTAATAGTCAAAATTCACTCAAGCTAATTAAAAAATTTGGTTCTCGTCCGTCTTACGATAACAACTTCGCGATAGATGGAACTATAAGATCGTGACTTAAACCTTGAGTATGCCGGGCGGAATGATCCAGATCAGGCATCTGGTTTTTTATACATTTTGATTCCGTGTGATAATAAATATTATTCAATGCACCTTCGTGTATAAAACGCTTTTTAAGATTTGCTATATTTTTTTTATTTGAACCTCCCCAGACATACCATCTCCATGGAAAGACTCTATTTTCAGAATCACATTTGGGAGGTTTATCATAATTCGACAGTTCGATAATTGCTTCATCTAGTGAGGGATTACATAAGTAAAACAAATTCTGAACCTGAATATATGAATTTCTGGAATATGTTTTGTTAGAATATTCATAGGCTTTTTCAACGATTGAACGAACATTCGGTAATAGTTTGTCATTTGACAGTTTAATTTTTTGAATTCCCGATATTGACAGATCAGTGGGTTTTGCAGAACCCGGGTTCTTTCCTGCAATTGCTCCAATGCATGTATCGTTTGCTTCAGGTTTTGCAATAGATTCAAGATATATTCTTGTATCAAACCTGAAAATATTGGAGCCATCCTTTTTAAATATTGCCCAATAGAAAGCCATAAATCACCTCTTATTAAAATATATTCTTATTGATACCTTAATCAACCTTCACAATAATTACATTAGTCCACCTTGCAAGACTCATTTTAATGAATATATTACCTGGAAATCAATATGCCAAAAAATAATTAGAGCAAAGCTCAAATCTTTGTGTTTTCATTTAATTTATGGATACAGTAAACAAATCTATAGGGAAGCGTGAATATATCTATAATATCGAAGCGCAGTTCATCTATTTTCTTTTTTGTTTTACCATGACAAATATCAAGAATATATTTTTTAAGATTAAAGATTATTCTCTATTTATTATTATGTATTATTCTTATTGGAATATAAATAAGGTTGTTTTTTAGGTTGAATTTTAATTTAGCTATTTGCAAATCTTAATCCCATAAAAGGTATTTCTTCAATTTCAAGATCCTTCCATCCAGTATATCCAAAAACCATATCTGATAATTTTCCCTTTATACGGTATTCATCATAGACTTTTTTTCCTTCTGTGCTGGCGAAGATAACCTTACCTTTTATCACTATATTTTTGTTGGAATCTTTCTTTTTTTCCTTAAAATTATCCAGCAAAACAAAAGTATTAGGATACATTTTTTTAATTTCATCCCATGTCATTAGTTCTTCCATTTTGATTATCCATTTAATGTTTTATTTAATATTTAATAATTTATAATTTTACATATCTTACGAATAAAGGCAATACGAATTAAATAGGTTTTTAAAAAAAATAATCCAAAGATTGACCCAATCTGACAAACATTCATGATAAATAAGTCTGTTTAAAATTAAATATGATTAACAAAGGAAAACTGGTGAATATGATGGATACTAAATATGGTTTTTCACATTTGCATTTGCATACCCAATATAGTCTGCTGGATTCAACAATAAAAATAAGTGATCTTATAGAAACAGTTAAAAAACTAGACATGGACTCTGTAGCAATTACAGACCATGGAAATCTTATGGGAGCGATTGAATTCTACAAGGAAGCAAAAAAACAGGATATAAAAGCAATTATAGGCTCTGAGGTTTATATTGCACAAACTGGGCGTTTTGATAAAAGTACAAAACTGCATCATCATCTTGTTCTGCTCGCGGAAAACAATACTGGGTACATTAATCTCATAAAACTTGTCAGCATAGGATATACAGAAGGATATTATAATGTCCCAAGAATAGACAACGAAGTTTTAAGGCAACATTCTGAAGGACTAATAGGACTATCTGGTTGTATGGGTGGAGAAATTCCGCATTACATTTTAAGAGATGAACTTTCCACAGCAATTAAAGCTGCAATGGAATATAAAACAATTTTTGGAGCTGAAGCATTTTATCTTGAACTTCTGGAAACAGGATTGTCAGGTCAGAAAAAAGTAAATGACGGACTTATTCATATATCAAAAGAATGTAACATTCCCCTTGTTGCTACTAACAATTGTCATTATTTAAAAAAAGAAGAGCATCAGGTTCATGCAGTTTTATCGTGTATTCAAGCAGGGAAAACATTAGATGAAATCGAAATTGAAACTGATCAGCTATATCTGAAATCAGCACATGAAATGCTGGACCTTTTCAAGGATCATCCTGAAGCAATCCAAAACACAAAGAAAATTGCAGACAGATGCAACGTAGAAATTGAACTTGGCAGGAAACAGCTGCCTCATTTTCAGACACCGGAAAAAATTTCTCATGCAGCTTTTCTTGAAAAACTTGCCTTTGAAGGATTGGATATGAGATTTGACACAATTATAAGCGATAGGAACATATCAAAATACACTAAGAGATTGAAACATGAACTTGAAGTTATAAATAACAAAGGATTTGCTGCATATTTCCTTGTGGTCTGGGATTATGTAAAATATGCCATGGAAGCAGGGATTCCAGTGGGACCTGGAAGAGGTTCCTCTCCAGGTTGTCTTGTTGCTTATTTGCTAGGAATAACAGACATTGATCCGGTAAGATACAGCCTGCATTTTGAAAGGTTTCTGAATCCTGACAGGGATATATTGCCTGATTTTGATATAGACTTCGGCTACGATCAAAGGGATGAAGTTATAGAATACATTACAAAAAAGTGTGGGAAAAACAAGGTATCCAAAATAATAACATATGTAACTTTCAGAGCAAGAAGTGTCATCAGGGATGTAGGAAGAGCTCTTAATATTCCATATGACGAGGTTGATAAGGTAGTAAAGCTTTTATCTGAATTTTTTGATATGAGTCTTGAAAGAGCATTAGAGCTTAAACCAGAACTTAATAAAATACATGAAAAAAACAAAATATACCAGGATCTAATTAGGTTTTCATTCACATTAGAGGGACTTAAGCGTCACACAGGTGTTCATACATGTGGCATTGTAATATCTCCAAAAGCACTTACCCAATATATTCCATTATATTGCAACACATCTGGTGATCAGATAAGTCAGTTTACAAAAGATGAACTGGAAGATATAGGACTTGTAAAATTTGATATTCTTGGTCTTAAAGCATTAACCGTTTTGGATAATGCCTGTAAACTGATAAATAAAAATGGTGATGAAATATTTGATATAAAACAAATACTACATGATGATCCAAAAGTATTTGAACTGCTTACATCAGGAAACACATCAGGTGTTTTCCAGTTTGAAAGTTGTGGAATTAAGGATATCATAAAAAAGATAAAACCAGACTGTTTTGAAGATATAATTGCAGCTTACGCATTATACAGACCAGGTCCATTAGCCAGCGGCATGACAGAAGATTTTTGGAAAAGAAAACATGGACTCATTGCAAGCAATTATCCACATCCAAAGCTTGAAGATATTTTAAAAGTAACATATGGAATTATTGTCTACCAGGAACAGATAATGGAAGCAGCTTCAAGAATTGCAGGATTGCCTTTTCAACAGGCGGATATTTTACGCAGAATAATGGGCAAGAAGAAAGCCAATCAAATAGAAAAGCAAAAGGAAATCTTCGTAGAAGGTGCCAGGAAAAATGATATATCATATGAAAAAGCAAATGAGATATTTGATCTTTTAGAATATTATTCAGGATACGGTTTCAACAAGGCACATGCTGCAGCTTATGCATTGATCTCATACAGATGCGCATATCTTAAATGTCATTATCCTATGGAATATTCTGCAGCCTTAATATCTTCAGAAAAAGATAACCCTGAAAAGGCATTGAGATATCTTAAGGAATGGAAAAGCATGAATTAAAAGATCAACTATGACAAATTGCACACATAAATCTCATCAGGACAGAGATATTCAAGGAAGGGCACAGATGTTCTCCAGCTCCTCCAAAAGTTTCACCATCGCCAATGTATCCTGACCACAATAAACTTTAAGAGCCTTGTAGATCTTTTCCTTTATTTCTAATTCAGTTGAATCTGAGATCATCTCTAAATATTTAAGTGAGGCTATTCCTCCTTCTCCGATTTCAAGATCGTGGTAATTCATGTTGGGAATAAAAGCAGGGAGCACTTTTTTAATGGATGCTGAACCCTCCTGATTTGGATGATATAAGAAGCGTTGTTTAAATGGGATCAATAGGTCTTTCATTTTTTGGTTAATTTCTAAAAGCTCCTTTTTATATTCAGGAAAAGCAGCGGCAAGCGATTTGTTGATAGTAGCTTCAAAAGGTTTATTGTAAACTATGACGGTTCCAGCACATTTGCCATTTTTACAACAGGATGAAACAAGCATTTTGACCAAACCTGCTCTTGGATCAGAAAATTCATTGTGCAAATATTCAAGGTGTTCAAGTGTGCCACCCTTTTTTTTCTGGATATGCAGAGAAAACTGAAAGGGAACCTGTCCATAGGGTTTTGTTCCATCAAAAAGCGGAATAGCAGGAAAAATAGTTTCATAATCAAGAAAATATAGGGGATATTTTAGCAGTTTTAAAAAATCGTCTATTTTTGCTTTATCCTTATAAATTTCACCATTTTGATAACTTTCAATATCAATTCTTTGTTTGCTGCTAAGATCAAGGTCTAAAGGGATATCTCCGACCTTAATAATATTTTGATCTAAAAGTTTTTTAAGCTTATTTTTATTTCTTTTAAATATATTATAGACTGAATATTTTGGGATGCTACTCCAGCAGTAGTCAATAAAATCACAGTCAAAAGGATTGTTACAATGAGAACCCACAGGAATTTCAAACTCTTCAGACTGGGATAATATTTTCAAAAACTTCTGCACATTTCTTTTTACTTTAGCTTGTCCTTTAATTGCAGCTTCTGTTACATCTTCAAGAACAAAAAATTCAGAAAGATCAATTTCTCCATTCTTAATAAATTTATTATTTATATGCATTAATATTGATTTATTGATTTTATAGCCCGCGTTTTCAAAAACATACCGTTGAAAAGCAACATCATCAAGGTGATATTTTGCAACATGAGTGGATTGCTTAACTTCAATCATGTCCCAGCCCTGACCATCAGCTGCCTTTCTAAGAATATCAATCCTGCAAAACAAGCCCTCTGTGGTTGAAGCAGTTGCCTCAAAAATAATAGCCGAGCCGCCTGCTATATTTTTTTTCGTGGAATCAATAGCACCAGGAATATTTTTGTAATCTTCAGTAATCTCAATTCCAGCTTTAAAATATTTCTGTGCGAGTTTCCCAACTTCATGTCCCTGATCAAAAGTATGCTGTAAGGATAAAGGTATTTCTTCAGGTAAAAGATCTTTTCTGTGTTTATGAAGCCAAAGTCTGAGAGGACATTGGCAGCCTAAAAGATAGTTCGATTTTGAAAGTAAAAGTTGCATATTTTAATCCTTATTGATTTAACTCATTTTATTATAATGTATCAGCATGTCAATTAATGACTTCTTTTGTTGTATTTATATTTTTAAAGGATGTTGTTCATAATATGACTTCCTTTACCAAAAATATCTAAATTTTATTGCTTATTCAGGCTGTATAAATATCCTGATTTTAGTAAAATTGAAACAAATATCTTTATTAATGGATATCCAAATAAAATAATCCATGGAACAGAATCGAAAATCCAAAGTAATACCTATTGGAGAAACCATAATAATAGCCAGTTTTCCAGTTTCAGATAGTAAATTTCTCATTTTAGTGATAAAAGTCTTTTGATCAACTTTTTCACATGACTTTTTTCATGGCAATAACTAAGATATATCACTTATTTAAAAAGCATTCTTTCAAGAGGAGTTATGGAAGCTAAAAGGAATCAACTACAATGAACAAAAAAGAACTAGACTTCATTATTAAACAAGGTGAAGGTCAGCATATAGAGTTTAAAGAATCTTTTGATAAATCTCTTGTTAAAGAAATAATTGCTTTTGCAAATGCTCAAGGGGGCAGGATTTATTTAGGGATAAATGACAAAGGACTAATAAAAGAAATTAATATTACAAATTCCTTGAAATCTCAAATTCAGGATATTGCTAAAAATTGTGATCCTTCAATTCTTGTCAATTTAAGTGCATATAAGAATATATTAATTGTTAATGTTCATGAAGGAAATGACAAACCTTATTCTTGTTCAAGTGGATTCTATTTAAGGATGGGAGCAAATACACAAAAGTTAACGCGAGATGAAATCATGCAATTTGCCATTTCCGAAGGAAAAAAACTGTTTGATGAGCAAATTTGTGATGATTTTGTTTTTTTAGATGATTTTGATGAAGATAAACTGAAAAGTTACTTAAAAGAAGCAAAAATTGAAAGCGAGCTTGATAATAAATCAATCCTTTTAAACCTTGGTGTTGCAAAACTTATAAATAAGCAATTCAAATTTACGAATGCTGGGATACTATTTTTTGCAAAAAAACCTTCAAAATATTTTATGACAACAAAGGTAGTTTGTGCTGAATATGCAACAAACGAAAAAGTTAAAATATTAGATCGTAAGATTTATGATGAGGGTATTTTAAAAAACCTAAAAAATGCAATTAACTTTATAAGTAAAAGAATTAAAATAGAATTTGAAATTAAATCTGCTAAAAGAAAGGAAATCCCACAATTTCCAGAGGAAGCTTTTAGAGAAGCAGTTGTTAATGCCATAATGCATAGAGATTATTTTGATAAAACCTCTGAAATTATGATTGAATGTTACAGGAATAAAATTGTTGTTTATAATCCCGGAGGACTTGTCAAATGGTTAAGACCCGAAGAATTTGGAAAAATTAGTAAACTTAGAAACCCTTTAATTGCTTCACTTTTATCAAGAACAATATATGCTGAAAAAATGGGAACTGGCATAAAAAGAATGAATAAGGCTATGATCAAAGCCGGATTGAAAGAGCCTGCTTATGAATATTATGACACTTCTTTTTATACACAATTTGATGATAAAAATATCGAAAAAAGAAAAGGGAAAAGTTCGGTGAAAAGTTCGGTAAAAAGTACGGTGAAAAGTTCGGTGAAAATTCTTAATCTTATTAAAAAAGATGCATATATTACAATTCCAGAAATCGCTAAAACCCTAAATTTAACAACAAGAGCAATTGAAAAGCAAATAGCAAACTTAAAAAAAACAGGCAAAATAAAAAGAATTGGCCCTGACAAAGGCGGATATTGGGAGGAATTATGAAGGCCACCAAAGAATCCAATCCTACCTATCAGAATGCAATTACCATAGTTGAGATATTTCTTTATTTAAAGCAGTTTCCAAGAGGTGTTTTATCATCTCAAATACAAGAGGAATATTATCAGGATAAGGATGACAGGACCTTTCATAGAGTTAAAAAAGCCCTGGAAGATTTTCTTTTTGATCCTCAAGGTGATAAGGTATTCTTTTTTGAAGGCGAGGGTAAAAATCAGACTATACGCTTGCATCCAAAGCATTTTAATACCTCTGATGTAATGGAATGGCATCTCTTTGGTTTAATGATGTCCAATGTAATGATGACCAACATCAAGGGTGATGTGGATTCCTCGCCTGATATTAAAAGCGGGGTGCTGCAATTGCGTGATCTTATTGTTAGTAATCTTGAAGCTGATTTTTATAAGAGTAATGCAGATGGTGAAATAAGCGAAGTTAGAGAAAATCTATTAAATAAAATTAAGAAGAAATATTACTGCAAGAAAGTTGGGCAGAAGATTTATGGCAAAGATGACAAATCAACTGAGATCCTTGATAAAATTACACAGGCTTTATATAAAGAAAACAAGCTAAAGATTCATAAGTATAAAAATGAAAAAAAGAAAGACTGGGTATTTTCACCTTATACACTTTTATCATATAATGATGCCTTTTATGTAATGGGAAAGCTTGCAAAGGGCTATATGCTTACCCTTGCTATTGACCGGATTGATGAGCTTGAAGTTTTGAAGAAAACCTTTAATTATCCCAAAGACTATCATCCCTCAGAGATTCTCAATAAAGGCTTTGGAGTAGGGGACGTGAATCAGGAGGCTGTTAAAGTTGAGCTCTTGTTTGACCAGGCTGTTTCCTATCTAATCACAGAACGTTTTTGGCATCATTCACAAATGATTACAGAAAAAGAAGATGGTTCTGTTTTACTGGAAATGGAAGTGCCTGACAGCTTTGAGTTAAGAAAGTTTGTTTTGAGTTTTGGGTCAAATGTGAAAGCATTAGCGCCAGATTCGCTTGGACAATTTATTAAAGAAGATAAGAGCAAATAGATAGTATTCCTCTGTTCTAGATTAAGGTAAAACGAACATAGAAGGTTTATTAAGCTGAAACATAATAAAGTAATGCGACAATTTGCCCTTTAATTTAAAAACCTACTTCAGTATTTGAGCGGCCTTGAGAACATGTAGTTCCAACATTTGCACTGCCTTCATAGCAGCCACCATTTACAACGGTATTATTGTTATTAGTTCCAGCATTGCAAACACCATAATAAAAACTTCCAGATGTATTTGATGGTCCAGTGTAACATCCGCGGTTAACGCCTACATTGGCTCCAGTTCCGGTTGAACAATAAGAATCTCCGCTTATTCCACTTCCGGATCCGCAAAGGGTGTTGGATGCTATGCTTCCACTTGCACCTGAACCTGTATAGCAATAGTTTAAGCCAGGCAATGAAATGTTTATAAGCTTAGGCGTTAGGTATTTCATTATTTTTTTCTCCAGAATATTAGAATAAAAACCCAATAATAATGCTCATGTATTTGAGTTCTTTTATTTATTATTTTATACCTATTTGCAAACAAAAAACTATATAAAATTAAAAATATGCACTTTTCCATTCTGTGGTATTTTCCTGATAGTTTTGAATATAGTTAAATATTATGTTTACTTACATCTTTCCATTACAATACCACCTGGTTTTGCCATCAACTTTTTCAGAATAAATTGGAACACCTGCTTTTTCAATAGCTTCAATGTCCCTGCGTAAAGTTCTTAAAGATACCTTGAAATCTAAAATAATTTTTTGATGAATATCTTCAAGGCTTACTCCAAACCTTGCTTTTTCTATAATTTTACAGATTCTTAAAATCCTTGCTACCTGATCTCCTCTGGCCATAGATGCCTCCCGACGATGATGTAATGCTTTCAGTCTAGCAGAGGGAGATGACAGGAAATGTCCAAAGGTGACAAAAAATATTCTATTTAAATTAATTATTAAAATATGTCCTGATTTGTCATTTCCTGTCACATAAGTATGTTATAGTAAGACAATGAGAGAAATATTAATTGAAATAATAAAAAGCACATTAAGGTTGTGGATCCTGAGAATAAAGATCTTCATCCTGGATATAAGGATCTTTATTTGTGAGCTTTTTAATTGAATTTCAATTTTGTGACCCAGGTCACAGACTTGGCTTGAAAAAAATGATAAAATTGTTTTGGGTTATGCTGTTTGAAAGCTGATAGCCTGCTGTTATTTAAGTAAAATAGTCTTTTCAGGGCATTCGCCAGATGCATTTGTGTGTTGATTTTAATTTTCTTTTCAATTTGTTTTTCTGAAACTTCAAAAGCCAGTACCCATAACCCAAACACAACTATGGGGAGGCATCTATGAACAGCAAAATAATATCAATATTTATCTTTTTAACCTTGTTTATTAGCTGCGGTGATTTTCTTGAGAGAATGACTCTTGAGGAGGAAAAATCACAGGGTAGTCAGGCCAATCTTTCAGACAATAATGAAAACCTTGGTACTGAAACTGATACGAGTAACGAAAAACAGGATCCTGAGCTTTTAGATAGTGGCATAAATGACTTTGATGCAGGTGAAGCTGATTATAATTTAGGCAACGATAAAATAAATGATCCTTTTATGGAAGGCAAAAAGAAACCTAAAGACAAGGATAGGGATGGAGAAGAACTTGATGAGTTTGCTTTAATCTTTGATTTGGACCTTGATGAAACTGAATTACAGCAAGACGCCGAGGATGAAGATGATGAAGAAACAGCTGGAGAAGATGAAGAAGCAGGAATCAATGATCTTGAAGAAGGTGAGACAGATTACATTGTCAGAGAGTTAACCCTTAATTATAATGAGTTTAAGACTGCATACGGTGATGCTGATATTTTAATCGCTGACAATCAGGCTATTGGAGCAATTTTAGATACAACAACAGATTATGTTTATGATATTGAAACCTGGTCAGGGCTTGTGACCAGGATTAAAAAGGATGACATGGTAGTAACAGAGGGCCCTCCACATTATCATACCTCAGTTGACTGTAGTGACGCAGGTTATGTGATTCATGGCGACACCTGGGATTATTTTGATCTGTATTTCTGGTATCTGCCTTCAACTGAAACCTTTTACAGGTTTGATGGAGCTAGTCCTGAAAGAATACATATAATTTCAAGATATTTTTGGTCCTGTGGTGAAGCAACAAGAGAGTTTGATGCGACAGCTTATCCAATATACTCTGTGCCTCAGAGTGAAATTGGCATTAAACCTGGTTATTATAGTCTATTGGTAGTTAGTGCTGAAGAGTATTATGAGATTGAAGAAGAAGAGGAGGTCATAGATGAAGCAACAGAAGCTGATGAGGAAGCTGAAGTAGCTCCGGAAGAGGAAGAAGCAGAAGAAGAAAGTATAGAAGATGAAACTGAAGCACAGGAAGAAACTCAAGAGGAGGTTTTAGAAGAGGAAATAGAAAGCGAGGACGATGCTGCTGAGGAAGAAAGTTTAGAAATTGTCGAAACAAGCGATGTTCAATTAGACTGGGTAGGAACTTTAGGAGCTGAAAGTTCTGATCAGATTTATGGCATCACCTTTGATAATGATGATAATGTTTTTTATGCAGGTTCCTTTATGTATGAGGTTGATTTTAATATAGGTGCAGGGGAAGATATGCAACTTAACAGCTATGAAAATGGGCAGCAAAATGCCTTTGTTTCTAAAGTAAACTCCAATGGAAGTTATGCTTGGACCAGGATTTTTGGTAATGATACTTCTTTTTCTATTATATATGCTATAGCAACTGATCAGGAAGGAAATGTCTTTGTAACTGGAGGCTATTCAGGCTGCATTAATTTTAATGGTGCAGAGGACAGACATTGTTCTTACAGAAAGAGGGACCTTTTCATAACAAAAATATTTAATGATGGTTCTTATGGCTGGACCAGAACTGTCAAAACTTCAGGTCAAACCTTTGGATTTGGAATAAGCACAGGTAAAGATAATGATATTTATCTGACAGGCTATTTTTACGGAATTGGAGACTTTGATTTTTCTGAGGAAGGGCAGGATGAACACAGGTCTTTAGCCAGTGATAATATTTTTATCATGAAAATAAATAGTGACGGATCCTATGCTTATACAAAAAGCTTTGGCAGCACAGGTTCAGATCAAGCCTTTTCAATTGCGACAGACAGCCAGGATAATCTTTATGTGGTAGGAGAATTTGAAAAAGATCTCAATATTCTAATAAATGGGGTAGAAATGGATTATGAAGGACCTAAGTCCTTTCTTTTGAAAACAGATAAAGCAGGCAATAATTTATGGATAAAAACTTACTCTGAAGAATCAAATTCTGTGCATGATTCAGTGAAGGTTGATAGTGAAGACTATGTTATTTTTGCCACCTCAAAGGATATTAGAAAAGTTAGGAATGATGGAACTGCTGTTTTTTCAGTTCTGGGAGGCAATATAAGAACATATTCCATTGCTGTGGATGCTGAAAATAATATATATGGTACCGGATTCTTTTGGAACAGTATGAATTTTTCCTGTGCTTTGTGCAATGAAAGCGGGACTTATATGTCAAAGGGTGCAGCTGATATTTTTATAGTAAAATATGACAAAGCTGGAAACAGTCAATGGATAAAAACTATTGGCGGAGATGAGAATGAAATAGCTCATTCTATAACTGTGGATTCTCAGCAGAATGTTTATGCTGTTGGTATTTTCGAAGGTGAAGTTGATCTGGATCCAGGAGAAGATGAATTGTTTAAAGAATCAAATGGTTATAGAGATGCGTTTATTCTAAAACTTCAGGAAGAATAATAATTGTCAAATCAGGACATTTTCTGTCACAGAGTTATGTTAAAGTTAATTAAGCAGTAAGTTGTTTGCAGTAAGTTGTTTGCAGTAAGTTTTTAGACTTATCACTTACCACTTACAACTTACCACTTACCACTTACCACTAAACGGGGGGGGCGCCATGAAACCAGCAAACAATAAAGTCATAAAACTACAAAAATACTCCAAAAAAAAGAGCATATACGAAGCCCTTATAAAAGAGACTATTAATGGATTGGAAGCTTTAATCGACGAATTTGACCATCTGGCCTTTAGCCTGGCTGTTAATAATAAATGGCAGGAATGGGATGAGGCACAACCTGTGGGCACCATTATTGACTATGATATGGAAATGCTGCTGCAAACCGGTGATCCAAAGGTGACCATGATTATGAAGCTAAGAAATAAAATGGTTGAAACCCTTAAAGCCCTTGAAGAGTAAATAAAACAGGAGATTTGGATAAAACATGAGTATTCAAAGAAAAATATTTATTATCATTTTAATGTCCCTTGCTGGAATTTGCTTTTTAGTCTGTGCCCATTATTTCCTGAAAAATCCTCAGGAAGAGCAAAAAGCAAAGCCTGTATATCTGGCCCCTGTTGATATAGATGCAGTAATTAAAGAGCTTTGCCAGGAGCTGGGTGCAAAGGCAAAAAATGAACGCTTTGCAGGACCTGTGCTTGAGCTAAAGCATATTGAGGGTCCTGAAAAGGATGAATTTGTGCAAACTAAAAAGCCTCTGATCATGGCTTGTCTCGCGGGGAGTTTCAATAAGCAGATAGTAGCTTCTGACTCAGACAGGGAAAAGATAAAAAAACTGGTGGAGGAGCTGTTCAGCAAACAAAGCCTTTATAAAAACCTGAAGCTGGATCTGGGTACAGCTGAAGCTCCAAAATATGATATAAGCGGCAGATGGGAATGGCTTGTGAATAAAAAGGATGTGCAGCTTAGTATTAGAATCTCTAAAATAGGGATAACACCCGCATATATTGAGGCCTCAGGTATCTTCACTCATCCTGCTTTTATCAGGCAGGTAAATCTTGAGCTGGATAAGCAAAAGGCAGCGTATTTCAGCAAAAGAAGACTAACTGTTTATCTGGCATATGCTGATTGCGGGCTGCTTATTTTAATGTGGCTTTATTTATCGGCAATACTAGGCTTTCGGCACATACAAAGGAAGAACTTAAGCCAGACTTTGCCTGCGACCATGGGAAAGCTGGAAAACCTGATCAGAGGGGGCTACTATGTATCTGCTGGTAAACTTATAGAAAGCTGCCTTAACTACTTTCCCAATGAAACGGATCTGCTCAGTATAAAAGCCAGACTGGAAATTATAACAGAGGGCAGATTAAAAGACGCTGAAAAGGCCTTTGTTAAAGCTAAAATATTTAAAACTTATGTGGCAAGCGGGCAAATCCTTGCACCAAAAGATCAGGAAGATCTGCTGCAATTACCGGGACCTGAGATGGAGCATATAAGAAATGATTATACTCTAAAGCTTCTGGAAATGCAGGAAGAGAATAATAATAAAGCAGCCGTTTTATATAAGGAAGCCCTGGAATTAATCAGCAGGGGAAAGCCAGAGGAGGCCATTGGTAAGCTTGGAACTGTAATTAAACTGAACGCAGAAGATGAAAGCCCTTTGTACCTGTTTGGAAAACTTATAAAGGCCCGAAGCCTTACCTGCCTGAAACTTGTGCCCTTAAAAGTTGGTAAAGAAGTTTGGCTTTTCAAAACTGACTGCCTTTACCTCGGAAGAGAAGACAGCGATATAATCATTGAACATCCCAAAATCAGCAGACAGCATTTAAGGATAAGCTTATTGGAAAAAAAAATAATAGCAGAGGATTTAGAAAGCACTAATTTTACCTATTTAAGGGGAGAAAAATTAAAACTGGCTGAAATAGAAGACGGAGATATTCTGGACTTAGCAGGCACTCACAGCTTTACTGTACATATTGCAAAAGCAGGGCAAAAGGTTTCCAAAGCAACAATGGCAAACACTACAGTTGCAGAGATAAATGATCCTGCTGTAAAGGATCTATCAGAAAATGATGGTTTATTGCAAGGAATGTTTCTGGAGGGAGAGGACCGGCATTATCTTTTGATAATAGATGAGGTGGGAGCAGATATTACTGCTGTGGGTATTTTATACAATCAAAACCCCTCACATAAAATCGTAATAAGAGCTAATACCTTGATGCTCTGCCTTGGTGATAAGTACGAGCTGCTTTATCCCGGAGAGGTTATTGAATATCAGGGTATCAAATATGAAGTGGAGGAATAATAAATGAAGCAATTTATTTTATTTATTTTAGTATGTCTTGCGCTAAATTCCTGCGGGCTTTTTATGCACAAAAATACTGTAAAGGCTAATAGTCAAATAGAGGCTGCAGCAAGGAACAGCTATGAGCAGCAGCTTAGGGAAAATGAAGCTGCTATCAGTAAGCTGCAAAATAAATATCCTGCACATTATTGGGGAGAAGGTATATCCAACATAGGTGCTGATTTAGGCGAAGCCAAAGAGCAGTCCAAGGTAAGAGCCAGAACAGATTTATCAAGAACCTTAAAAGTGCAAATCAAAAGTGATCTGGTTGATATAATGGGAAAGTATCAGGATGATTATGTGGAGATTGTGGAACAAAAAGCAATAAGCTATACCAACGCTGTATTTGAAGGAGTAGAGGGAGAATGTTTTTATCCATATCCTGCGCTTAATAATATCACCTGTTTTTATTGGATTTCCATTGCAGCTTATAAAGAAAAAGTCAGGAAGGATCTGGAAAAGAAAAAGAGTATGATTAAGGGCTCAATGCAAAATGGGAAAAAGGCGCTTTGGGACACTGATTATGTACTGGCTTTGACGGCCTTTGCTCAGGCAAAAAATCATCTGCTTAATTTTTTTGGAAATGTACCAATAATGGATGACAGTGATAGTGCTTCAAAAGCTGAAGAACTTAGTTCGGTCATTGACGGCTATATTAATGAGATTCTGAGTGGTATTAATATTACAACCCTTGATCCCTCTGTTGCATATACCTCAGAGGGAAAGATAAATAAGAAACCTTTAATTTATGCCCAATATGTTAAAAATAATGCTAAGCAGGCTTTGCCTAATTTACCCCTTAAAGCTGAAATTATTGAGGGAGAGGGTGAGATAGTGGACAGGCTCACAACAGGAATAAATGGGGAGACCTATGTGCTGATAAATTTAATTAACCCTGCTATCAAAAAAAGTGTAGTCCGCGTAAAAACAGATCTTGAAAAACTAGGCATCTCAGCTAAGGCAAGACCTGTTTCTGGCTGCGAAATTCTTTTATCAAAAGCAAGAACCGTTGCCTTATCAGTTGTTTTTGAAAATAGCAGTACTATTTTAGAAGATGTAAATATGTTTCAAAAAATAAAATCAGCCTCCTTAAAAAATAATTTAAACACTCTAAGTTTTACTATTAAGCAAAAGCAAATCACCAGCGAGGATAAAAATAAAGCCACTTTATTGAATGC
The DNA here is from genome assembly GCA_043820105.1 of Pseudomonadota bacterium. GTDB lineage: Bacteria > Bdellovibrionota_F > JAHFAK01 > JAHFAK01 > JBDREC01 > JBDREC01. Next base: position 85,853 of record JBDREC010000103.1, read on the forward strand.
TGATTACCTTTTAGCTGTTTTGTTTTCAGCAGACAGCTCGAAACTTCCAGATTATGATATGTATGCTGCAAATGCAACTGTTACCATTGAAATGTATTCCCTTCCTGATGGCAGCCTGGTATTTAGTGAAACAGGCCCTGTTTCCAAGGGCTTTGGTACAAACAGGTCAGCCGCCGGGTGGGATGCCATTGGCAAAATAAAGGAGCACGTATTGAAACTTATAAACACGAAACTGGAGCAGTTAAGATGAAATATTTTATTTTAATTGTGTTTTGCCTCTTCCTGGCGCCGCTTAGCATTTGGGCCAGCATAATTCTGGCAATATTGGGTGCGTGTATTATATCTGGTATTGAAGCAGAACAAAACAGTGAAAGAGTAATTTATAATAACAGTGAAGGAACTCCCATGATTGGCAACGATTATATTATAAGTGATGAAATGCTTATTAATGGTTTTCCGGATAAAATAGAAAGAGGTTTTGTTACTTTAGATCCGGACACTATTGCTTCAATAATTGCCTCTAATGAGTCTGCGGAATCTAAAAATATCACAGAAGAATTAAAAGAAGCAAACTTAGCATTCCATGTTTATAAAAATGATGTTTCCGGAAATAATGTTATTGTAAATGAACAGGTAAAACTAAGTTGCGATGAAATCGCTGAAATTGCCCAGAATAAAATATCTTCCAGAAAAACCTATGATTTTGCTGGAAACATTAGAGGCAAACATCCCAGGGACCTTGATGAGTACATCCTGAATTATCTTGAGGCTTATGGTTTTTTATATCCACGCTACTTTGATAAGTTTATGGAGCTTTTACAGGCCGATGGCCATTATTGGAGCCCTGCTGAAATTATTCAAAAGATTGAAAAAACTATAAAGGAAGCCGGTCCCTTGAATGACGCCTACTGCATGAAAAAGTATTACTTTAATCTTATTTGCAGACATGGGGATTTTATGCTCTATAATTCCGGGCTGCTTATGATCCATAATATGAGACATCCGGAGCGAATGGTTGATCTGGTGGCTTCTGGTGAATTCCTGCAAAAGGATATTAAAATAAAACTGGAGGATTTGTTTATAGATGGCAAGATAGCATTTATTACAAGTGCCGACAATGAGACTATGCTTGGAATTGCATATTTAAAGAAAAGAGTTCTTAAAGTAGCTATACCCGAAAGCAAGGAAACAAAGATCTCCAATATCCCTGAAGGCTGTACAAAACTTCTGGCTGATAAATATCAGCTGCTAAGTGAAATCGCCAGGGGAGGCATGGGACAAGTATTTGAAGGATACAATATTAAAAGAAAGCATAAGGTAGCTATTAAAAAATTAAAGGAAGAACTAAAGATTTACAGAAGAGAAAGAGAACGTTTCATAAAAGAAGCAAAAATTATTTCCAGACTTAAGCATCCGGACATTGTAAAGCTTTATGAAATTATTGAAGAAGACTATAATATTTATCTGGTTTTTGAACTGCTCAAAGGTCAGAACATTGAAGATATGATAAATAAGATGAGCAAGTTTCCTCTGCTGCAGGCGCTAAAGATAGCGTGCGATGTTTCCATGGCTCTGGCTTATGCCCATAAGTTCGGAATAATTCACAGGGATCTGAAACCTTCAAATATATTTTTTTGCGATGATGGAAAAATAAAGGTCATGGATTTTGGAATAGCCAGAGAAGTCAAAGATTCTGTCTCCAGATTAACCGGAAATAATGATACTTCCGGAACCATGCAGTACATGTCCCCGGAACAAATCCTGGGAGCAAGAGATATTCGGGGCGATATATATGCTCTTGGAGTGACCTTATATGAAATGATCACAGGCAAAGTTCCTTTTCGTGGCGGAGATGTTTATATTCAAAAAAAGGAAATGGCTTACATAAAGGCATCTGAAATAGACAGTTCTATTCCAAAAGAGGTTGATATAATAATTGAAAAATGCCTGCAGGCAGATCCCGAAAAAAGATATTCATCTTGCCTTGAATTATTCAGGGCCTTAAGGACTCTGCATAATATGTTAGATATAAATTGACAGAAAGCCTTTAAAAAGTGCTGTGCCTTAACAAATATAAGAGGACCCAAAATGGTTTCAGGATAAATAACCAAGCAATTTAATAAATGCAGAGGGGAATATGAAAAAGGCATATTATAAAAACAGAGCCTTCTTTAAATTGGGTAATAAAGGCTCAGTTGACTATTCAGGCCTTATTGGAGGGATAATATTATATTTTATTATAGGTATAATAGTAGCTCATTACAGTGTTCTGATTGCCTTTTTAATTTTAATCTTTGGAGTGATAAACCTGTTAAAGGAAACCATAGATGTTGAGACCAAGATTGTGCCTGTAGGAAGCGAAAGCAAGGTTACCTCGAAGGTCAATAAACTTGAGTATAATATTACTGATAAATTAACCCGCAAACACTTTCCTGACAGGCTGGAAAGAGGCTTTGTTACCCTTGATCCTGCAACTATATTTGAATTGGTGTCAGCACAAAGCCCTAAGGCAAAAACCATACAGGAAGATTTAAAAGACTCAGAGATGCCCTTCAGGGTTTATGGTGATCACATTACAGGGAACAGGGTAATAGTACATGATAAGATTGAGCTAAGCATGCAGGAAGTCAGCAATATTGCTGCTAGTAAGGCTTCAGCTGTAAAAACATACTGTTTTGCAGATAATATATATTTTAATCAGCCAGAAAGCATAGAAGAGTATCTGGCAAACTTTCTGGATTATTATGGCTTTTTATATCCAAAACATCTCAGTGAATTTATGCTGATCATCAAGGGAGTAGGCATTGCTTTGTCAAAAGCAGAGGTAGAGGAATTAATAGAAAAAATCCTCAGAGAAGCAGGGCCTTTGCATGAACCGGCCTGCCAGAAGGATTATTATACAAATTTATTTTTCAGGTACGGGAATGCAATGATTTACAGATTGGGGCTAATGCTGCTCTACAATTTCAGGTATGCCAATGGTGGGCCAGAATTTGCACTTTATGCAGAATATTATATGAAACAGATTGATAAGGAGCTGGATGCTGCATTTCTGTCAGGTGATATAGCCTATGTTACCTCAGCAGACGATGAAAGCGTATTGGGAGTTGAGCATTTGCGCGGAAAGGGAATACGCAAAGCGGGTGTAGCCAGCAGAGAAACCATGCTTTCTAATTTTCCAGAAGGCACAAGCAAATTGCTCAAGTCCAGATATCTGCTTATTAGGGAAATTGGACGTGGAGGGATGGGAATTGTATACGAAGCCCTTGATGAAAAAACAGGCAATAAAGTTGCTATCAAGAAGATGAAAGAAGAACTTAAAATCAGCAAAAGGGAAAAACAACGTTTTCTGAAGGAAGCGGCCATTGTTGCAAAGCTGCATCATGACAATATTGTTGAATTATATGACCTGATAGAGGATGCTGATAATATTTATCTTGTTTTTGAGTACATTAAGGGGATTACAGTTGAAGATATTCTGGAAAAAAAAGGGAAACTCAGATACAGAGATGCTCTTATATTGGGCCTGGAAATATGCAAGGCCCTTGATTATGCGCACGGGCAGCATATAGTGCACCGTGATCTTAAACCATCCAATATTCTGGTGAATAAGGAAAAAAAGATAAAGATAATGGATTTTGGCATTGCCAGAGAAGCCAAGGATAGTATCACCAGATTAACAGGATCAGTGGACACTTCAGGGACTATAGTATATATGGCGCCCGAGCAGATCCTGGGAAAATATGATTACAGAAGTGATATCTATTCACTGGGTGTGACTTTATATGAAATGCTAACGGGCGAGGTCCCTTTTCGTGGCGGGGATGTTTATATTCAAAAAAAGGAAATGGCTTATACAGAAGCATCTGAAGCGGATAGGAGTATTCCACGAAAGATAGACACGATAATTGCAAAATGTCTGCAGGTGGATCCTGACAAAAGATATACCTCTTGCCTTGAATTATATTATTCATTGAAGTATATTTATGAGAGTATGGATTTAATTTGAGGATAAAAATGATAAAGAGAAATAATTTTATATTTATTACAATAACTATATGTTTATTGTTTTCAGGTGCTTTGGTAGCTAGTGCCTATAAGGTATCTAAAATTATAGATGGTGACACCATAGAATGCACAGATGGCAACATCAATTTCCGGGTCCGCTTAGCCGGCATCGACGCCCCTGAGAAAAAGACCTTTTGGGGCAGAAGAGCTAAGATGTATTTAGAAGAGCTCTTGCAAGGCAAATCTGTGGATATTAAGCAGTATCTGATTGGGCCTTATAATAGAATTATTGGGGATGTTTTAGTTGGAAGTGAAAATGCCAGTTACAGGATTCTTAAAGACGGCTATGCTGAGTATTACAGGGAAGGGTGTATTGATTATGAGCTGCAGAAGAATAAGAAGGTCTATAAGTACGATATCCTGCCTTACATAAAACTTGAACAGGAAGCTAGGGCTAAGAAGCTTAATATATGGCTGTCAAGTGACTATGTGAGTCCCTGTAAATACAGGAAGCAGAATAAGAAATGATACTTTTGCGCCATTTTCAAAAATGGTCATTACATTGCCTTTTAATTCTAAAATATAATCATATATTTCCGGGACAGGTATTGTAACAAAAATATGAAATATTTAAATTGAAAGGGTTATGAATTTAAAAAGAGGATTATTGGAAGTACTATGAAAATAATTGTGCATAAAGGTTCGAAAGAGATCGGAGGCACCTGCATCCAATTGTCAACTATCAACACAACTATACTGCTTGATGCCGGTTATCCTTTGGCAGAAGGAAGTGTTCCCGTTGATATAAAGAAGATAAAAACAGATGCAATATTAATCAGTCATCCGCATCAGGATCATTATGGATTAATCGAGCAACTTGGAAATGATACTAAAATTTGGATAGGCAAGACGGCTGTCGATCTTATAAATGCTTCAAGATTATTTCTTGGCAAAAAATCTTTAGAGTTCAATTTTAATTATATCGAAAAGTGGAAACCTTTCAATATTGGTGATTTTATAATAACCCCATATTTAATGGATCACTCCTCAGTTGATGCTTATGCATTTCTTGTTGAAGCTGAAGGCAAAAAACTATTTTATAGCGGAGATTTCAGAGCGCATGGCAGGAAGAAGACACTGTTTGAGAAATTTATAAAGAATCCCCCAAAAGATATTGATGTTTTGTTCATGGAAGGAACAATGATGCAGCGGTCAAATGAAAGATTTCCCGATGAGAATGCAGTTGAAAAGAAAATATTCGACACCATAAAAGATCAAAAAAACATATCCTTCATTTCCATGTCATCACAGAACATTGACAGGATCGCTGCTGCATACAGAGCTTGTAAAAGATCAGGTAAAGTTTTTGTTGTTGATGCTTATACTGGCTGGGTTCTTGAAAAGATTAAAAATATATCTAGTAGCATGCCTGATATTGATTGGAAGGAGGTTAGGGTTTATTTACTTCCTAAGCATTATGAAGGAATTAAAAATAATAAAGAAATATTTGCCAAATACTCGGATAAAATATTTAAAAATAGAATATTTAAGGAAGAATTGTATAATGAACCTTCAAAATATTTGATGTTTTTAAAATCATGTAAGGATGAATTTATAAATAACTTTAAGAAAGATCCAAAACCAAACCTCATCTATTCACAATGGGAAGGCTATATTAAGCGAGATGACCAAAGCAAATCCTATAAGCAATTGAAGAAAATTATAGCTGAAGATAAAGTCAATTACATCTACGCCCACACAAGTGGTCATGCGGTCTTAGAAGATTTAAAGACTTTTGCTAGAGCCCTGAATCCTAAAATGCTTGTGCCTATTCATACGGAATATGGGATTGATTTTGAGGATTATTTTGATAATGTTTGTATATTAGAGGATAATGAAATACTAGAACGATGAATTAATTTGTTGGAAAAATTATAATCAAATAAAAGGAGTCTTAGCTTGAACAGTAATATTGAAAAAATCTTTTATAATCTTGATAAATGGAGAAATTTTCCTGGTTATCAACTTGAAAGAAGGGTAGATATATTTTTCTCAATTTATCTTGAAGATATTTTCATGGATATTACAGGTAAGAATCCAATAGTGATACCAGAATTCCCTTTAAGAAAAGGTACAATAAAAAATAAGATGAGTTCTAAATTTGCAGAAAAAATTGAAGATAGGCACCATAATAATTCATTTAAAATGGATTATTTGATTATTTCTAAAAATCTTAACAAAATATTATTTGTAGAACTAAAAACTGATAATAATTCAATCAGAAAGGATCAGCTCGATTATCTAATTGCAGGGGTGAAAACTGATTTTAAAGAACTTATTGATGGAGTGTTTGAGCTCAGGGATAATTCTGATAAAAAAAGAAAGTATGATTATTTACTTAAATATTTAGATGAGGAAAAACTTTTTGATGTAAAAGAAAAAAAAGTGAATGATCATATTTTCAAATATCCGTTTGAGAAAAAGATAACATTTATTATCCCAAAGGATAAAGAATCTTTGATCCGAAAATTTAATAATGAAAGTGAGAAGAATACCTATAAATTGGACGAAGATTATATAATTACATTTGATGATATTATAAAAAAAATCAGTAAATATAATGACAAATTATCTATTGAGTTCAGAAAAAGTCTAGAGGACTGGAAAAAAGATGCAGGTTCATAGTTGAAAAAAGTAGTAGCAGATTTGATTTGGAGGCAAGTTAACCAATAGATATTTTAGATTATTCAATTTTAAATTATAAAGGAGACAAATTGAAGATTTACCAAGAAATTAGAGATGAATTTCAAATGAATTCCTACAAACCTCTTGATGGGTATTATTCTTATATTGCTTATAATCAAGATATATTAATAGCTGTTGGTGAAAGTAAGGGAAATAGAGTTAATTGTCTAATCAATCCATCGACTCCAGGAAAACACTCAAAATACGGTATTGCCAAAATGGCTGTGGCTCTAACAGGAATTAGTAATACCATTTTATTTATTGAACATGCTAATAAAAAAGAAGCTCAGAATAGTGAAAGAAATATTAAAGCTAAAATAAGAAATTATTTTAACATCTCAGACAACAGAAAAGGTGGAACTTGGTACAAAGGAGAAATTGACAATAAAATTGTTCAATTCAAAATGATTTTAGAATTGTGTGTTAAAAATTCAATTACTATTAATCCTTTTGAAAAAGATGTTTTAGAAATGATATGCTATGATGGAGATACTTTCAATAATGTATATCAGGTAAATAATACGGTTACTGAGCTTATTAATAAAATAATTAGATAAGAAGTTACTTGAGATCAAAATATAGATAAATTTTATAAATAATTTAGGAGAAAATGAAATGCCTCACTTACCAAAACTTCTCGATCCGGCAATTTCAAAAGATGATTTTATTAAAAAACTTAAAGATTGGTGCGCTGGCAAAGGTCTGGATCCAGACGAATATGTAGGAGATTTTGAAAATTACGGCAGAGTGACATGGATAAGGATTCACTTAGTTGCTAATATTTACCTCTTCTTAAATTCAGATACAAAGCGAAAGGGAGTAGAAAAATTCTTAAAAGTTTATGAAAATGATTGGTATGTAGTTGAAAATACAAGGGGGAATTACAATAAAGTTGCATTTGGTGCAAATAAAGAGGTGATTGAGAATTTTTATTTATATACATGTGATGTGTATAATAAAGAAACAAAGTTGGATTAAATATTAATATAGAAATATTATTATATATTATTTCATTTAAAATTTGTCTAAGATATTATTAATCTTTATCAACTAAATCAATATTGAGGTGCTAAATGTCAGCTTCAGCTGAAAGATTTTTGAGTCTAATTTTAAAACTTAAAAATTCAAGAGTTGGTTATTCCCTTGAGCAACTATCTTCCAATTATCAATGTAGTGAAAAAACAATTAGACGTTACCTTACAGCCATCGGGGATGTTGGCTTTGACCTAAATAAAATAAAGAATGATGAAGGGACCATTTGTTGGTTTATCGATAGGAAAAAATTTGAGGATGTTCCGATCTCTTTTACTAAAGATGAATTAAGTTCCTTATATTTGGCTACTGATTATTTCAGGGGAAGTGTTTTTTCCAAAAGCATGGGATCTGCCTTTGATAAAATTAAAAATAATCTTACTGACAAGCAACGGGAATATGTTGAAGAGTTAGGAGAACTTTTGTATACATCCTCTAATCCCGGAATAGATTACAGTAAATCTTATAACAAGATTGAAGATATAAAAGAAGCAATCATTAACAAGAAAAAGCTGCGGATAAAATATAAATCACACTCAGATGAGGCATATATTAATGAGTCCCATATTGATTCAAGACCCAAATTTAGAATTATAGATCCATTTCAAATCTATACTCATGATAACATCCTTTACCTTGTCGCAAATTGTAATGAAAGAAAAGCAAAAAGAACCTTTGCAATCCACAGGATTATAAGTTGTGAAATTCAGGACCAAACCTTTAAGGTTGATAAAAATTTCAGTCTTGCTGATTATCTCGCTGAAGGTTTCAATTCCTATAGGGGTGAAGAAGAATCTATAAAATATAAAATATGGTTTGATAAAACAGTTGCAGCTTATGTAAAGGACAGGAAATGGCACAGAACACAGAAGGAAAAGGACCTTAAAAACAGAGATGTAATAATAACTTTCAAATCGCGTGGAAAAAAGGCAGTTAAAAGATGGGTAATGGGTTACGGTGATAAGGCAAAAATTCTTGAACCAAAAGAGATAGCAACTGAAATTAAGGACGAAATTTCAAATATCCTCAAATTATATGGCAAGGATTCATCTTAAAAATCAGACACTTATTTCATTTATATGAAATTGCATAACAATTAGTTTCAAATGTTCAAATAAGTTTCATATCCACTTGATATCATTAGAATATTATTTTTCTCTCAGGGACAACATGTGTCACTTTTTAATGATATACTGGTATCATTACAAGAAATAAAATTAAAACGAAAGAGGAACAAATGGCAAATAAAACAGATCAGGCTATTCAATTAAGTGTTGAATATATAATACTTTGTGTTTTTATCAAATCAGATCCTGTATATAGCTATATATGATGATAAAGGAAAAATTAATAATATTTTTATTTATATCAACAATATTAAAGAGGGGAGTAAAATGAAAGAAGATTTTAAAGAAAATATTAAACTTATAAAAGAAGAAGAAGAAGCTATTGCAGATGATCTTCAGGTAGCTATGACTTTGGGAGATATTTATTTTCATGGATCACTGGATGTGGTTCGCGATTATCGGGAGGCTTTCTTCTGGTATAAAAAAGCAGCAGAAATGGGGAGCCTAGATGCGACTTTTAATCTTGGCTATTTATATTTTAATGGATTGGGTATCCAAAGGGACCGTAAAAAAGCATTAGAATGGTACATGAAAGCAGCAGAGCCGGGAAATGCCAAAGCTATGTATAATATTGGGAATATTTACTCTAATGGGCTGGGAGTCAGTCAGGATCACGAAAAGGCACTTGGTTGGTATAAAAAAGCTGCGGAATTGGGAGATGTTCAGGCCTGTTCTGATATCGGTGTAGCTTATGCTGAGGGCATGGGAGTCGAGCAAGACCTAGAAGAAGCTGTCATATGGTATAAAAAAGCAGCCCATGGAGGGAATGCAACTGCCATGGTTAATCTTGGGTATATGTATTCAAAAGGCTTTGGCATAACAAAAAATAATCAAAAACAGATTTATTGGTTAAAAAAAGCAATAGAGCTTGGAAGTGTTGAGGCAATGTTTAATCTCGCTTGTGTTTATTATAAAGGAGCAGGACTTAATCAGGATTTTAAGGAAGCATTTTACTGGTATCAGCGGGCAGCAGAATTAAACCATCCTGTTTCCTGGTTTAATCTTGGATATATGTACCAGAAAGGTGAAGGTGTAAATCGGGATCTTGAAAAGGCAAAGCATTGGTACAAAAAAGCTGCTATGGCGGGTGATTTTCGGGCAAAGCTGGAGTTATCATCATTAATTGAACAATAAAGATTATTAATTACTTTGCAAGGGGGGAGCAATGTTTTTTATTTCATCAATTATTTTGCTTTTCGGATATATAATTTGGCTCACAAGACCTCTTGATTATGATTCGATCAAAATTGTTGGAGAATCAAAGCGGCTTTCGGATATTAAAAATTATTATTTAAAAAAATCAGCCGGGTTTTTCGATAGCACAGGAATAAAAAAGACATGGAACAAATTTCAGGCAGGAGAGTTTTTAAAAGTGGATTTCAGCCTGAATGTTTTCCCAGGAATTGTCAGCGCTTTTCTTAATGGAAAAAAGCATGAATGGGTAATAATTGGTTTTGTTTCCAAACTAAATGTAAAAATGATATGGATAAAAAAAGGGGACAGAAGGCGAGTATTACTTGGACTTGATAATGAGGAGCTTATATCGCTTGCCAGGGAAAATAATGCAGACACAGTAGTTATCCTGCACAATCATCCCAATCCGAATGCAAGGATCTATAACTGTTCAAAACCTAGTGCCGCAGATTTGGGTTCTGCCGGAAGGATTGCTAGGGCTCTTAATTCAGCATTTATTACTCTGCTGGAATTTGTGTGCGAAAGAGGTTCTAGTTATCTTTTCTTTCTTGCACCTTCACGGAAATGCTTCCCTCTTGAGCAATATTATAAAGCAATTATGGCAGATGCAGGGAAATTTGCCTTTACTAACATTTTATACCGCCTGCAATATTTATTTTTCAAAAGAAGAACCAATAGCCATTATGTAATGGAGGGATAAACTATGAAAAAAAACAAAAAGGCTGATCTGTTAAAAAAATATAAAACCCTTTATGAAGTGTTTGAAAAGAAAAGACTTGAACATGACAGCCTCTATTCTCATATGATTGATTTTTTCAATGAGAACAGCGGCCTTATGGAGGAGCTCAGTAAAAAAACAGCCAACCTAAGCACGCGCCTTGCCGAGCTTGAAGAACTTATAGAACCTGTAAGGCAGAAGGTAAAGCTGATTAGATGGGAATATGAATTTAAAAAATTAAAAAAGGAGGGTATTATGCTTTTTCATCCTGACAGACATGGGGGGAGTAACCAATCTGCTCATGAATTATTTGTAAGTTTTAACGAAGCCGTTAAGCAAAAGGATCTTGAGCAGATGCAAAGAATTATTGATGAATATAAGCTTTTACCGGATCCTGAAATGCTTGATGAGGATTTTGATGAAGCAAAAATTCTGGCCTCTATCAGTTATCTTGAAAAGGAACTTTCTGAACTTGAGTTAAGAATAAATGAGATTAAGGAGAGTGACAATTGGAAAGAGGTTGAAGAACTGGAAAAAAACGGGAACGCACCTGAGCCTATTTTAAAGTTAAAAAAGGGAATAAGTGAACTTGAGGATAAAATATCCTCTTTATTAAAAGAACAGCAAAGCCTGGAGGAAGAAATGGAAAGGAGTGTATCTTCTTCCGGTAAAATCTTTGAATAAAAAGGGCAGAAAAAAATTAATAATAACTAAATTAAGAGGTGAATATGAAAAATATGAGCAATAATGAAAAAAAGAACATTATAGTTACAAACGCCATCGGCGGATCAAGTAACGATCAGCCAGGATCGGTGTACAGCAAAGGCAAGCTGCCACCGACAATAAAGGTACTTGAAGGCTTAAAAAACAAGCTTACACCAAACCTTAATAGAACGAAACGAGTATTGAAGATAACACTTGGTGGAAACGGATTCTTTGTATTTAAGGATTTTGGTCAGGATTATGTTGGGAAAGAGGGAAAAGAATTATTTGATCTTCAAATTATTGCAGACAAAATAGATCTTTTTATTCAGGATGTTTCGCTTCAGGTATTAGGGAATATTAACCATAATAGGAAACATATGAGATTGAATGTATTTTTTAATACTAGCTTTATGGAATTGGAAGATAATTCAACAATTATAACAAAAGAAAGAACCGATACATTTTCTCTGCTTGAAGAGGCTTATAAAAATGGAAAAATTATCAACAATTCAGACTGTCCTGTAAAAATAAAGAGGAAAAACTCAAACAAATACTTTATTATTTTATAAGATTTGGAGGGATAATATGGAAAACATTTTGATTGTACTTGCTATCACGATCCCAATTTCCTTTGCGATCTACATGGGAATAAAGCATGCTCCCAATATGAAAAATCTTTCGGATGATGAAAGGGTACAGTTATTGCAGATGTTTAAAGACTCACAAATGCAAGGAATAGAAAAAGCTAAACTTGATGAATTATACAGGACCAGGAGAATTTTAGAGAAGGACAGGATTGAAAATTATACCAGAAATATTGGGAATAATAATAATTTGGGTAAATAATATGGGGGGAAGGATAAATTATTTTAAGATTTTATAAAGTAAACCAGACTAACTTCATAGGCTGCTTTTACAGCTTCTTTCTTAGTAAAATATATTTTATTAAAAGAGCAGGGTATGTAGCCGATTTCTGCTTCGCCTGCTTGTAAAGAGGCCAGTTTTAGAATGTTTTCACAAAGGTTTCTTAATACAGCATAATTGTTTTCCCTAAATAGCTTACCAAACTTTCTCTTATTATCCCCGATTTTAGCGGGGTCTGCGTAAAAGATAAATCTGATTTCTACATTGTTCGGATCGTTTCCAAGGGTCATTATCAGCAACTCCAGTTTGTTGAAGGCTTTGTGCGGCGGATTCTTGATGGTCACTGCAAAGTTTTTAAAATCAGCATAATCATCTTCAATCTCAATTTTCCAGTCAGTTTTACTGATTTGTGCATAAATACTTTTAGAAACACTTGTAATATCCAAAGCCTTTTTCTTTGTCATAGATTCACCTTTTGCCTGATTGGAGAAAATCAGCATATCATATTTAAGTGATCATGCAAGCTGGAAAAAACAAGTGTAGCATTTAATATCTACACTCTGAGTATTGTTTATTTGTAGCAACCGGTTGAGATTGAGCCATGCTATTCAGGGTGAAAGTATAATTATTTGCAGTTTAAGCTCTTCTGCCAGAGTTTTTAATGCATGAACAATTGTAGTATCTTCTTCATTTCGATTATTAAAGTCCTGTGAGGTTCTGATAAGCTTGAGGGAAGTAATAATTATGAGTTCAATATTTTTTTCGGCTTTAAGTTTTTTAGCGGTAGCTATTATATCTGCAACAGCCCTAAGCCTATCATCAATGAAGATGTTTGCAGAAGACAGTTGCCCGCTTGCCCTGGCTAGCTTTTTCCATGCTCTCTTGTTTAGGTGGCCTAAATTGTAATTCTTAATATTAATCCCGGCCTGATTACAAATAATATCTTCAACCAGCCTGACTTTATCATTATTAAGCGAAGCAAGGAAAACACTTCTATTTTCCATGATGCAGGTGTTGATGACTGATGAAGGCGAAAGGGTGCATTTGTTCTTATGAGGAATTGTCTCAAGAATTCTCAATTCACCCAGGTGCAAGTCTGATAAAGCATTATCTAAAGTACTAAAACCTGTTCTACTTGTCATGCCTTTGAGCTCACTTAATTAATTTAATTAGATTTAATATATTATATATCATGAATGTGACAGATAAGGTCAAAGGCATTAATGTATTTTAAGAATTAAGAATTTTATGTGCGGTTAATAGAAATTCCTTTGCCATATTGACCATCTCTTCTGCGCCTACTTCCGACCATTGTTCATAATAATCAGCATCCTCTCTTAGGCGCTTACCATTTTGCAGATATTCAACAAAATGAACTGGCAGTTTTCCTTCTTCAATATATAAAGCTCTTAATGCAATAATTAAACAATAATGGCTCTTTTCTCTATAGTTCTTTTTATATAAAAGTGCCCTGGCTGTATGAAACATAGAATAATAAGCCTGAATTGTGGCCCATTTATAATTACTACGCCCGAGGGACTCCAGGGCTTCAGCAGAGTCTCTTCCTGCTATTTGCAGCTCTTTGGACACCAACGCAGTACCTTGTGAAAATTCCCTTATTCTTTTCCTTTTTATACACTCAGCGAAATCCGGATTCTTTATATCTGGTCCCATAAATTTATTCCTTTTAATATTTGCTCATAAAAAGTCGGATCTTTAGTTTTTAATTCCAGCAATCCTGATTCAGTTAAAATAATTGTTTGAATATTCATTTTTCGTTTCAATTTACCAAGACTCGCTTCAATCTGTTCTTTGAGATTGTTGCTAATGATTAATAAATCCAAATCACTATCAATAAGGTTTTCGCCTCTGGAGGAACTGCCAAATAGTATAATTTTGCTTGCCAATGGCGCAAGTTTTTTTACTATTGGTTGGATAGAATTAATAGTTTTTAAAACTTTTAATTGTTTAATTACCGAAATTTTATGATTTAAAGTATAGAAATGCATCATTCCTTTTTTTTTGTAAAAACAAATAATTTGCCTTTATAAGTTCCCTTAACGCATAATTTGTGCCTGATTTGCTTATATTTACTTTTGTTTGTATTTCTTTTTCTGTAAATTCCTGCCCAGGATAATCAAGCATATAAAATAAAACCTTTTGAGAATTTGTTGCAATTAATAAATTAGTTAATCCATCCATAATTTTGTACAGCTGCCTATTATATTGGACAAGTGTCCATTATAATGGAAAGACTCTTTCGTTGTCAAGTGTTTTGTGTTAAATTGGTTTGTTTTTATAAATGGATTTTTTTAGCGAGCATATAAGACACAAAATGTCCCTGGCTCCTGTTATAATAAAGATAAACAACAAGAGGAGCAGCATCATGGCAGCATATCCAATAACCGATCTTATATTGCAAGCAATGCAGGATAAGCAACTTAGCAAAAAAGACCTGGTGCAGGCTATGAATTATAAGAATATCGCCAAAGGTTTAAGAAGGCTTGATCGTTTCCTTGAGTGCAAAAGATTTTATAAGGGCATAATTGAAAAACTGCCTCAGATACTTGGCCTTGATGAAAGTTCGTTTAAAGCTGAAATAGCGCGCACACAGGCTCTTATTGCTAAAGAAAAGGAAGATAAAGAAAGACAAGCCTTTGTGCCGCATATTATTGTAAAGCATGAGCGGACTGGGCCCTCCTTGATTTTTGTGGTAGCTATAACAGGAGTTGAAAGATTCAAGTATATTGTTCTGCCAGCTAACATTGCAGAGCTTTCTGAAGCGGAGCAATTTGACATAATTCGTGAAACATTAAAGGCTCACTACATAAAAAACATGATTGAGAATAAAGCTATGCAACTTTTTGGTGATATCACAGGATACTTCTATCGACAAACCTATGACAGAACTATCTTATTTTCAGTCAAAGGAGAAGTGCTGAATGCGCATTTAGGAAAGAAGACGCTGCCTAAAGCCTCTTTGCATCTTGAAGGTGACCAAAGGGATATTTCCTTTAATTTTAAAAACGCTAACCGAAATTAATATTATCCTTTTTCTTTATTACTTAGCCTCATAACACTTTTGATAAACAACATTAATATCTACCCAGATATTCCCAACACTACAAACATCCCTTTTATCAATCTCCTGATGGGAAATATAATCATGCATAAGGTAGCAAAAGGACAGCCTGGAAAGCGGATGCTTTTTGGTTATAATTTTATAATCATTCCATTCTATGTTACTGCCCAATAGTCCTTCATCCTTTATTCGAGCCCAGGTTTGCTCATCCTTATCAAGCGTAGGAATCGTTTTGGCGGTAACTAAAAAATTATCAGAATCGTCGCGATAAAGCAGATGATTTTCCCTTAACATATAATCAATGCTAATATCTATTTCATAATCTTCCAGCCAGTCCTTTTTATCTTGAATTCTTTTGTTTAGTTTTTTTATAAGATCTTTTTGCTCTTTTATTAAAGCAGTTTCAATTTCCATTAGTTTTTTATTAAGCTCTTTTAAAAATAATATTTCTTTTTTCGAAAACTGGTGTGGCTTATCTATAAGCTTCATATCATTTTTAAGCTCTTTCCAGGTCATTTCAGGCTTGTGCCAGAAATACATAAAGGGCATTCTGTATTGTTTGATACTATCCAATAGGCAGCGACGGTCTTTTTTGTTGAGAAAGCATATCCCGTCAATAATTTTTACAGCATCCTCATTTATGTCCAACTTAACAGTAAAGCCTTCATCAACCTTTTTTCTAAAGATCTTTAGTCTGGGAGACAGCTCATATTCCTTACCTGGCTGCGTAAGGTGCAGATTGACATTGACTCCAAACTTATGATTTTCTGGGCCTATAATAATAAATTTTAAGTTCTTGTTTTTTGCTTTGTTCATTTTAATCACCATAAAATAATTTCAATTCATTACTATAAAACCACCGGCAAAAAACATGCAAAATTCTCCACCTTATCCATATTTAAAACCTTCTTGCCAGGAACTATTTTCGCAGCAGTGAAGCCTTTATCCAGGCCACCTGACAAACAAAGAAAATTTTCCTTTGTGAAATGCTTATTGATCCAGTCAAGAAAGGCTTTAAAAGTGTGTTCCTTGAATAATTCTTGCCTTGAGGTATAATATCTCTTATGTTCAGGAGTACATTGATCGCAGTAATATTCACCTATGCTGCTTCTTTTTTCATGGATATCAAAATCCATTATTATATCCCAAAAAATATTATCATGATAAACTCTGACTTCAAACCCTCCAGATTTGCTGACCTGAACAGTAATTTTGGGAGTGATACCATGCAATTTAAAAAGAAAATAATTCCATCGCTGCCTAAAGATTATTGGCTGATATTTAAAATTATGCCGATTTTCCTTAAGCCAACTTACAAAGGTTCTTTGCATATAATATTTTCTCAAGGGATTCCTCAAATATTTAAAAAATAATTTTAAAAACTCCATAACATAGAACAGTGACAATTAAGGTCACTTTCGTATATACCATTATTATAACATATACTCTGGTCATTAAGAATCCTGTGTTTTATTAAGTAAATTGACCTAAGCTGACACAAAGGCATGCTAGACTTTTTGCCTTTATTTTATCAGGAGATTCATGCATGGAATTAAAAATGCCAGGAATACTTAGTCATTATAGGTTGAATAAAGCATACACCTTTGAAAATTATATCTGTTCAGCTAAGAATAAGTATGCTGTAAAGCTATTAGAATCTTCTGTTGCAGATTCAAAAAGTAAATTCAATCCTTTATATATTTATGGTGAAACAGGTTCAGGAAAAACCCATCTTTTACATGCAACAGCCAATAATATGTTAATCTTAAACCCAAAGCTAAAAATAGTCTTTATTAATGCAGAAGACTATATGAATCATTTTATTGCCGCTATCAGGTATGATGAAAAGCATAAATTTAGAGCATTTTTTGAAAACAGGATAGATGCGCTCTTTATAGATGATATTCATTATATTAGCTCCATGGAAGGTACCCAAGAAGAGCTTTATTCTATTTTTAACAGTTTGCTTGAAAAGCAAAAGAAAATTATTGTTTCCTCTTATTATCCACCAGAACTGTCACAAGGCTACAATGAACAGCTAAGTTCAATCATGCAGGGTAGTGTTGCTGCAGAAATATTTGCTCCCAATAAAATAAATCTAAGAAAAATTATAAAACATAAGGCCAAGGTCATGGAGTTGATCTTGTCAGCTGAGATGATAGAGGTAATTATTAGAGAAACAAAAGGGAATATGAAAAGACTCAATGCATTTTTAGATACTTTTGATAATTATCTTTATAGAAAAGAAAAAGATCCTGATTTGGAAGCTGTTAGAGGGGTTTTGGAGTATGGGGAGTGGTGACGGGTATTTTTATCTATTAGGTTTTATATTACAGAACATTCACTGACTGTTAGGTGAACTCGTGACTAGTGCATATAATTAATTGAAAAAATATGATTAAAATCTCCTTGGGGAGGAGTCTGCTGTTTTCTCCTTATGTCGAAATTTCAGAATGATAAGAAATAAATTGATTTTTTATGTTATCTGTTTATCTTTAACCGTATTTAACCCAATATGGCTTGATTTAGCCCATTAAATACTTCTAAGTAATTGTATTGAAAACTCTTATGGGCAACCTAAGTAGTGATGGAGACTAAAAATGGAAGACAGATGGTTATCAGTAGATGAAATCGGAGATTATCTCGGTGTAAAACGGGATACAATTTATAACTGGATAAATGAAAAATCGATGCCTGCCCATAAAGTTGGCCGTCTTTGGAAATTTAAAAAGGACGAAGTGGATGAATGGGTAAGAAATGGCGGATCTTCTAAAACAAAGGAACAATAAGAATGAATACAAAAGAAATAATCGATAAAATTTTTAAAGACCCTAAAACAAAATATGAGCTCACTGAATTTGACAATCTTGGGAAACGATTACACGAAATAATTGAAATTTATCCTAAGGTAACAGATTCTGGCCGTGACGCAGGAAAAACCAAATATTTTATGAAAAGCTTTGTCCCCTTCTATTCAGGGAAAGAAGAAGTTCAAGTCTTTGATGAAACAGGTAAATCAAATCCAGAAGAGATTGTAAGACAGTTATGGGTTTATAAGCTCCTTCACAATTATGAATATAAGACTGAAGAGATTGAATTGGAGAAGAGTGTTCATTTTGGAACGGAAGTAAATACAAAAGCAGCAGATATTGTTGTTTATACAGACGCTACAAAACAGACACCTAAAATCATAATAGAAGTTAAAAAACCAAAACGTAAAGATGGGATTGAACAGCTTAAAAGTTATCTCAATGCTGAAGGCTCACCTGTTGGTGTTTGGTCAAATGGCAGTGACAGCATCATTCTTTTCCGACCATACCCTGCGAACTTTGATGATACCCTAGTCGACATTCCGATGAGAGGGCAAGAACCGAAGGATGTTCTTGAAGTAAAAAAAACACTTTCACAATTAAAAAAGAGCTTT
Organism: Pseudomonadota bacterium; assembly: GCA_043820105.1. Lineage (GTDB taxonomy): Bacteria > Bdellovibrionota_F > JAHFAK01 > JAHFAK01 > JBDREC01 > JBDREC01. Next base: position 104,752 of record JBDREC010000103.1, read on the forward strand.
AATTTTAAAAAGATTATTCAGGATCTTGAAGAACTGGTGCTGGCCGATAGCGGTAAAGATGAATTTAATGAGATTTTTAAAATTATCTTTGCAAAAATATGGGATGAAAAAGAGGCTCTTGAAAATCGTAGCAACCAGGAGACTCATTTTAGTAAAGCACTTGATCCTGAAATCACCTATGAACGAATAAACAATCTTTTTAAGAAGGCTTGCGAAGAGTGGCCAGGTATTTTTAAAGAGGGCGAAGATATTGAACTAACTAAAAAGCATCTTCAAATATGCATTGGGCCTATTGAAGGAGTGCGATTAATGGGTTCAAATCTTAGAATCATGGATGATGCCTTTGAATATCTTTTACCTACTGAAGCAAAAAAGAAAAAAGGTCAGTTTTTTACACCACGTCATGTTATTGAAATGTGTGTTCGCATGCTAAATCCTAAAAAGAAAGAATTTGTCATGGATCCATCCTGCGGTTCTGCTGGATTCCTTCTGCATGCTATGGACTGGGCTTATCCTACTAATAACAATGAAAGCAGAGAACTTCGTAAACATCGGTATGCATCAAAATATCTTTGGGGTATCGATTTTGAAGAGCGGGCTGCAAAAACTTCCCGTGCATTGATGCTAATAGCAGGTGATGGGCATACTAATATATTTGGTCCAGATGTGAGCAGTCTTGATCCTAAAAGTTGGTATGAAACAAAATCAGGTCAAAGTTTGATGAGCAAACTTATGGAAGCAAAACTATTAAAAAATAAGCCAACCCATGAGGATGAGCCGAATGTGTTAAAAGATGATGATCTAGCCTGGAAATACTTTGATGAGCTTCAGTTTGATGTAGTTCTTGCCAATCCTCCCTTTGCTGGTGAGATGAAAGACAAGAAAATGCTTGCTCATTACGATCTTGCAAAACCAGCGCTTAAGAGGGCAAAAGATAAAGCGGCAAAAGAAGAGCGTGATGTTCTCTTTATAGAACGAATCCTGAAATTCCTCAAACCCGGTGGACGCGCTGCAATTGTTTTACCACAAGGCAAGTTTAACAATTCATCTCTTGCTTTTATCCGTGAATGGATACTTCGTAAAGCACGACTTCTTGCTGTCGTTGGTTTGCATCCCAACAGTTTTAAACCTCATACAGGCACAAAAACATCTGTTCTTTTTGTTCAAAAGTACACTCAAACAGAACTTGATAATATTGAATTGGTAAAACAGAAAGCTGCAAAAGCCTGCCCTGACTATGAAATGCAGATTAAAGAACTTCTAAATACTTTTAAAGGTGAGCTCGATGTTCCTGAAGAAAATCTTTCCGAAGAGATTGCAGAGCTTCTATTTGAAGCCTTCGGAGAAGCTGAGAGAGAATCAGTTGATGATACTGAAATTAATGAAATTGATGAGGAAGCTGAGGATAGTATAGAGCTTGAAGATAGTATTGCTCAAGCCGAAGAGAAAATTTCAGATTTAAGAAATGAACTACTCAAAGAAAAAAATAAACTTGAAAATCTTGCTTCAGATATTGAAGCTCTTGAAATAAAAGCAAGACAAGAAATGAACATTATCATTGAAAATTGGACAGGTACAAAAAAAGATCTTAAGGTAAAATTAAAACCTCTTAAGGAGAAACTAACTTCTGATAAAAAAGCTCTTAAAGAAATACAAAAAGAACAGACCAAAAAGATTAAAGCTTCCATTAAGTCACTTGAAAAAGCAATCCCTGATGCTGAGTTTGAGTTGAAAAAGCTTACTAACAAAGGCAAGCTTGAACTACTGTTAGCTGATGATGATTTGATGGCAACACTAAATAATCGTTGGATTAATGCAAAAGTGGCCCAAAAATTGGACTATCCGATTTTTATGGCTGTCTCTGAACGGAGTGGCAAAAATAACTCTGGTGATTATGAATATCTAAAAAGTGAGGATGGAAACATGGTTGAATACGATGATGGGCAACCAGTCATCGATCAGGATTTAGTAAACTTCGATTTAGGATCTGATGATCTGGTTAATGCAGCTTCTCTTCCCGAAGACAAGCGCTGTATTGCTGAGGCTTTTGTACAGTTTGCCCAAAAACACGAATTTGATTTTTGGAGGGAGGACTGATGGCTGTTTGGAGTAAGATAACATCTGGTAAGCTGGAAAACTTTTTTGATTGTTCACCTGAGTTTTATCAACCAAAATATTTAAAGTTATCTAAAAAGCTTCGTTCATTACCATTGTTGCCTGTAGGAAAGTTGGCTTATATTACTGATGGAGAACATGGTAGTCCACAATGGGATAATAGTTCTAATATTAAATATGTTACAGCTGAGTATATTGGTTCCAATGTCATCAAAAATGGTAAAATGAAAACAATATCTATTGTTCAGGATAAACGCAATGCAAGAGCGAGGTTGCAGAAAAATGATGTGCTTGTTTATTCAGTTGGTGCTTACGCTGGATTAACAGCCAAAGCAGAACCTCACTTATTTCCCGCAAATATTCCAAGATCTGTCGCAATCATTAGATTGAATAATATGGAGCTAGTTCTTCCTGGTTTTTTAAGTATATTTCTCAATTGTAAATATGGTACTTTCCAGAGCATACGTTTTCGTGCAGGAAATTCGCAACCTGTACTTGCTCTAGAAAAAATAAAACAGTTTGAGATACCATTGCTTGATATTAAGTTTCAAAATGAAATTGATAATCTATATGACTATGCGTATGAAAAAAGAATGACCTCCAAATCCCTATACTCCCAAGCACAGGAACTTCTGGAAAAAGAGCTGGGGCTAGATAAGCTAGTTCTGGAAAAAACAAAAAGCTATGAAACAAGTTTTAGTGAAGTTGTGGATGGTGGACGGATAGATGCGGATTATTTTCAAGTTCAATATCTACAAATAAAAAATCAGATTATGAATTACTCAAAGGGCTATATTCCATTGCTAAAAACTGTTGATGTTCTGGCACCAAATGTTGATCCACATAAAACACCTAATTCTAGATTCCAGTATGTTGAATTATCAAATATCAATTCTTCATTAGGTATGATTGATGGTTCAAAGTCATTGTTAGGGAAAGATACTCCATCTCGTGCTAGAAGGAAAGTTGAGACAGGAGACATTCTAGCATCATCAGTAGTTGGATCTGTTGAAAAAGCAGGTATTGTTGATGAAACAAAGAACGAAGGGCTTGCTTCAACTGGATTTTTTCATTTCAGAACAAAAGGACCTATCGTTGAATACTTACTGATTTTGATAAGATCCTTAATTGTCAAAATGCAATTACAACAAGAATCGACAGGTGGTATTTTAAGTGCGGTATCCGAAACAAAATTAAAAAATCTTATAATTCCTGATTTTTCTCAGGAATTTCAGAATAAAATTGCTGAATTAATTAAAAAATCCCATAAGGCTAAGAAAGAATCCGAACAACTCCTCGAACAAGCAAAGCTTCGAGTAGAGGAACTGATAGAAGGAGTGGTACAATGAAACTAAGTAATGAGGACATAAAACTTCTTAAAGAGCTTTGCTCCAAACATCAGGTAAGTTTTACCAAAGTAATCAAACTTCTTGATACCGAACAGGAGTTCGAGTTTAAGGACCGTAGAACCGGTATCTATGATGCCTTACGTGATATTGTAAAAACCTCTTTTTCTGAGGAGGTGAGTCGATGAAATTTCGTAAACTAACTATAGAAAACTACAAATCGTTTCAATATCCAACAGAGATATATTTTCCGGATGGAGAAAATGGTAAATCGATCTTTCTTGTGGGTGGTATGAATGGCGCTGGAAAAACATCAATAATGGAGAGTATTAATTTTTGCCTCTATGGAGGTAAAGTTGATGAAATATACAGAGCAATAAACCGTAAAGAGATCGCCAAGGGCAACTCAGCGGTAAGCTTTGAATTGGTTGCTGAACTTGACGATCATTCGGAGCTTATTGTAAAACGTTCCTGGAGTGCTGGAGTTATAGATAGTCCGAAATCTAAAGATCTTAATGAACGTTTAGTTGTTGTAAAAGATGGCAAAAGAGTATCAGTCCAAAACCAGCAAATGTGGCAGGATTTTATTCGAGCAACAATTCCTCCAGGTATTACACAGTTTTTCTTTTTTGATGGTGAAAAAATCCAGGAAATAGCCGCTGATGACCACTCCGAGGTCAGGTTAAAATCATCTCTTGAAGCTGCTTTAGGCATTCAAAATATCAACCAACTCTCCAGTGATCTTCTCTATTTAAAACAGGAAGAGCGGAAAGGATTTATTGAAATATCTGATGAAGATTTGACCTACAAGGAGAGTGAACTTAAAAAAGAGAAGGCAAAACTTAGTAGACTTATCCGAGAACGTGATGAAGTCAAAGAAGATTTAACAAGGTTTAAAGAACAGTATGAAGAGGCTAAGAAACGATTTCAGGCAACTTTTAATCGAGATCCTGAAAGTAAAGATTCCATTCGTAAGCTTGAAAAAAGAAAAATTCAAACTTCAAATCGTTTGGGCCAACTTGAAAATGAGATTCGTTCTCTTTGTGAGAAAAGTCTTCCCTTCAGTCTTATTGGAGGGCTTTTTGATGGTATTCGTGAGCAAATTGAAAAAGAGCGAGAGTCATTGCAAGGAGAAGCCATTAAAGAACATGCGTCTGAGTTAGCAAAAAAGATAGTTCGCGTTGTTGAGGAGCCTGAACCGATCTATTCAGAGCATCTTTCAGAAGAGAAGATGCAGGAATTGGAAACTCGAATTTTCAAACTTCTGCGTGAAGGTAATAATAAAACAACTATAGATAAGATTCTTAACCTATCAGACCGTGATGCAGCTCGTATTTTACATATGATGGAAGAATTAGAAAACAGTGATGTTTTTATGATTCAACCCCTAATAGAAGAAAAACAAGAACTGAGTATAGAGATTAAGAAAATTGAAGCATCATTAAATAGTGGTATCTCAACCGATACAGAGCAGGAGCTTTTTCAGCAGCTACAGGTAGAGATGGAGAGTTGTTCTACTCAAATAGGGAGAAAAACGGAACAGTTGCGAATTATGGAAGAGGATATTCTTTTACTTGAAAAGAATATACGAGAGATTGAACAGGAAATAGAGAAACTCTATGAAAGGTACAACCTCTCAAAGGGAAAAACGGATTTTATTAACGAATGTGATTCAATTGTAGGACTTCTAAGTCAGTTTATTGTTCGTATGCGTAAAAACAAAGTTCACCTCCTGCAGGAAAAAGCTTTTGAGATGTACAAACTACTTTCTTCAAGAAGTGGTCTTATTAAGGATATAATTATTGATGAAAAAAGCTACGAGGTTAGAATCTCTGATCGGAATGGTCACGAGATTAAAAAATCAAGTCTTTCTGCAGGGGAAAAAGAGGTTTTTGCTTTATCACTTCTCTGGGGGCTTTCACAAACCAGTCAGCTTAATCTTCCAATTATAATCGATACACCACTATCCCGCCTTGATAGTGCACACAGAGATAATATTATTCGTAATTACTTTCCAAATGCTGGGAATCAAGTAATTATTTTATCTACTGATACTGAAATAGATAAAAATTATTATAAAATGTTAGAACCACATTTAAGTGGAGCTGCAAGTCTTGTTTTTAATCAACAGCAAGAACTCACAACAGTGGAAACTGGATATTTCTGGGAGGGCAAATAATGTCGGATAGACTCTATACAAATGTGGAAAGCGATGAAATACTAAGTGGACTTCGTTATGAAACCAAACTGGAAAAATATATTTTAGCCAGGATTGCTTTTTCGGTTTCTATCGCTTTGGATGGAAATAAAATACCACGCAGTACAGATTTTAGTGGTGCAGAAGTAAAACGCCCAACATTTATCGGATCAGATGAACTTTTTTTCAGAACCATTCTTGCATACGTACATCAAGCGAAAGAGTTAAGTGAGGATGAATTTTATTCGAACAAATCGCTGATAAAAGATCACATTGATAATGGAAGTAAACATCTTACTCGCATTTTTGAAGAATCAAACCATAATTCTGAATTGTTTTTAAAAAAAATCACAAAGCTTGTTCAATTTTCGGGACGCAAAGAAATAAAAGGAACGGGACTAGAAATTTTTATTGGGAAAACACTGCTCGACCAAAAAGACCAAATTCTTGAGATCAATAATACCACTAGACATGCAAACTCACACCTGGCAATTATGGGTAAGCCAGGAGTAGGAAAAACGCAATTTGTTTTGAAAGTTTTAGCAGATATACGTATCCAATCAAATTTCCAGACAAACTTTATATTTTTTGATTATAAAGGTGATGTTGTTGATAATCAAAAGTTTCTTGATATAGCAAAGGTACAACCATTTCGTTTACTTCAAGGGAACCAGACTTTACCAATCAACCCTTTTGTTCTTCCAAATTATGATGAACAAACGATTAATATTTCAGCTCGAGAAAAAGCTGAAAGTTTTGCATCGATTAACTCTAAACTTGGAGTTGTTCAAAAAGGTGCACTTACTGAGGCAATCAGAGCAGCCTATGCCAAAAGAGCAGATTCAGCAATGCCTTTTCCGGACTTTCGGGATGTTTTGAATATCGCAGTAGCAATGTATGAAGAGAACAACAAGCGTGATGACAGTTTGATAGAAGTGCTTCGTGATCTTGCGGATTTTGATCTTTTCTGGGCACATGGGAGTGAAATTGCCCCAATTGAAAAATTATCTAATCGAACTCTATTGATTGATGTACATGCAATGCCTGTACTAAAAGAACTTGTTGGATATCTAGTAATCGAAAGATTATATAAGGAAATGGCATCACTTCCAGATAGTCCGGTTCAGGATGGTAAAAGAACTATTCGTACTATTTTGGTTATTGATGAAGCTCATAATTATCTCAGTCAAAAGAATATCTTTCTTGAAAGAATTATTCGTGAAGGGCGCTCAAAAGGAATTGTAGTATTCTTTGCAAGCCAGTCCCCAAATGATTATCAACAGAAGTTTTTTAACTTCCAGGAATTGCTTGAATTTGCCTACATCTTCCAGTGTGAAGGTGTATCAGCTAGCTCTGTTCAAGATATTCTTGGATGCAACAATAAAACTGCCAAGGATCTACAAACAGAAATTGCTCGCTTAGAACCTTTCCAGGTAATTTCTCGAAGTAGTGAAAAGACAGCGGAATATATGAAATTTAATGCAGAGGCTTTTTATAGGAGTTATTGAAATGTGTTCCTCTACTATAGATAATTGGCTTTCTCAAAGACCTAAATGGCAGCAATTTGCTGCAAAAATATTATTAGATAAAGGTTCAATTACAGAAAAAGAAGTCACAGAGCTTACCTCGCATTGTCTAAAAGCGCGCTTTACACCTCCGGACACATTATTTTTTTTGGCTAAATACAAAGGCTGAAGGCAGGTCATTGATAATAAGAGTTAGAAAATGTTCTTAACAATAGTCCATTGTCAGAAAAAACTATTGGGGGTTGGGTTCCATTTTCTAGAATAAAATTCAATTATTTCAAAATTAGCAGGGTCTAAATATTTTACTAGAAATTGTTGTCAAAAGCTGTTATTGACATTTTTTAGAATAACTATTTGTTAATAAGGATGAGTTATTTGAAATATTTAATATTATTAATTCTATTTATGACTTCATGTATTGATTTCTCTTCTTTTGAGCGTTCTAATCCTTTTGATGAAGAAAATGAAGAAACTCATGGTGTTGCTGTTGATATTACAGTTACTCAAGGACAGGATTATATAAAGATTGAATGGGATAGTCTTGAGTCTTATGATGTTGATGGGTATCTGGTATATCGGGGATCAAATTCAGACAGTTATTTGAAAATTAAAAATTCTTTTGATGTTAGTCTTAGTTATCTGGAAATATTGGAAGCAACAGTAACCAGCTATACAGACTATGATCTTACTGATGGAATATCGTATTATTATTATGTTATGCCTTGGCTTGGGGAAGATGTTGAGGAAAATTTATCAATATCAAGGAGTGATTGCTATTCTATTCATGCAAGAATTGATACTGATGGTGATGGTTATTTAGATAGAGATGATGATGACAGTGATAATGATGGCTTAATAGATGAGGAGGATAATTGTCCTTATGATTCGAATGAGGATCAAGCTGACTATGATGAAGATGGTGTTGGGGATCTCTGTGATAATTGCTATGCACATTCAAATTCAGATCAATTAGACACAAATGATGATGGAGTGGGTGATGAATGTACAGTGACTCCTGATACAACGCTTTTAGCTTCTCCTGCTTTAATTACTAATTCAACTACAGCTGAATTTGAGTTTTCTTGTGATGCTTTTGAATGTTCGTTTAGATGTGGAATTGATGGAGAGTCAGTAACCTCATGTGTTTCACCATTGGAATTAGATGATCTGGAAGATGGGGAACATACCTTTGGGATCTATGCTGTTGATTATTATGGAAACTTTGAAGAAGAGGGTGTTGGTTATACTTGGGTTGTTGATACAACAGAGCCTTATACTTTTATTACAACAAATCCTGATTTATATGATAGTGTTAATAATTTTGAATTATCATCTGATGAAGATATTTATGATGGTGCTGATCTTACTTATGAATATAAAATAGATGATGGTCCTTATCAGGAATGTTCATCAACTTTAAATTTGACTGGTATAACCGAGGGATCACACACAATTTATGTTAGATCCTATGACGCTGCTGGAAATTATGACGAAAGCCCAGCGACTTATACTTGGACTTATGATGCTACTAATCCAACAACTATTATAGATTCTTATCCTAATAATCCTGATAACACTGCAACATTTACTTTCGAGGCTGATGAAGAAGTTACATATGAATGTAAAATAGACAGTGAGGCATATGAGGCATGTACTTCACCTAAAACATATTCAAGCTTGTCACAGGCTTCACACACTTTTTATGTGCGAGGAACAGACTTGGCTGGGAATGTAGAGGAGACTCCGCAATCTTATACATGGGTTTATGATACGGTATATCCAAGTTTAACAGTTATTTCTACCCCAGATAATCCTGGAAGCGGATCAACATTTGAATTTTCCTCTGATGATATTGCAGGGAATTTTTACTGTAAATTAGATGCAGAAGCATATTCTGCGTGTAGTTCTCCCAAAACATATTCGTCATTAACACAAGGAAGCCATACTGTTTATATGAAAGTTATTGACCAGGCTGGTAATCAAGATATTTCTTCATACAGTTATACATGGGTATATGATACAATTGACCCAACTACTTCAATTGAATCAACACCAGAAAACCCTGGCAACACCTCAACTTTTAGCTTTGATTCTGATGATGAAAGCACAACATTTTATTGTAAGATAGACAGTGAAAGTTATAGTGAATGTACATCTCCAAAAATTTACACAGGATTAAGTGAAACTTCACATACTTTTTATGTTAAGTCTATAGATCAAGCAGGTAATGAGGATGACACCCCAGCTTCTTATTCATGGACATATGATGTTACAAATCCAACTTCGACTATTTTGACAAATCCAGAAGAATACACTAATGAAACTTCATACACCTTTTCATTTTCTGCTGATGAAACTGTAACTTTTGAGTGTAAAATAGATACTGGGAGCTATGAAACATGCACTTCACCTAAGACTTATTCAAGTTTAAGTGAATCAAGCCATACATTTTATTTGAAGGCTAATGATTTAGCAGACAATGAAGAATCAAGTCCCCAAGCTTATACTTGGACTTATGATAATACAGACCCTAGCACTACAATAACAGGGTATCCAGATGATCCATCTTCTTCTAGCTCAGCTACATTTAATTTTAGTGCTGATGAAACTTCTACTTACGAATGCAAAATAGACAGTGGTGACTATGAAACCTGCACATCGCCTAAAGAATATTCAAACTTAACCGAGCATAATCATACATTTTACGTTAGAGCAACAGACCTTGCTGGAAATTTAGAAAGTACAGAAGCTTCTTACTCTTGGGATATGGATTGGTACCAATATGGATGGAGCTATAATCTTGGAGGAATCAATGGTGATTATGGTAGAAGTATATTTGTAGATTCAAATGATAATCTTTGTTTTGGAGGGTCTTTTTCAGGGACAGCTAATTTAAATGATTTGGATAATCCAACTTATTATACAGCAGAAGGGTCAAGAGATGCTTTTATAAGAAAAATTGCAAGTAATGAGGTTCAACGGGGGTTTTTGGATATTATTGAGGGTGATGGATATGCTTCCGTTTATGGTATAGCCGAAGATAGCAATGGAAACATATACATAGCAGGCATTTGGACAGGTGTAGCTGATTTTGGTGGACCATATGAGTTCACAGGTGATGGAGGTATATTTGTTGCAAAATATACACCTGAAGGTGGTTTGCATTGGGCAAAGGTAAATGAAGCCAGTTTCAGGACTATCGGAAATCCTATTGCGGTTGATAGTAACGACAATATATATTTAACTGGCTATTTTGTAGACACAGTTGACTTTGATTTTAGTGACGAAATAGATGAATATACAGCTGATGCTTATGGAGATATCTTTGTTACAAAAATAAATTCTGATGGTGGCTATGTTTGGACAAAAGCATTTGGAGGATCAGGTTATGATAGAGCACACTCAATAGCTATTGATTCAAATGATAACATTTTTATTATTGGTGAATATGATTCTGACCCAATAGACTTTGATTTTGATGGTGGAGGGGATGAGCATGGTAATCAAGGGATTTGGGACGTTTTTTTGACCAAAATAAATTCAGATGGTGCTTACGCTTGGACAAAGGTTTTTGGTGGGGACAACGATGACTTAGGTCATTCAATTGTAATAGATAGTAATGATAACATATGGCTTGCTGGTAAATTTATGTCAACTTCAGTAGATTTTGATTATACAGAAGCTGATGATACAATTTATCCTTCAGGTGGAAATTATGATACATTTGTTATGAAAATTAATTCAAACTATACATATAATCAAACAATAACTTTTGGAAACACAGATTATGGAGTACAGGGTTTTAACATTACAAAGGATAGTCTGGATAACATTTTTATCACAGGTGAATTTAAATATACTGTAGATTTTGACTTTACTGATGGAGTTGATGAGCACACAGCTTCTACAAAACAAATTTATATTACAAAAATCAATAATGACATGACATACGCTTGGACTAAAGTATTTGGTGCAACGATGGAAGGCATGGAAACTTTTGTAAATAGTAGTGGTGATATTTATACTGTTAATTATTTTAGAAATACTGCTGACTTTGATTATTCAGATGGTACTGACAATTTAACATCTGAAGGAGATGATGACTTTTCAATCACAAAAATTGAGCGAATTGAGGATTAATTAAGGTATGAAAAACATAAGCATAATAATAGTATTTTGCCTGTTGATCAGTTTAGGTCTTTATGCTCAAAAAGATAACATCGTTATTCTTAATTTCAACAACAAAGAAAATGTAATTAAGAAATCTGATCAAAACTACCTTGAAGATCTATCAAGATCAATAGTCTCAAACCTTCTTCCTAAAAATAAATATAATGTTTATACAAGTGAAAACTTGCTTCAGATGCTTCAAGCAAATGATATTAAACTTTGTGAAGCTGAAGGTGATTGTGAAGTTGAGACAATGAGGAATATTCAGGCTAAATATGGTGTCACCGGCAATATAATAAAGTTTTCCGGGCAGATAAAGATTATACTAAAAATATATCATTCTGGCTCTGGGTCTATGATAGGTTCTGAGATAATTGAAGGAAAAAAAGTTTCTGAACTCGAAGAAAAGATCAAAGATTCTGTGAAAAAACTTATTGGGAAGATTTATGATTATAAGTTTAATAAGCCTATTGTAACAATGTTTGATAAAGAAAATCTTGGAGAGATTGTTTTGAATATCAATGTTGATGAATCTTATGTATTTTTAAACAATAGCTCATATGGTATTGCTAAACTAAATACACCATTCAACCTTTCAATACTACCAGGTGAATATGATCTGAAACTAGCCAAATATGGATACTTAGATCATATTGAAAACATAACAATAGAAAAGAATAAAAAGCTTGAAAGAAGCATAAGTCTTAATCCGATTCTACTAGAAACAAAAAAGCTGGGAGAATCACGTATTGCAATCTCTTCAACACCAGAAGAGGGTGCTGATATTTACTTTGAAAATAAAAACACGGGTTTTAAAACACCATATACATTTAAAAAAGTTCCAACAGGTAACTATAACATTTACTTGAAAAAGAAATTTTATCATGAACATCAGGTGCCAATTGAAATAAAAGAAGGCGATGTGAAAGTTATAAAAGGAGAGCTTAATTCTAATCATGGTTTTATATTCATTCAAAGCAAGCCTTCTGAAGCTTCAGTTTTTCTTGATGAGACAAGTATGGGTGTGACTCCTTTTACATCAAGTCGACTTGTTAGTGGCAAATATAAACTCAGACTTCAAAAACCTCTTTATCATACTTTGGAAAAGGAAATTATTGTTGAAGATACAAAGCACGTAATTGAGGAGTTTGATTTAAAACCTGCTTTTGGCATAATTAATATAGAGTCCCTCCCAGAGGGAGCTACAATTTTAATTGATGGTGTGGAAAAAGGAATAACACCTTTTGAGCAGTTGACATTAATATCAGGGTCACATCAAATTATATTAAGAAAAGACCTGCATCTTGAATACAACAGAGACATTGATATTCAAGATGGTCAAACAAAGAACTTTAAAGGGATTTTAGAACCGAATTATGGTGTCCTGAAGATAGATGCTGAACCAATAAAAGCCAATTGTTACATAAATGGAGAAATGATTGGAGTAACTCCACTTGAGAATTATAAAGTTTCTCCAGGAACTATTACAGTAAAATTATTGCCTGAACAAAGCTATTATAAGGAGTATTCTGAAATCATTGATATTGGAAGAGGTGATTATAAAATAATCAAACCTAAACTAGAAGAGCTAAAAGGTGATCTAATTATCAGCTCAACTCCACAGGGTGCAAATATTTATATTGATGGTGAATACAAAGGGCATACACCCCAGAGAGTCTCCAATCTATTAGCTAAAGAATATAAAATAGAATTAAAAAAAGAAGGTCACATTAAATGGGAGACAGAAATTGAAGTTGAAGATAAGGACACATTGAATGTTGATGGGGAATTGATAGCTATTAATGAGCTTATCTTAATAAGGAATAAACATCTCATCTTTTCTTCCACTAGCGCTGCAGTAGCAGCTTTAGTTGCTACTGGGGCATATTTTTTATATGGTCATGGAGTTGATCTTAAAACACACGCGGATTCAGTTTTCAATACTTATGAGAATAGCACAGGAAGCCAGGAATCATTAGATACTCTATATAATAGAGCCGGTGATCTAAATATTGAGTCAGTTGTTTATAAAAGTTTGGGTATTGCTACATATGCTATAGCCGCTGGAAGCTTAGGCTATGCAATCTATGAACTTATTACAATGCCATGGGTATTGTCTCCAAAAGTTTCTGATCAAGCTTCGACATTGAAAATTATTCCATTTTATAATCCAGTTTCAAGTTTCATTGGTGTTTCATTTAAATATCAAAAATTGGAGTTTTATGAATAAGAAATCTAACTTAATTCTTATTATCATTTTTCTATCTATTTCAATATCTCTACAAGCAAGCTACAAAGTCACCAAAATCATTGACGGCGACACCATAGAATGTACTGACGGAAATATAAATTTTCGAGTTCGCTTGGCTGGCATAGATGCTCCTGAGAAAAAGACGTTTTGGGGAAGAAGAGCTAAGATTTATTTAGAAGAGCTTGTAAAAGGCAAGTCTGTTGATATTAGACAATATTTGATTGGGCCCTATAATCGAATTATTGGTGATATATTGCTTGAAAATGAAAACATTAATTACAAAATCCTAAATAATGGTTATGCTGAATACTATAGATACGGCTGTGTTGACTATGAGCTGCAGAAAAACAAGAAAAAGTATAAATATGATATTAAGCCATATATAAAGCTTGAAAAGGTTGCTAGGGCTAAGAAGTTTAATATTTGGCTGGCTAAAGATTATATTAGTCCTTGTGAGTATAGGAGAATGAAGAAGAAGTAGTTATTGCTTGATGTTATCTGATAAAAATAAATTGTGATTATCTATGTTTTTTATTGAAAATAGATGGTAATAGGGTAGGATCAGGCATTAGATTTAAATCCCCCCCCATTTTATGGGCCAAGGATTTGGGTAAAAAGAATAAAAATAATAGATTTAGAGAGATTAAATTATGTTTGAACAGACTTTTAAGAGAATTGATGATGTGCTTTGGAAAGATGCTGGTTGCTCAAGTGAGCTTGACTAAGCTTAGGTGCCAGGCGACAATAGAACAAAAAGGAACATGCACTTTCTTCCAATTTCCAAAAAACAGAAAATTCATTTTTTGATAAGTTCTTGAAACATTACAACATAATCTTTAGGCATTAATTTTGCATAAACCCCCTATTATGCCCAGAAAAAAAACACCAAAACAAATGCAAAGTGTTCATGTTACACACAGGTGCCATAATAAAAGCTATTTTTTTAATCTTAAACAAAATTGGCACGATATTGTTTCTTGGATAAATTGTTTGCCTTTATTTTTTCAAATTGAAATTCATCACCTTGTTTTTCTGTCCAATCATCTTCATATGCATCTAACTCCGAAACTTGACAATTTTGGAGAGGCAATGTGCTATACATTTAGCAATCTTGCTAAATATCTGAACTACAAAAACAATAAGATTAATCAAATATTTGGCTCAAGATATTCTGCCACACGCATAATACATCAAGAGCATACAGAAAATATTATTAGATATATATACCAGAATCCTATTAAGGCAGGAATTGCAAAAAGTCCTTTTGATTATCCCTTTTCTAGCCTAGGTTTTTATTTTGGTTATAAAAACAACGGCTTAGTTTTAAAGCCTGACCAATATACTCAAAATTTATTAAATCTTGGAATTGAAGGTTTGTTTAAATTAAAAAGGAAAATAGAAGACCCCATAAAAAAGGAGGATCATCGCTTAATACAAGAATCCTTAAGGAGAAGTGAATTTAAGTTTACCCTAAAGCAATTAAAAGAAATTCGTGGAAGACAAAGTAGTTTGATTTTATAAATTCGCATGTTCCTTTTTGAACGGATGTCACCTGGCACCTTGTTCTTTCAGTTTCTTTTCCATACTGAATACTGAATACTGTATACTGAATACCGAATACTAAATAGGCTAATAGCCCAATTATTAACAACTTTTTTCAAAGGAGAACACAATGAAAAAAAAAGGCTTTACACTGGTTGAACTAATGATCGTTGTTGCCATTATCGGCATTTTGGCAGCGATCGCGATTCCATCTTTTATGGCTTATATTAAAAAGTCAAAAAAATCAGAGGTTAATGCTTTGATAAATGGAATCTTTGCTGCTGAAGCTGATTATAACATTGATGCAGCAAAATTTCATGCATGTCCTGTTAAACCAACTGATGACGTTAATGTTTTAGATGGAAATAAACAGGCAGGTTCCCAAGCAGCATTTGCAGGTGACACTAATGGTTTTAAAATCATTGGCTTTGTTCCTGATCAGGATATTTACTCAGGAGCTTTTGTAGCATGTCCTGATACAACAACATTCTGTGGGGTTAATGTTTACCAAGATTTAGACGATGATGGCACAAGGGCAAATTATATTCAAGGGATTAGAAGAGATAAGCTTGGTGGTGCTAATGCTTATAAAGATGGCGCTGTTAATACTATTCAAGAAGATTAATTAACACTAAATGTAGATAGTAAATTTCAATTATCTGCTACCCACAATTCATCTAGCTTCTTTGCTAAAGCTTTCCAGGAAATAATATTCAAGTCTGTTCTATCCTGCTAATAATCAGCACCTAAAATGACTGTTTTTTTATCCAGAGAAAAATGTGAAAATATGCCACCCACATTTTATTATAAGATATATTCTCTTTTTATTTTGTTCCATCTTCATTTTTGCAAAACAATATAATTTTCTAATATAATATTCTGAAAAGATTCTGAAATACTGTGCCAGTCAAGAACATCAACAATATAGGGTATATTTGATTCTGAAAAGACCTGTTTTATTTCATTTAACTTTGAAAAACTAATTTTAAAAAAACTTAGTCATTTTTTATCTCCTCTCTACTATTTTAATTAACTACAATTATCAGCATGAACAGAGTAATAGCCCTTAATAATAGTATTTCTTTTAAAATAACTTGAAACCGCGAAGATGATGTTATGCTTATATACCACTTCAATTCTACTCATTGGATGAATCGTGTATGCGCATCCGGTATCAACTTCGGGATAAGGGTTTCCTTCTACTTCGATCCTAAAAATTATATGATCATGAACAGACGAGTCTGTGGCTTTTACTAATCCTTCAATATAAGGAAAACCATGCCCAGATCTTTTTTTTATTTTCCATGTTGAGTTCTCAGAAAATTTCACTTTAAATTCTGCTGGCATATATTTATTTAATTTATTTTCCACTTCTTTAACTAAACTTAATAAGAACTCAGGATCTGTTACATTACCAATAAATTCATCATCTAAAATCGGTAAGGCTCTGCTTACAGGTTCTACCATAATTTCAATTCCATTATCATCATAAATGATTACTTCATCCTGAGCATACAATGAACAAAATGAAATTACTAAAATTGCTAGTGTTGTTAATAATATCTTTGTTTTCATGGTCTTTCCCTCCATTATTTAGCTTCAAATATTATTTATGAAGCCTTAAATTATTAATAAATACCCTCAATATCATGAGGTCAAAAAAGAAGAGCTTTCTTCTTTTTGTTTTGAGTTTAGTTTTACATCAATATAGGTTTTTATAATATTTTCATCAGCAAGTATAAAAAGCTTATCTTGCTTGTATGCTTCGGCTTTATTGTTTAAGGAATTATATCTTGGTTTTAGTTTTTCTATTTTTTCCTTAATTTCTTCCATCCTAGCATGAAAATATTTTTCAGATACTGTCCCATCAAGAAAAGCCTTCTGATATTGCAAACTCACTAAAACCATCTTTTGAGACTCTTGTAGGATTTCTCTTCTGACTATTTCAGCTTGTGCATATTTTTGTTGATAAATTGAAACTTGGTATCTTTGATTTTCATCTAAATTTGCCATTGCAGCTTCAAAATCCCTCATAGTTTTTTCATTTTCAGCGGTATTTATAAGTGGATCTTCATATCGATTTTCTTCACCATTTTCATTTTCTGTATGTTGGGAAGGAGGCATTGGACTTTCAGTTGCATTGCCTGCTTTGGAAGTTGCATTATTTTCTTCACCCTCAGGTTTATTAGAATGATCGCTATTGCCTCTAACTGCCAAGTCATTTTCCACTGATGCGATGGTTTCTTCAGCAATAGATTTTGGACAATTTCTGTTTTTAGTATTTTCGCCAAATATGATTGAATTAAAATCTTCTAATATTCTATTAGCTCTTTCATATTCATCAATAACAACATTATCACAGTCAGCACCAAGAGCAAAACCTTTGCTTACTCGATCCAAACAATAATTATATCTATCCTGCAAAGCACCCTTATTTCTTTCTGCCAAATAAACATGCATTTCACTTTGACAGCCAATAGTGAGCTTTTTAAGCTTTCTTTTTCCATCATAAATATTATCAAGGTCAAAATACCTTAAACCAGCTGTTTCTTTGACTTTAATAATATCTTTTTCTTTTGCTTCAGTGATACATTCATTTAAGGAAGCATAACTTAATGATGAAAAAATAATAGATACAAATAGTACTTTACTTATAAAAGTTGAAAAGTTCATATCCCATCCTCCAAATTTAATATTTAACCTAGCTAGCATATTATCATAGCAAAACTAATGCCAATTCAGATAAGCTCATATTTCATTACAATTACTGTTACTTATGAATCGTGATTTTTTGTAATAAACTAAAAAGAGACAATAGTGCAAGCCCCCTTGAGGACGTTTCTCTTACCTATAATCCCGGCACATTTCCCCCTGGGCTTGTGACATAATTGTCCCGGGTGATTGTGCACAAAGTGCATGTTTTAGTTTATGACTCAAAAGCCAATGCCCATAAGTCCTCGAATATATTTAATTATATTTAAGGCAAGTTATTGGCATCTAAAATGCCATATAATCAAAGTATGTTCAATTAACAAGCGGGGTAGACATGAGGGGATTATTTATTAAAAAGATTTCATCTTTAAAAGTTATTATTTTTACTTTTGTAACGGTCCTTTATAATTATTCATGGGCTAATCAAACAAACTACTTATCAGATGAGCAAGTTAAAACCCTGTTATCAACACATAAACTTGAAGTGTTAGATAATGTATTCGAATTTGCTGTTTACGATGGGGCAGCATCCGTAGGAACTTTCTGGGATAATATTCAAGTATAAAGGTTCAATTGGTGCAAAAGATATAAAAACTAAAACATAAAGCACATATTGAGGAGGATGTACTCATCATCCTCAATATGTGCTTTGCAAAAGTTATGTTCATG
>JBDREC010000104.1:0-51059 GCA_043820105.1 Pseudomonadota bacterium
TTTTATCCCAATTTATTAAGAACAGTTCTTAATTTGGTCCACATTGTATCAAGTATCGTTATATCTTATTATTTAGAAACAGTGCTTGCTAAAAGTTTTAACAGATCTCTTTTATAAAATGCATTAAAAGCAAGGAGATCGACTGCATGATGGAGTAAAAAGTATATTGATTTCTTTAAGTTCAGGTCTGACAGAGGAAGACATGAACTTAATGAAATCAAATACTTTTTGCGACTGAGTAAGGAGATCGGTGCTTAGCATTTTATAAAAGAGATCTGTTAAAACTTTTAGCTTGGGTACGCAATTCGGAGATGATCCTATAATATAATGTAAATTGCTTCATTATTAATAAATATTTTCTCAATAGAACCAGAAAGAGTTTTTCAAGCATATGAAAAAATTAGTCTTTTTAATATTTTTAGCAATTTTCTTCGTGCTTTTTTCTTGTTCACAAAGCACAAATTCAGGAAAAGATGCAGATGATGAAGAAAATGTCAGCAAAAATCCAATAATTTCAGGCACAATAGATATTTCATCCATCATTCCACGACAGGATATCTTATCAAGAAATAATTGTACGGAGGTAAAAAAATTTAAAAAAAAGAGAAAGAAAAGAGAAAGTAGTACGGAGGTAAAATAAACATACTATTTTATTTCATTAATTCAGGCAGTGTTTGGGGAAAAATGTTATTTTCATTTAGTATCTGAAAGAAACTATTAAAAACTTCAGGATCTGAATCATATTCATGTTCATGAAAAACTATTCCATATGTTGTATTTGTATCAAGACCATCATAAATAAGGCTCTCCATTTCACTTAAGTCCCAATTTATATCACTTGATAATGCTGCTAATCTTGCATGCTTAAAAATCCAAACCATTTGACTATTAATTTCTCTTTCTTCTGGATTTGAGCTTAAATCATCATATTTTTCTGAACCACCTTCTGTGTTGTACATAATTTCTGTTGGCAGATCATATTGCACATCTTCTTCAGGGCCAACTGTTGATGAAATAATTTTTCCACATGATGGTAATTGATTTAATATAGTCATTGCTTCATCTATGCTTCCTAAATAATTTTTTGAAAGCTTATATTCTTCCTGATTGGTATATCCATTCCACGATCCATTGTGATTTGGACCATGATGATGAAAACCAAGTTCGTGGCCTGAGGCTTCCCATTGCCTGACAAGAGTTAATTTATCATTATCTTCAAGAATGTAAGCCCCCCATTGAGGATTAAACATTAAATTTAATTTTACATTATAGTAATCTGCACTTGCAATGAGCTCAGGTAGAATAGGCCAATATCTTTCTTGATAGTTGCCATCTTTATATCCTGTGCCAGGTTCAAGGTGAATTGCTATGAATAATTTAAAGTTTTTTTCTTCACTATTTTGATCTTGTTCATCATCCCTTTGATCATCAGTATCAGCATCTTTTGTATCTGGTGCTTCATATTCTTCACAAACTTCATCTGAATTCCTTGTTTCGATAATTTCATTTGAACATGCTGAAATGCTAATTAATATTATTAGAATTAATAATTTGCTTAGTTTTTTGTGCATGTTATCTCTCCTCAAGTGAAATAATATTTATAGATTAATTTAATAGCAAGCATTGTGCCATGTCATCATCACAATTAACCCAATAATAATTGGGTGTTATGTGGTTGGATTAAAAGTATATATTAAAAAGGGCTAATTTACCTAATTTTTTAAAAATTAAATTTATCTTGAAACTAACACCCGTTTGGGGCAAGGCTCAATTAAAATTAGTCTTAAAATACTCTAACCTTTATTTATTGTGCCAGAGCAAACCTAAATATTCTAAAAAAACGACTATTTAACATTTTTTCCAAATACCAAGCACATTTTTGTTCTTTAAAAGTAATTGTTCTTCATCCTCGTATTTTTTATCAATAAATTCATTGATTTTCAAATTATCTTCTTCCAAAATAAATTCCTTGGGAAATTCTATTAAAAAATCTTTAATAGCTGAAATTAATTTGTCTTTTGAACCCCTATAATCAGAAGTAACATCATGACTTAGAATTTCATTAGCACCACCTTTAAATACTTTATAAAAATTTTCAGGTGGACAATATGAACATCCTGGAATTATTTTTAACAATCTGGAGATATCAAACATTAATGTCTGCCAATCTGAGTCTCTACTAACTAGAACTACCATTAACTGTCCATCTTTTTTCAACCAAGAAAATACCTTTTCTAATAAAGAAGTCCATTCATGAATTGGAAAATAATATAGAACATGTGATATTAGAATAAAATCAAACTTCCCTTCATCAAAATTAACATCTAAAATAGACTCATTTTTTATACAAGCCAGTTTAAACTTTTGTTTTAATTCATCACAAAAGCTTTTTTCTTTTTCTACAATGCTAATTTCTTTGAAATTTTTCGCTATCGCTTCTGTTACAAGCCCATTACCAGCTCCAATATCTAAAAAGCTATCAAACTTATAATCTTTTAAATAATCATTTAGACACTTAGATAATCTTTCTTTTTCATTGGAAAAGGAAAGATAGTTCTTTTTAAAACGCTCATTGTAATTATTTTGGACTGATTTGACTGGCATTTTTATTTCCTATGTAAATATACCGGTTAAATGAAATTAATAATTTTTATAGATCATATAATATGTCAAGTTGATAATCTTAAGTTAAAACTTTGCTCACTTGGATAGTGCCTGAGTAAAACAAGAAAACAAGAGCACAAGGGAACATAGGTTTTAATTTTGAATCTTGAATCTTGAATTTTGAATTATTTCTACTGCCGGCTTCAATTCAATTACACAATTAATAGGCATATTTTAAAAATAAAACCAGAACTGAGCATCATTTCACCAAAAAACATATGCAAAGAATTACGACCTTCACGTAAGCACTTAATATGAACAATAAATATTGGACTAAACATTTACAGGCCTTGGCATTCATCTTGCATTTATCTTTATTCGTACGAAAACCTTATGAACTAAAATTTTTGGGGGAACTATGAAACGAAAAGGATTTACACTAGTAGAATTAATGATCACAGTAGCCATCATTGGCATTCTTGGTGCACTGGCAACATCATCTCTAATGGGTCTAATTATTAAATCAAAAAAAGCTGAAGTAAATATTCTAGTTAGCGCAATATTTACAGCTGAAGCTCAATATAATTTAGAAAAAAATTATATTCATCCAATATCAGAAGAATTTGACCCCATTCCTGTTTGGTTTGAAAAATTAAATGGTGATAAAATATCAGGTAGCGCAGATACCATTGCCAATGATAAAGATTGCCAAATTCTAGGATTTGTCGTTAACGCTGATATATATTCAAACTTTCATGTAAGTTCAAAAATGTCTACTAATGGCATAGATTGGGCTATTTATGTTTCTCAAGATCTGGATGATGATGATGAGATTGAAAATTACAAACAAGGAATGAATATTTCTGCTCTTGGATTAATAAAGGATGGTGAGATTCTAAATGAGGGGTATTAAAGCTTTAGATCATTTTCACACCAAGTCATACAATCATAAGGAATTGTAAGTTCAAGATCAATTGTTCCAAAAAAACCACCAAAGGTTGTTCCATCAACCTCATTAACATTAATGATTTCTCCTTTTTTAAAACCTGGAATCTGATCTGATAAAAATTCAACTTCTACTTTTGCAGGCCGTAAGGATGCTTCCTCAAAACCCCATTGAACACGGGAACATGTTGAATCATCAATCTCATCATCCTGAAACGACATAATAGTTTCTTCAAATAATGGTTCAATTAATTCAAGACTTTTTAACATCTCATAGCTGTCACCTAAATCATTAATTGTGAAAGTAGCCTGAAGAATATCTTCTGCACTCTCTTTTTCAACAACATGATATGTTGTCCAATCTGATGATATTTCACCTAGAACCTTGTTGAATTTAAAAAAATCACCAACTAATTTTGCTCGTATAGATGTGGGAAATAAAATTGGATCAAAATTAAAAGGACCCTTATCTGCCTTTAAAACTAAGGACTCATCCTTAGGCATTACATTTGGAATGACCATAATAAATTCAAAATAATCATCTAGAATCCAATCAATACTAAATTCAGTATTTGGAACAAAAAGAAAAGTTTCATACATATAACCAAAGGTTAAAATAACTGGATGATGTCCATCTTTTGAATGTTCATATTTTATAGCTTTTAGACCACGTTCTTCTAAAATTGGCAGTAATTTGGACATTTCCACATCAGCCACAACATAGGCAGCTTTATATTTTGCAGTTAATAATTTAATATCCCAAGGACTTGAAATTGAAATTGTTGGAACAAGTAAGATAAAAAGGATTAAAACATGAATATTTTTATTAAAATTTAGCATGAGCACTCTCCCGTTTCTATGACAATAATTAGTATTCTACTCCCCATTTCCTGAAAGAAACCCAAAAAAGCTCTTCCTGGCTGTACGCTGTACGCGTCTTAATGCTTGTGTATATCCTTATGCATAATCCGTCTAGTTGCATGAAGCCTGTCATCTGCTGGCAAGTCAACAAGCACTTCATTCATCTTTGCGTCTTTTTCTTTTGCTAAAACCCCAGCAACATATTCGATTATACTAGCAGGAAAAATACCTTCTCTTTCATAAAGTTCTTTTTTTTCAAGAAGAATTTTGGATGATTCTTCACAGCTTTTTGGAAGCATTGGTAAGGTTTTTAAAAGCTCAGGATTTTTAAATATATTGCCAGTTGCATAAAGATCTTTGGCTAATTTCAAAGACTCTTTTTGATTATTAATTCCCCACTGAGCAGCCATTGTAATGCCAGCCAGCAATAAATGAATAATCGCAGACCCATCAGGGCTGCGAAGCTCAACTGTTTGTCTTTTTTGAAAGCTTGTAGAATCTAATTTTTCATTGGGATTAACAATTCTGCTAAGATTATTTTTCTTTGCCCAGCCAAGAGGTACTCTAACCATTGCTGCTCTATTTAGTTCTGACCAGCAAATATTAACTGGAGCCTCCTGATTTGGAACAAGTCTTAAATATGCTGATGATACAGTATTTCCAAAGGCTGTAAGAGTATCTGCATATTTGCATAAGCCACCAATTAATTTTAATGCATCCTGAGATAAATCGCCTTCATCATTTGTCATTATATTATCGCCATCTTTTCTTAATTGCAGATGAACGTGCAATCCATTGCCAGCAACCCCTTCTTCAATTTTAGGAGCAAAGGAAGCTACGCAACCATATTTATGAGCGATATTTCTAATTAACCACCTGGACAAAACCAGATGATCAGCAGCATCATGAATTGGCGTTGGTAAAAATTCTACTTCAAACTGTTCAGCGCGCTTATCTTTTATTTCAGAAATATCGGATCGAACATGTTCAACATAACCTACTTCAGAATGAGCATATTTCACACAGCCTGTCATTTGTGTAATATAACGAACCATCTCATTTAAAATATCTCCATTTTTAACATATGGCGCAGAAGAATGATAACCTTGCTGTCTTGAGCCAAGAAAAATATCAGATTGATGCTTACTTATTAAATAAAACTCCAGTTCGCCAAGGGCATATAGTTCAAGACCTGTGGTTTCTTTAAAATATCTGTAGGCATTTCCTAAAATATTATCCATTGCAAAGGAAGCAAAATTGCCATCCTGCTGTAAATATCTGCAGATAAAATCTAAAGAGCCCTTGTCAAATGGATTTAAAAAAGCGGTTTTGTAAATAGGAACAACATATAAATCAGAGAGGGACTGATCAACCATTCCTTTAAATAATGAAGAGCCATCAACTCTCTCCCCTTCTGCTAGAATGGACTCAGCCTGTATTCGATTTGCAATTGGAAGTTTTAATTCTTTTAACTTACCATCAAGTGCTGTGTAATGAAAAGTAATTCTTTCAATATTATTTTCTTCAATTACTTTTATTAAATCATTTCTTGTAAATTCATCTCTTTTTTTATCAAGCTGTAATTCAAGGGGATTCGTGAGAGCGTATTTTGACAACATCTGCTTTATCCTTTCCTTTATCTAGATTCTATTTTATGGATCATCAGAGTAAGCGGGTTTTTTTAGTTTCCTTAAACTATTTTGTCAAAAAACTTATCAGGTGCATTAATAATTTCCACACCAAAAAATTCTTCGTTTTGATATACTTTTTTGACTTTCACAATATACTCAACATTTGAATTTGGAACCAAGATGGAGGTATGGAATTCATCTTTAATTGCCTGACCTCTAATCTTCATTCCACCTTCAGAAATGTCAACGCAGTCAAGTGTTCTTGCTGTATCTTCGGAATGATCAATTACATGATATTCCACATTATGCCTTTCAAATTGTCTTTTTTCTTTCATATAAGACCTCTTTTGTCTCGTTGCGTTATGGTTTTATAAACTATTTTTTATGATTTGTCTACTATTTTATTATAAAATTCATTTGACTATAATAGTTGAATCTTTTTTACTTATTTTAACTATATTTCAAAAAGAAAGAATTCTAAATGAGTAAATTTATTTTAGCGCTGAGAATTGAAAATCCTTCTAAATATCATAATCTGGAAAGAGCTGAATATGATGCGCTTTTTCAAAAGCTTATAACAGCAGAGTTTGAAAAATCTGCATCAAGCCTGCTTGATAAATATGATATTTATGAAACTAACCATAATCCTCTCAAGGGCTTGCATTATGCTATTTTTACCTTACAAGATGATTCTTTGAAGCTTGATAAAACTGAATTTATTAATACTTTAATAGGCTCTTTTCAAGATGAAATAAAGTTATCTTTGCACACTATTCTTGGAATTAGAATTGGTTCTGCGTTAAAATATGATCTTAATATCTTTTCTTTCATTGCTAATATTGAAGAAAAAGAAAAACTTGAAACTTATATTGAAAAATCTTTTATTAATTTTCCACAACGAGTTTCTCCCACATTACAAATAAACAGAAGAGATTTTCTTGAAATTTTGTCAAAAGGTAAGATTAACACCTTTTTCCAACCAATAATATCAATGGAAAGCATGAAAACAGTTGGCTTTGAAGCTCTTTCCAGGGGTCCAATGAATTCAAAGCTTAATAACGCTCTTTCACTATTTAAAGCAGCAGCTAACCTTGGCTTAAATCATGAATTAGAATTAATATGTATAAAAAAGGCTTTAAAATATTTAGAAAAACTTCCACAGCAATATTGGTTATCAGTTAATGTTGGACCTGGTGTTTTAGTTAGTGCAGATTTTAAAAAAATAGCCAAAGATCCAAAGTTCAAGAAAAATAGTAAAAGAATCATTTTTGAAATTACTGAGCACCTTCCAATTCTTAATATTCCAGACATAGCAGATACAATTGATGAACTAATAGCAAATGGTTATAGTTTTGCTTTAGATGATGCAGGTTGCGGCTTCATTGATTCTGAAATAATCGGAAAATTAAAACCAAAAATCATTAAAATTTGT
This sequence comes from Pseudomonadota bacterium, assembly GCA_043820105.1. Lineage (GTDB taxonomy): Bacteria > Bdellovibrionota_F > JAHFAK01 > JAHFAK01 > JBDREC01 > JBDREC01. The sequence goes on from JBDREC010000104.1 coordinate 7,474, forward strand.
ACTAATGTTATTAACACTATTCTTGGAAAATCAGATTCAACAGAAATAATTGAAGACATTTTAAAAGATCTCAAAAAAATGGGTTGCCAGGTTTTGGTTGAAGGAATTGAAAATGAAGAAATCGCAAAACTCTTAGAAGGCAGTGGAATCGCCTTTGCCCAAGGTTTTTTCTTTAATAAGCCAAGACATGTTAGTGAATACGAATGGTTTGCTGGTGAAACAATAATTGAGTAAAACTTTCTAGTTTGACCAACAATCACTTTCACAAGCCAAACCTTCACTTCCATCAACACCGTCATAACAATCATCAACACATGAAACGCAAGTATCGAATTCATCTTCTTTAACTAAAGTACACTCACCATCAACAATTTCACAGCTTGCATATTGACGGCAGCCATCTCCTTGCATGTAAATTTCTGTGCATACAGTTGCAACATTTGAACCGCATGTTATATCAGTTCCATGACAATTCTCTATCCCACAAGATTCAGTATTTCCATCTCCATCACCTGAGCCTGAAGACCCATCACTTTCAAGACAAGAAAATAAAACAAATAGACAAAAAGCAAATATCATTATAATTCTCATTCTTTCTCCTTCAAAAATTGAAAATTGAAAATTGATTGTTCAATGTTTGAAGAGAATGAAAATAATCAATAATCAACAATCAATTTTCAATAATCAATGAGTAGTACACATAAAATACCGAATCTTCATTTTGTCAACTAATAAGAACTAGCCAGCTCAAGATGATAATACCCATCATCTCGCATTTGACAGTATTCAAATCCAATGGGATCTGATCCACTTCTAAAAACAATGGTCATTGCATCAGAGTTGTCATTGTCACAAAATATAGAATCTCCATCAATTCTGTAAGCAAGGCCATTATCAAAAAAATGCCCTGAATTTTTGCCAACATCTTCTCCTGTGGCTATCCATTTTATTCCATTTTTTTGAAATAATGGTACTATTTGCTCTGCAACTGAGCCTTCTCCAGGCCACATTCTTTTAGGGACTTCGCCAAATAAGCTATAAAAAGTATCAATACCTCTTTAGTATTTGTGCTTCAGCATCTTCTGGATAAAAATATCTTTCAGGTAGCTGCAAATTAAAATAATCATCCCCAATATTTGAATCATAAATAAGTGGTAATATTGGGTGGGAATAAGGGGTTGTAATAATTTCACTTGCTCCTATTTTAAGCAATAACCTATGTACTGGAATTACAAATTTCATTATTTGGTACTGTTCTAAAATAAAGGCTATTGACTCTTCCTGAGTGAAGTTTGATGGACCATATCCTGCATTCATGCCCTTTTGAAAAAGTTCGGGAATTACTGATAACTTAAAACTTATGTATTGGTCATTTGAATCAAGCCACTTTAATTCATATTCAGAATACTTAAAATATGCATGACACCAAGCCAGGTGATACCAAACTTTTAAATCAATAATATCTTGATCACTTATTTTTTCAGCTTTAATAGAAATTAACTTATCATAAAAATATTTATATCCAGGGAAGGGATCAATCATGGATGGCCTATAAACCATGAAAAAATTAGCAATAAGATATTCCTTTGCCTCTTTTGTAATTGCCAAAAACATGCCTCAAAGCAAAAGAATAAGGCTTTCTGTAAGTTGCTATTATTTTAGGACAAATAACTTTGATTTTGGATATAAACCAAATACAACTAGTGTCATAATGGCGGTTTAACATTTTTTTTAATTTTATTCATATTCTTTAGGAACAGCACAGAGAAATTTGATTGGTTTATTAGTATTATTTAGGAATTGATGCTTATCATTTGGTGGCATTAGAACAAAGCCGCCTTCATTAACAGTGGTTTCAGTTTCTTCTGTCTTTACAGTGCAATCACCTTCTAAAACCACAATTTGATGTTCAAAAGGATGCTTATGATATGGTGTATGACCACCTGGTTCCAATCCAAAAACTCTAAAAGAAAAATTAGGGGCACCCTCTTTTGTGCCAATTGGAAGTGCTTTTGATGCGCCTTTGGCACCTTCCATTCCAATGACATCCTGAAACTGCATATCCTGTTTTTGTAGTATTTTCATTTTCACTCCTTTTGTACAAAATCTTTAGCAATAAAAAAATCAATAACCTAAAAGAATCTTTTTTATCAACAAAAAAACACTAGCTTTTTTAAATTAAAAAAAGTATTTGATTTAAGTGTTATTTTTTTTATACTATACACACTAAATAAAAATAAACTTAGGGTGAATTTTGAAAGTATTAAATGCAGCAATTACTGATGTTGGAAAAAAGCGCCAAATAAATGAAGATAACTTCTTTATTTCAAAGGAAGAAGGTTTATTTGTATTAGCTGATGGAATGGGTGGACACCAGGCTGGTGATATGGCTAGTAAGATAGCTGTTGATACCATTGGAGATTTTATTAGAGCGACCTCTAGGGATAAAGAAATCACTTGGCCTTATGATAGAGATGGAAACCTGCCTTATGAAGCGAACCGACTCATTGTTGCAATAAAACTAGCTAATAAAAAGATTTTTAATACAGCTCGAGAAAAAAACTTAGATGGCATGGGAACAACTATCGCTAGCCTTATTTATAAGGAAGAAAAGGTTTATCTTTGCCATGTAGGTGATTCAAGAATATATAGAGTTAGAGACGGTAAAATAAAGCAACTAACATCTGATCACTCCTTACTAAATGATTCTCTAAAGGCAAAATCACTTACACAAGAAGAAATAGATAATTTTCCTTTTAAAAATGTTATTACACGCGCTTTAGGAATTGAAGATAATGTTGATGTTGAAATGGACAACAAAATGGCAAAACAAGGTGATTATTATCTTGTTTGTTCAGATGGTTTATCAAACCTGGTACCAGATGATGATATTAAAGAAGTTATTACAAAGCATAAAGATAAATTAATTGCAGCCTGCAAAGAACTAATTCAAAGAGCAAATGACGCCGGCGGCAATGATAATATAACTTGCATTTTGGTTCATCTTTCTTAAATAACATGCTTATTTTATTAAATAATTTCTAGTCATTTTTTATTGCTTGACCTTAAAACCAAAAATCAGTAGTGAAGCTTACAAATTTGTCATAATAATTTTAGATAGTTATTTCGTTAAAGGGAAATATATATGAAAAATATTCTCAGATACTTGAGGGCCCCATTTTTTACAGGCGTTATAATTCCGGTATTAATTGGAACAGCTACAGTATCCTTGCAAGCACATTCTATAAATATCTGGATTTTCCTAGCCACCTTATTAGGCTGTATTTTCATGCATGGAGGAGCCAATATAATGAATGATTATTTTGATACTCTTTCTGGAGCTGATTCAAACAATGCAAAAAGAACAATATTTTCCGGAGGTTCAGCTGTTATTATTAGTGGTGAAGTTACAAAGGAAAAAATGAGAAACCTGGCTATAATAATGTATATATTAGGTTCTTTATGCGGAATGTTTCTTATGTATAAAGCCTCAAATTTATGGTATGTTGTATTAATACTCGGCCTTATTGGCTTTTTACTCGGATTTTTCTATACTTCACCTCCTTTAAAAATAATATATCGTGGTTTTGGAGAATTAGCAATTTTCATAGCTTTTGGCCCACTCATTTGCTTTGGCACTTATTTTGTTCAAACATTGGAATTAAGCTTTGTTCCAATATTAATTTCTATTCCAATTGGACTTTTAATTACAATGGTACTGTGGATAAACCAATTTCCTGATATTGAAGCAGATTCTAAAGTTAATAAAAACAACTGGGTTGTTAGACTTGGTCTTGAAAAGTCAAAAGACATTTATTTAGCCATATTTTATTTTGTATTCTTTTCAGTTCTAATTTTAACAATTTTTGGCTTTACTCCTATCAAGTCATTGTTTGTATTTGTTCTATTTCCAATTATCCTTAAAATTAATATTGCCTTTCAAAACGACTTAACTTCAGTAAAAAATACAATTCCAATTCAGGCTAAAACAATCCAGCTTCACCTGCTTTTTGGTCTTATTTACGCTCTTTTACTATTCCTGGGAAGGACTATCTAATGACCCTAAACTCATCAAATATACATCTTGAAAATATCTACGAAAAGATGAGTAAAATTATTTTAAACTCTGAAAATGACCTTATTAATGAAGCAATTGATCATGTTCTTTCATCAGGTGGAAAAAAAATAAGAGCCCTCTTCCCTATATATTTTGGAAGTTTTGTGGGAGCTAAAATGGATAAATCCATAAGCTTAGGAGCGATTTGTGAGATCATCCATAATGCTACTTTACTTCATGATGATGTTATTGATTCAACTCAAATAAGAAGAAACAAACCTGTGTTTAATAAGCTATGGGGAAATAAAAACTCAATCCTATTTGGAGACTATTTATTCTCAGTAGCTATTAAAGAATTAAATGTTTTTGGTCTGCAAGAGTTGTATACACTTGCAGCTGATACAATAAAAAAACTAGCTCTTGGGGAAATGCTTCAGCTCAAACATCAAAACTCCTTAGCTATTACAGATGAAGAATATTTTAAAATTATAGAATACAAAACTGCTTCTTTGTTTATTCTTGCTTCCACATCCATGGCAATTATTGAAAAAGCTGATGATTATAAAATTGATTTTTATAATTTCGGCCTACATTTTGGCCTTATTTTTCAAATAAAAGATGATTTAAATGATTACTTTATGGAGCTTGCAAGTAGTGGCAAAGCTAAGTTTTCAGACTTTAAAAACAAAGTCACTACATTGCCTTTAATTAAATTATTTGAACTGTCTAATAATTCCGAAAAAAAAGAAATTGAAGCTCTATTTAATAAAGAAGCAATTACTGTAAGTGATGAGATTTCAATACTAAACTTAATGAAAAAATATGAAATAAAAAAAACAATCATAGAAAATGATTTAAATAATAATCAAATTATTTGTGAAGAAATATTAAATAAACTACCAGAAAACGAATTTAAGAATGAACTTCAAAATATCCTTAATCAAATCAGAATATTTTAAAATTAATTAAATTTGATTTTCACATCGAAAATAATATAATATGCTTACAATTATTAAACTTATAAATAATTAGGATTTATTAATGCAACTGCCAATTATTGAAAAATTCCTATCGATCCAGGGTGAAGGAAAAAATTGTGGAAGAGTTTCTTATTTCTTGCGTCTTGCTGGCTGTAACCTAAACTGCACCTGGTGTGACACTAAGTATTCATGGAATGAAGATTCAAAAGCTTTAATTCGCAGTGAAGATATTTTATCATTATCAAGAGAAATCAATAGCAATAAAGCTCAAACAATTGTCATTACGGGAGGAGAACCCTGCCTTTATAAACTGGATGAGCTGATTTCACGAATAAAAAATAAAACCATTGAAATTGAAACTAATGGAAGTATAATTCCATCTTTTGCTATTAGTGGTATTGAATGGAGTGTCAGCCCAAAGCTTAAAAACGCAGGTCAAAATGTCGACGAAACAGTAATTCAATTCTGGAAAAACCAATCAAAACTGCATACTGTTTATTTTAAATTTGTAGCAAGAAATGATCGCCATCTAAGTGAAGATTTAAATGAGATAAAAGATCTAGCAGAAAAGTTTCAAATTGATTCTAAGCTAATCTACGTTATGCAAGAAAGCAGATCAAAAGAAAGCCAACTAAATGACATGTCTGGCTTCATTGAAAAATTATTAGAGTACAATTTCAATTACTCCCCAAGAATACATACAATTGCCTGGGATGGTATGATGGGCAAATAATAAACCAATAATAAATGAAAAGGAGACCATAAATTGCCACCTAAAAATAAAACAACAAATAAAAAACCTATTAATAAAGCAAAAGTAACCACATTAAAAAAGACTGCTTTTAAAAAGGTTGAAACTAAAAAACCGCTGACTCCCAAAAAGATCCAGAACAAGAAAAAGTTAACAGAAAAAAAACCTCGTGCTAAAAATAAAACTCTTAGTAAAAAAAAGGTGCTTATAAATAAAACTACTACTACGAAAAAAGTTATTCTTAATAAGCCTGTGCTTAAGAAAAAACCGCTTATTAAGAAGCCAGTAAATAAAAAGAAACCTGCTTTAGTTAAACCTTTACCTAAAAAGGAAAAACTTGTTAAAAAAACAAAGCAAATAAAAAGCGCTATAAAGGAAAAAGTTCTTATAAAGAAAAAAACTGAATTGAAAAAAACAACAACCGCGAAAAAAATTACTCCCAAAAAGAAAACCAAAGAAACGAAACAATTGCCAACAAATAAAACAAAAATAAAAGAAATCAAGAAGGTGCTGCCTGCTTTTGAAATGCCTTATATTGTACACGCAGAAGGTGTTATTCCTCAATCATTATTTAACTGGACTGATGAGCTTAAAAGTGATTTAGAAAACAATATAGATTATCTTAATGATACAATTTACAAATTAAATGAATATGCAGATTATGATATAATTTTAGGTGTAATGGAAAAATTATATAATTTAAGAAGAAATATTGATAGAAAACTCAGGCTTTTTAGGCAGAATGAAGCTAAAAAAGAACTTGAAAAAATGTTTAAGGAATAAACAATGGAAAAAACCAATATAAAAGAAAAACTTGAAAAGCTGCTTGGTGTTAGAGAAGCTCATGAAATCATCAAGCTATTAGCAAAAGTTAAATCTTCAGAAGATAACCAAGCTGCCCAGGAAGTGGATCGTATTGCCAGGATAATTAATAAAAAAATACCACAAATAGAATATAGATACAAACAGCTTACAGCCAACACTCCTGAAGCTTTAGAAAAAATAAAGGTGCTTGCGTATCTTGTAAAAGATGTGACAGTGAATATTAATTAGAAGCTGCGATGATCTGAGCCTCTTTTTCTGCTACTTTGACCTTGAAAAATTTTGTTTTTCTTAAATCAATTGTTTTATCAGAAACAGTTACAGAAACACGATATTCACCTTTTTCATCTGGTGCTATCCAAAGAGCTTTTGAATTATTGATTTCTAAAGGTTTTGGGTTATCTCCAATACTAGACAACCACTTAAACTCAAGATTATTTATATTCTTATTTGTATCAATATAAAAGACAATTTTCTCATTTGCTTTAAAAAGTATATCTTCAGTTTTCAAAAAATCTGTAAATTCAATTAGCTTGAATTCATCAGAAGCACTGAAGGCTGTTAAAGGTATAATACTAAGAAAAAGTATCTGGCTTATCATTTTTGTAATTTTTTTCATAATTGCCCCTTTAATCATTGCCTGATCATATTAAGTGTAAAATAACCTTCAATTTCATATCCATTATAGCTATAGATATCTATAGTGCTTTCTTGATCAGAAGCTAAACCATAAGCTGCATTATTAGGCGCTATCAATGCAACATTTGCATTATTTGAACTTGAAATATTATTAAGACCTTCATTAATTCCTTGCACATCAAGATAAAATATAGGTCCAAAAGCATCATCACTAGCTGACATGCTTATTGTTGCATTAGAAATACTTGAATACATACCCACCATTGCATCACTTGAAGCCTGTGAATAAAATAAAACATCACTACTCATTATTGGCTGAGAATAATCATATTGATTTTCAGGAAACACATGAATATCGTAGATTTCGCCGTAGTATTCATATGAAGAATAATAAAAACTTCCTGTTACATAAATTGAATCTCCTAAAACAGTTCCGCTTTGTGAAGCCAAGTAAGAATAATTCTCATTATTTCCGCAACTAAATAGTCCCATTAGTACTATTAAAAATATCATGAATTTTAAAGCTATTCTAAGCATTTTCAAATTCCTCCTTCTTTTTAGATACTAAGATATTAAGCAATTTCTGTGCCAATGAAATTTATCTTAAGTGTCTGTTTTTATTAGGCATCAAATTGAATATTAAAACAAAAGCGCTTATTTATTGCATATTTTCGCGTTTTTATATATTTTTGAGCAGATTTTACTCATTATACTAATAGGACCTTTTGGAGGAAATGATGAAAAAACTTCTAGGCTTATACCTTATTTTCATGATGATCTTTGCTTTTACACAACCATTTTTAGCCTGTCTAGGCTCAGATGACCAAGAGGATGCTGCTGAAAATGGAGAAACTGATGACATAGACACATCAATTCCTGATGGCTTTGCAAGAATTAACGGCTTTGCAATTCCAGCTGCAATTCCTGGAGCAATTCCTGGTTTATTAAAAAACGCTGAAGACACTGAAAGCTATGTGCAGGAGGCATCAGTTTATGTTATTGGCCAGGAAACATCAAAAGTTTACACAGATGAAGATGGATATTATTCATTATTAGTAGATACAACTACTAGTCCAGTAGTTACTTCAAACTATAAAGCCGCGACAGAAACACAATCTTTTGGCGTTGTAATAATAAGTCCTGATAGTAACTATGGCCGCAAATTTGAAGTTGAACTTTCAATAGGTGATAATTACGATGTTCCTGATATTGAGATTCCAACAACAGGAGTCATTGCTGGAACCGTGACTTTGCAAGGACAAAGTGATCACACTGGCATTGATGTATACATCCCAGGAACTTCATTTTCAGCTAAAACAGATTCAGATGGCGACTTTACAATTAGTAATGTACCTGAAGGGCTTTATGATTTCCTCAGGGCAGAAAAAGACGGTTATAGATATGCTGTGCTTTCTGAAATTCAGGTTCAAAGAGAAGAAACTACCTCTACTGATTCTTTAGAATTGATTTTATCAACAGGAGCAAGTGGAGCAATTCAAATTAATAGTGGTGATAATATTTCAACATCTCTATCTTGTGAACTGACAATTGCAGCAACTGATGACGCTGTTTTAATGATGGTCGCTGAAGATGTTAATTTTACGGGCGGCAGCTGGCAAGCAATTTCATCAACACTTGACCACACCTTTACAGATGAAGGAGAAAATACAGTTTATATTAAGTTTGCTGATGCAAATGGACTTGAAAGCTCATATTTTAGTGATTCAATTACAATTATGACAAATCCTACAGTAACACTTTTAACACCAAGCCAAGGTCAAACAATTGCAGAAACTTTGCCATCATTTGATTGGAGTGACTCACCTCTTTCTAGTTCCACTTATACTTTTATCTTGGCTTCTGATTCAAACTTTTCAAATGTTATTAAACAAGTAAGCAGCTTAACATCATCAACTTATACCCTAACAACAGTCCTTGATGATCTGGAACAATATTATTGGTCAGTAAAAATTGTTGATGAAGATGCTAATAGTTATAGTTATGCAAGTGCTTATACTTTTTCAATAGACCTAAGTACTGTTACACTTTCAAGTCCAAGCTCTGCTTCAATTACAAATGATACAACACCAAGCTTTTCATGGTCAGCAAATGCAAATGCAGCAAGCTATACATTTGTTTTATCAGAATCCTCTGATTTATCAAATCCTGTGGTTCAGGAAACAGGCATAACATCTACAAGTCACACCTTGACCTCAGCCCTTCCAGATACCACCTCAACAACTTATTATTGGGCTGTAACACCAGTTGATGAGAATGAGGTTGCAGGCACAAGATCTGATATTTGGAATTTTGAATTAGACAATACAGGCCCAACTGGTTCAGTCACAATTAATAGTGGTGATACAGAAACCTCTAATACTACAGTAAGTTTAACAATTTCAGCAACAGATGAAAACACTGTTAGTTATATGTATATTTCAACTGACGGAACTTTTACAGATGGAGCCTGGGAAGCCTATTCAACTTCAGCTACCCTTACTTTTGACGAATTTGTAGCTGATGATAGTGCAACAATGACAGCTTATATAAAATTTAAAGACAATGCAGATAACCTTTCAGATTCATATAATGACAGCATTGATTTAGCCAGAACTCTTACTTCTGGATCAATTACTTTAGATGAAACCTGGGCTTTAGCTGACAGTCCATTTGTTATTATTGGAAATGTGGGAGTAGCAAGTGGTGTTACATTAACTATTGAAGCAGGAGTAGAAGTATTATTTGATGGTGCTTATACAATATTAATATTAGGTGACATCACAGCTGTAGGTACAGATGAAAATCCAATTACATTTACTTCAAATACAGCATCCACTTCATCTGGTGCAACAATGTTAAAATATGAACAAACTAATTTATCTGATTCTTCTCTTAGTTATCTTGAGATGTCTTATGCAGCAAAAGCAATTCATGTTGGAGATGAAACTGAACTAGAACAAGATCCTACTGAGAATTCTGGCACCTTAACAATTGGCAATACTACCATTGATAATGCTGAAGTAAGGACTGGTGGTTATGATACAGCCGCTGCCATAGTTTTTAATACACCCACAATTTCCAACTCAACAATTATTGGTGAATCTGCAAGAAGTGAGCCAATAACTTTCAATAATGGAACAATTTCTGATTCAACTATTGTATCTGACTCATATAATAATGGAATAACAATATCAGGTGTGATAGTTTCTGATTCTGAAATGAGAATTGGCTGCTGTGGAGGAAACATAACAATAAACAGCTCTTCAAATATTAGCAATACTCGAATTTATGAATATAGTGGCGCTCCAATTTCTGGTCCACTTGAAATAGATGCTTCTACACTAATTAATGTTAATATTGATTTACCCTATGCTCAAGTTAATTTTACTGATTCCATGGTTTATTATAATACTTTATATTTAACATATTCTTTTGGAACAAAAATGGGTAACGGAACAATTACTGAATCAGTTTTTGATGGAACTTCAGGTATTACTGGCTTTGAAATTACTGGTTCTAATGGATATAGTACAAATGGAACCTGTAGTATTGATCTAGTTGATATAAATGATTTTGCAACTGGAATTTATTTAAGCGGGGGATCCGGAGCATTTTCAATAACAGATTCAAATCTACATGACAATACAAGCTATGCTTTGAATAATGGTAAATCCATAGGTGTTACAGCTACTGGAAACTGGTGGGGATCAGATGATGAGGCAACAATTGAAAGTTATATTTATGATAATGATGATGATATAAGCCTTGGAGATGTTGATTACTTAGGATATTTATCAGCTGAAAAAACCGGCACTGGCCCTCAATAAGCAGGCAAATCAATCCCATGAGTATAGGCAATAACATCTAGATTTCTTAAAGCCTTCCATGTTTCAGCAATAGTTGTATTTACATAAGCACAAGCATGCATCCAAAGGTGCCCATCTTCACCACTTATTAAACTTAGTCTTTCTGGATATGGATTTAAATCTGAACCTTCTGAACATTGGTCAATGGATTAATACTATTATTCTCTTAGCTTTTTTTTAATATGAGTATTTGATTAGGAGAATCAGATTTAAAACTAGAACTATCAAAAAAGCCATATTCTTTTTTAATTTCAAACCCATTATTTTCTAAAATCATCCTCAGTTCTTGAGGAAAATAATATCTAAACTTAAAACTTACATTATATTTACGTTTGGGTTTAATAAAATTATGATACCAAAAAACTTCAAAAGTTTGAGCTTTTTTTGAATAAGTTATGGCCTGAGATTTTTTAAATAATTTGCCAGATTTTGTTTTAAAAACAATTGGCCTATCATCATTTCCCCTAATAAATCCTATCTCATTTTTATCTCGGCAGAAAAATGACATGTCAAAATTTAAAACATCGACAATGAAATAACTACTATGAAACATATGCTTTTTAACGGTATTTAAACAAGCCTTAAGTTCTTTATCAGTCATTAAATGAAAAAAAGCATTAAAGGGCATTATTATTGTATGAAATTTTTGATTCAGCTTAAAATTGCACATGTTTTTAATGTAAAATTTTGGTGATTTTTTAAGGTTTTGAGCTTTTATTTTAGCGGATTTAATAAATTCTATCGAATTATCAAGGCCAACATAATCAAATCCAGTCTCACTTAATGGAATGCCAAGCCTCCCTGTTCCACATCCAAGCTCAAGCACGGAATTGCCCGATTTTTGGCAATATTTTTTCCAGAAATTCATATCATAATCAAAGGAATACTCTGCATCATATACTTCAGAATCAGAATAGTTTTTCATAAATTAAAGCAATCTGTTTATAAAATAAAACGACAGGAAGATTCTCAAAATATTATCTATTTTTTAATTCTACTTTTTTTCTTTTTTACTGGTTTTGCTTCTTGAGGAGGTTCAGTAATGACGACTCTCTCAAGCTTTTCTTTTTTAAATCGACCTTTATCCGTTTTTGGTTTAATGAATTTTTCAATCAATGTAAATAGTAGCATAACATTCCTCCTTCAATTATTTATTTAATAATTTTATCATACATCTGTTTTATTTGCAAATATTAAGAAGCACTTTATGTTCGCCAGTAAAAAAAATAACTGCGAGAAAGTATCAGTTTGATACTAAAAACACTTGTCAAAATTCATTATAAAGTTAATTAGCTTTTAATTACAAACAATTAAAATTAAATAAATTTTGGCACATAAAATGCAATTCAAATAAGAAAAATCATATTATGGAGCTATATTATGAAAGTATTAACAATTACCCTAATCTTATCTTTTCTTTTTTCATTTACATTATTTGCATATGAACTTGATAGTATTAATTTAGATGATTCATTTGAATTTGAGCCAGCTTATGGTCAAGGAATCTGCAATAACCATCAAATATACATGCCTAAATATGTTTCTTGCTGGTTTGGAACCTCAGGTGATGATGTATTCTTTGTCACTGACGACAATAAAGTCAAAATCAACAATGAAATCGTTGGTGACTATGTATTAACATACGATTACCCAGCTGGAAGCATAGTAAGAATGCATATTTTCCTCGGGTTTTCAGGAAACGACCAAATCGCAGGGGGCCCAGGCTTTGACTTCATTGTTGGTGGACCAGGAGATGATTACTTATTTGGTGGTGACTATAAAGACAAACTTGAAGGCCGCCAAGGAAATGATATTTTGCAAGCAGGGGCTGGTGATGATGTATTAGAAGGTGGCTCAGGTGATGACATTTTGTTAGGGGAAGCAGGCAATGATATCTTGAGAGGTCAAACTGGTGTTGATTATTTAGACGGAGGACTTGATGCTGATATTTTAGATGGTGGAAAGCAAGAATGTAACACTATTATTACCGATGATAACGACTTATATAAAGTAAATGGTTGCGATTAATTAATACTTATCTTCTTTGCATTGGTCATCTTTATTAATTTTAAGATATAGATATTCACGTTCTCTACAAGGATTTTTGAGAATAAAATTACCATTTATTAAAAGTTCAATTGTTAAGCTATCACAAGTATCCGTATTATAATATTTTTTATCTAATCTGCATGTATTAAAAAAACATTTATAATATGTGCCTGGCCCAACATGCACATCATTAACATCATCATAGGCATTTGAAGTTAATCGAAAGAACTTTGAGTGTTGATTTCTTCCTGCAAAAGTTTCGATATGCATTCCATAAAGACCCTTATCAGTACAATCATAATTTCCAGTATAAATTTCATATGAAAAATCACTTTCAACTAAGATTTCCTCTGCAAAAATACCAGATAAAAATATAGAACTAGTAAGGATAAACATGCAAAGCATTGACAATCTATTTCTCGTCATTTTAAAACTCCTTTTTATAGCTTAACTAATGCTAATAATTGCAATCATGAGGCCATGTATACCAAACTGATTAACTATTTAATTTTAAGCACTTAAGGCCATTCAATCATAAAGTCTTTTTTTCAAACAAAGGATATTTAAGAGTTATTATAGAAAACGAGATGCAAATGTCCCAAAAATATTTTCTTTAAAGCCATCAAATATCGTGAGGATTTACAGTCTTTCCCTTGAGTTGAGATACTAACATTCCACATAACATCAATATACAACCAATGGCCATTTTAATTCCAAAAGGTTCAGACAGAAAGAAACAACCCCCAATCACAGCGAATATTGCTTCACTACTCAGAATAATAGCAGCATGACTTGGATGAGCTCTATCTTGAGCTAAAAGCTGGAGTGCATAAGCGCAGCCAGAGGATAAAATACCAGCATAAAGCAAAGGACCAATTACTAATATAATCTGATTTAATTCAATATTTTCAAAACTTAAAGCAATAATTAAACTAAAAAATGAGCATATAAAACATTGCATTGAAGCAAGAAAGATAGGATTGATCTTTGGAGCAAAAAGCCCAATTAATAAAACATGAATAGCAAAAAACAAGGCGCAAAGCAAAACCAGAAAATCACCAAATTCTATTAAAAAATCATCATTAATACTTAATAAATAAAGACCCGCAATTGCAATCAATGCTCCAATAAAATTTGCCCAATTACTTTTCATTTTAAAAATAAAAAATCCTAAAATTGGAACAATCACAACATACATTCCTGTTATAAATCCTGCTTTACCCGCTGTTGTAAAGACTATTCCTACCTGTTGAAAAGATGAGCCTAAAAACAAGAACAAACCAAGCAATAATGCAGCTTGATAAATTTTTTTCTTTGAAAACCTTTTATACTCAGGTTTATTAAATCTAGATATTAAAGGCAGTAAAACAAGACCACCAAGAAAGAATCTTATAGCATTAAAGGTAAATGGACCTATGCTTTCCATACCTTTTCTTTGGGCAACAAAGGCAAAACCCCAAATTATAGCGGCTGTTATTAGTAGAAAATTAGGTTTTTGAAAAAGCTTAAGCATACTTTGTGAATATTATTTATATTAGGGTAAGTCAATGATAGAAGATTCCAGAATTAATCCTCATTCTGGGTTATTAATGGTCCTTCTCTCCTAACTTCTCCACCACCATTTATTACTCTCAAAACTTCTTGATAATACTCTCCTCTTACATTATCATCATCAAGATCCTGAAAAACTATAATAGATATTTTCCAGTTTATAATTCCGACATCATAAGCTCTTGCACAGGAATAAACATCTCCATCCGGAACAAAGTTAATGATTGCAAAACCATTTGTATCATTTGCAAAAGCTTGTTGAGAATTAGGAATTTTGTTCCCATTTAAAAGATTTGCATTCCAATAGTCAGTAGGTATAGGGCCAGCTGCATGAAATTTTGCATTCTCGATAGCATAATCTGCTTCAGCTGCAAAAATACCACTGATTAAAGAATTAACCTCTGATTTTTTCGTTTTTTTGATATAGGACATAAAGGATGGAATCGCAATTGCGGCCAAAATACCAATAATTGCCACAACAATCATGAGTTCAACCAGGGTAAATCCGCTCTTTTTATTCATAAGTTCCTCCTCGATAAGATACTGCTTTAATTGTAATATAATTTATTCATAAAATCAATTAATAATATGAACAAAATACATAGATATTTATTTAACTCATTTTTTTCTTGCATTTTGACATAACGCGCTATATATAGTGGTACAAATAATAGGGGTTAATTATAATGCATGATTATGAGACATATTTTTCCAATTATAGCCTTAATTTGAGAATTTTTAGTCACATATTCAAATTTATCAAACAAAACACTAAAAAGCATTTGACATTTAAGCCCATGTAATTATTTTATTTTTGTTTTATTTTATTATGAAACTTGTTTTGGCACTAAACTTGCTTAAAAAAAAGAAGAACAATGCCGAACATAGACGTATTATAAGCATATTATTAATTAATGTTTTTAGGGGGCCTAAAAATGAAACGCACAGTACAAATCTTATCGTTAATCGTACTTTTCACTATTATATCAACTACACTGATTTTTGCTCAAAGACCAGTAGACGTAAGAAAATCAATGACAAAAAGAGAAGCTTTAAGAGAATTTAAAAAGCTTAAATCTGGTGATCAAGCTATGATGTCAGAAGCTGATTGGGCAAAGTCAAACAGAGATATGCTTCTTGGTCTTACTTCTGTCAGAAGTTTTGATAAAGGAACAAGACCTTCTGAAACAGCAAGTGAAGCTGGCGAAATAAAATTCGCTAGACAATATTTAATAGATAATGTTGCAAAACTCATGGAAAATATTAATAAAGCAGAAATAAGGTTGTCTGAATTAGATGAAATTGAACTAGAGGAAAAAGATAAAATTGAGGTTACAGAAAAAAGTATTTATATTAGAGCAAAAAGATTTTTTGAAAATTGCAGTGACGATAATGTGTTGAAGTTTATATCTGTACTTTCAGCGGTTGAAGATTTTCCAAGAGAAGTTCGAAATAGTGCATTAAAAACACTTGCTATGTATGCTGAATATGCTGAGAAAACAGATGATACTGGCATTCCAGTAGAAAAGCTTATTTTTGATTTAAATGATATGCTCAAAACTGAAGAAGGCCGTGATCCAGTTGAAATAGTTGAAGTGGAAAGACATTTAAGAGAACTAAGAAAAGTTTTTGCAATAGCTGTTGCTGAATTTGCAAAAAGCACGAGCACTAATGTTGAAGCTATGAAAACATTTCAGTTTGCTTTTGGAAAATATCATGTTCTAAAAGAAGCTAAAAAGCTTGGACTTACTTATCAAGCTGCAACCTTAGCTGAAAAAGTAAAGGAAATTGTTAGAGAAAAACTTGAAAGACTAGAAAGATGTCTATTAATTTAAAATAATTATTTTCACCTTATAATATAACTTTGGGTAGAGTTATATTTAGAGAAGGGGGAGCGCAATTGAAACATTCAAAACAAAAATATAAGCTTTCTATACTTACATCCTTATTCATTATATTTTTCATAAGCTATTCTGCATTTGCTGAAAACTCATCTGATGGCACAGCAACTTCAAACTCAGATTCCGAAATAAACGGCGATGAACAAATTATTCGTTTTTATCCTATAAATGGTCAAACTCAAATGTCTGTTAAAACGATTGATGAAGAAGCAACAATGATGAATGTTGTTTCTAATCCAACACCATATCACACAATTGGCTTAACAGAAGAAGAAATTTTAAGCTTAAGCGAAAATGCTCTTGATAAAAAAATAGAAGAAAAAATTGGAGAAGAAGAAAACGCCTTGAGAAACTTATTTGCAATAATTACCGCGAGCAAGACAAAAGATGAAAAGGCATTGAAAAAAATGGCTGAAGATGAAAGAATACCTGAACAATATAGAATCTTACTAAAAGATATTTTAAGCTCAAAAGGTGAAGACAGGGCTCTTCAATTGCACGAACTTGAAAATCATTATAAAGTTAGAAAATATAATTTCACAGGAACTAAAAGCCTACTCCAAGATCCAGAAAGAAAAACAAATGAAGTAGCGTGGTATTCAAAAGGAATGGAAAAAGGTTATTTTCTCCAGGCTACGCCAGCTCATAATACTGGTGCACATATGGTCCAATTTTATTCAGCTGTCGTTTTATCAAGTCTTATTTCTGATCCAGCTCATTTTGACGAATCAATTACATCACTTTTAATACCAAGAACACATGCACATTTTTTAACCTTCACATATTTTGCAAATCTAGGCAGCACAGGCACAATGTTTATGAGAAACATTATGGGCACAGCACTGGGTCTAAAGTCTTCTCCTGGAATTCTAGCACAATCAACAGCTTCATATTTAGGCTTAGTACTAGGTTCAACAATGGCAGACGTGATCTGGGAACTAGCAGCTGAACCCGAACACTGGAAAATACTCTGGAGAAGTGTATTTAATAAGGATAAAGTTAATAAAGCAGAAAACCGTTATCTACGAAATAGCATCTTGGAACATTTTGGATATAGAGCATCTTCTGGGTCTCTTAGCTTTCTTGCTGCAGTTATCTCTTCAAAAATGATTGAAAAAGGTGCTCTATACGGAGCATTAGGTTTATTAAATGGTACTTTAAAGGGAAACATAAAAACCACACTTATTTCACCAGATGATGCATATGGCAAAGCACATAATATGAGTAGAAAAAAAATTAAGTCTAAGTTGCCTAAAAAAATGGCCCAAGTACAGAGAGTCGAAGCGCCTGTTAGTATTTTAGAAAAAAAGCTTGTTCAAGCTGGTGTGGGTGGCAAATCACAATATGTTAGATTTGGAAAATGGGGAGTAAGAAGATTAGGTGGTGAAGCCACTTTGCTTTTTGACATAATTTCTACAACCTTCATGTTAACACTGGCCCATAAATACGAACAATGGGATCAAGGCAGACAACAGGAAAATTATGAAGAAAGATATCAAGAAGCCATTACAGACTTCAACTCAACCAGAAAAGCATATGAAATTGGTGGAAAAAGATACATTGATCTATTAATAGCCTCAACAGAAGTAGCAGATAAATTTCAGCATTTATTAAGTAAATATCAGGAAAAACACCTTATATTACAATCAGTTTATGAACAAGAAATGTACCAAATAAGTACTAAGTATAATTCTGCTATAAATTGGATTAAATGGATTGGGCTAAATGGTCTTAATGTAAATGATCAAGAGTTTCTTGTTGGAGAACAAACAGGATGGCATGAACCCTTTGGAACAAAGAAATTTTATGCACAAACAATGGATTGGTTAAGAATCTTTTTCTGGGGATCATGGTATCCTGAAACAAAAAAGCATAATCCATTATCTGGTTTTAGACCTGTTTACGATATTGATAAAGTTTTATCAACTGAGCTAAAAGATAAATTTGAAAACTATAAAGGTGATATTGGAGCAGCTCAGCAAGCAATTAATTTAATAAAACAAGTCCACGCTGGAAGAACATATCAAGAAGCCACAAGAATATATATTCAAAAACTTGAAGATCAAAGGGATCTTAAAATTCAATCTGCTTTTAAAAAGCATATGAAAAAATCAAAAAAGACTTTAGAAGAACTTTATATTAAAGATTCAAAAATAAGTGCAACTATAAATAAGAATCTTATATACAACTACAGAGACTATATTAAATCACTTAAAAAAGTGAAATTCCCAAGCTCATTAAAAGAAATCAAAGTAAGTCAGTCCACTCACTGTCTTGATATTCTTTTGGGTGAAGCTCCTTTTGCTCAGGCAGACAGAATATATGACATTAATTATTGCAGGGGAATTATAGAAGATGATTTTGATAAATTACTAATTTATCTTGGTATAAATAAAGAGGAGGCAATGAGTACTAATCCAGAGAGTCAGCCTCATAACTCATCATTAACAAACTTGGCCTTATTACATGCAAACAGAATATTTAGAACACTGATTGAAGAAGAACAAATAGATGGAGCATTAAAATTTACCGTGGGTTATGACATAACTTATGAAGACCTTGTAATGCATGAAGTATCTGGTTTTGCTGACGTTAGCAGGGCATGTTCACAGAGATCATGTAATATGATGTTCAACCCCGCTGAAGTAATGGCTGAAAGAAGAAAAGAATTAGAAGCACAAAATGGAATTGAAAGACCAATAGATGAAAAGATAGAATTAAATGAACAAGAAAAAAGGTATATGAATTCATTAATTGTCACAGCTGATAGAATGAAAAGAGCTTTTACCGATAGAGCAACACTAGAAAA
Organism: Pseudomonadota bacterium; assembly: GCA_043820105.1. Taxonomy (GTDB): domain Bacteria; phylum Bdellovibrionota_F; class JAHFAK01; order JAHFAK01; family JBDREC01; genus JBDREC01. The sequence goes on from JBDREC010000104.1 coordinate 26,899, forward strand.
TATAAAAAAGAATTGGTCAATTTCTAGTGGGGAAAACCATGATGATGGTGGAATAAAAAAAATACCAAGAATCCCGGAAGAAAGATCTGGAAGATTAAGCACAGGACCAGGAGTTTAAGGAGAAAGGAATAAATTATGATATTTAATGAGGACAGTTTGAAAAAACAAAAAAAGTTTATAATTCAAATATTCTTAATATTAATGATTATTGTTTTATTATTCTCAAGTATGAGTGCGTATGACTTATATCCAGCTGATTATGATCCGGATGGGAATTCTTCTGCATCGTTAATTGCAATAATTTTTGATAAGCTAAGTGATCATAATAAGAAAAAAGCCGAGGACCTAAGCCAACAGCATGACATTAATCCAGAACAATTCTTTGGCTTATACACTGGAAGCAAATCACAATGGCAAACAATATCAAGTGAAATCCTTGATTTAACTAAAACATATATGTTTCCAACTATTGAAAACAGTGAAAATGTGAATCTTGGTTTTGATTTTGAAAATCAAGTTATGAGTTCAAATGACCCAAATGATAAAGGTAAAATTTTATCATATTATCTTCTTTATCACATTTTAAACAGAGTCCCTGTTAATTTTGATAAGCAAGCAATTATTGATCAGCAATTAATAGGTTATGATTCAATGGCTCTAAGATTTAATGAGGAAGAAACTGAAGAAGATATTGATTATGATGCCAGTGATCCATCTGATAATTATAAAAGTTCTTATGATGATGATAATTGCGATGATGGTTCTTTTTGTGAAAAAGCTGAAGAAAATAGAGAGGATGACTTTTATGAAGATAGTGATGCATGTATCCCTGATGAGGGTTGCGATGACTATACATCAGAAGAAGAAAGATATGATGAAATAAGTGAAAAGTTAACACATCTCTATAATTCAAACTTAAGAGCGTGGCACAAGGGCAGATCTGTTCTATGGAATCACTTTAATCCTGAATGGCTTCTATTTAATATTGATATAAGTGAAGCAAATGCTGAAGAAAGGCAGTATTTTGTTCAAGTAGCGGATGTTTTCAATAAAATCATTAACAAAGAATTTCCGGAAAATGACAAAGAAATGGCCAAACTACATGAAAATATGATGGATGGCGCTAATCTTAAGGGTCTTGCGAAATTAAGACTTAATGGAAATAAATTTCAACTTGTGATGAATAGAAAAGAGTTTTCTGATATGAAAATTTATCCAGAAAACAAAGGTTGGAATATTGAATCTAGAGACCCCTTTCACATTGAGGGTATGCAAAAATTCGCTAAAGAACTAAAAAATGTAATCGTTTTTGGATCAGGTTTTGCTTATGGTAGCGCGGTTGTACCTTGGTTAGATAATAATTTATTAGGCAAAAGTTTATTATTAAAACTCAGAAAAGTTCCATATTTAAAGTCCTTTCTTTTTCATCCTGTTAAAAAACCTTTTAATGTTGCTGATCCAAAAAAATCAGTAAGTGTGCTTAAAAAAATGGGGAAAGGATTATTAAGGGTCCCAGCTAGAGGTGTCAGTGACATTGCTACTTTTGCATCAAGGTTGCCGACAATTGCAGGTGCATTGTTTTATGGATATACGGCTTTTGACTATTATAGCACAATGAATGAAATTTCAAATGGCATGGTAGTTAATGATAACGGACTACCAGTATTTTTTAATACCTTAAATGAGCAAAACGCGATGGTTGGCGATATAACCTTTGAAGCAATGCGAGCCTTATCTTTTCAAGTGCTCATGAGAGGTCAGGTAATGAATCCTGTATCATTGGGAATATTAACAACATACATGACAGCTGAGTTTATTCAAGGCTTATCAAAAATATCTGGATCAAAAGTTGAATTTAAAGATGCAATAGCTGGACATTATTCTACTTATCAAAGATTATGGGATAAAAAAGTCCATCCTATGTTACATCCTGAAAAAGGCGAAATAAATAGGCAAAAAAAGTTAAATGAAGCAAACAACAATTATTACTTAACTTACTATGAATTTGAAAAAGATCCGTTAGTTTGTAATGGTTTCGTTGATACTGATATACTAATGGGTCATCAAAATGAGTTTGCTATTAGAATGAACAATATAAACACAGGTCTTGGTACAATCAAAATAATAAGTTCACTTGTTGATGAATTTGAAAATCGAAACTTAACTGAAAATGAGCAAATGAAAATCAAGCAAGGTTTAAAAGAACTTTATTGGATTTTATATGAATCGGATAATGAACTTATGCCCACAACTATACCGACAAAATTAGAGATAGAGGATTTTAAGTGGAATGACTTAGAATATTTGGGCGACTTAAATTTAGCCAAACAAAATGTTATTCTCTACTTAAAATCATATCTCCCGGAACTTCGATCTGGTTTGTATAATAAGCTTGAAGCTTCTTATGGAATGTATTGGAAATATATGAAAATGTCATCACTTTGTTGGATGAATTACATTTTTAATGGTTTAAGGCACACTGGAAATCCAAATTCAGTAGTAAATTATTTTTTCTTTAATCCAAGAGATGTTAGCTCAAGAGGATTAGCTGCATTAAAACAAGTTACTGTAAGTTCAATTAAAAAATTCTGGAATAAGGTTTTATCATTTGTTGGTATTGATTGGCGCTTTGAAATCAAAAGCTATCGTGACGCTTATTATAAAAAAATTGAATTAATGATGCATGAAAGTAAAAATGAATTAATTTCAGCTTTTTGGCAAACCTTTTTTCTAGATAGTCAATATTTTGAATTTAAAGAAAGATACCAATCTGCAAATATAAGAAGATCTGTAAATGATGATGAACTATATTATGACACTGTGTTAAATGAAGATGGCAGTTTAAAGAATCCACTTTTTGTATGGCATGTAAGAGAAGCAACTTCTGAGTCTAATTGGGAATTCATTCCTTTAGTCAAATACTATCACCTATTAAAAGATAAAATCTTGAATTATAAAGAAGTTGATATAGCACAAATTGAGGCCTTAAAAACTCGAATTGGTCAAGAAAATAAAAAAGATCAAATTGATCAGAACCGAAATGAAGATGAAGAGCTGAAAATGGAATCAGTAAGGATTTTAGAATGTTTAGTGTCTAGTGATAATCCAGATAAATGCAATAGGAGGGATAACTAGTCATGAACAGAAATAATTTAAAAGCATTTATTTTTTTATTTGCCTTAGCATATTCTTCCCTAATTTATTCTCAAAGCGGTGATGATGCATTGTGGGCTTTATTAGGTGAAGTTAACCAAGTATTAGAGCAAGAGCCAGCATTACGAACAGCTGTTATAGAGGCAAAAGATGAATTTCAAAGAACCAGTATTGATTTGGAATCTGAAGTTGAAGAAGAATTTGATGTTCTATTATGGAATAACCTATTTAATGAACTTGCAACCACAGGTGAAACTTTCACTTTTGAAGATATAAATACATTATATGAAGAAGAAAATTCACCAGAAACAGTCCAAAGTCCTTCAGACATTTACGAGTTCGCAACAAGCACTGTTGATAATACAAGCACAGATGAAGCAGAACCAGAAGGCATATCCTATAAAGAAGCCAGGAATATGATTTTCAAAGAATATCTAGATAAAGTGACAAATAATGATTTTAGAGTAAAATCATTTTACTGGAGATTTGTTTTAAGGCTTGCTGATTTTTTTAATACCTCTTGGAATTGGACCGCGAGAAATATTTATAAAGAAAATATCGGGCGAGTTTATTCAAGAGACAGGCAATTATTAAAAGTAGAAGCAGAAACATTATATTTAACTAAATATCTTATGAAAAAACATGAAAACATGTTGTTCCAGGATGGAAGCATATTATTAGAAGCTGGCTTAGCTGACTTCGCGGAAGTATGGGAAATGCTATTACGAGACGCTGGCTGGGATCCGAGTGAACTTACAGAGATGAACTTAAATAATTTTGAATCAGTCTATAGTGATGCCATATCAAATCCAAATATTGATATTGAATCTGAAGAACAATCAAATCCAGATATAATATGTGAAGAAATAAAAAGTATATTTTTAGAAAAGATAAATAATGGTGAATATGATACTGCATTATATATTGATCTAGCTTTAGAAGAAGATATAAGATATTTTATTGATGAAATTCCAGAAGAATATCTTTTATATGAAACTCGTAACATCTTGCTTAGTGACAAAGTAGAACCATTAATTCAAGAAATCATGTATGAGCTTGGGTATTAACAACATGAAACATAAAGCTGCCTTGCCTTGGCTTGTTTTAAATAATTTGAATTGGGACGAAATTATCCCAATTCTATATTAACTTACGAATCTTTCAACTCTTATATTGTTTTATTTTAAGCACTTGGAGTGACTTATTCTTTTGCAATTAGGCACACATTTTGCAATAAAATTAATTATACTTGCCTTAAATATAATTTATTAAAAAAAACTTACAGACACCAAAATAAATATTAATATTTTCACTTTGGGAGCAAAAAATGAAACAAACAATTCAAATTATTTTGGCAATTCTAATTTTAACAATTTCCTTTTTTAGCACAAGCTATTCAAATGAAAGAATCAGTGATCAAAAGAAGGCAAAGCTTAAAGAGCTCTTTCCAAATGTCATAACATTTAATGAAGCAATTGATGAAATTTATTTTTTAGAAAGAAAAACTGAAAATGATCAAGAAATAGAATGCTTAAAAACTAATAGCTCTGATTTGCTTGATTACTATATAACATTTGGCTTAAATTATGTTTACATGGAAGAAGTTGAACCATGGCCCTCTGAAAGAAGTGAAGCAATAAAATCTACACAAGATGAGCTTATTGATTTGTCGAAGGCAATCATTTCAAATTCTAGAAGCAATGAAGAAAAGCGTATTATATCTAATATAAATGAAATTTTAGAATTTACAGAAAAGGCACATGATCTTACTGTAGCAGAAATTAGAGCTTCAATTGTATATGCTAATTCAATTGAAAACCAAAAGCTAAGATTAAAAATTAGTAAAATTGTATATTTATATTGGACGATTGTAGCCAAAAAAAATGAACAATTTATTGACCTTTTAGCTGTTGATATAATCAGAAATATTGAATCTAATTTTAATTTTAATAAAAAAAGACAAAGCTCAATGGAAGATAAATTATATTCGATAATTAAAGAAAAAAATAATTTTTTAGAAGACTATATTACGATTTTCAATTTAATCTTATCTATAGAAAGTTCAGAACAATTTTTAGATATGAGTTTATATGAGTTATTTGAAAGAGCATATAGAGAACAAAAAGGGAATGTAATTTATAAAATAGAAGAAGAGTTTATTTTGGAAAAATAAATGTGCACTAATCAACAGGCTCTCTTGATTATTGCAAATGATATACCTTAATCTTAATTTTAATCTCCTAATCCTAATCGTTTTAAAAATAACCAATAATTAATAATTAATGAGAAGAGAAAGAAGGATTTTTATTAATATTAATCATAATTCTAATCAGATGGGATCCTGAATCAAGTTCAGGATGACACGCATCACTTATCACTTATCACTTACCACTTACCACTTACCACTTACGACTTATGACTTATGACTTACCACTTACGACTTACGACTTACGACTTACCACTTATCATGTAACATCTGGCGGTTCTTTAGCAAGATGCACTTTGTTATCTGCTATCTCACGAAGAGCCATAACAATTGGCTTGTTCTTTCTGCCAGTAACCAGTGGGATATCTCCTGCTAAAAGCTGTCTTGTACGTTTTGTAGCTAACATTACAAGAGCAAACCTATTTGCAACATGATCCAGACAATCTTCAACTGTAACTCGTGCCATTATAAAACCTTTGGTTTTAAGTTGTAAGCTGTAAGTGGTAAGTGGTAAGTTTAATTTTACTTCTTAAAACCTAAAGCTTATAACATTTATTTTAGCAAATCTTGATTATAGCTAATCTTAGCCTTTTTTCTTAAATCTGCAATTAAATTCTTTTCTGATTCTGCTTTTTTGCTTTTATTTAACTTACCCTTTATTAAACTCTCAACCTGTTTAATTGGTTTAAGTTGCTTTTCTTCCATTTTTATTATCTGAAAGCCAATTTTGCTTTGAAAAACCGGACTCATTTCACCCTCAGCCAGCTTTAAGGCTTCTGACCAAAGATTTTTATCAGATCTGCCCATAGAAACCCTTTCAAGCAAACCACCTTTTTTTGCACTATGTTTTGCCTCAGATTGCTCTTTGGCAACTTTTTCAAAATCAGCACCTTTTTTAATTTTTTCTAAGATATCTTCACATCTTTTCTTGCTTGCTTGATCTTTGCCCTTAACAAGAATATGCCTAAGTTTAAGAACATAAAATTCGGGTTTATTTTTTTCATAATAGTTGGCTATTTCATTAGAAGTAATCTCAAATTTTCGTTGAACTTTTGAGGTAAGATATTTTCTAACGATTGATTTTTGAATGACTTTCTCCTCAGCAACTCCAGCTTTTTTTGCCTCTTGATATAAGAGTTCTTCATTAATTAAGGAATCAATAATCTTCATCTTTAAATTATCATCAATAGATAAATTATTTGATAATGCTTTTTTATTTTTAATCATATCAAGCTTTGCATGAATCATTGAAGCAGTAATAGCCTTACCATTAACTTCAGCGATAATTTCATCCACCTTTTGCTGATCATGTTTATGTTCATCCCCAGTTTCATGAGCAAAAGCAACAATAGAAATATTAATCACTATAAGACTTATTATTATCTTAATTATATTCATCAAAACTCTTAATCTTAATTCTTAATCTTAATCCTTAATCTTAATTCTTAATTTCCAATATCAAGTCAGCAAAGCAAAACCGCTATAACACTTAAGCCGCTTTAGTATCCTTCTTTTCCTCATTCTTTTTTTTCTTCTTCTTATCATCTAGCTTAGGTTTTTCATATTTGCTTGCTGCCTTATCTGACAGCTCTTCTTGCTTTTGCGATGGTGGAGGAGAATTTTTCTTTGCGTAATCAGTTGCATACCAACCAGAACCCTTTAAGTGAAAGGTCGATTGAGATATCAATTTTTTAGCTTCTGACCCACAATCAGGACACTTCTCTTCTGAATTATCAGTAATTTTTTTTAACACTTCAAATCTTTTGCCATCTCTGCAGCATTCATATTCATATATTGGCATAATTCAAAACCTCGTAAACACAAACCTTTTATCAAATCGGGTCTAAATAGCAGAAACAAAGAAAAAATCAACAAAAAAATCCTGAAATTATGCTAGTTTAGCATGCTCACATCCTTTTTAATTTGCTCAGTAAGTTCCATAAAAGAATGAAATTTAACCTCTTCTCTAATAAAGTTTATAAGTTCGATTTTTATTATTTGTCCATAGATTTCTTCATCAAAATCAAGAATATGCGTTTCAAAGGTAACAATATTATCCTTTACTGTTGGCCTTTTCCCAACATTAACAACTGCTTGGTATTTAAGATCACCTACAAGGCAATTAGCTTTATAAACCCCATATTTAGGTAAAAGATAAGTAGTGTAATCAATATTAGCAGTTGGAAAACCAATTTTTCTCCCAATTCCATTGCCACGAATCACTTCTCCTTCTATTGAATAATGACGCCCTAAAAACTTTGAAACTTCCTCAATTTTACCATCTTTTAAACAAGTCCTGATTAATGAAGTGCTAAGAACTTCACCTGAAACCTTAAAAGGCTCAATAATTGTTAGCTTAACCTTTTGGCTCTGGCACCTTGATTCGAGGTAGGCAAGGTCACCTAAGCCCTTAAATCCAAAAGAAAAATCATATCCAACAAAAAGTTTTTTTACACCGATTCTATTAAACAAAATGTCCTCTAAAAAGGTAGATCTTGATATTTTTGCAAAGTCCTTATTAAAATTTTCTACTATTACAACATCAACTCCATAATCAGCCATAAGAGATAATTTTTCTTTTCCTGGAGTCAATACAAAGTTTCTCTTTATTCCTGAAACTATATTTAAGGGGTGTGGTTCAAATGTATAAACTATACTTGTTCCCCCTATTTTTTCTTTTGCATCCTGCATTTTTTTAAGAATATCCTGATGTCCCAAATGTATGCCGTCAAAATTTCCAATGGTCAGGATTGGATGATCAAATTTTGTTTTAATACTTTCAAATCCCTTAATAACCTTCATTTAGCCAAAAACTCCTTAATTTGTATAGCTTGAAAATCCCCATTAAAATTACTCAAACATCTATCTATCCAAAAACAATTATCTTTTTTTACTTTTTCTTATGTACAATATCAACTTAAAAGCATTAATATTTATTTTTTGCATTGATTTTTTATATATAAATGTAAAAAATCATTTATTATTAAATTCCAAGAAATGATAATATGGAAATTAGAAAAAAAATATTACTATACACAATTATTTTTGATATTGTAGGTTTTTCATTTGCATGGGTTTTTGCATATATTGCAAGATATCTGCTTAATCCAATTTTTCAAAAACCAATCAACCCCTTTCTACAATATATTACAATTCTACCACTTATTCTTATTATTTGGATGCTGATTTTAAAGATGCTTTCATTTTATTCAAGTTTTGACTTTGATACAAGAAGCATTCTTGAAAGAAATATGAAAATATTCAAAGCTGTTTTAATGGGGATGCTAATTACAATGTCCTTTTCTTTTATGACAAAAGAATACGATTTCGGACGAAGTGTTGTTTTACTTTTTACAGTGCTAAATTTTATTTTCCTGATTCTTTCAAGAAATATGATAATCAAGAAAGTAAAAGCCTGGGATAAAAAGGGTCTATTAATAAAACGATCTATTATTCTTGGTATAAATGAATATGGTATTAGAATTTTGCAAAAACTTGAAGACATGCCAGCTCTTGGATACATTGTTCTTGGCTTTGTTGATGATGAAATAGTAGCAGGAAATATTGTCTGCAACAGACCTGTTCTTGGCAAAATGGAAGATTTGAAAAAAATTATCAAAGACAATAATATCAAACATGTTTTTGCTGCAAATGCTGCCTTTAACAATGAATATCTTTTTAATATTGTGGAAGAATTTGAAGGCAAGGATGTTACTTTTAACATTTTAACATCTATTTTTGAAATGCTAAAAAACAATAAGAATGTGCACATGATTGGAGACCTGCCAATAATAACGATCAGACAGCAAATTACTGATTACCAGGTTTATGATGCTACAAAAAGAATTTTTGATGTATGCGCGTCCTTTATTGGTCTTGTTCTTGCAATACCTATAGCAATCACTGCAATTATATGCATTAAAGCAGATACTAAAGGCAAAGCTATCATCACACAGGAAAGAGCAGGCTTAAATGGTAAGCTCTTTAAAATGTATAAGTTTCGATCCATGAGAACAAACACTGATCTATATGAAAAAGCACCAGATAGCGATAGTGATGATAGAATCACAAAAGTGGGTAAGTTCATCCGCAAATATTCAATTGATGAATTACCGCAACTTTTCAATGTATTAATCGGTGATATGAGCATCATTGGTCCTCGTCCAGAAATGCCCTTCTTAGTTGAAAAATACCTGCCCTGGCAAAGAAAAAGACTTACAATAAAACCAGGTCTCACAGGTCTTTGGCAAGTCCTGGGAAGAAAAGATATCCCACTTGATGCAAACTTAGAATATGACTTCTATTATATAAAAAACAGATCCTTTGCCCTGGATTTATCGATATTACTAAAAACCATACCAGTGTTAATAATGAGAAAAGGTGCGTATTAAGTGGTAAATGGCAAGCTGTAAGTGTTAAGGCGTTTTGTCAATCCACTCAAAAAGATTTAGGAATTATGATAAAATTATTAAAAATATATTATTTAAATCTCAGAAAGCTTGTTTTATCGTTTTTAAGCAAATTTGTTAAAAATGCTGAATTAAGTAAAATTGAGATTAAAAATATTCTTGTTATAAGGCTTGACCGTTTAGGAGATTTGGTTTTGACAACAGGGATATTTGAAATGCTCAGAAAATTATATCCAAATGCAAAAATACATGCCCTAATTAATGAAAATCTTAAAGATGTCTTAAACAACAATCCATATGTCGATGAAACAATTGGTATAAACCCGTCTTTAAAGGGATTGCTAAATCTTTTAATACAGAATGAACTAAAAAAGTATAAGTTTGATTTAGCCATTGACTGCCAAGCAAACTACAAACTTTTCCCAGCCATAATTTGTTTTTTATCAAAAGCAAAGATTCGACTTGGATTCCCAATCTTTGGAAAGGAAGCTTTTTATAATCTTCAATGTACATCATCAACAGACAACAAACACTTGATTGAGCTAAATCGGGATCTTGTAAATACTGTTTCAATTGATAAATTAGAAACTCAAAGCCCTCCCTGCATTATTGCAGATCCCAAGGCTTTTGATAAAATTGAAAAGAAACTCAAAGATTTGGGAATAAATAGTAATGACAAAATTCTATGTATTCATCCTGGAGCAACTCATCAAACACAAAGATGGTTTCCACATCGCTTTGCAGACCTTGCTCAAAGGCTTTTCAAAGAATTTGACTTAAAACCAATTCTTTTAGTTGGTAAAAATGAAGATATGATTGCACAAGAAATTATCAAAGAAAGCAAAATAGAAATTAAAATATTAAATAATTTAAAACTTTCAGAGATGATAACGCTTTTTAGAAGATCCAGCCTTTTAGTTTGCAATAATTCTGGCCCCTTGCATGTAGCAGCTGCTATTGGAACAAAAAACGTCAGTACAATGGGACCAACTATAGAATCAAGATTTAAACCGATTGGCAAGAACTCTTTGTATATTAGAAAAAACCTCTCCTGTTCACCATGTACACTTGTTAAATGCAATCATCATTCTTGCATGAACTTAATCAAAGTTGAAAACATGTATGAAAAATGTGTTGAGCTATTAAATCCTGAATTGACAAATGAAGATTCTTGAATACCTATTAAGCTTGATTTATTTTCTATAATTATTGATAATTTTGAACATATTATTTAGGTATTTATCTATTCAATATCAGTAATTTCACTGAATACTGAATACCAAATACTAAATACTAATTTATTAATTCCATATATGGATAAAAAATGGCTTTTGAATATTTAATAAAAGTCTTTCAAAACTCAAAACTTTTTCATGGCATTTCTCTTGATACCATTAAAGATATTGTCTCAAAGCTTCGGATTAAAAGAGTTGTTGAGGGAACGGTTATAATTAAAGAAGGCAAGTCAGCGGATAAATTTTATATTATTAGAAATGGCAAAGTAGCTGTACGAAAGAAAATTGGTTTCTTTCGCAAGAAAACAATTGCTCATTTATATAATGGGGACTGTTTTGGAGAAATGGCGCTAGTAGAAGACAGACCCAGAAATGCAACAGTTGTAGCAGAAGAATACACAGAATTATTTACCTTGGACAAAACTGCATTTGATTCAATAATTATGACTCATCCAGAATTAAAGAAAAATATTGAATATATAATCAATGAAAGAAAGAACGGCAAATCCCAATATTAGAAGATAGCTAAAAGCTCTTCTTCAGAGATTGCGCCTGGTCTAACAATATCAATATCATTACCCTTAAAGTCAACAATAGTTGAAGCATATTTCCTCAGAAGATCACCATCATCAATTAACACACTAATAATCCTTGAAAAGTTTTTTTTAATTGATGCAATTGAAGTTGATCCAACTTTACCAGTTAAGTTCGCGCTTGTTATAAAAAGTGGCTTATTATAAGAGCTTAAAATCCTTTTTACTAAACTTTCAGTAGGAATCCTTACCCCGATTTTTCCAGTGCCACCAGTAATTGCTTTTGCAACGTTTTTTGAATAATTATCAGACAAGGGTAATCTAATGGTAACAGGCTTATCCCAGGAATGTCTTATTAGTTTTATGCATTTTTCTGAAACCTCCTTTGCCACTTTGTTTAAATATGATTCATCTGGAATAAACATTAATGATGGCTTTTTTGACACCCTTCTTTTTGCTTGTAGAAGATACATAATCGCATCTTCCGAGCATCCATTTACTGCTAACCTATATGTATTGTCTGATGGCAGGCAAACAACTCCATCATTTTCCAAAACATCAATCACTTCTTTTAAAACTTCTGACTTATTAAGCACATCATCCTTTAATACAACATTCATTCTAATCACCTTTTTCTTTGAATTAAAATTCCACACCATTCATTCATAGTACAAGTATTAATAACATTAAAATCATCAATGTAATAACTTTTTATTTTATTAAGCTGCTTGTTTAAAATACCAGATAAAATAATTCTAGATTTTCCACCTGAAAGCAGCTTTTTAATTTGCTCTTGAATATTTTCCTGAATTCTAGAAATAACATTTGCTATGATAAAATCAAATTTGCCATCAATATTCATCACATCATTATGCTCAAAACCAATTTTCAATTCATTAATATCTGTCCTTGATAAATTCCTTTCAAGATTTTGAAATGCCTGAATTGGAGAATTTTCATCAACATCAATACCAAATATTTCTGAAACTTTCTTTAAAGCTGCATAAATTGATAAAATACCACTACCACAGCCAATATCCAATATTTTTTTTGGAAGTGTTTGCTTAAAACTAAACTCAAGCAGCATAAGAGCTATTTTAGTTGATTCATGTGTTCCAGTTCCAAAACATAAAGCCGGCTCAATTATAATTTTATCCAGACCTGCCCTAAAATTGTCTTCCCATGGAGGTGCAACAACGATATTCTCACCAATATATTGAGGCTTAAAATATTGTTTCCAGTTGTCCTGCCAATTCTCTTCTTCAATAAAGTCAATTGAAATTTCAATGTCATCAATCGGATATTTCTCAATTTCCTTAATTAAATTATTTCTTACCAGGTCAATATCTTTCTTGCCTTCAAAATATGCAAAGATTATATAAGGACACAAAGATTTAACTTCAAGGCTTGTTATTCCAATCTCTTGAAGCACACAAAACAACAGCTCTTCCTGCTTCAAATCACTTTTAATTGTTATTCGAGTCCAATATTTCTTCATCATTTCATTAATTATTAATTGTTATTTATTAGTTATTAATTATTCTATTTTTCGTTCACGAGCACGTTCACGATTAAAATTACCAGCAACCAGCAACTAATATTTATTACCTTTCCTAAATCCTCGCTCGATATCTCTTTGCATATCTTTTTTCTTAATTGTTTCTCTTTTATCATACTGTCTTTTTCCACTGGCAATTGCTATCTCAATTTTTGCTTTTCCTAATTTAAAATACATTTTCAATGGAACAATTGTTTTTCCCTTTTCAGTAATCTTTCCAATAAGCTTTTTTATTTCACGCTTATGTAAAAGTAATTTTCTATCTCTTAAAGGATCATGGTTATTTCTATTGCCGAAATCATATTCATTAATATGTGAGTTAACTAAAAAAAGTTCGCCTGATTTGATTTTTGCATAACTATCTTTTATATTAGCTCGTCCTGCCCTGAGTGATTTTACTTCAGTTCCAACAAGCGCAAGCCCTGCTTCAATTGTCTCTTCAATATGATAATCATGCCTTGCTTTTCTATTAACGCAAATTATCTTTTCAGTCATCTTTATCTCTTTATATATTTTACTTCTTTACATTAATTATATTGGCTTCAGGGGTAACTATGCCTCCTGAAATTATGGATTTAAAAGCTACATCAACTGTTATATTTAAATCAATCATATCTTTTTCAGGTATGAATAAATAAAATCCTGAAGTTGGATTTGGAGTTGTTGGAACAAAAACAGAAAGCAACTTCTTGCCAAGTTTGCTTTCCATTTCCTTTGAACCAACGCCAGTCACAAAAGCCATTGTATAAATTCCTTTGCGAGGATATTCGATTAATACAGCCCTTTTAAAACTATCTGCTTGGCTTGTTAAAATTGTTTCAATTATTTGCTTTATACCATTATATATTTTTCTTAGAATTGGAATTCTTTCAATTATATCTTCATAAAATTGAACAAGTTTTCTGCCAAAAATATTTCGGGCCATAAGGCCTATTAAAAAAAGAATCATTATTAAAAAAATAAGTCCCAAGCCAGGTAATGGGAAGTCTAAAACAAAACCTGGAATTGCGTCTCTTGGAATATAGGAAAAAAACTTTCCACTTATTGATTTAAAAAATTTATCTGAATAGTTCAGAAAAAATCGAACAAGTGAGAAGGTGGCTCCAATTGGCACAAGCACCAAAAATCCAGCAATTATATTTCTTTTCAAATCACGTTTAATAGCTGAAAAAAAACTAGAAATTATTTTTCTCATTTATTATCCTTTTAAAAGACTTGTAAAACGTTTCTTTATAAAGTCATTATCTAATGTGGCTAAAAACCATCCTGCTCTTGGACCTTTTTCCTGCCCAAGCATTGAAATATATATTGCCCTAAAAGCTTCACTTGGTTCAAGTTCAAATTTTTCTTTTCCCTCGTAGATCAGTTTGTGGAAATCATCTCCTGAATAATTCTCTTGTGCATGCTCGGCAATATATTCTAAAAACTCTTTATTTTTTTCACTCAAAGTTAAAGCTTCACTTGGAACTTCTTGCTTTATTTCAAAGCGCATGCTTTCTGGAGCGAATCTATCAAGCCACTTCCTGGCCCAAAATGCTCTATCAGCCACTGCAGCTTTACTTACAATTTCATAGCCAGTTCTCTTTAATATATGAATGATTTGATCAACATCATCAGCAGCAATTTGAACTAGGTTTACCATGTGTTTAAAAGGAACATTGGCTGCCTCGATCCCTCTAATTGATGATAGCTCATAAGCACGCTGATTCCTGTTAGCATTTTCTTCATCATATTCATTTATAATATTCAAAATGCCAAGACCAGGATCAAAAGTAATTGCTTTTTTAGGTTGAACTTTGAAAACCATATATCTTAAAACTTCAGGAGGAAGTACTTCTAAGGTTTTATCAATGCTTAGAACATTTCCTTTACTTGAAGACATATCACCCTGTCCTTTTAAAGAAATCCATTCATAAATTATTGGAACAGGAGCCTGGCAATCAAAAACTTCTTTAGCAATTTCAACCCCAGTATCATATGAACCACCGCGAGAGGCATGATCTTTTCCAAAGGGTTCAACTAATACTTTTAAAACTGACCACCTAGCTGGCCAATCAATTCTCCATGTTAACTTTCCATTCCCTGTTACATCTACTGTCTTTGCTGAACCACATGAGCATTCATAATCAATAGAATTATTTTCTCGTGAAAATCCAACAAGTTTTGTTGTGGTCATTTTCTTGCAATCAGCACAAATTGGATTAAATGGAGACCAATCTTGAGAAATTTCTTTTCCTGTTTTCTTATTTAAAATGCTTGCAATTTCCTCTCTTTTTTCAAGAGCAGAAAAAATTGCATTATTCATTTCACCTGATTCATAAAGTTGGCTAGATCTTTTAACTTCCACATCAATATCAAGTTTTTTTAAAGACTCAACAAAGGGAATCAAGAAGTGCTCTGAATAGCTGTCATGTTGCCCACAAGGGCAAGGAATCCTGGAAATGGGCATTCCTACATATTGTTCATAAATCTCAGCATCTAAAAAAGGGTAAACCTTTCTAAGTGGATCAAAATTGTCTGCAATATAATGAAAGGATATTTTATCAGTTTTTTTCTTTAATGACCTAAAAACCGCATCACCAGTCAAAACTTCCCTCATATTACCAATATGGATTTCACCAGATGGTGTGATTCCAGTACTAATTACTATATCTTTATTCCTTGCTATAGCCTGATCAGCTACCAAATCAGCCCAAAAATTCGAATTATCCTGTAACATATTAAATTCCTTTTTTAATTAAACAATTACCATTTTTTCTAAGAAAAGCCACTACAAAACAAAAAAAATCAGAAATTTCAACCATTTTCGGTGTTTTGGGCATTTATTTTCTAAAATCAGGCAAGTGCGCTCATTTTTAAGCATAGAATTTTAAGGATTTTGTTGTTAATTTTTGCTTAAAAGTAACAAAAATACTTAGAAAAGCTAACCTGAGCGTTTTTTAGGCTTTTTGATCTTTCTGTGCAATTGTTTGCAGATTCGCTAAGCTCTTATTTTTCCAAACATATATGGATTGCTTTGCAATTTAGTTTATTAATATATTGATTCCAACAGTGTTTTAGCTTGAAATATGCTCAAAAGTCTTATTTTGATATTAAGCTCTGTTTTCACCACAGGTTAAAATATCCAATGGATAGAAGTTTTTAGGCATTTTTTTTATGCAATAAATCCAGGATGGCATTTAAATTGCAATCGCTATATTATGAATTGCTTGGGGAAGCGATATTATGAGGGTGAGCGCAATGCTTGCTCGCCCTTATATTTTTCCATGGCAATTCATTTGCGAGACTTATTTTGATGTTGATCTAGTCAGTCCTTATAGGACCGGCTATTTTAAACATAATATCTCCTTCTCTTTAATAACCTAAGTTTAAGCAGGTTCGGGTGAACCTGCTTTTTTTTTATCTATTTATTGACTCCAAAAATTATTTTTAGTATGTAATATTTTAATTATTCAAAATCATTTCATTTTCAACTTAATCAAGGAAAGAAATTATGTCATATAAAAATGCTGACAAGCCAAAAGATATCTTTATGAATATTTTAAAAATGGCTAAATTAGAAACTCTTAGACTTTCTCCAGGCATTAAAGAATTCTTAGATGCTATTCCTATTCTAACAAAAAATATTTCAAAATTTGAAAAAATCGATCGCATTTTAATAAACCTTGCTGATTTAAAAAATCAGATGGAAAACATAAAAAGGGATCTTAGAAACCTTACTGAAAAAATTTCAAATAAAAAGGAAGAACCTAATAACCAAAGACAGCAAAACCAAAATCAAAACCAACATAACCATAAACAACATTTTTATAAAAAATATGAGCACAAAAAAAGTTTTAATAATAATGATAATTTCAGAAAAGATGATTATAAAAAAGTTGAACCTATTAAAGAATATGATAAAAAACCTGAGAGTGCTGGCTTTATTATAGATGAGCTTGGAAACAAAGTTCCAACAAAACCACAAGCTGAAAAAAAGCCTTTTAACAATCCAAATCCTAAACCATTTCAAGCAAGAAGATGTAAGGTTTGGGGTTGTGAAAAACCAGCATTTGACATGGGATATTGTGCTGAACATTATGAAAAGTTTTATTTACCAAAAACTCAAACACCACAACAACCTGTTGGTGCTAAAAAAGTAGAAGCGCCAAATGAAGTTGAAAACATAAAAACAGAGACAAAGATAACTGATCCAAAGACTGCTGCTAAAAAAACTGTAACTAAAAAGACGACCGCTAAAAAAACAGCAACAAAAAAAGTTGTAGCAAAAACGACAAGTGCTAAAAAACCTGCTGCTAAAAAAGCAACAACAAAGAAAATAACAAAAAAGAAATAATTCTATTTTTTATAATCTAGCTTCAATTCCAAATTCCCTATTTTCTAAATTTATTATGCACCCTAAAATACTCTTTAAAAGCATCTATCATCTCTTGTTTTTTATTATCATCCCAAAAAAGGGCGCTAGCGTGCTGATCAGCTACAAATTGGATGGAATCCAAACCTTGTGATTTGGCACAGAGAAAGATTTGTGTTCTTCTTCTATAAAAATCAATTAAGCTATAACTCATTTCATGTTGAATTGCATAAGGAACTTCTGCCTTAATATTAGGCAGATCTTCTTCAAGCTTTTCCCCTAGACTTGGATTTTTGATTATCAGGTCAAGAATATATAAAATATTCTTACCATAATTTTTTCTTAAATAAATAGTCGTTTCACTGGTCAGCTTTGTTTTTTCAAGTTTTTCTCTATAAGAAAACTCTTCTCGAGTTTCAAGACAAGCTTCACTTGTTTTAACAGGTTTAATTATTTTTTCTTTAAGAAAAGGAAAGTTTTTTATAACAGCATCAATAAGCTCTTTTACCATAGGTCTATAAGTAGTAAGTTTACCACCAGCTATTGTTACAATATTATCATCAATAAATATTTTATGCTCTCTTGAAACAGCTGATTCATTTTTTCCTTTCTCATAAACCAACGGTCGTAAACCTGCATAGCTTGAAATAATATCATCTTTGCTTAATTTTGCTTCAGGAAATAAAATATTTAAAGACTCAATAAGATATTCAATATCCTTTTTTGTAGCATAAACATTATCAAGGTCCGCATCATAATCAGTATCCGTGGTTCCAACTAAGGTAAATTTATCCCAAGGTATAACAAAAGTTGTTCTATTATCTTTTACTGCTTTCATTACAATAGCATTATTATTATTAATCTTATCACGCTTAACAATAAAATGAACTCCCTTTGTAGGTCTTATTTTTTTTGATTCAATCTTCTTTAAAGAACTAAGAGTTTTATCAACCCAAGGACCAGAACAATTAACAATGACCTTTGCTTTAATTTCAAATTTATCACCACTAATTGTATCAACAGCATTTATTGTGCTTAAATTTTGATTTCTTGAAAGAATAGAACTTGCTTTAATGTAGTTTGCACAAACAGCTCCATTTAGATGAGCAGAAATAGCGTTTTCAATTGTTAATCGTGAATCGTCTGCAATACAGTCATAGTAGGATGCACCTCCAACAAGACCTTCTTTATTAAGCATTGGTTCAATTACAGAAAATGATTTTCTATTATATATTTTATGAAGTCCATTGTTTCTAAATGTTGCTAAAACATCATAAAGCCACATACCACAGGAAATAAGGAATATGCCTGGTTTGCTATTCTTATAAACTGGAAAAATAAACTTACAAGGCTTTATTAAAGAAGGCATGACTTTTTGTAAAACTCTTCTTTCCTTGCTAGACTCATATATAAGCTTAAACTGATATGTTTCTAAATATCTCAAACCGCCATGTATTAATTTAGAAGAGGAAGATGACGTTCCTGAAGAAAAATCATCTTTATCTATTAAAGCCACATTTAAACCTCGCAGAGCAGCGTCACGTGCGGCTCCAGCACCATTAATACCAGCTCCAACAATTAATAAATCAAAGGGTTTTGTTTTTAGAATTTGAAGGTTGTGTTTTCTAGTTTCATTTGAAAAAATAAAAGGATTATTTTGACTCACTTTGTTTCATCACCTTTAGGTTTGTTTCAATTTGTTCATCATTTAGCTCAGACTCTTCTTCGCTTTTCTTTGCATTTAAAATCTTAATGTGAGTATATAATAATGATTTTAGCGAAGTTTCGTATTGTATTCTCTGTCTTTTCATTTCATTAATATCTTCAATTACCTTTGCAAGTCTTGAATAAGCTTTTTCAAGAATCATGTCAGCTTGGCTTTCAGCTTGTGCAATTATAATATCGCCTTCTTTTTTGGCGTTTTCCTTCATATCTTCTGATATTTTTTGTGCTGCAATAATAGTGTCTTTAAGAATTTTTTCTTTATCTTTAAACTCTTCTAGTTGATTTGTTAGGCGGGTTTGCTTATCTTTTATTTCATTATTTTCTCGAATAACTTTTTCAAGTTCACTTGAAACCATTTCCATGAAAACATCGACATCTTTAGTATCATATCCACGGAGTGTAATCTTGAATTGTTGTTGTTGAATATCAAGTGGAGTGATTTTCACTTTTTCCTCCTTTTTTTAGCTATAAGCTGTAAGGGGTAAGCTGTAAGAAATGGTACAGCGTAGGGCGTACAGCGTACGGCGTAAAGTTCTTTATTTTTATAGGTTATTATATAAAAAAATCAGGAAAAATCAAATTATTAATATAGCTTAGTTAAAAAGTTATTTCAAGCTACTTGCTTTTTTTTTTCATCGAGCTCTTTTAATACTTTTTCAGTTATATCATTTGATAAAACTTCGTATCTGTAAAATTCCATTGAATAGTTGGCTCTTCCACTTGAAATGGATCTTAGGTTGTTTGCATAGCCGAACATATCAAGCAGTGGTGCAAAGCCATTGAGTTTTTGAGAACCTTTTCTGAATCTTCTCATTGAATGGATTTTGCCTCGTCTTTTTGAAAGATCTTTAACTATTTCTCCTATATAATCATCAGGTGTATTTATTTCAACCTTCATTAAGGGTTCTAATAATACTGGACAAGCTTTTCTAAAAGCGTCTTTAAAGCATAAGGAACCAGCTGTCCTAAAAGCCATGTCTGATGAATCAACAGCGTGAAAAGAACCATCAATTAAAACCACCTTAACATCAACAATTGGAAAACCTGCGAAAATGCCCTCTTCCATTGCAGCTACAACTCCTTTTTTAATAGAAGGAATATATTCTTGTGGAATTGCCCCACCCTTAATTTTATCTACAAATTCAAAACCGTTCCCATGGTTTGCTTCAATTCTCATTACACAATGCGCATATTGACCTTTACCACCTGATTGTTTTGAAAATTTTGTATCAGAGGTTGCTTCTTTGGAAATTGTTTCTTTAAAGGCAACTGAAGGTTTAGAAACATTTGCTAACACACCAAATTCTTGTTTTAATCTATCAGCGATAACTTCAAGATGAAGTTCTCCCATTCCACTTAAAATAGTTTCTTTTGTTTCATCATCATATTTAACATTAAAAGAAGGATCTTCTAAAGAAAGCTTTCTCAAAGAAATTCCAAGCTTTTCTTCTTCTTTCTTAGTTACTGGGGATATTTTTAATTGAACAACTGAAGCAGGAATATGAATAGATTCTAACAATAGCCTTGCCTCCATATCACACAAAGTATCTCCTGTTACTGTATTTTGCATGCCTATTAAAGCAACAATATCTCCAGGACCTGCACTTGTAACTTCTACCCTATCTTTTGCATGAATTTTTAAAATTCTACCAATGCGTTCTTTTTTATTTTTCTTAGCGTTGTAAATCGTCATTCCAGATTGTAAAAGCCCAGAATAAACACGAATAAAAGTTTGCTGGCCAACATATGGATCGTAAATAATCTTAAAAGCTAAAGCTGAAAAAGGATCCTTAATGCAAGGGTGTCTTGTTTCAACCTTATCATTATCTTTTAAATTAATTCCTGTAACAACGCCAGCATCAAGAGGGGATGGAAGAAAATCAGAAACAGCATTAAGCAAGGCCTGTATGCCTTTATTTTTATATGCAGAGCCACAGAAAACAGGTGTAATCAATAAATTAATTGTAGCTTTTCTAGCTGCTGCAGTTAAAACACTGGCTTCAACATCTTCATCATTTAGGTACTTTTCCAATATTTCATCATCAAAGTCAGCCAGTTTTTCTATTAATTTTTTTCTATGAACTTTATATATTTCATTATATTCAGATGGTATTTGGCATTCAATTCTTTCAAATTCATTAAATAAAATATAGTTTTCATTTATTAAATCGATGCTACCTTGAAATTCATCTTCAGAGCCAATTGGAATATGAAAAGGCACAGGATTAGCTGCTAAATATTCATCCATTTGATTTATACAATCAAAAAAATCTGCTCCAACGCGATCCATTTTATTTATAAAGGCGATTCTTGGAACCTTGTATCGATCAGATTGATTCCACACTGCTTCACTTTGAGGCTCAACCCCTCCTACAGCACAAAATACAGCAACCATTCCATCAATAACTCGCAAGGATCTTTCAACTTCTACAGAAAAATCAACATGTCCGGGAGTATCTATGATGTTTATCTTTTTATCTTTCCAGTCACAAGAAATTGCAGCTGAGGCAATAGTAATGCCCCTTTCCTGTTCTTGTTTCATAAAGTCCATAGTAGCTTGACCATCATGAACTTCACCTAACTTTCTTGTGGTTCCAGTGAAATAAAGAATTCTTTCAGTGACTGTGGTTTTACCAGCATCAATGTGGGCTGCTATACCTATATTTCGAATTTTACTTAGAGACATTTTTTCTCCCAAAAAATTTTTTCTTAAATTGCTAAAAACCTTTATTTAAAAGGACCTGGCTGTATACATAAACTTATTACGCAATGCAAGATAAAAATACTTTATTATAAAATTAACTTTTGAATTAGAATCAAGCTTAAAAGTTTTTAGGTTTTAAATACCATCAACTTGATCAGAAATATCTCTGGATATGCACACTATTCCACTTGCTAGACCTTCTTTATCTCGAATAATATCAATTTTAGTATCAGTCCAAATGGTAGCTCCATCTTTACATTTCATTTCCAAAACAATTGAAAGTGATTCAATTTCTTTTGCTTTGGTTTTTTTATAGTCATTTAGCTGATCAAAAACTGTGCTTTTTGCGAGATCTAAAGAATCTTGACAAAGTATTTCTTCTATATTTTGCCTAATAGCTTCTTTTACAGTAAAGCCTCTGAGCTTGAGCACTGATTCACTGACAAATTTTGTTTTAAAATCAAGGTCAGTAATCCAAACCAAATCAGAAACATGACGCGTAATAATTTTTCTAAATTCCTTAGCTTCTTGAGATTCAAGACTTAATCTTTTTTTATTAGTTGTATCTTGTATGATTACTAAAGCCACCTCGTTGCTTGCTCTCACTATCCTTGCTTCAAAATATCTTGTTTCATTATTTATAGGAAGATTGTATTCAAACCAATCATATTTGCCTGTTTCAAACACTTGTTCAAGTCTTACCATTGTCTCTGCTGCGATTTCCTTTGGTAAAGTCTCTGTAATTTTTTTGCCTATAAATTCATCAGGAGCCAAAAACAAGTTTATCTCTTTTGAAGGCTTAAAGCTTAAAAACCTGCCTTCTTTATCCATTTCAAAAATGAGTTCTGGAATGGCTTCTAAATACAGCTTATAAGTTTCTTCTTTTTTCTTTAAGTGTTCTTCTGCCCTTTTTCTAGTGCTAATATCCCTAATTGTCGCCAAAGAATTCCATTTACCATGAACCTTCATAGCAGAAACAGAAAGCTCAACTTGAATTTCTTCGCCATCTTTTCTGATTGCTTCCATTTCCATAGTTTTACCAACAGCTAAACCTTCACCTGTATCTCTAAATTTAGCAAATCCCTTTTTATAATCATTGTGGTATTTTTCCGGAGCCAAAAGCATGTGAACATCCTTTCCTTCTACTTCTTCTTTGGAATAGCCAAACATAAGTTCAGCTGATTTATTCCACAAAGTGATTAAGCCATCATTATCAATCATAATAACAGCATCTTTTATTTGATGATGAAGCAAGAAAGATGCTTCCTGAGTTGTCATTTTGTACACCTAATAAATTTTGATTAATGAAAATATAATTATTTAATATGGAAATGTCTAGATTTAAGATTGAGATTAGGAATAAAGATTAAGAAGTAATGTTATTGTTGAATATTTGAAATAATTATATTGATAAATTAGTTTTAATTGTCTATAATTAATATATTGCGTCATAAAAAAGGCTAAAACAATGAAAAACTTAATAATTCTATGTATTACAATGATTTTTGCTTTATCACTGTCTTTATCCTGTTCTTCTAAAAGATCAGCATCTAAAGCCATACAAAACCCCAAAGCATCAACAAAGCCCAAAGATACTCAAGATGAAACACCAGCACCAAGTGGGGCAAGTGCTCAAGAATCTGATCAAGTAACTCAAGCAAAAGCAGAGCTTGATAATGCTGAAAATAAAAAGGATACAGACAAAGATTGTATTTCTGACTACTGGGAGGACAAACTTAGGCAAAGTAATATTGATGCAGATAAAAACAATCCACAAAAACCACAAACAAGAACAAATATTACTGAAGCGATCTGCAAAAACCCAAACCTAAGTGATGAATTAAGAGAAATAATTATTCAAGACATTTTTAAAAATTGTCCTGCAAAATGAAATAAATAATAAACAGATCTCCTCTCTAATTTTCAGCATTTACCCTTCCCGTAAACGTTACCGTTACCGTGAGCGTTACCGATTTAACTTTATAAAATTTCAAGCACAATTAAATACAAATCTAAAAGAATTATTAATAGAAATTGTATATAAGCTGAGTAAGTGGTTTATGAAGTATTAATAAATCGGTAACGGTAACGTTTACGGGTACGGCAAGAAAGGAGATCTAGGTGTATATTTATGGCTCATCTTCATTTTGAGTACCCACCAAGAATAATTATTCTGAAAATATAAAACACTGTTCTATCTATTCCATGATATTAAAATTGAAATAAATATTTCTATACATGAAACCATTGGATTAATCTTAGGATTATGATTATGATTAGGATT
>JBDREC010000105.1:0-20327 GCA_043820105.1 Pseudomonadota bacterium
TTTCATTATTTTTAACATATTAATGTAAGGAGTTTTAATTTATGAGTTGCAATTTTTATAAAAATTTTAGATAAAAATTTTTGGGCTAGGTGGACCACTTTTGCGTCCGATTCGTGGACCAGTTTTCAATCCGATTGGCATAAAAAAAAGGAGACCGAATATTTTCGGCCTCCTTAATTAGGGGAGCATATTATGAAACTATTAATATACTATTGCATATGTGGTGCCATTTCAGCAGATATCGTTTTGTTAAATATTATCTTGCGCTTAGAGCGGTTGGATTGTTTTTTTTATGTTAAAATGGATGAATTTAGTGCAAAAAGTAAATTTTTTACAAGAAAAATATGTAAAATAATTGGGATATTCCGATGTCTCCTAAAATCAAAAGCACTTTTTATGTTAAATTAGATAAAAGTGTAAAAAGTGTAAAATTTAAATAAAAGGCAATAAAAAATGGGAAGCCCCACACAAGGGAGCTTCCCAAACCAAATTTAGGGGAGCATATTATGAAACATTAAGATATAGAAGCAAACTCTGTGCCAAAAAGACAGGGCGATTTTTTGTCTTTTATTACATGAAACTATAAAGATATTACATTAAATTTTATGTTAAAACGTATGGTTTTTTGACGCGAGCTTATCAAAGTGTAAAGTTATTGTTCAGAATAATGTGTGAGGGGACAACAAACAAGGAGGTTTAATTTTCTTTTAAAGCTTTTAAAACCTTTTCTGGAGAATAAGGTGGTTCCTTTAAACGAATACCACAGGCATTAAAAATCGCATTTGATATAACTGATTGAGCTCCATTTATACAAAGTTCAGACACAGATTTTGCTCCAAATGGACCTGTTTCTTCATAAGTTGGAACTAAGATTGTTTTTAACTCAGGTAAATCACGAGTTGTGAATATTTTATAGCGCTTGAAATTATCATTTAACATTTTACCTTTGTCGTTAAAAACATATTCTTCTGTAAGAGCATAAGAAATTGCGTTTAGAACCCCACCCTCAGTTTGACCTTCTGCCAATTGTGGATTAATTGGCGTACCACAGTCAACAGCAGCAATATACTTTAAAACCGTTACAAAACCTGTTTCAGTGTCAACCTCCACTTCAGCAAAATGAGCAGAAAAAGGAGGGGGTGATTTATATGAAATACTAGATTCAACAGCTGCGATCTGATGCTGATCTTGAGCGTAAAGAGCATCCAGGCAAATATCTGCAAAAGTGACAGCATTTTTATTGTCTGAGGTGCATACTCTTCCATCACCTACAATTAATGCTTCTTCAGTAACATCAAGCAGCAAAGAAGCCCTCGCAAGAATCTGTTTTTTAATCTTTTCAGCTGTTTTTATAACTGCATTACCAGTAAGATAAGTTGTGCTTGAAGCATAAGCCCCAACATCAAAAGGAGTCATATCTGTATCTGAGGAATACACTGTAAAGTCTTCACATGAACATCCAATAGTATCAGCCGCTATTTGAGCCATAATCGTATCAGATCCTGTTCCCAAATCAGTTGCACCAAGATTAAGGTTAAATGATCCATCATCATTCATTTTAATAAAACAAGAACCCATGTCAATGTGAGGAATAGATGAACCTTGCATTAAGGCAACAACACCAACTCCTCTTTTTATTGGTCCCTTGTCTTTTCTTGAGTATTTTTCATTCCAATTGATTTCTTTAGCACCTAATTCTAAACATTCCGCTAAACCACAGCTTCCCATAACTTGCTTAACACCTTCTCGGCCTTCACCAAAAATCTCAAATAAAGGTGTTGTTTCACCTGTCTTAATATGATTGATTTCTCTAAGTTTTACGGGGTCCATATTCATTTTATGAGCTAGTTCATCCATAACACATTCCATAGCCAGGCAAGCTTGAGTTACGCCATAACCTCTATAAGCTCCACCAACTGGTAGATTTGTATAAACTGTTGTTGCTTCATAGTAAACATGATCACAAGGATATAATGGCAGAGTCTTGCTTCCATTGTTTGTGGCAACAGTCAAGGCATGAGAACCATAGGCACCAGTATTACTTAAAATCTTCATGCTCATGGCTTCTATTTTTCCCATAGAATTAGCACCTAGTTTTACCTCAATATTCATTGGATGCCTGGTTCTGGATGAAACAAATTCTTCGCTTCTGGTCATAAAAAGCCTAACTGGCTTCCTTGATTTTAAGGTCAGGGCAGCAGCAACTTGCTCGTAAAAAACTTCTTGTTTAGCTCCAAAGCCGCCACCAATTCGTGGTTTAATAACCCTAATATTTTTAACTGGAATATTTAAAGCACTTGAAACGATTCTTCTAACATGAAAAGGAACTTGTGTTGAGGTCCTAATTATCATTCTTCCCATTTCATCGTAATATGTAATGCAGGTGTGGGGTTCAATAGGAGTATGCTGTGCATATTGAGACTTATATAAACCTTCAGCTTTGTATTTACACTCAGAATAAGCCTTATCAAAATCGCCCAATGAAGCCTCTTTATATGAAGCTATATTTTTCTTGGGATTAAAACCAATTGGAAAAAGCTCCATAGCCTCTTCTTCATCATGAATAATTGGCGCTCCATCATCCATAGCTTTTTCTAAATCTAAAACAGCATCTAAAACTTCATAATCAACTTCAATTAATGAAAGTGCTTTTATTGCAATTTCCTCAGTTTCAGCTGCTACTGCTGCAACTCTATCACCAACAAATCTAACCTTCTTGTCAAAAACAAAAGTATCATAAGGAGAAGGTTCTGGATAACCCTGACCAGCAGTTGTATGAACAATTCGAGGAACAGACCTAAAATCAACAACAGCATGAACTCCAGGAAGGGCTTCTGCTTTTGCTGTATCTATCCTTTTAATAATAGCATGAGCATGTGGAGAATATAATATTTTTCCATAAAGCATTCCTCGAAGTTCAATATCATCCACAAACATTGGTTTGCCGGCTGCTAAAGCATAACCATCAACTTTTTTAACACTGTGTCCAACATTTTTCCAATCTTTATTAATCATTTTATTCTGACCCTCCCTTCAGATATTCACTTGCTTTTTTGACTGCATCAATAACTTTAACATATCCTGTACATCTGCAAAGATTTCCATCAAGCTCTCGCTTAATCTCTAATTCAGTGGGATTTGGATTTTCCTTTAATAGTGCATAAGTTGTTAAAATCATGCCTGGAGTACAATAACCACACTGGACAGCACCTGATTCAACAAAAGCTTTTTGAATTTCATTTGGCTCATGAGCGCTTCCGATTCCTTCAATAGTTGTAATTTCACAACCAGCAACAGCGGCAGTGTACAATATACAAGAATTGTGTGGCTTGCCATCAACTAAAACAGTACAGGCACCGCAAAGACCATCATCACAACCTTTTTTAGCACCCAAATAACCATTGGCCCTTAAAAAATCCAAAAGATTCACATTCGCATCTATCTCATAATCTTTTTTTTCACCATTTATAGATAAATTAATTTTCATTTGAAAACTCCTCTAATGTTCTTTTAACATAAACTTGAATAAGTTCTTTTCTGTATTCAGCATTAGCCCTAAAGTCAGATAATGTTTGAACTTCTTCTTTTGCTCGTAAAGATGCTTTTTCAATATTGGCGACCCCCAATCCATTCGCAATAATTGTATCCTCGCAACTTCTGCATCTAACAGGCTTTGCTGTGCAACCTCCGACAACGACTCTTATTTTTCGAATTTTACTGTTTTCATCAGAATCTAACAAAATGGCTGAGGTAAAAATCGCATAATCATTTTTGGTTTTAGCGAATTTAATAAACTTAGTTTTTATTTTAGAAGAAACCCTAGGAATAATTACCTTTGTAATAATCCCATAATCACCTGCTGGATTTTCAATAAAATCTAAAATGCACATTTTTTTCAAGGTTCCATCAAAAACCTCCACTAAAGCGTCAAGAGCCATTAAAGCAACTGGCAAATCTGACCAGGAAAATATTTGAGCCAGGTTTCCACCAATAGTAATTGCATTTCTCAATTGATTGGTACCAATAAAACAACCAGCATCTATTAAAAGCTGAAGTTCTTCTTTCTTTAATAGCTGTGATTTATATATTTCATTTGCTGTAACATTAGCTCCAATTTCAATTGAATCATCAAAAATTCCAATTTCCTTCATTGGAATCTTCTTTAAATTAATTAGCTGCTCAATTTTTGCTGAGCGACTAAAATAAAGACTTGTGCAACCAGAAACATAAGCTGAAGTTTCACTATGTTCTTTTTTTAGCGCATAAGCTTCTTCAACACTTGTAGGATGAAAAACATTTTTAATAGGGTTCATTTTTTACTTCCTCTACTTTCTTTTTAAAAAATTTATTCCTGAATTTTTTTCTGCTCTATCAAGCATTTCTTTTGCTTTTTTATTCATCATCTCTGTTAATTCTAAAGTATCAAAATTAATAATTTTTTTGTTTTCCACTAGCAGCTTTCCATTAACAATCACATATTCAGCTCTTGTATCATGGCCACAAAATAGCAAGGCTGCTAAAGGGTCAGATAAGCTTCCTGCATAGGCTAAATCATCTAATTTGAAAATTGCAATATCTGCTGCCATTCCTTTTTTAAGCTGACCAATATCTTTTCTATTAAAAATAGAAGCTCCGCCTGTTGTCGCAATTTGCAAAGCTTTTCTTGCTGGCATTGACTCAACAGAAGTGCCAATTCTATGAACAAGCATTGACATTTTAACTTCAGCTAGCAAGCTTGATGAATCATTTGATGCTGATCCATCTACAGCTATGCCAACTTTGCCGCCCATTTCAAGAAATTGAGGGATTTTTGCAATACCAGAACCTAATCTTAAATTTGAAACAGGACAGTGAGCAATGCCAGTCCCAGCTTCTGCTAAAACTTTTAATTCATCCTCATTAAAATGAATACCATGAGCGTACCACACATCATTGCCAAGCCAATCAACAGATTCCATATACTTAAGGGGGCGCATCCCTAAGTTTGAAA
This sequence comes from Pseudomonadota bacterium, assembly GCA_043820105.1. Classification (GTDB taxonomy): domain Bacteria; phylum Bdellovibrionota_F; class JAHFAK01; order JAHFAK01; family JBDREC01; genus JBDREC01. The sequence goes on from JBDREC010000105.1 coordinate 4,991, forward strand.
TACAATAATCTTCTTCATCCATTGTTTCACAAAGATGAGTGTGTAGAAGTACATTCTTCTTTCTAGCCAATTCAGCAGTTTGTTTCATTAGCTCAGGAGTAACTGAAAAAGGTGAACATGGAGCAAGTGAAACTCTACACATAGAAAAATCACTTGAATCATGATACTGGTTGATCAATCTTTCAGAATCAGTTAGAATCTCATCTTCAGTCTGAATTACATCATCAGGGGGTAATCCTCCCTGAGATTTTCCTCTGCTCATACTTCCACGAGTTGCATTAAATCTAATGCCCATTTCTTGAGCAGCCTTTATTTCAACATCAATAAGATTTTTAGCTCCCTTTGGAAATAAATAAAGATGATCAGATGTTGTTGTACAACCAGTTAACAAAAGCTCTGCAATTCCAGCTTTTGCGCTAATATAAAAGCCCTCTTCATCAATTTCCCTCCAAAGCTCATATAAATTGGTAAGCCAATCAAAAAGCTTAGCATCTTGCACCAAAGGTATAGCTCTTGTAAGAGTCTGATATAAATGATGATGAGTGTTAATTAAGCCTGGCAAAACAAGACATCCTGTTGCATCAATAACCCTTGCCGCTTCGAATTCAAGGTCAAGTCCAGTTCCAATTGCTATTATTTTATTGTCTTTTATAGCAAGCTGCCCATTAACAATTTCCCTATCATCATCCATTGTTGCAAGTAACAAAGAATTTTTTATTAAAATATCTACTTTTTCCATCAATTTCTTTCCATTATTAATAATTTGAATTAATAGACTGGATATAATGTGTTTTTTAAAAATGCAAAATAAAAATGCCCTTTTTAAAATAACTTCCCTGAGATTTTCCTATATAAAAAATACACATCTTGATGTATTATTAAGACTGTTAATTTTACTTATACTTGGAAAATAGCGCGGTGAGATCAAGGCCAAAATTCCGCAGGGAATTTTGAGCCGTCTTTTTTTGAAATGAAGACACGATTTCCTTTTCTAAAATCAGGCAAGTGTGCCCCCCCTTTTTTCATTTGACTTTTTTACCAAGTGAGTCCAAGGAAGGCCTTGAAATTAAAAGAAAACAGTGGGAGATAAGCATTTGAAAAATAAATTTGAAATAGTAATTGAAGACAACCTTGAGATAATGGATGCTGATCATCTATTGTCATTAAATAATCCTTTGGAAGTTATCCAAAAACTTCCATATAATACTCTTTACTTTACCATTAAAGAATGTGGCCCCAAAAAAGGACTTGACTTAGTAAGATATTCTTCAACAAAACAAATCATTGGCTATATGGATCTTGATATCTGGAAGGCAGACCAAATAGAAGGTAAAAACTTAACCATGTGGTTATCATCCCTGTGCCAATGCGGAGTTGAGAAACTCAAAGGTGTTGTTGCAAAGATGGATTTTGAGCTGCTATCATATTACCTTTATGACTTAACACTTATTAGAGAAAATGATGATGATAATTATGCAAATACTAATTGGGATGTCTCATTTTTAAGCCCAGATTTCGCTTTTATAATATCTTGCTTAGAAAATGCAAAAAGAACTACAATTCAAAAAGTTATTGAAGCCGTTTATTTTAATGATGTAAACACTGGTTTTAATACTTTATCACTTCTTTCACAAGCCGTAAAAGCCGAGCTTTTAGAAGATGCCTATTGCTTAAGAAACGCGAGACTTGCAGATATTGGAATGCTTGAATACGAAGAATCCATGCAAATATATAGGGTAAAAAACAAAAGAGAAAAAGATAAAATCTTAAAAACCATGGATATTCAAAAATTGCCAGGGCAAAACTCAAACCTTCCTGTTTCCTTTGCCAAGCTTTTTGAAAACTCAAGTCCCTTAAAGGAATTATTGTCTAAAATAATAGACCAAGAAAAACTGGAAAGTTTTATTTTTCATATTGTTTGGCTATTAAATAAGGCAATCGCCGCCAATATCGCGAATCCATCTAATAAAAAAGATATTGATTTGATAATGAATGAAACCTATTCAAATTTGTGTAATGGCATACAAATCCTAGAAGAAGATGGATTTACAAGTGAACAAATTTCCCAAATCAATCCACAGATAATTTTCACTGAAGGTTTCACAATTTTAGTACATTTAAAAAGCAAGTTAAGAAAAATATTAGCTTCAAATCTTTATAAAAAATTAAGTGAATATGACATTTCCCCTCTTAATGAGAAAGAAAGCGAAATCGCTAAAACCCTGAACAAACCTATTCCAAAACTTTACAATTATTCACAAAATAACAATTATAAAACAATAGGAACTAAGCTTGAACACCTTCTGGATAAAATAAATTTTCTTGAAAATACTATTGAATGTAATTTGTCAGGACTAGAAAAAGTGGCTTTTACAAAATGTAATATCGATCCCAATAATCTTAGCTTTGAAACAATTATACTTACTTTGTGGATAAAACACAGATTGCATGGCAATAACACACTCGAACCTATAAACAGTGATGATCTGTCTGTATTTATTAATAAATACTTTAAAAGTCCAGAAACCGAAATTCAAAACATCCAAACAAAATTTCCAGATATTTCTTTACTAATAATAAAAATCTTCACAGAGCAATTAACACAACTTCAACAAATAGCCCATAACAAGATATTGGACACAAGATTTATTGACATTATATGGATGTATTTATAAACTTTCATTTTTAAAAATCAAAGGTATAAAAGGTATAAAATGTTAAGACCAAATCAAAAAACAGGTATTTTAATAGACGCAGAAAATGTTGAAACATCTGCTGCAAAAGTTTATAAGGCAAAATTAAATTATAAGACCATAGTTGAGCGTTTAAAAGATAGAAAGTTAGTAAAATGTCTTTATTATAAACCAGAATACCTGTCAATTACCAAAGAAACTGAAGACTATATTGTGAAAATTGGTGGTGAAATTAAACAACCACAAAAAAATGTTGATTTATACTTGGCAGTTGATGCAGTTACTCTAGCAGATAAGCTAGATGTTTATATTTTAGTTGGTGGTGATAAAGACTATGCACCTTTAGTTTGGTATCTTAAATCAAAAGGATGTACAGTTGAAATTTGGGCATTCCCAGATTCAACTGCAAATGAATTAATAGAAGTAGCTGATAACTATGTGCCTCTTGATGAGAGCTTTTTGATTTCAGAAAATAAAAAACTGGATATTAACAAGCCTAGAAAGCCATTTAGAAGGAAAAATATAAGGAATTAACTTATAGCCAATGAAATTGAAAAAAAACCTCCAAACATATTGTTATTTCTATTTGGCAATCATTATTTCTATGCTTTATGCCTGTACTCTTCAAAAACAAGATAAGCTTAAAAATAATTCCTCCTATAATTCAGAATTCAATGTAAGCATAGGCAATGAGCCAGAATCCATTGATCCTGCTAAAATAGTTGGAACAATTGGCATGGATATAGCTATAAATATTTTTGAAGGCCTGACAACTCATGACCCAAGAACTTTAAATCGGGTTCCTGGTATAGCCCAATCCTGGTCAGTTTCTGAAGACGCCACACAATATATTTTTCAATTAAGAAAAAATGCAATTTGGACTGATGGCAAACCAGTAACAGCTTTGGATTTTATTAGTTCATGGGAACGAGTCCTTAATCCAAAAACTTCTTCTGCATATGCTTTTTTAATGTATTCCATCAAAGGAGCAAGAGAATATAATCAGGGTAAATATAATGACTTTTCCAAAGTTTCCATTAAAGCAATTGATCATTTCACCTTGCAAGTAGACCTTGTTAAACCAACACATTATTTTTTAGATCTAACCTCATTTGTTACCTTTTTACCAATTAGAATAGATATTATAAATAAGTATCAAGATAATTGGACAAAGCCAGAAAATATTATCACAAATGGTCCTTTTAGACTTACAAGTTGGCAGCCAAACCAAAAACTAACAATTGAAAAATCGCCCAGATACTGGGATAGCGATTTCGTTAGAATGAGCAGAATCAATTTTCATATTGTAGAAGATGTAAATACAGAAGAAAAAATGTTTCAAACAGGCGCTTTAGATATGACAAGCCAAATACTTGGAATCAAAATTGATAAGCATCTCAAAAACCCAGAGTTTCATTATTCTCCCTTTTTAGGTAATTTATTTATTCGCTTTAATACAACAAAAAAGCCATTTAATGATATTAAAGTGAGAAAAGCTTTTTCATTAGCTATTGATAGAGATAAGCTATGTAAATTTGTAGCCAAAGGAAGGGTTCCTGCCTATTCTCTTACACCACCAGGCATTGAAGACTATTCTCCTCCGAATGTCATTGAATACGATATCGAAAAAGCAAAAGCTCTGCTCAAAGAAGCAGGCTATGAAAATGGCAAAGATTTTCCAGAGTTCGAAATTCTTTATAATACCGAACAAGATATTAAAAAAATTATGCTCGCGATTCAGGAAATGTGGAAAAAAAATCTGGGCATTGATGTAACACTGATCAATCAAGAATGGAAAGTATATTTATCAAATCTATTCAGGATGAACTTTGATTTAGTTAGGTCAAGCTGGATTGGTGATTACTTAGATCCGAATACCTTCCTAGATTTATGGGTTTCCAAAGGTGATAATAATTTAACAGCTTGGTCTAATTTAAACTTCGATAAACTAATAGAAGAAGCAAGCATTGAAGTAAACCCTCGCAATAGATTTAATTTACTAAAAAAAGCTGAAAAAATTCTTCTTGAAGAAATGCCAATTATTCCTATATACTATTACACTTCACAGTTTTTGTTAAAAGCTAATGTTAAAGGAATATATCCAAATCTTAAAAATTTACATCCATTAAAATATGTTTTTTTTGAGTCACAATAAAGGAAAATTGCATGTTAGTTGATAAAATTAAAAAGTCATTGTTCATTGAAGCCGATGAAGCTCTCTTTTCAAGCCTAATACCTAAATTCAATTTAAGGAAATATGGCAAAGGTGACATAATCCTTAAAGAAGGCTTTAATGTTGAAAATTTATATCTCATAAATAAAGGCTTTGTTGATGCTATTATTATAGAAGAAAACAAAAAAATAAAAATCGCGGTCTTGACTGAAAATGATGTTTTTGGTGAAATGGCGCTTATCAGTAATTTAAAAGCATCTGCAACTGTTGTTGCAACAGATGATGTTGAAATTTATGAAATTAAATCAAATGACTTTCTTGAAGCCATAAATACAGATAAAGATTTAAAACAATCTTTCTATGAATCAATCCTACAGACTCTTACAAAAAGATTAAGATTAACAAGTGCAAACTATGCAATGAATGACTACCTCTTAAAAATCATTAAAGATAAAAACTACCAACTGAGCCAACTCAACACAAAACTAACAGAGGTTTCCAAGCAAAAAGATTATTACCTTGGAATAGCTGCACATGACATAAGAAATCCGATTTCTGTTGTACTTGTTTATCTATCACTCCTTTGTGATGGAAATTATGGACATTTAAATGATGAAGGCATGCATATAATTTCCAGAATATCAAAAGAAATGTATGCTTTGACAAACCTTCTAAATGACCTTTTAGATGTGTCTCAGATTGAATCAGGAAATATAATTCTAAATAAATCAGAAGTGAATTTTTTAAAACTTGTTCAAGACTCTGTTGATTTTCACAATATCACTGCTTCTAAAAAAGAAATTAAAATAAACGTTGAATCACAGATTAATGAAGCAATTCTAGTAAACATGGATAAAACAAAAATTACTTCTGTACTAAATAACTTATTTTCAAATGCAATAAAATACTCAAATAGAAATAGTGAAGTATTTAGTACAGTTAAAGCTGATCAAGATTATGCCTATCTTATAATAAAAGACTCTGGAGTAGGCATAAAAGATGTAGATAGAGATAATATTTTTAAACCTTTTGCCAGAACCAATACAAAACCAACAGAAGGTGAAAAATCAACACGCCTTGGACTTTCCATCACAAAAAAAATCTTACTTGCCCATGATGGCGAGATTTGGTTTGAAAGTAAAGAAGGAGAAGGTTCAAGCTTTTCAATAAAACTACCATTAGGAGAAAAAAAGAATGGATAAAATTTGCCTGAAAAAATTTCCGCTTGTTAAACCAACGAATATTGATGGTTCTGAAAATATTGCAAGCTTAATTGATAAATCATTTTATGCATATAATGCTGGCAGATTAAAGGAATCTTGTCGATTGCTATGTGAGAAAATGTTAACAGAAGATAACCTTGTTGCAATGAGCATAGCTGGAGCATTAACACCAGCTGGTATTGGAACTTCTTGCATAGTACCTTTAATAAAAGCTGGCTTCATTGATTGGATTGTATCAACAGGCGCAAACCTATATCATGATGCACATTATTCACTTGGCCTAAATCTACATCAAGGCTCACCTTTTATGAACGATACTTCCCTAAGAGAATCTCAAATAGTAAGAATATATGATGTGCTATTTGATTTTAACGTGCTTTTAGATACTGATGCTTATATTACAAAAACCATAGCCAGTCATAAGGAATTTCACAAAACAATGGGATCTGCTGAATTTCATTATCTCCTTGGAAAACACTTAACTGAAAGGGAAAAGGCCTTAGACCTGGACAATATTTCCATATTAACCACTGCATATAAGTACAAGGTTCCAGTTTATACTTCCTCTCCTGGCGATAGTTCAATTGGAATGAATGCAGCAATTTTAAATTTAATTGGTTCTGAATGCAGAGTTGACCCAAGTGTTGACGTAAATGAAACATCAGCAATTGTCTATAATTATAAAAAAGATGATAAGAAAAGTGGCGTAGTGATCTTAGGTGGAGGTTCTCCTAAAAACTTCATTTTACAAACTGAGCCATATATTCAAGAGATCATGAAGTTGGAAGAAAAAGGTCATAATTACTTTTTACAAATCACAGACGCCAGACCAGACACTGGCGGCTTATCAGGAGCAACACCTTCTGAGGCTGTTAGTTGGGGTAAAATAGATCCTGAAAATTTACCAGATTCAATAGTTACGTATGCAGACACAACAATTGCTCTTCCCCTAATCACTTCATATATTTTAAACAAAATTGATCCAAGGGAACATAAAAAACTCTATGACAAGCGTGAAGAATTTATGAGTAAAATGAAAAAAGACTTTCTTGAAATAAACACTAAAAACACACCCCCTGCATATATTAAGCAATTTTTGAAAAATGATGTTAAATCTTAAGCATTATTAAAAGAATCTGCTTAGCCTTTTTATCCATTGGAATATATATATGGATTGCTTTCTTTTTCATATGCAACACTTGTTTGCTGACCATGTCCCGGAAAAATGATTATTTCACCTGGCAAGCTAAATATTTTATCCTGTATTGTTTTAAGTAAAGTACCCTCATGTCCACCTGGCAAATCACAACGACCAATACTTTCAAAGAAAATCGTATCACCTGAAAAGAGTTTTTCATCTATTAATAAAGAGATTCCACCTGCTGTGTGTCCTGGTGTAGAGATAATTTTTATTGCAACATTGCCAATTGATAATTGTGTGTTTTCATTTAAGTCAAAGTAAACTTCAGGAATTTCAAAGTCTAGATAACCATATTTCGGAGCAACTAATTTCGACAACTCAAGATTATTAAGTTCAAGGCTATTTAAGTAAAAGGGGAGATTAAGTTCATTACAAAGTTCTTTGGCTCCTGCTACATGGTCAATATGTCCATGTGTAGCTATAATGAATTCTGTTTGAAGATTATTTTCATTCAAATATTGTAAAATAAGCTCATTTTCTCCACCAGGATCAATGATAATCGCTTTTTTTGTTTTAAAATCATTAACTATATATGTATTTACATAAATTGGACCTACACAGAATTTTTTTATGTTTATCATTCTTTTTCCTTTTTTTGCTTAAAATTTCCTTATCTAATCAATGTTAAATAAAATCAATTAAATTCATATGATAAAAATATATTCTAATTTTATTTTGGATCTCAGATTTTTGATATATTAGTCTCAGTTAATTGAGATTTTAGCTTCACATACTTAAAATCGTTGCAAATAACCGTAACAATTCAAACACTTAACGACATGTCCATTGGCATGTTTATTGCATCTAAACAATACCATTTAAATAAGGAGGGGACAAGCCCCTCCACTACAGAGGACATTAAAATAAACCAACTCGTATGAGAGGTTTATAAAAATAATGTTTTCAAAATTTAAAAGGATAATATACATGTTTAAAAACGGCTCATTTTCAAAAAGATATGGAAGCCAGTTGCGTCTTGGAGTAAAGATAATTGATATAACCCTAATAATATTATCTTGGGTTTTATCCTATTTGATTTTTAATGGTTTTACTTTTGAAGGTGCCTATAAGTCGATATTTGAAATTAATTCAGCTATTCCAATCATTGTAACAATTTTTGTTGTGACAATAACCATGGCCTGGTCGGGCTTATATGGAGCAAGAAGAACAGCACATCTTTCTAGTGAATATGCTTTGATTTTCAAATCAATATCAATATCAGTATTATTTTTATTATCCACATCCTTTTTTCTAAAAAGTAACCTTTCAAGAATTACCATTGCATATTTCTTTGTTTTTTCAAATATAAGTTTAATTTCATTTAGAACTTGTCTTAGATTGCTTTTGCAGCACCTGAGGAAAAAAGGCTTAAATACTCGCCATGTGCTTATTATCGGTTCTGGTGATATGGGAAGAAAACTTCTTGAGAAGATTCAAAAGAACTCCTGGATGGGATTAAAGGTTGTTGGTTTTTTAGATGATAAATACAAATTAAATCAAAAGATAAATAATGTTCCTGTGATTGGTAAAATAGAACAGGTCAAAGATATTTTAAAAGTTTATAATATTGATCAGATTTTTATTTCCTTGCCTCTTGGAGCCTATAAAAAAGTAGATTATATAATGAAAAAACTACATGATGAGCTAGTTACGATCAGGCTTGTACCTCAAATTAGCTATATGATCAGTGCGGCTGTTGAAAATATTGAGGGTATTCCAATAATTACACTTGTTGAGAATCCAACTCTAGGTTTTGATGCAGTTTCAAAAAGAATTTTTGATATATGTTTCTCATTTTTTGTTTTAATTTTGATTTCACCAATAATGCTAATAATAGCTCTGCTAGTTATGCTTACATCAAGAGGCCCCATTTTTTATAAACAAGAAAGAATGGGACTTGATGGAAGAGTATTCGGAATGCTTAAATACAGATCTATGTCTGTTGGTGCTGAAAAAGGTATTGGTGCCGTGTGGGCCATAAAAGATGATCCAAGAACAACAAAAATAGGGGCATTCTTAAGGAAAACCAGCCTGGATGAGCTTCCCCAATTTATTAATGTATTAAAGGGTGATATGTCCATTGTTGGTCCAAGACCAGAAAGACCACCTCTAATTGATAAATTTAAAAAAGAAATTCCTATGTACATGTGGAGACATAAAATAAAAACTGGTATTACTGGTTGGGCTCAAGTAAATGGCTGGAGAGGAAATACATCTTTATCAAAGAGAATTGAGTGTGATCTTTATTATATCGAAAACTGGAGCTTTCTATTTGATATAAAAATTATATTCCTAACAGTCTTTAAAGGATTTGTTAATAAAAACGCTTATTGATAAGTGCTTATTAAGAATTATAGTTGCAGGTTGCTGGTTGCTTCTTTTAAGGCTTAATACTTTAGTTTAGCGTCGAAATCACCGTATAAGGTTCCTTCTGGAAAATATGCTTCAAAATATCCTGAAACCTTATCATTATAATAATAGCCAATTCTATCAAAATAAATTTGACCACCTGCTGCATAGCTTGTGAATGATTGACCATTATTATTATAGTTTAATTCAATCTGATAGTTGCGTGTTATATCTTGATACGTATAAGGTGTAATAGCATATAAATCATAGATTGTAATTTCCATGCTATTGTAATCATATACATCTCCAATATAAATAGTCGCGCTTGATCCCATTGATGAACCATAGCTTGAAGATCCCATATAAGAACTTCCATAATAACTAGATGCATAAGCATTATTGCTTCCAATAAATGCATAAGTATCATGTTTAAAATTATAATATGTTCCGTTTAATGTCCCTTCAACTGTCCCATGATTGCCACAACCTGTCACAAAAAAGGCTAAAGACAACACAAAACAACATATTGATATTACATAGATTAACTTATTTTTCATCTCTTTGCACTCCATGGAAAATTGTTTTATATATGATTATGGTTGCAAATTTGATGCCAGTTTAATTTTCATTGAGAATTAATTATTAATTGTTGATTATTGATTATTTAAATTCCCCAAACTAAGAATTGTCATTCACCTATTCAATATATAATTACGCAAATCCCCAGCAAGGAAAAATGATCCTGTAACAATCAAAGGAAGCCTTTTTTTATTTATATAATCTTCATAAGCATCTTCTGGATCTATTTTAATATGAACTTCTTTCCCAAATTTTTTATTAATATAATTATAAGCAGAAGCCAAATCCCAAGTTGCTCTAAATGGATTATTAAACCTTGTTATATAATATGTAGAAACAAATGGATCCAACTTATTTAATATTTTTCTAAAATCTTTATTATTAGCCATAGCGATTATAAGATCAAACTTTGAAATCTCTTTATATTTTAAATAATCAATCAAAGCTTCAATTTTTGACTCATTATGGGCACCATCAACGAGAATAAAGGGGTCCGTTGACAAAATCTCATGACGAGCGGGTAATTTATATTCTCTTTTTAATTTTGATTCATTTTTTAGTGAATACAATCTCGCAACAGTATCAATAATTTCCTTATTTGCTTGTAGAAAATAAGGAAGCTCTGATTTATTATTTCTCTTAGGTCCCACAAAACAAACATCTGCTTTTTTTAGCTTAGCTTGATGCAGGAATATTTTTTTAATTTTAGACCTAGGTTCAGTAGTAATTAAAATTCCATTTTTTTTAATAATACCTGATTTATCCCAGGCTATTTCCTCAAGCGTGTTTCCCAAAATATGCATATGATCATAGTCAACATTTGTTATAATAGAAATTCCAGAATCACTAACAGCATTTGTTGCATCATACCTTCCTCCACATCCCACTTCTAAAGTAACTAATTCGCATTTTGCTTTTTGGAAAATAACAAGAGCTTGAGCAAGCAAAACCTCAAAGGTTGAAGGTAAGCCCCATTTGCTCGTTGCCATCATTGGCATAATTTTAACAACTTCCTTTAGGGAGTGAAGAAAGACTGATGGACTTATTTCACAGCCATTTACCACAAACCTTTCACAAAAACTAGAGACGTGTGGCGAAAAATAGGACCCTACTTTCATGTTTGAATTTAAAAATAAATTATGTAGGCCGCCATTAACAGATCCTTTTCCACTGGTTCCACCAACAAGTAAAATATCCATATCTTTTTCGGGTTTTTCCAGTAAGTCAAGCAGGGCTCGCATTCTATTTAAAAACAATCTGTTTCTTTTTCTAGTTTGCATATATTCTTTTCTTCTTATGTTAGATAAAGAATATATTATTTCCTGAGCCTTTAAATAATCCTTATTAAATAAAATATTATTGCTTTTTTTCTTCATAAATTTTTTCCATAAATAAAATTATTTTGGTCTATAGGTGGGTCTTTGGATAATTGGATTTTTCTTAACAATAAAATTAACTTTGCTTCCTGGGATTGAATCCTCAATTTCCAGGGCAGTCTGAAGTGAAGCAGTTATTTTATGATCATCAGAAGCCTTAATTTTTACTTTATACTTATCATCTTCTACAATTATATTTAAAAATGCCTCACCTGGACGATTTTCAATTATTTTATTCAGCTTTGAAATACTATCGTTTTTTATATTTTCTTTTAACAAACACACTTCGCAGCTTTCAATATTGACTTTCATTGCATCTTTAATAGTAAATATTTTATTTGCTATTACTTTATGAAGGTCTGACTCAACTTGTAGGTTTCCATTAATAAAAATAGGTTCATCACTTTGTAGAGACTCGGCAGACTCTTCGAAAACTTTTGGAAAAACAATAAGTTCAATATTTCCACTAAGATCTTCAATTGAAGCAAAAGCCATTTTGGACTGTGATTTAGTTAATAAAACCTTAAGAGTTGAAACTACTCCAATAAAATTAATTTCCATTGCAGATTTTTCTCTTTTTAAATCGCTTATTTTAAAAACAGATAATCTTTTTAATAAGCTTTCATGCTCATCTAGTGGATGTCCTGACAAATAAAAACCCAAAAGTTCTTTTTCATTTTTTAAGATTATTGCTTTTGACCATTCTTCTGTAATACCCGTGCATTCTGTCTTTCTACTTTGATCTTCTTTAAAGGCTTCATGAAAGGAATCAAACATATTTAGCTGGCCAGACTCTCTATCACTCTGAATAATTGAAGAATGTTCTATAGCTGTATCAATTTCGCTAAATATCTTGGCTCTGTTATCTTCAATTGAATCAAAGGTTCCGCATTTAATTAAACTTTCAATAACTTTTTTATTAACTTTCCTGGTGTCTATTTGTTCGCAAAAGTGAAAAAATGTTTTAAATTTTCCCTTTTTTCTAGTTTCTAAAATTGAGGCAATAGCAGCTGTACCCATGTTTTTAATAGCACCTAAGCCAAAGCGAATCTTTCCATTAATAATTGTAAAATCTTCTTCACTTTCGTTTATATCAGGAGGAAGCAAGGCAATGCCTAATCTTTTTGACTCATCAAGATACCTGACAACCTTATCTGTGTTATCCATTTCATTTGAAATTAAAGCAGCTAAAAATTCAACAGGATAAAATGTTTTTAAATATGCAGTTTGATAGGCAATAAGAGCATAAGCAGCTGAGTGAGACTTATTAAAACCATAACCTGCAAAGTAGTTAATTAATTCAAATATTTCTGAAGCCTTCTTCTTTGACACATTATTTTTTATAGCCCCTCCAACAAAAAGTTCTTTTTGCTGCCTCATAACTTCAATTTTTTTCTTACCCATAGCCCTACGCAAGATATCTGCTTGTCCTAATGTATAACTAGCCAGACGTGAGGCAATCTGCATAACTTGCTCTTGATAAACAATAATACCATAAGTTTCTTTTAGAATTTCAGCAAGAGCTGGGTGTGGATATTCTACCTCAATAAGCTTATGTTTTCTTTTCCAAAAATCTTCAACCATACCGCTACCAAGTGGGCCTGGTCTATATAGAGCAACCGCTGCAATAATATCTTCAAAACAATCTGGTTTAATCTTTTTGAGAAGATCTTGAAAGCCTGAACTTTCTAGCTGGAAAACACCACAGCTTTGACCTGAGGAAATTAAATCAAAAACTTCTTTTTTATCAAGAGGAATGTAGCGAATATCAATAACTTTTTCAGACTCAGATCGATTTCTATTAATATGTGCACAGGCATGTTCAATTACAGTAAGTGTTTTTAGACCCAAGAAATCAAATTTAACCAGACCAACTTCTTCTACTTCTTCCTTGGCAAACTGAGTGATTTGTTCACCATTTGTACCTCTATATAAAGGAACATATTCTATTAAGGGTTCGCGTGAAATAACGATTCCAGCTGCATGCATACCTGCATGTCTATTTAAACCTTCTAAAGACAAAGCATATCTAATTAAATCTGCATAAGCTTTATTGTCTTGTTGAATTTTGATAAGCTGTGGTTCTGTTTCTAAAGCTTTTTCCAATGTTATTTCCAAAACTTCTGGAACAAGTTTTGCGATCTTATCAACTTCAGAATATGGAATGTTTAAAACACGTCCAACATCTCTAATTACTCCCCTGGCCCTTAAAGAACCATAAGTGATAATTTGAGCTACATGATCTTTTCCATATTTTAAAGTTACATAATCAATAACTTCATCACGCCTTTTCATGCAAAAATCTATATCAAAATCAGGCATTGACACTCTTTCAGGGTTCAAAAACCGCTCAAATAAAAGTCCATATTGAATGGGATCAAGGTCAGTAATACTAAGACAGTATGCAACCAAGGACCCCGCACCAGACCCGCGGCCAGGCCCAACTGCAATATTATTTTCTCTGGCAAATTTAATAAAATCCCAAACAATAAGAAAATAACCAGCAAAGCCCATGTTATTAATAACTTCAAGTTCAACCTTCAAACGATCTACATATTCTTGTTTGTCTACATCTTTTAAAATAATTTCAAATTTTTCTGAAAGTCCATCAAAGGCAACTTGTTCAAGATATGATTTTAGATCATAGCCTTCTGGTACGTTATAATCAGGCAAATAAGTACTGCCTAGATCAAGCTCAAGATTACATTGCTCTGCAATTTTGCAGGTATTTTCCAAAGCTTCAGGATAGTTTGCAAAACTTGCCTGCATTTCTTGAGGGCTTTTTAAGAAGAATTCACTTGTCTCATGAGTCATTCTGTTTTGATCAGTTATAACTTTTCCTGTTTGAATGCACATTAAAATTTCATGAGCCATGTAATCTTCACGGTTAATATAATGGCAGTCATTTGTAGCTACTAAAGGAATATTAGTTTCTTTTGAGATTTGCACTAAGGAATCATTGACCTTCTCTTGGCCAGGAAGCTTTGAGTCCATCATTTCAAGATAGAATGAACCTTCTCCTAAAATAGTTTGATATTCTAAAGCACAAAGCTTTGCCTCATCGTATCTTTCAGCTAAAATAAATGAGGGAATTTCTCCACCCATACAAGCAGAAAGTCCAATTATACCTTCAGCATGTTTTCTTAAAACCTCTTTATCAATCCTGGGATTATAATAAAATCCCTCTAAATATCCAATACTAACTAATTTAATTAGATTTTTATACCCAATATTATTCTTTGCAAGTAAAACCAAATGATGTGAAAGCCTTTCAGATCTATCAAATCTACCAAGTGGAGCTAAGTAGACCTCTGAACCAATAATTGGCTTAATTCCAGCCTTTTTTGCTTTTTTATAAAAATCAACAGTGCCAAACAGATTTCCATGATCAGTCATGGCCAAAGCTTTCATACCAAAGCTTTTAGCTTTTTCCAAAACTTTATCAATCCTATTTGCACCGTCTAATAAGCTATATTGAGTGTGTAAATGTAGATGAACATAGTTGGACATAGAGCATCCTATTTTTAACAATCGAAATAAAGTATAATAGTATTCAGTATTCTGTAGTCAGTATTCAGTCAAGAAATTAAACCTAACACGAAAAATATCACTGAATACTGAATACTGAATACTGAATACTGAATACTGAATACTGAATACTGAATACTGAATACTGAATACTGAATACTGAATACTGAATACTGAATACTGAATACTGAATACTGAATACTGAATACTGAATA
>JBDREC010000106.1:0-5932 GCA_043820105.1 Pseudomonadota bacterium
GGGAATACAATAAGCCTTTAATAATAAAATATTTTTATTGCTTGAATAAGGAGTGTGGGCATTAGCTTTTTGAAAAAGAGGTTTTGTAATGTTTTTTATGTGCCCGATCTATTGTTTAGGTATTCAAATTGGAGTTGATCCATATATTATTAATAAAATCACTTTACCGTTAACACGAGCCCTATGGCTACACCATAAATTGTACTTATCCATGGATTTGATGTAAGAGGACAAGTGCCTGTTGAACAACCGATAAAGCGATAATATGCATATCCCAAAATACCGCCCAATAAAACACCAAGAATTATTTTAAAAGATATCATGAAATACTCCAATGATTATTTTATATACACTTATCCATTTATCTCCATATGTCAATTCTTTTTTCAAAAAATACCCGCATTAATGGCCGGTTCGGACCCTAGAACCTTTACTTATCACTAAAACTTTTACACTTTAACATAAAAAAAACCCGCGACCCCAACGCAACACCTTAAATTCATTGGCTTTTGCCGAACATACGCTTGGGCATAAGCCTTGCTATATAATAAAACTACTGCTTTTTAAGGGATAGGGTTCTAAAATGATTAAAACTTGCTTAAAATCTATTACTTTTTTATTAATATTCATTAATTTATATGCAATTCAAGATCAAGGAAGCCCGGAAAACACACAAAATCTTATAAGTGAAATAACTCAACCCTTTAGTGAACAAAGCGTTGACAGACATGTTTTGCTTGCTCTAAGTGAAAATCATGCAATGGAATTGATGTCTTATGGTTTGATGGAAGAAGCTTCGAGCATTTTGGAATATATTTCTATTCTTTATGACGAGCAAAATGATTATGAAGGGCAAACATTTGCCCTGGCAAGATCCGGCTTCTGTGCTGGAGATTTTGATAAAGCCCTGGCCTATTTATATCAAATTCCAGACTCTTCTGAACTTAGTACATTTAAAAAGGAATTAATCACTCAAATTACCCAGGCTAAAAATCATGCTAAAATTCAAAAACAAAATTTCCCTTTAATTGCTTCCCTTGAATTAATGCGCCTCAAAGCCCTTGATGAACTAGGTTTTTATAAATGGACAGAAAAAGAAATAAAATCAAATGAACCTGAAATGAATTACAAAACCCTTAAGGCCCACATAATTCAAAAGGGTATTGATGAAATAATAATAAAAATCGCCCAAGGTGCTTACAATAACCTTGAAACAGCATTTGAAAATTTTGCAAGCTTTACCTCCATCAAAGAAGGCTATGGAATAGAAAATGAACATGACTTGCCCTGGACAGTAATTGGAGATCAATTATATTATGGTGTAAAAAGAGCCATCACTGGTGACTTAAGGGCAATGACTGGTGACGAATTAAAGGATATGCTAATTGATCTTGAGGTTGATGTTAAAGGTTTTATTGCATTATCAAATATAACTGATACCAGAAAAAGAGAAAACTGGTTATATGAATATGTAAAAGAAATAAGAAGTGACAGATTTTATTTTGGAAGCTATCCATTTGTCACAGTAATCAATATCTTAAAAGCTTTAATTGAATCCAAAAATCCATATACAAGAAACAATGCAAAAATTCTTTATGATAAAGTAAGTGGAAATCGTTCTTTTTCAGGATTTTCAGATGCAGAGTTCAATACCTTGTTAAAAGAAGGCACAAAAGAAGCGATTCCCATGGTCTTGGCCATGATAGTAGCCTCCCCTGCTGCCGCAATGGCAAGAGGCATAACAGCAGCAGCCGTTATTACTGAAAGCTATGAACTTGTAAGAATTGGATCTGCTGCAGCTAAATCCTCCAGGCTTTTATGGGCAGGTTCTAAGGCTAGCAAAGCAGGCCTTTTGGCCCAAAGCCTTGCATTCTCAACAGAAGTAGTGGTCTTTTATGTTGCAAATCAGGTTTTTCGAAAAATTTTAATAGGAAGTGATATTGAAATGTCTATTTCAGGTGTCTTACATACTGCCTTATTCCTTGGGGGCCTAAAAACAGTTATGAAGTTTTGGTCAAAGAGTTTTGGAGCATTACTAAAAACAATTAGTGAAAAAGCCCCCATATATAAGCCTATCCTTGGAGTAATAAATAGCTCAGGAGTTTTCTATGCTGAACTTGCTTCCTTTGTTTTACTAGGAAGACTTGGTGAATTATTGAATCTTGCTCCAAAACAGGATCTTTCTTTCAGGCAGGAAATCTTTTTAGCGGGAATGACTCTTACACAGCTTAGATTAGCAATGTCAGCTGGAAAATTAAGCACCAAATATTTTGGTGAAGTTGAATTTGCAAAACAAAGACTTGATGCCACAGAAGACATGTTAAAACAAAACAAATTAAGAGGCCTTATAAGAAGTGAAGCTGAATTTCATGAAAGTTTAGATATTATTAGCTCCACAAGATCATATCTTGATTCAATTGGACGACTCCTTGACCCTAAATATCAACTTGCCTATGAAAGTGCAAATGCAGGCTCATCAAGCCAAAACCCTCAAAACCCTGGATCAGGCCAAGTTTCAGAAATGGGACTAGTTGATTTTGTTAAAAGAAACATTGGGCTAGGTGGAACTAAAGCTCAAAAGGATCAATCTTCAGATAAAGGCAACGAAAGCAGAACCACACCTCAAGCAAGAGCAACCATAGAAATGCTTGAGCTAAGCAGTGATCCTGTTAATAGCAATTTGGTAATTACACGTCAGTCAAAACTTTCAGGCGTTGATATGACAGGTTCGACTCTTTCAGAAGCTTCTGTAACAATAGATAAAACATCTTTTGGATATAATATTGAATCAGGTCACAACCAAGCTGGCTGGGTTTACTATAGAACAGCTAGAGGTGGAAAAAATAAAGTTAATTCAAATACTCTTTTAGAACCAGGAACAGAGGTTCAAATAGGTGGCTTCTGGTTTAGACTGCCTGCTTTAAAAAGCGGAATTCGTGGTGCTCAAATTGATGGCTCAAATGGAAACCCAAAAGTTTTAGATGCCCTAAACCGCCTTTATCCTGGAGAAGAAATCATCCTAGGAAGAGATATGAATTTTGGTGGTCTAGACCTTAGCAAACCATCGGTTAGCACACAACATGCCAAGTTGTATAGAGCTCCAGACGGACAACTGTATATAATGGATCTTGGTTCAACAAATGGGACTTTTATCAGAACTTTTCACTCGAATTTTTCACGAATTCGAGCCCATCAATGGTATCCTTTATCTGCGGGATTTGAAGTTTCATTTGGTCTTGTGGGTTTTACAACTCCTGCAAGAAGGCCTAATCATCCACTTAGTCACAGAGGATTTCCCAAAGGAAGCAGCTCTGACACAGTCTACATTGAAAAGGGAGCAAGCCCCCATCACCCTAAAGTTATTTATAAAAATGACTTAGGAATAAAATTTATTACAGATAGTGAAATAAAGAGAGTAAACCTTCACAGAGAAGACTTAACTTTTAAACATTTAGACATGAATTATGGAGTAACTCTTGATGGAAAGTTTGTTATTCCTCAACTTGGATTCAGAGGCTGTGTTGCTGCTTGCGCATCAATGCTAGCCATGGATTATGGTAAAGGCCCAGACATGAGATATTGGCGTGAGACCAATTTATCTAACCATGAATCAGCTGCAGGTATTCTTGGAAGGTTGGGTATTAATACAAGAATAATTCCTTTAGAAGGCAACAATTCTCAAAGAGCCCATAACTTAGAACTATTATTACAGCAATATGGCTCAACAATGCTTAGCATAGGTGGAGAACTTGGTGGCCATATGATAATCATAGATTATTTTTCACCATCTCAAAACACAGCAATCATAAGAGATCCCCACCATGGCTGGTCAATCACAACAACAGCTGAGGCAATCACTCAAAGAGGGATAGGTGATATTTTAGTTGTTGAATCTGTTTTATAAGCATCATTTCACAGTCAAAACAAGCCCAATAGCTACACCATAAATTGTACTAATCCAAGGATTTGATGTCAAAGGACAAGCTCCACTAGAACAACCAATAAATCTATAATACGCATAACCCAAAATTCCACCAAACAACACACCCAAAATAATCTTTAAAGAAATCATTAAATACTCCTTATGAATTTATTATATATATATCCATCTATTTCTATATGTCAATAACTTAAATACAAATAAGGATCATCTGTCTTTCTTTTCTCAATTAAACTTTATTAAAACTTAAAAATCAGACCACAATTGCAATCGATTATCATACAAGCTATATTCCAGCGCAAGTGATCATAAAACTTGCATTTCAGCAGAGTGACAATTTTTGTTGCTTTTTGCTTTTGACATGCTTCTGAAATTCTTATTTTCCAACAATATTCAACAATTAGAAAACCAAGCATTGCAGTGAAGATACCCAAATAGCAAATATTATTATTATTTTTACGTTTTTTGCTAAATATAACCTAAACATAGCAAAACTGCCTGCAATAAGTATGCCTTTTCATACTTTTTCATTGATCTTTCTATGAGTTTAATATATTCTTATGTATTAAAGGTGCCAATGTCAAAACAACATGCTTGAGGTTTAAATGAAACGTAAAATATATGATAAATTAAAATACTGGAAAAATTCAAAAACTAGAAAACCTTTAATTATCCAGGGAGCCAGACAGGTTGGCAAAAGTTATATTTTAAATGAGTTTGGCAAAAATGAATTTAAAAACCATTATAACTTTAATTTTGAAAAAGATAAAAAATTAAAAAGCATTTTCGAAGAAAGTTTTGATCCTGATAGAATCATCAAAGATCTAAGTTTTTATTTGCAAAAACCAATTATTCAAAATGAAGATTTAATAATATTTGACGAAATTCAGGAATGTCCTAAGGCTATCACTAGCTTAAAATATTTTTCTGAAGAAAAACCAAATCTTGCTATTTGTTGCGCAGGATCCCTTATTGGAGTCACATTATCAAAAGAATCTTTTCCTGTTGGCAAGGTAAATTTTCTGAATTTATACCCAATGGATTTTGAAGAATTTATTTTAGCATCAAATAATGAAATAACAATTAACACATTTTATTCCTTTCTAAATAAAGAAAATATTTCTGGTTTGATGCATTCTCACCTCTGGGACCAATTAACTCAGTATTTTGTTATAGGTGGAATGCCTCAGGTAATCTCAAACTATATGCTCAGTGATGAAGATCCATTATTAAAATTTAATTCAGCCAGAACTCTTCAGAAAGATATTATGAATTCATACTTCAAAGATTTTGCAAAGCATGCAGGTAAAACAAATTCAATGCACATTGCTCAAACATTTGAAAATGTTCCTGTCCAGTTGGCAAAAACCATAGACGATTCTACTTCAAGATTCAAATTTAAAGGTGTTTTGGAAAATAAAAGAAGTTATAATGAGCTGCAAGGGCCCATCTCCTGGCTTTCAAAAGCAGGCTTAGCTTTAAAAGTAAAAATATGCAATAAAGCTCAAATTCCATTTAAAGCATTTTCAAAAGATAATATTTTTAAGTTATTTTTATTTGATACCGGTTTACTTGGTGCTATGCTTGAAATTCCAACAAATTCATTGATCAATCAAGACTATGGAATGACTAAAGGTTTTTTTGCTGAAAATTTTATTGCCCAGGAATTATCCGCGAACCTGGACAAGGAAATATACTCTTGGTCTGAAAGAAATTCTGAAATTGAATTTTTACTTGAATTTAATTCCAAAATCATTCCGCTTGAAGTTAAATCAGGAACAAGAACTCAAGCTAAAAGCTTAAGCGAATATATAAAAAAATATTCACCGGAAATTGCAATTAAACTATCTAACAATCCTCCAAATTATAATAACAAGAATATCATTAAAAATCTGCCACTATACTCAGGAGGTAATTTAACTAAATTTCTATAAACATAAAATCTCCTTAATTAAAAAACATTCCGGCAGGCAAACACCAATGCCTCAACGC
>JBDREC010000107.1:0-4541 GCA_043820105.1 Pseudomonadota bacterium
AGCTTATAATCCATGCATGTTTAATGGGGGATAGACTTAGTTTTTTAACGGACCAATTGAAAAAATGTTTAGCTTTTTGCTTAATAATTAAGCAAAACCACCAAAATCAAAGACCCATTTTAGACCCATTCTAGAAGAATCTACAAGAAAACTAAAGAAAATAGGGGAAAATAAAAGCAAATCAAAAGCGGCGAACACTTATAAAACAATGAAATCATACACTCAAATGACGCAAAGCGACCGTACCACATACGTACCAAACCGATAGTAGGTCAATAGTAGGCCCATAGTAATTTCAAGTACTTGCAAACGTCAAATTTTAATATTGGATCTTGGAATTCAAAGCTAGTGCAACTTGATTTAATC
Organism: Pseudomonadota bacterium; assembly: GCA_043820105.1. Lineage (GTDB taxonomy): Bacteria > Bdellovibrionota_F > JAHFAK01 > JAHFAK01 > JBDREC01 > JBDREC01. The sequence goes on from JBDREC010000107.1 coordinate 367, forward strand.
AATTTAATTAAGGTGTTATCGGGTTTGACCAAGGTGTTTTCAGGATAAAATCAACAGACTTAGGATCTGGTGCCGTGAGGTGTGGGGGTTCGAGTCCCCCCTCTCGCATCTTCCCAAAATCCCTATCTCATCCAATAAAGATAAACACTTGATGAAAATTTCACAATTTTTTTAGCCTTGTATTTAATATCGTCAGTCATTTCAGAAAAAGTAAAAAAGGAATGGCTATGGAGCTTATCATCATGCAAATTCTTGCCTATTGCAAATAAATGCTCTTTGGGAAAGATGCAATAATCCGATCCCTTTGAGCTTTAAACAGGCTCCAGATAGTATTTAAACAAAAAACAATAGGAAAGGTGCACCTAAAATTAACGCTTTTATAAAATTTCCGGAAAAGTTTACCAAATTGATTGCCGGCTTTTGAATAATTATTGCTCTAATGAAAAATTCTCATCGATTAACATCTTTTTTTAACTTTTATGCCTATTTATTATGCAGCCAAAATAAAATCGCCTAATTTAGGTTAGAAATAATTTAGTAAGCTATTTTTTTATTGAAATTGACAAATAAAACTAATAGGTTTTAATTTCCATAATTTTCATTTTGGAGTTTTTATGGAAACAACCTATAAGCAATCACTTTCAAAAGGTCTTAGTCTGCTTTTTTACTTATTATTAATTTATGATATTATTGATAAAATTATAATTAAAGCTTTTGTTTATTCATTCATTAACTTACAAAATCATGAGATATATTCATATGCTATTTTAACCAATCTTGTAACAAATTCGATATTTCAATTAATTTTATTATATGCAATATTCTTATTACTCCCAAGTGATTTAAAAATACCTAAAATTGATATTTTAAGACCCTTTTTAATAATTATGCCAATTATAGCCCTAATGCAAAATGGTGTATGGCTTTTATTTGCAAAAAAGGAAAACCTCACTTTAAAATATTACTTAATAAATTTTGATATAGTACATTATATATTATTTTATATTGGTCTTTATTTTCTATTTTATCATCTCTGCAAATTGCTTGAAAATACTAAACTATCTGAATTATTTCTAAAGATTATGTACATTAATATCTCTTTGAAATTAGTATTATTGTTAACAAAAATAGGTGGTTTCAAATCAATGCTTTTTCATTTTATTTTAGGATTTGCACATTTTCTTGTTTTTATATTTCTTCTTAAGGCAATATACTCACTCAATAAAAGCCTTAAGGTAGGTTCCATAAGAAACAATTCAATTTCATAGAGTAAAATTACTTGCTAAATATAAAATTAGAATATTATTAGAATTTAACAACTAGTCGTCATTTATTTAGAAACTAAAAACGGTCCTAAACATAGCTCTAATATTATCATTGTCAGTTCCATTGACATAACCTGTTTTCATGTAAGGAACTTCCAGGCTCAAGGTCCAGTTATTTGTTAGCTTATAATTTGCATTTCCAAATGCTGTGAAGTTATATGATCTTTGGGTGGCTGTCAGGTCTCCATTGTCAGGGTTATCAATACCTGCTCCAAAGTGAAAATTTAGTTTGTTGCCTGGCTTGAGCGTCAACTGTCCCCAGTAACCGTGTGTGGTAATTACTGTTGCATCAGTTGCTGTGGTGTTAACTCCTTGAATAACCCCAGCGAAAAAACTGTTTATATTTTCACCATAAAAGAATTCACCTAGAAAATCTACATATTTGCTGCTTAACTTGAGATCATATCCAGCCAGCCACACAGGAAGTGTTACATCAACTGCTGTAACTGGAGTTGTGGTGTCATCATCTCTGTGTATTTTTTCTCTGCCATAAACTCCTGATACACCTGTTGAAAGCCATGACATGTCATATCCTGCTCTTCCAATAAAGAAAGGCATATTTGATTGTTCACCATCATTGATTATATCATTAACAGAATCAGTTGTTGTCATGTTCGCGCCCATTGGTCTAGTCGCACTTGCTTCAAACTTGAAACCACTGTTTCTGTAAGTATATTTAATTTGTGGTAATCTCATCCAGGGATTTCCACTTGCACCCAAAGCAATCCAGGTTCCAGTAGCAGGAAATAAAGGCAAGAAATGTGCAAATGTTTGACCTAATAAAAATGAATGTTGTTTTGTATCCCATGAAACATAGGCTTGCTTTAATCTTAAAAGTGGAGAATAAACGCTCATACTGCCAGTTAAAAAACCACCAACAAAGTCAGCTTCAACTTTTGCATTTACATCACCACCTAAAAGTGCTTTTGGATAGTTTAAAGCTAAGCCAAGTTTTGAAGCTCTGACTGCCATACTAAAAGAGTCTTCCTGGCCATTGTAAGTATTGTTTGGATATACAAAGATATACCAGTCACTGACATAAACACTTGTGGTATCATAATAAGTAACCATATCCATAGCTCCATAAAGTTTCATTGAAGCTCCACCTTTAAAGACAAATTTATAGGGATCCTGTAAGTTTTCAGCTTCATTGTTTTCTTGAACAACATTTTCTTCTTGAGCAAGTAAATTGAATTGAGATACCATTAAAAGAAATAATAAAACAGCTATTAACTTTTTCATGGCACTTCCTTTATCATTAAATTTCAAAGATTAGTATTAATTTAAAACATTGTTTTTTATAGTCAATAAAATTGGCTAATGCTTGTTCCCTTGTTCTCTTGTTCCCTTGCGCTCTTGTTCTGCAACTCGATATATTATTGCGTTTGAGTATGATATTTTTTCAATTCTTTCTCCAGAAAACGTGAATTACCGATGGCTTTATCAAGATCTTCCCAAAATCGCTTTCCATGATTATGATGACGGATATGAAAAAGTTCATGGATAATTACGTAATCTATAAGTTTCCCTGGCAGTCGCATTAATTGAATATTTAAGTTAATATTATTATTAGTTGAACAGCTGCCCCATCTTGAGGACATGTTTTTTAAGGATATTTTATTTACTTTAAAACCAAGCTTTTGTGCAAGCATATTAGTTCTTTTTGGCAAATAGTTAAGAGCCCTATTCTGCAGGCTATTAACAAGATCTGCCTCTAATGGCTTCTGTTTACTTTCATAATCCTTCATCTTAATCTGAGCTTTTTTAATCCATTCCTTTCTTTTTTCTAGAACGCTTATTCCTTCCTTATAAGAAGCATAATATGGAATAGATATGCGAACATCTTTAAATGGTTGAATAGAAATGATAAAACGCTTTGCTCGCTTGGTTTTAACAAGATTGATATTTCCGATTTCTTCTATGAAGATAGTTTTATTGGACATTTTATTAAAAAATCTCCTAAAACAAACTTATAGTAGTAAAATTATTTAATTTCATTTTCACATCATATGGAAAACTTAGTGATAATAGACTTTGTGCAAATAATGTATTAAAAATCAAGGGAAAGAATTTACATTTCTCAAACAATTTATTGAACATCCCTGCTACTAATTTTATTGACTTAAAAGTTTAAGTTTAGTTTTCCATTAAAGGTTTAAATTCAATTAGAAGGTTACTAAAATGTCCTCACAGGATCAAGATTTTGCATTAATAACAGTTCCTCCAAATAGTAAAAAAGGTTTTTGGCAAATGCTTGTTGTTATGCTTGGGTTCACCTTTTTTTCAGCTAGCATGTGGACAGGAGGCAGCCTAGGAACAGGTTTAAATATAAGATCTTTTTTATTAGCTGTTTTGCTTGGAAATTTATTTCTGGGAGCCTATACAGGACTCCTTGCTTATATTGCTTCTAAAACATCTTTATCTACTCATCTTTTATCCCATTTTTCTTTTGGCGTAAAAGGTTCTTATCTTGCCTCTTTCCTGCTGGGAAGCACCCAAGTTGGATGGTTTGGAGTTGGAGTTGCAATGTTTGCGCTTCCTGTTCAAAAAGCAACGGGATTAAATGTTAATTTATTAGTAGCGCTTTCTGGAATTTTAATGACCTCAACAGCTTATTTTGGATTTAGAGCCTTAATCATCCTAAGTTTTATTGCAGTTCCATCCATTACAATTTTAGGACTTTACTCAGTATCTATGGCTGTTTCATCCATTGGTGGCTTTCATGAACTTCTTAAGATAGAACCTCAAAATTCAATTTTATTTGTTACAGCTGTATCAATGTGTATCGGCTCTTTTATATCAGGTGGAACTTTAACACCTGATTTTATTAGATTTGCAAAAAGCTCAAAA
>JBDREC010000108.1:0-52448 GCA_043820105.1 Pseudomonadota bacterium
AATAAAAATATATTTATTATAAAGGTTTATTGCATGACAGTGGGAATACAATAAGCCTTTAATAATAAAATATTTTTATTGCTTGAATAAGGAGTGTGGGCATTAGCTTTTTGAAAAAGAGGTTTTGTAATGTTTTTTATATGCCCGCTTTAATGTTTGGGTATTTAAATTGGAGATGATCCATTTATTCAAGCTCACCTAAATTAATTGATTCCAAATTGTTACCCATTTCCCCTTCATTATCTCCAATATTTCTTGTATGACCAAGGCCGAGTTGTCCATAATTGTTTACACCCCAGCACTTATATGTATAATCACTCATTTTAGCGCAAGTATAACCGTTGCCACATTTTACAGTAAGCGCATATAATTCTTCTCCAGTATTTTCATCTGTTCCTAACTGTATTGGAAGTAAGTTATTGCTCATAGTATTTGTTGTGTCACCATGATTAGTTTGATTGCCTTGTCCTAGTTGGCCGTATTCATTATTTCCCCAGCATTTAAGGGAATAATTTGTCATTAAAGCACATGCATGATCATTGCCTACTGATATTTTAAGTGCTTTTAGTGAATTTTCTGAAGCATCTGATCCTAAATACAAAATAGGTAAATTATCACCCATGTCTAAACTATCATCACCTCTATTATATGTTTCACCTATTCCAAGCTGACCTTTGTCATTGTATCCCCAACATTTTACATAAGATATAAAACTCAAGAAAATGAGTTTTATGCAACCTTGCAAAGATTAATTCTTAAAAATATTGTTGAAGTAAACGAAAAATTAGAAAATATCAGTATTGAAAATATTAAAACCCAGGAACCCAAAATAAATAATCCTAGTTTTAAATCTTGTATTATTGAAATTCAGCAAAGTAAAACAATTAGAGCTATTCACGAAGCTTGTGCATATGAAATGGAAGAGCATGCAATTTATTTAAGCAACTATAAGAATATTATTGCGGATCATTTTCAAGGTGCAGGTAAAAAGGATAAAGCATTTAATTATTATTTAAATGCAGCTAGTGAATTTGTTCAAAGGAATTTGCATAATAAAGCCGCGAAAACTTATGAAAAAGCTTTAGAAGCTTTTAATTTTACTGGTGCAATAGATGAGATTACCATTAGACAAGACATTTTTTATGAACTGTCGCAGATTTATACATTCTTGGGTGATTTTAAAAAAGCAGCTGATCTTTTAGCTCAAATAGATGTTCAATTTGAAACAAATAAAAGAAGGCTAGAAATATTGCATGACCTGGGAAAGGTCAACTTTGCCGCTGGTATGCATAAGGGCGCGATTGAATTGTTTGAACGTGCAATTTTAGAAGCTGAAAAAGAGGATAATAAAAATAGTGCTGGGATATTTTATCTTTTAATAGCACATTGCTTAATTAATCTTGCGAAATTTGAAGAAGCTAATGCAATTATTACTCGGATGGAAAAAGAAGAAATTAAAGAGACCAGTAGTAAGACATCTTTATACTATTTAAAGGGTTTGTTAGATTATTATAAAACAGATTTTAATAGTGCTAAAGAAAATTTTATGCTTTCTTTAAAATTAGCTGAAAATAGTAATGATGAATCATCTGTAATGCGCTCTGCTAACAATATTGGTTTATCCTTTTCGGCCATAAACGAGTTTTCAGAAGCTTTAACTTGGTTTGATAAAGCTTTGAAACTAGTTGAGAATTCTGGAGATATTCTAGGATCAGCTAGAATACTTCAAAATACTGCTAATTGCCATATACAAATGGGAAATTTAAAAGAATCTTTAAATAGCTATCAAAAGTCCTTAGAAATATTTAGAAACCTGGATATGCCGAGTCTTGCTGAAATCCTTTTATATAATATATCCCTGGTTTCCTTTGAAATTGGTGATATCAGTAGAGCAAAGGAGTTTTTGCAAGAAGCAAATGAACTTGGAGAAGCTAGAAATAATAAGACTATTATGGCTTCAAGCCAAATGCTAAATGGTGAAATGAGTTTATATGAAAACAACACTAAGGATGCACTATCTGCGTTTCAAAAATCTTATGATTTATTTAATGAGCTTGGCATCAAACTCTATGCATCTATTGCACTTGTAAATATAGCTTTTATTAAATTTAAACTTAATCATTTAGAAGGTATTGATGATATTCTTTTAAAAGCACTTGAAGAATCCAGAAAAGATATCAAAGTTCAAGCAGAAGTAAATTGTATTGCTTGCCAAATCGCCTTAGGAAATAAAGATTTAAATAAGGCAAAAGAATATTTAGATAAACTCGAATCTCTTGATATTGATCGTTTGAACTATCAGATTCAAATATCTATTTTTGAACTGTATTCAAGATTTCATTTGTTAAATGGGAACCTTGAAAAAGCTAATTTCTATTCAGATAAGCTGACGACTATTTTAAATATGATTAATAAAAACATTCCAGAAAGCTTAAAGTCCAGTTTTAACTCACACCTGCGAGTTAAACAAGCAAATGAAACAATTGATAAAATAAACTATAAAAGACATGGGCATCTGGATGGTTTTAAGTTAGAAAGAATTATTAACACAAACTTGGAGTTAATGTCTGAAAATAGCTTATATCAGGTTTTAGATTCAATAATAGATAACGCCATATTATTTTCAAATGCTAAAAGAGGCTTTATTATTTTAAGGAAAAAAGAGTTTGAAAATAAAATCCCAAAACATGTTGATTTAAATGATGGTAATATCGTAGCAGCTGCTAGGAATTTTGAGCAAAAAGATATAATTGCTTCAGCGAAAGATATAAGCCAAACAATTTACACTAAAACATTCAATGAAGATAAAATTATTGATATAGAAAATGCCCTGGAGGCTTTTGCAGAAACCAAGTCAATTCAGAAGTCAAAGTTGAAAAGTGTTATAACCTTTCCTATAATTGACCGTGGTAACATTATTGGAATTGTCTATTTGGATGATCCAATAAATATCGGAGCTTTTAATGATCTGGATACAAGGCTTATATCTTTTCTAGCAAAGCAAGCATCAAAAGTTATTTCTAACTTTTTATTAATTAGTAAGCTAAAAGATAAAAATGAAGAGGTTTTAAAATTAAACAAGTTACTAAAAGAAAGGCTAATTATAAAAGAAGAGACATCTGATAATTTAAAAAAGCTGCTTAATGCTAAGGACCAAATTGAAAGACTGCAATATGATAATAAAAACATTATTACCCAGGATCCAAAGATGTTTCAAATATTTGAAGTAATTGATAAGGTTAAAGATGCTGATTTAACAGTTTTGATTAATGGGGAGTCTGGAACAGGAAAGGAGCTAATTGCAAGGGCAATACATTACAATAGCAATAAAAATAAGGAGTCATTCTTTAGTGAAAATGTAGCTGTTTTTAGTGAAACTTTATTGGAAAGCGAACTTTTTGGACACGCTAAAGGATCCTTTACTGGTGCTATAAATGACAAAAAGGGTATTTTTGAAATTGCTAAAGATGGCACAATTTTCCTTGATGAAATTGGTGAGATGTCTCTTAATATGCAAAAAAAACTGCTTCGTACCTTAGAGGAAAGAAAAATTAAACCAGTTGGATCAAATAAATTTATTAAGATCAATTGCAGAATCATTTGTGCAACACATAGAGATCTTGAAAAGCTAGTAGAAGAGGGTTCTTTTAGGCATGATCTTTATTATAGAATAAATGCAGTTATTATTAAAATACCACCTTTAAGAAAAAGAAAAATGGATATTCCATTATTAACAAATTATTTTTTAAAAAAATATTCTGCACAAAACCCAAAAAAACTAGATTCTAAAATTGTTGACTTATTTGTGAACTATGAATGGCCAGGTAATATAAGAGAGTTAGAAAATGAAATAAAACGGCTTGTTGTCCTTGCTGATCATGATATTATTGAAGCCTCGATTTTGAAAACTGACAAAAGGTTTTCAAGTTTAAAAGCCAAGGAAAAGACGGATAAGCTTTCAGACATTATTAGTGCTGTTGAAAAAAAGGTGATAATCGAAAAACTCTCCGAATACAACGGAAATAAAAAGAAAACAGCAGAAGTTCTTGGAATAGACCGAAAAACCCTACTCAAAAAAATCGAGAAATTCGGGATTTAGTCGCATTTATTTTTTATGAAAATCTCAGGGAAGTTATTTTAAAAAGGGCATGCGCCCCAGTCGGCCCACTCAGTCGGAAAAAGTTATATTATTCGAATTGTTAAGTATTGAACTTTTTTTGAGTTAAATACTCCTTCCTTTTCAAAATCAGGCAAGTGCAATAATTTTTGGGCAAAAAAAATGATCCTGGATGATTTTTTTAAAACCTTCCAGGATCTTTTTACTTAGAAATGGGATAGTGTACTATATTTATTTAGCAATGCTTGTGCCAACAGGGATTAGTGTGAAAAAAACGAATAAAAACGAATGGATAAGAATGGAGATAAGAAAACTATAACTACAAATTGTGGATATTGACCTTTATAATTATAATTGTGTAAAATCTTATTTTACTTATTTTTCCTTTCCATCTCGATAATTATCAATTTCCATTGAATTATACTTTGATAGCTATTGGCTGGCTTCTATTGCAACTATTGCATTTGCATCTAAAAGACTGTGTGTAAGCCATTTATATGTAAGATAGGCCAGTCCATTATCTCCCCATAAAGTACCCCAGGAATTTTTGATTATTAGAAATCCCTGGCCTTCAACACGATCATCATCAACATAACCGATAGCTAAAACTGCGTGCCCGCATACACCTTCACATGTATCAGCTTTAAATATCCAAGACACTGTTCCTGCTTTATTTGATGCTATATTAAAATCAGTATTAGCATTTAAAGAAAGGATAACAGGATAACCTCTATAAAGGGCTTGTTTTATTCTTCCAACTGAATTGTATAAAACATGTGCTTCTTTTATTGTATACCCAGATGATTCAGCTGCTGTTGCATCTTGGAATTTTCCTTCATTACCACCACCTTGAGCCTCTGTTTCTGTACAGGTGAAATTTGGAAAATTAAGCAGATAATCAGTGCAGTCATATTCTAATCTATTATAAGGCCAATTAGTATCATTGATAATTACAGCTTGATTTTCTATAAATCCAGAAATCACTGAAACTGGAGATAATCCTGCGCTATCCCAACTTCCTTCAGCAGCCTTTCCAAGAAAATAGGTGTTTTGTTCAGACAGATTTATGGTCTGGTCATTTCTGTCTATAAGGAGTTCCAATGCAGCATTTAATGAAAAGGAGACACAGGTTCCTCTGTTGCCCTGGTCTTTTATTGTATTTATAATTTTTCCACTATTTGCAATAATTACAGAAGTGCTTATTCCTAATTTTTCTGATTCTGTAATATCACAATCATCAATTGTATCCGGGCAGTGGTTTGTAGAAAAATCAATTAGCTGGACCTCATCCCCATTATCAAGTGTTAAGCGACCATTTTGAGCTAAAATTCTACTAATTTGAGCCCCTTTTGATTGGTTTTGAACAACTTTATTTGCTATTTCACTCATTTCTATGCCATAATTATCTGGAATGCTACCATCTTTGGTATAAATAGGTGCATAAAATCCAGTATTAGCATCATCTTCTTCTACAGTATCCACCTCTATTTCACTTTCTTCAACATTATCAACTTCCTCACCTGATGTTTCTTGAGTCGTATTTTCATCATTTTTATCTTCTTCAGAAGAGAATTCACCACAAGTATTTAAAATGAATGGGAAAACAAAGATTAAGATAAAGATTCTAAGCATAGTTAAAAATATTAATATTAATATTTTATTATTTTATCATGATTTAAGACATTAATCAATGAAAAGAATTTTCCAGTTTTTTCTATTACACAAACTTGAGTAGAAATGACTTAATTTCATTCTTGCCAAATTCTATATTTACAATTTCATTTTCAACAGAAATTTCTTTTGAAACAGGTCTTTCAATAAGATCTGTTTCAATTATTTTAGCTATTTTTTTCATTGGAAAAGATAGGGCGATTTTTGCATCCTGGTTTTCGGATTCATAAAGTCTTATTAAAACATCCCAGTCTGAATCTTTTTCCCAAGGTTTTTTAATCGCTGATAAAATGACTCCATTTGAAGCTCCAAATTGCTTTATTCTTACCATTTCTTGAGTTGGAGCTAGCTTGCCCATTGAAAGATCAATTTCTTTTTTATAAACAGGGAAATTAAATTCAAAAGCTTTTTTAGGAATACTTGCTTGAGACCAGGTTTTTTTGAAAGGATGTAAGGCATATTCAGCTGAAAAATAACCTTTGTCAGTATAAGGGCCCCAAAAGGTGAGGCCATATCTGCCAGGTCTTGGAGAGGTTGAGTTTTTTAAAAGAGTCATTCTAATATTATTTAAATTTTCATCTTCAGCTGATGGTTTAATATCAAAACCATATTTTGAATTATTATAAAGTGCGATTCCAAATTCATCATTATTATTTTGTAGAGCAACCCACTTATGAGCTGGAACTTCAAAATCATCCTTGCTTCCATCATGTCTTCTTTCAATAAAACCATAAGGAGCATCATAAAAAGCTCTTTTTGATTTATTTGAAATATTTAATGGAAAAGCTATTTTAATAAGTTTGTTTCTTGAGTAAAAGTCAAAATCTATTTTGAAGTAAATCAAAGGCTCATCTTTTTTAATAGATATTTTTTGAGAAAAGTTATTTTTCTTTTTATATTTTCTTTTCACTTCTATTGTCGCCAGCAAATCATTGTCTTCTATAACTTCAATGCTCTCTATATCCTGGTTTTGATTGTTAAGAATAGTTCCTTGGCCCCAGTATTTAATATTCCAAGCAGGGAATATTGGAGAATAATCAGTAAAAATTTCTAATTGATTTGCATGCATTCCTTTATAAATAATGTCTTTACCAAGATCTTTTGAAAAAATACTTTCAATATTGCCACTTGCTTTTGATAAAACAACTCTTACCTGATCATTTTCTAAATAAATTTCATCATCCTTTTCAAGGACCATGCTTTTTCTTTTTGCCTCACTTGAGTTTTCACATTCCTTAATAAGATATGTTGAATAACCACAAGCTGGGATGCTTGCTTTAAATAAAATATTATTCTTAGAATCTTTTACAGCTTCTATTTTTTCATTATTAAAGTTATATACTTCTACATTTTTGCTGTTCAATTGATTGGGAAGTTTATGGCTAAGTAAGGTATCTTTCGCCCAAGATAGACTATTGTAAAGCAGAATTGGTATGGTCTGTTTTTTATCAGTATCTTTTTTAAATAAACTTAAATCAATTTCTTTTGAAAAGGTATCTATGCATTTGTCTATATGCTCTCTGCCATATTTAAATATATATCTATAGTCTTCCATTGAATCTTCAACAGTTGATTCTATATTTGAGCCTGGAAGAATATCATGGAATTGATTTATTAATAAATGCTTCCATGAAGTATGCAAGTATTTATCAGGATATTCATATCCAGTAAGCAAAAACATCTTTTCACAAGATTCAAGCAAGATTTCTGCTCTTCTATTTCCCTTTTTTAAGACCGACCTTGTAGTGAAGCATCCTTGATGATTTTCCAAATATAGCTCATCTTTGAGGGTTTCTATTTTAATATCAGATTTTTTTAACTCATCTAAAGTTTTGTCAAATCTTTGAAATTCCAGGAAATGATGATCTTTAAATTTTTCCTGGATATGATGAACTTTTTTAATATCAGCTTCTGGGACAGCTCCACCATGATCTCCAACACCCATTATAATAGGTATAAAGGGGGCATTTTTATGATTAGAAAACAAAAAGTTTCTAAGTCTTGAAAGGTTAATATATGTGAGCCTGTTGTTGTAGTGACCTGGAGTTAAAAAGGATAAAATCTTTGAACCGTCATTGGATTGCCAATAAAACAGGTTTTGTTTTGGTGCATTGGTAATATTCCATCTCATCTTTGAAGAAACAAAGTATTCGATACCAGATTTTTTTAGAATTTGAGGAACAGTTCCAGCGTAACCAAAACTATCAGGGAAATAAGCAATTTTTACGTCAACCCCAAATTTATCCAGAAAGTATCTTTTTCCATAAAGAAATTGTCTTGCCAGTGATTCGCCACTTGGAATGTTCATGTCAGATTCAACAAGGGTACCGCCGATTATTTCCCATCTGCCTTCTTTGACAAGTTTTTGAACTTGGTTAAAAATTAAAGGACAATGTAATTCCATCCATTCATACATCAAAGAAGAAGTTTGCATAAAACGAAAATCAGGATATTTATTCAAAAGTTTAATTGCTGTTTTAAAGGTATCATGCACAACTTCAATTGCTTCCATCCAGCGCCATTTCCAGACAATATCAATATGAGAATGACCAATAATTTTAAATGTATTTTTATTTTTATCAGCTTTTCGCAAGTAACCAAGCATAAAGGATAATGCTTTTGAGGTGTAGTTGTAAAGAATTGCTTTTCCCATGCCTTTTTTAAGGATTGAATACATAGCTTCCCTTTAATCTTATTGAAAAAAATCTGGGTTATAATTACAAGTTTGAATGAAAATTACAAATATTATTTTGAAAAAAGCAGGGGACCCAAAATAACCTTTTAAAAACTATATTCCAGACTGCTCCCTTTTCTAATAAAATCGGGCCAATATTTAAATGTAAACCAGATTCAATTGGCTTGCATGCCCACTTTAAAAATAACTTCCCTGATATTTCCATTTAAAATATTACTTGGTAGATAGTTTTGAATCTGAGTTTAGGTTGTATACTCTGCCTCTCCAGGTAACTTCTTGTTTCATTAAGATTTGGGAGTATACTATTGGGGCAATTAGTAGGATTCCAAAGGAAACCCAGGAGTGGCGGAATTTAATTTGTGCACCACCTGCGTCTTGATGTAGCATGTTTATGCTTTGAGAGACAGCTAGTGTTACTAGACCATTTATTATGCCTGCTAGCTGATAACCCATTAGAAATGAGGCTACAGAAAAAATAAGGCTGAACCAGAAGACCATGCCTCTGATCCATGGTCCTAGCTTGAAGGTTAGGCCTGGAAGACCTGACCTTGAAAAGGTTATCCATTTTATATATATTTTCCAAAAATCTTTTATGGAAAGTCCATATTGAATTATTTTAATTTGATTTGGACATACAAGGTTTTTAAGGCCTTCTTCGTGTACTCTTCTTCCAATATACATATCATCAACAAGTTGCCCTTCAGCTGTTTCAAAGCCTCCAATTTTATCAATTGCTTCGCGTTTAAATAACATAAATTGACCCATTATAAATGGCATTTCCCAACCATGTTTTGAAGCATTTGATTTTGCTTCTGGTGTGTAAAGACCATTTAGCATGAGGGCATAACCTGCATCTCCAATGGTTTGAAATGACTCTGATACAATTACTGGAACAAAGGCAGAACCTGCTTTTGGGTCGCTTTCTAAGGTTTCAACAAGTTTTGTTAGCAGTTTTCTATCATTTCTTGTATCTGAGTCAGCTATTGCAATTAATTCATTTTTGGCAACTTCATAGCCCTTTATCATTGCGTTTAACTTACCGGTTCTATTTTTAGGAGGGTTTCCGGAAAATAAAATATTTGCATTTACTGTGGGGTTTTTAATTTTAAAGGTTTCAATTTCTTCTTTTACAAGTGGATAGGCTTCATCCTTATCATCATCAAAAATAAATATAGTCTCAACATTACCTGGGTATCCAGGATTAAGGGCATTTTGGACATTGCCTCTTATACCTGCATCTAAGCCTTTGATAGGTCTGAGTATTGATACAGATGGATACTTTTTTAATTTTGGAATTGTTTTAGTATCTGACAATCTTTTAGAAATTGACCTGTGATAATAAATAACTCTAAAAAGCATTATCAAGCCTGCAAAAACTAAGATGTATTCAATCTGCGTTAATATCATTTTTACTATCCTTTTTTTGTTTTTCTAATTTATTATTAATCATTATTTTTATGTTATTAAACAAGGTTGGAATTTCTGCGCCAGCACCGCTTTTTGCTAGCCATTTGGGCAGCCAACCTCCCATATCAACACTAACTTGAAACCTGACTTTTGATTTTTGTGGGTCCTCAAGTTGCATGATTTGCCAAAGACCCGAGTGAAAATCAATTCTAACAACACCACTTTTATTTTGAGGGCCTTTAATTTTATTTGAAACATCATACTGTACAAAATATACCTTATCTTTTTCCCAATATTTCACTTCTAATAAATAATCTCTATCACTTATTATCGGAAGATTAAGATGTTGATATGCAAAAATATAGCCATCTTTTTTTTCAAGCACTTTGCTTGTGGTAACTCTTTCCACAACCCCTAGTTGACCCTCATAATCAATTACACTATCAAGAATAACTTTAGCTGGAAAATTTATAAGTGTTTCACCAGCTATTTTTACTATGTCTGATTTTTTGTGCTTGTAAACTTTTACACCATCTTTATCTGCAATTTCTTCATATCCCATTGTGGATAATCTTTTGGTCATAGCTGCATTTTCAATATAACTATATTGATTCGCAAATATGTGATTTGAATTTGAAATTAAAACAAATAGTAATATCATGACAAGTAGCTGGAAATAGGCTTTAATGTTTAATATAAAATTCTTCATTTGGTCTGGCCTGCTCCTATCAGTTAAGGTCATAATGTTTATATTAATTATAAAACAATGTCAATGAAATAATGCGGCGCGTCTATGATTGCTATATTGTAAACTCTATTCCAAGAACAAATCTCCAGAAGTTAGCAGGTTCTATGTCAAAGTTAAATTCAGCATAAGGTTTTCCCCATCCTAAGCCTAGCGCCATATGAAGGTTAGAGGTCATTTGAAATTGTGTGTTTGGCGCCAGTTCTTCACCCATTGATAGATAGATTTGTGTCAGGAAATTCTTCTTGTTAAATTCAAGACCTGGAATACCATAAATTGCAATTCCAAATTGGTCGTTAATATATTCAATTGGAACATTAGCTTGAGCAAAAAAATCAAGATGCTGTGCCAGGTTTACATAATAAACAATACCAGTATCAATTTGAAATCCTCGTGGAGCAACTATTGGCAGAGTATAGTCAACAATTAAGCTTAAGTGTCTTGACAGGCTTGTTAAAATTCCTATTACAGGACTAGTATTAATAGCATCTGTTTCACTGGAGTCAACATAGAGAATTTGTGGAACATCTAAATGGATTTCAAGATTATCTAAAAGACCAAATTCAGTATATAGGTTCACAGACTCAGTTAAGCCTTGAGTTAACTCAAAATCAGGATAAAAATTAAGTTTTCCCTTAGAAGTAGGTTTCAAAAAGCATTTGTGGATTGCAAATACATTTATAGTGAGAAGAAAAAAAAGCACAATAATACTAATTAGTATTTTTTTCACAAGAAGCCTCCGAGAATAGTACAGCGTACAGCGTACGGCGTACGGCGAAATATTCAGAATGTTAACTCTTAATTAACTGAATACTGAATACCAAATACTGAATACTACCTTATTCCACATCACTTTCAGGTTCTTCTAAAACCTTTGGAAAATCAGTAAAAGGAAAAGGTTTTGTTTTTTCATTGTAAGACAGATATCTTAGAATTTTATATGCGTAAACAATTACTTTATTTGAAAAATCCTGCATAGGTTGATTATATTTCTTTGTTATTAAAGCTATTACTAGCTGTACTATTACACAAAATAAAATAATAGATTCACAGATACCGTATATACACACATAAAGAATTGTTAATAAAACTCTGATCCAACTTGTTTTTCTTTCGATAAGTTTTTTTTCCATATTGTTCTCCATAATAGAAATAAAAGGTTTAAAATATTTTTGTGCGTTCAAAGAGGAAGTAAAGACTATGAAACTTATTTAGAAAAATCAAAGATAAAATTAAATATTATTTATTAAAAAGTTTTGAATTTTGGGACAGACTTGACTCAGTATTATTTTTAATCTAAACCAACCTGCTGATATGATAGACAATTAAATTGACAAGTTTTGGCATAAGTGTTGCATTTTTATTTAGAAGGACCATAAAAAGTATAAAACAGTAGAGCATTCTATTTTCTGTTGGGGATTAAAGAAACATTATGAAACAGAAATCTTTGAAAACTAAAATTTTTGCGCTTTTATCTTTATTTGTATTGCTGCAATCTCTGGGTTTTGCTCAAGATAGACTAAAAGCATTAAGACCAACTATTTCAGACAAGAGAGTTGAGAATTTAATGAGTGGGGTCGTTTCTTTTAGATTTCACAAATATGACAAGCTTTTAAAACTTGCTCAGAGCAAAGACTTAGAAAACTCTGGTTATGCCATGGTTTATCTAGGTTTTTATCTTAAATTATCCTTATCAAAAGAGATTAATTTAAATGATATAAATAGTGTTTTTGAAGCCATTGATTCTCAGGTCGATGTTGCTTTGAAATATTTTGAACAAATAGTTCTTAAAGTAAATTTCCATACAATGGAAAGTGAAGATTTTTTAACATATTTAAATCATGCTAATTCCATTATTTTAGCTCTAAATATAATTTTAGATTTAAAGTACAAGAAAGAGGATCTTAGTAGGTTTAGGAATCTTTTGGAATATTTTAAGCATACTTACGCTCTAACTTTGCTTAATGTAGCGCAACTGTCTTTGAAAGATATTGATCGCGATGGGAAAAATATTTATCTCCTTGAAAATACTATTAGAGTACTTGGAATGCTAGCTAGAGAATTAAATGATTTTGAGCTTGGATTTAAAGTTATGAATATTTTAGACGATCTATCAATGAATATTATTACCTTGATTGAGACTCGATATGCAAAAGGGCGATCTTTAATAGCTGTAGAACTTGTTTATGTACAGGCTCTGAAAAATATAATTATCTCCTTTGGACGAAATGGGCATCTTTATCCACCAATTTTAAAATATCTTGGTAAAATAAAAACCTGGGCAGAGCTTTTTTGTGAAGTTTATAATAAAGAGCTTGGTAGTGAATTAATTAAAGATGTTGATAAAGCCTTTGAGCATATAGAAATCCACTTTGGTGGCTTAAATATATTTAAAATTTATGGACGTGATTTTTCATTATTTGATGGTAGAAGCACTATTGATGATGATAAAAGACCTTTAAGCCAAGGTGATGATAGTCAGAGAAGTTATCGGTTTAATCCTATCGGTGAAATTAATTTTTATTCTTGCATATCTATTTTTTAGCAACTTTTATTTACTAGATAATTTAATGAAATTTTAGTATAATACTATAGTATGCTAAAAGTATTATATATAAAAAGGAATCAGGGGAGATGAAGAACATGTTTAACATGTTGAAAATAATGCTAATTTTATTTCTTGCTTTAAGCCTGTCTTCTTTAGCTTCACCGAAAATCGGTGGATCTTGTTCTTATTCTTCAAATCCAGGTGAAATTGTTATTTTGGATATTATGGAATCTGACCTTAAAAAACGGAAGGATAATCCCTGTGAAAAATCATTTATTATTACTTATAAATTCAAAGCAAAGCTTAGAGATAATTTGAGTGAATTAGCACAAAGCATTGAAGCAAAGGAATTGAATTTGAAGTTTGCTTCTGGTTTTTATCCAGGACCAAAGTTTATAAAAAAATATCAAATCGAAAAAGGTAAAATATTTGAAGCAAACTTGAAATTGATTGAAAAGGGAACTTGTACTCCTTTTATTATAGATATTCCTGAAATTGATTTGTCAGATAGATTTGAATTTTTAGAATGCATGGAGCAGGATAAGTGAAACTAATTTTTAAAAAAAATTATTTCTACATTTTTCTAATATGCATTTCTTTATTTTTATTGAATATTTCACCAATTTTTTCACTAGTAGCTTTTGAAGATAATGATTCTCTAAGTGAAATTCGTAAAAAGATACAAGAAAATGGATATAATTTTGAGGTTGATCACACTTGGGTTTATGATTTGCCTCAATCTGAAAGGGATAAAGTCGTTCGACTTGGCGTTCCCATTACTCAAAAAACATCCTGTAAAACTTCAAAGAGATTTAAATTTCAAGTTGGTGATGAGCTTTTGCCAGCAAGTTTTGATTGGCGAGATTACAATGGACATTCCTATGTCAATGCCATCAGAAATCAAGGATCTTGCGGATCATGTTATGCTTTTGCAGATGTTGCAGCAGCAGAAGGAACTTACAATTTTGCAATGGGCCTTTATGATGATGATAGAGCAAGTTTTTCAGAATCTTTTATGCTTTATTGTCTCGCTGACTTAGAAGAATATTCAAGTCATATGTTAGGCTGTGGTGGAGCTGATGTTCTTTATTATGATATGGATTCTTTTGTTGAATATGGAGCCATTGCACTTGCTAGTTTTGCATATACAGAAACAGATCCTGGTTGTACTCATTGGGGAAATGATAGAACACAAATGACATCTTATGAGAGAATTGACTGTAATGATATAGCGGCAATTAAATCAGCCATAAAAAATTATGGAAGTGTAAGAGCCAATGTTTTAACAACCTCTGCCTTTACTGCTTATGTAAGTGGAATTTACGAAGATGAAAATACTGCTTGTGCTGCAGAGCCTTGTTATTTGGAAAACGTAGATCATGCTATCGCTTTAGTTGGCTGGAATGATAATGGTGACGCTGATAATAATGGTTACTGGATCTTAAGAAACTCATGGGGCGATTCTTGGGGTGAAGCTGGCTATATGAGAATAAAATATACCTCAGCTGCTGTGTCATGTGCCGCGGCTTATTATACCTATACTTCAACCTTAACATCTGACCCAATCTCAATTGTTTTTGAAGATGTTTATGTTAATGATGCATCTGATGCCTTTACTATAATATTGACTAATTCAGGAGCTCCTGATGTTTCGATTTCATCTGCTGCATTAACAGGAACTGACGCAGATGACTTTAGTTTAAGTGAGGACAATTGCACGGGTGTAACTTTGTCTTCCGGTGAGTCCTGCAGTCTTAAAATAATATTTACTCCAAGCTCAGCAAAGGTTATGACTGCTTATTTATCAGTCCTATATAATGATGCAGATATTAAGGAAATAACAATCAATGCAGAAGGGCTTAATAACTTGCCTACAGCCAGTGCTGGGCCTGATCAAACAGTTGATGAATCAGAATCCGTTAGTTTGAATGGAGCAAATTCAAGTGATGCAGATGGTACTATCGTATCATATTTATGGTCTCAAAGCTCAGGTACAACAGTTACTTTATCAAGTGTAGCAGCCGCTTCTCCAACTTTTGATTCTCCAAATGTTGGTGAAAATGGAGAAGCTTTGGTTTTTAATTTAACTGTAACTGATAATGATGGTGGCCAGGATGTCGATTCTTGCATAGTTAATGTTACCTGGATTAATGTTGCACCAGTTGCTGACGCTGGGGATAATCAAACAGTTGAAGAAGGAGATATTGTTACTCTTGACGGAAGCGCGTCAAGTGATGAAGATGATGGAATAGCTATTTATTTGTGGGAACAAACTGCCGGAACAAGTGTTACCTTATCTGATTCAAGTTCTTCAGAACCAACCTTTACTGCTCCAGATACAGGAGTAGATGGTGAGGCTTTAACATTTCAACTAACTGTTACTGATGAGTCAGGCTTACAAGATACTGATACAGTTGTTGTTAATGTGAGTTGGGTAAATGCCACTCCTATAGCTTTAACAGGAAGCGATCAGACAGTGAAAGAGGGTGTAACTGTAATTTTAGACGCTTCTTTATCTTCGGATATTGATGATGGAATTGCTAGCTATGAGTGGACACAAAGTGAGGGCGATCCAGTTACTTTATCTGACTCAACTTCTGCTACTCCTACATTTGTTGCTCCAATTGTTGCTTCAGCTGATCTTACTTTAATCTTTACAGTAACAGTTACTGATGTTGGTGGATTGCAAGATACCTATGATACAGCAATAACTGTTCAGGATAATGCTATTACAGACTTTGCAAGCGATATTTTATCAACATATTCTTTTAATGATATAGCTTTTGGTTTTAAAATAATATCAGGCGGCGATTTTGTAGCTATTGATTCTTATGATCCTGATACCTTATCCCTCTCTGCAACTCCAACAGATATGGGCTATGGTATATTTGAGATTAAGATTAAAACAGAGGAATTAGCTCAGAAAGTAAAATTTATTATTTATCTTTCTATAGATGGTGAAGAGAATTCTGTTTTTTATAATTATAAAAATGATTCTTCATGGTCATATGAAAATTCAACTTATTCACTCAGAAAAGACCTCATTACTGTTTCCGTTAAAGAAGGAGGTGGGAATGATTATGATGGTGAGGAAGATCAAATTTTAACTTTCATCGCAGGAATTAATGAGCCAAGCTCAATTTCCAGCGAAGGTCAAAGTACTAGCTCAGATTGGTGTTTTATTGCAACCGCTGCTTATGGTTCAAAGCTTGATCCGCATGTTGTTTATTTGAGGCAATTTCGGGATCAATATTTAATGAAGAATCTTTTGGGAAGAAAGTTTGTAGAATTTTATTATGAAAAGTCTCCAGCTATTGCTAAAATTATTGCTGATAATGCTGTATATAGATTCATTGTTAAAATATTGTTACTACCATTTGTTTTATTTTCTTTTATAATTCTTAATTATCCTATCTTATCGATTTTACTTTCACTTAGTATGCTTCCGGCTTTTTGGTTGATAATTTTTGTAAAGAGAATTAGGGATTAGAATTAAGATTAAGATTAGGAATTAAGAATTAAGAATGAAAAAAGATCTTACCTCCATTGACTTTCATGATAATGCGGAAATTTATGATGCAATAAATGATTTTGATTTTGATTTAGAGTTTTATAAAAAATGGATTGCAAAATCTGGAAATAAGATTTTGGAAGTTTGCTGTGGAACTGGCAGGCTTGGTTTGCATCTGGCAAAACTAAATATAAACTACACAGGCCTTGATATCTCAAATTCTTTTTTAAAGTCTTTTAAGTCTAAGCTTGTGAAAGAGAACAAGAGCGCAAGGGAACAAGGGGATAAACAATTCGAAATTCAAAATTCAAAATTCAAAATTAAAGATTCTAAGGTAAGACTTCTGAAAAGAGATATGAGATGTTTTGATTTGAAGCAGAAATTTGATTTGGTTTTTATTCCTTTTAATTCATTTTTGCATCTTTATACGTATCAAGATGCGAGTAAATTTATGGAATCTGTAAAAAAACATTTAGCAAAAAAGAGTTACTGCATTATTGATGTATTTAACCCTGAACCAAAGTTTTTAGCCAATGCATCAAAAAAAGAAAGAAAATTTAAGAACCAAAAAACTGGTGGATATATCTTTAAGACTGACTCTGGTCTAAAATTCAGGCTCTATGAAAAGGGAGTTTATAATAAAAAAAACCAAATCCTTGAGAATAACTGGAGATACCTTTTTCTGGATCAGGCAAGAGAAGTTAATAAAAGCCTGAATTTAAGAATGTATTATCCACAGGAACTTAATGCTTTACTTGCTTTCAATGGTTTCAGGATTATACACAAATTTGGTGATCACAACGAAACAGGATTTAACTCTGATTCCATGTATCAGATTTGTGTGTGTCAAAAATAATATCAGTTTTTAAAATATACTAAAAGTGCTGAACCAATAATACAAAATGAAATCCCTGCCATTTGAATAGCAGATAATTTTTCGTGTAGCACCAGGATTCCGAGAATTGTTCCGATTACAGGTGCCAGGCAAAAAGCTATAGTCATGACAGTTGAAAGATTTCCTGTTTTTAGGCCGGTGTAAAGGAATACAATTCCCAATCCACCTGCCAGAAATCCACCTCCAATGGCAATAAGGGATATTGACTTAAATCCGGCTAATTTTAATTGACCCCAAAAAGGAAAAGAGATTACTATTAACATTAATAGAGAAAAGGCGGTACGAATGGTTGTTCCCATCACCGGGGCTAAACCACCAAGGGTAACTCCTTTTTTCTCAAGTAATGAGCCTATACCCCAACAAAAAGCTGTTAGAACAGCCCAAAGCTCTGCGTTCATATTTATTTTAATCCTTTAATGAATTATAATTATTTTTTTATATTATCCTGTTAAGATAAAGTAAATAATATTTAATGAAGAATATTTGCAGGGCTAATATTCCACAAATGGAAAAAAATTACCTTATGCGGGCAGAGTTGGTATTTATCATTTCAGCTAGTTTTACAGCCGGGTCTTTGACTTTACTTAAAAATATCATTGCAGCAATGACATATGGTTTATAGCTTGCTTCTTTGTAGAGGGGGGTTCTGTACCTGTCAAATACTGAGGCAACTACTTCACCTTCTTTGCAGCTTACGCCAGTAATATCAGCTGGCAAGCAATGCATGTATAAAGCTTTTCCATTTTTTGTTTTTGACATTAAGTCTTCTGTGCATTCCCATTCTTTGTGATTTGCATTTTGATTTAATAACTCTTTTTCAAGAGCTTTAATTCCATCAAAATCGGAATTTCCATAAAGATTTGTTCTTTTTTCCATTGCAGCAAATGGTGCCCAGCTTTTTGGGTAAACAATATCAGCATCTTGAAATGCTTCTGCCATACGGTAGGTTTTAGTAAAACTTCCACCTGATTCTGAGCTATTGGCTTTGGCTAATGTTTCAATGTCTGACATAATTTCATAGCCTTCAGGGTGTGCTAGAGTAACATCCATTCCAAAACGTGTGAATAATCCAACAATACCTTGGGGAACAGATAAAGGTTTTCCATAAGAAGGTGAATAAGCCCAGGTCATGGCTATTTTTTTGCCTTTTAGGTTTTCAATTCCACCAAAGTGATTAATGACATGCATAGCATCTGACATTGATTGCGTAGGGTGGTCAATATCACATTGAAGGTTAACTAGAGTTGGCCTTTGTTCTAAAACGCCATCTTTATGGCCAAGTTCAACTGACTGGGCTACTTCCTGCATGTAAGTATGACCTTTGCCAATGTACATGTCATCCCTAATTCCAATTATGTCTGCCATAAATGAGATCATGTTAGCAGTTTCTCTAACAGTTTCACCATGAGCAATTTGAGATTTGCCTTCATCTAGATCCTGAACTTCTAAGCCTAGAAAGTTACAAGCTGAAGCAAAACTAAATCTTGTTCTTGTTGAATTATCTCTAAATAATGAAACCCCAAGGCCTGAATCAAAAATCCTTGCGGAAATATTATTTTCCCTCATTCCTCTAAGGATGTCAGCTACTAAAAAAGTCGCCCCAATTTCTTCATCATTTTTATCCCAGGTTAATAAAAAATCATCATTAAACATTTTGATGTTTTTTTTATCAGATAATTGCTTAACTAAATTATTTATTGAATCAATGTTCATCTTTTTATTCCTTCTGATTTATTGTTTTCATATTACTAAGTGTGATATATTGAAAATAAATAAAAAAGAAAGTAAAAAAAGGCTTTTGATTAAATTATTCAATAATCTGTAATATTTTGAATTTAAACCTTTTTATGATATAATATAAATATATATGTGTTTTTAAGATTATCACAAAATAATATCTTGAAATCATTATGTTATCTTTTTAATAAGGAGGGGTAAAATGAGTGCTAAAAAACCAAATATTAAGTTTAATAAGAAAATTATTCTCTTATTATCATTAATTCTTTTATTAATTTTTGCTTCTTTTGGAGTCATTGGAAGTGGTCGTGGTGGCTGTTCAAGTTCCACAAACGAAACATCCTGGGATTCTGGTTTAATGGAGTCTATTGCAAGTGAGGGTGCTACAGCTACTGTTGAAGTAAAATTTACTACTGAATACCCAGTTGGTGATTATGTTACAATTGTTGCAAGTGCAGCAGGTGAAACTTCTCAGACAGTATCATTTTCTACTGTAGCTGCTCAAACCTTTTATGATTCTTCTGATATAGCACCTTTTACTGGGCTTACCATTGGTAAAACATGGAATTTTCTTGTAATGGTTTATGATGAAATTACCTATGGAGATGATTTAGTTGTTGTTTTAGATAGTGCGGTAGTTTTAGGAAGTGCTGAGGTTGATCAACTGATTACATCAACATCTGAAACTGTTGAAATAGCTGTTGAAATTAATGCCACAGGAGATGAAGATGAAGTAACAATAAGCATGACAGCTGAAGTGCAGGCTGAAGTTACTTTTACTTATAATGAGCATTGTGTTGTGACTACTTCTCAAAATTATGAAATTGCCTTGGACTTGTATGATGAATTAGCAATCACCTTTGATAATGATTGGATAACTTGTAATGATGCTGATGATGGAATTGACCTGTGTGATAGCTCAGCTACTGATGCTGTTTTAATAAGTTCAATTACAATTGTTGGCAGAGAGGGATACGATGATGTTACAATAGATCCTAATGATAGTGAAGTTTTATTTGATGGTGATGCACTTTGCGCTCAAACAGGAACTCACTGTTGTGACTTTGTGCTCACTGTTCCTGTTTCTTCCTTGGTTGGCAATTGGTTAAACTATTCAGCAGTTACATTTGATATGACTTTTACAGATTCAGAAGGCGCTGATGTAACACAACCAATTAGTGTGACAATTCCATCCTTGGAATAGTGACTAAATAATTATTGGATCAGATATGAAGAAAACTAGTAATAAATTAGAATTAAAACAAATTCTTTATCTTGTTGTATTTGCTACTCTAGTTTTCTTTTCCTTTGGAGTTGTGGGAAATGGATGTGGGGGAGAAAGTCACTATCTTACTAAAAACTCAGAAAAAATTCCTGTTTCCATGAGTTTTAAATTTGATGCAGAAGCAGGAGGAAGTGGTACTTATACAGTTGATTTAATAGCAAGTCCTGATGCTGGTGGTGATGATATTACCCAGGCATGTAGTATCGATGCTTCAACAAGTTCTTGCACTTTTGAAGGCCTGTCAATTGGGATTTATCAAATTACTGGAAATGTTAGCAATTCAGATGGTGAATTAATTGGATATGTTGTTGCTGTGTCCTGGACAATAAGTTCAACAACAACTTCAGAAACTTTAGCAATTAATTTTTCGACAACTTCAGGTGCCATTTTTGTTGAACCAGATATTGATGCTTCTATCATGTATGAATATTATTATGGTCCCACACCAGTATACACTCAAGATAAGATATCAAAATATTTTGATGCAGTTACTTCAGTATCAACAATAACTTTAGAAAATCCAATTACCTTTACTGATGATGATTCATATTTTTATTGTGATGATTCAAGTTTAGTAAGTTTAGAGGTTATGGTTTGGGATGAAAGTGAGACTGATTCATACGATGCAATTAGCGATGTTTTATATTATAGCTCTGATGGATATACAGCTACTGACTGTAGTGTTGGAAACTGTTGTAATTTCATGGTAACTTTAGATGTGGACAGTATTTATACTGATGAAGGTTTTACACCTCAAATTTTCGTTGCAACTTTAACTGCAACTGACACAGATTCAAATGTAACAGAGATTTCAATAAGGGTTGATTTATCTGACATTGTTGAACCAAGTCATCCTGAAGCAGAGTTTGATGTTGTTTATAATGTAGATCCAGGAGATGATGCAATGACTGCTCGGACAGGTTATTGGCTTGATAGTGCCATTAATCCAATTAACGGAGATATTCACTTAAGTTATTATGACATAAGTTATACTGGTTTAGCTTATGCCCTTTGTGAAGGCGGTAATCTAGAGAATTGTACAATTACAGAAATTGATAGAGTGAACCTCAGTGGCCGATATTCTGGCATTGCACTTGATTCCAACTATTATCCTCATATGATACATTGTGAAACTATTACAGGTGATTTGAAATATGTAACAAACGCTAGTGGTGGGTGGGCATATACTACTATTGCTTCAGGTGTTAATTCTAGGTTTTCCTCAATAGCTGTGGATAAATTGGACCATGTTCATGTCAGTTTTTATGATAATGTTGCTGGTTACTTGTATTATTCCTACTATGATGGAGTATCTTGGACTACTGTACCTGTTGAAACTTCTGTTAATGTCGGGCAATATTCAAAAATCGCTGTTGATTCAGCTAATAATCCATATATAGCCGCCTTTAATTCAAGCACAGGAGATCTTGAGCTGTTTTATTTAAGTGGTAGTAGCTGGACAAGAGAACCTGTTGATACACCAGGATGGACCGGATTGTATTTAGACATTGGAATTGATAGTAATGATGTTATTCACCTTTCTTATTATTCAAGTGGCTATAGTGGAAGTTTAAAATATGCCTTTGGAAATCCTGGAACCTGGAGTATTGCTTATATTGATTCAACTGCTAAGGCTGGTCAATGGACATCTTTGTTTGTTGATGATTATGACAATATTCATATTGCTTATAAACACTCTTTGGGAACTGATATTTCAATCAAGTACATGCGAAAAGTTAATAATATCTGGTCTGATATTTTTACTGTTGATACATCTTCTTCTATAAGTGATATGCTATTTCCATCTGTTATAGTAGGTGAAGATAATGTATATGTTCCATTTTATAAAGCTTATACCTCCACAAATGCCCACCTTGTGATGCCAACATCTGCTTTTTAAAATTAAAATAATTATAACTAGTTTTTTTCAACTCTTATGTTAACATTTTGTTCGAGTACAGTAACGATATCACCTGGGTAAATCTTTTTTCCTCTTAATAATATGACTTGGTTGTTTAATAAGACAAATTCATTTTTAATCAAATGTTTTGCGTGTCCACCAGATTCCGCTATATTCGCGAGTTTAAGTAGCGAATCAAGTTTTATAAAAGCAGTATCTATTTTATAAGTTTCTTCTTTCATGTATGTTCCTCACAATTATATCTTATTTCACTATTTGAGATTCTTATTTTAGTGAAATTACAATAATGTGGTTTAGTGGATTTTGCAAATTTATTAAAAATAAAATTATGACAAGTTAAGCAAATATTACTTTCACTAATAATTTTTTTATTTTGCAGTTCAATGATTAATTTATATAAAAAATTAAGTCCATTATCTTTTTCTGTGAAAGTCAATTTTTTTAAAATATCTTCAAGTGTATTGTTCCAAGAATTAAATTTTGCAAGAAGCTTTTTGCCTTTAGCAGTTATTTGGATGTTTGTTTTTCTTTTGTCTGTAGAATAAGCTTGTTTTTTTATATATTTTTTTGATTCTAGAGAATTTAAAGTTTCTGTTAGTGTTGGTTTTGTTAGCCCAAAATAAATGGCGATTTTAGCATTGAAACAATCTTCTTTTTTGTTGTTTTTTAGATAAAGTAATATGTGCTGTTGAATTGGGGATATATTTGCTTTTTTTGTTTCATTCCAAAGAATAGTCTTAAAAGCATGAAAAGTTCTTTCAAAGCAAAAAAGCAAGTTATCATCTAATTTATTGTTGACCAAATTAAATTTCTTTCTTATATAATAAATTAGTTAGGAATCCTAACAATAATAGAAAAACTTATCAATAAGTCAAATGTTAAAATGGAAAGTTTTTATGTTTAAAAAGCTTAAAATAAATCTTCCTAAATCATATGTTCTTTATCTATTATTTATTATAATTGGCATATTGTTAGCGGTCCCACTTTTTAGCACATTTTACTATGCAATGGTTAGAACATCTACACCAGAGTTTTGTGCATCCTGCCATGAAATACATCATGCATATGATACTTGGATGACCTCAAGTCATCATAACAATGAAAAAGGAGTAGTAGCTGATTGTATGGATTGTCATATTGCTTCTCCAAGAGACTTGTTTGATTTTTTTTATTCTAAAACTTTACATGGTGCCAAGGATGTATTTCTACATTTTTTTAAATCAGAGCATAATATCGAAGAAATGAAAAAAAATGCGGTTTTAGGAATAAAAAATAACCAATGCCTAAAGTGTCATAGAAATTTATTATATATTCCAGGAAATAAAAAAGCATATAAAGCACATAAGGCAATTTTGAATCCGAAACATGAAGGAAAAAAACATCGTTGTTTAGACTGCCATAAAAACCTTGTTCACAATGACCGTGAACTTTATTTTGAAGATAAATTTATAAAGAAAAAAGTTTATGAAGGAGACTTAGATGAAAATTAAAGCAATTATTATAGTAGGATTTTTAACAGTAATAACATTTATTACTATAGCTATTAATAATGATACGGTTAAATCTAATTCTGAAAATAATATGACTAAGAAGATGGATTATAAAATTATAAGAGGTCTTTCTGAAGAGGAAAAAGCTTGTATTCAGTGCCATAAAGAAACAAGTCACGGAATATTTGCAGATTGGGCAAGCTCTGCTCACGCTAAAGCAAATGTGACTTGTCTTGATTGTCACAAAGCTGAAAAGACAGATAAAGATATAAGTGTGGAGCATGCAAAATATTATAAGCGCTCAGATCTTCCCTATGGTAACATGAAATATCATATTGATATTACAGCTGTTGTAACACCTAAAGATTGTTCAAAATGTCATCCTGATGAAGCCTTTGAGTATTCAAAAAGCAAGCATGCAAATACACATAAAATTATGTGGGCTATTGATCCTTGGCTTAATAATGGTATGAATTCTGATAATGAAAGAAATGCTGGTTGTTATGCATGTCACGGAACTGTTTTAAAAATGAAAGATGGAAAGCTTGATCCAGAAACTTGGCCAAATGTTGGAGTTGGAAGAATAAACCTTGATGGATCAAAAGGTAGCTGTACAAGCTGTCATACAAGACACAAGTTTTCAACAGCTGAAGCAAGAAAACCAGAGGCCTGTGGTCAATGTCACTTAGGACCTGATCATCCTCAAAAAGAAATCTATGAAGAATCAAAACATGGCGCTATATATGCAATGGAAGGACATAAATGGAACTTTGATGCAGCTCCTGAAACATGGACTCCTGGGGTTGACTATCGTTCTCCAACATGTGCTACCTGCCATATGTCAGGTATTGGAAAAGTAGGGACAAGTCATGATGTAACAGAAAGATTGTCATGGGAAACTCAGGCTCCATTGACTGTTAGACCAAATGACTTCAAACCATTTCCAGCACAAGTTGACTGGAAAGAAGAAAGAGCAAAAATGGAAAATGTATGCTTACAGTGTCACAGCACAAACTGGACAAAGGGTCATTTTGTAAAAATGGATAAGGCTGTGCATGAATACAATGATGTATATTTTAAACCTGCTAAAGCCAAACTTGATGAACTCTATGCAAAAGGCTTACTTGATAAATCAAAATTTTTTGATGAAGACTTAGAAGTTGAGTTTTATGAGCTTTGGCATCATGAAGGAAGAAGGGCTAGAATGGGAACAGCTATGATGGCTCCTGATTATGCTTGGTGGCATGGTTTTTACGAGTGTAAAAAAAGGTTTAATAGGTTTATGTTTGAATCTGATGAAGCAATTAAATCAGGAAAAAAAGCTCATGTTTACAAAGACTATCCAAATGCTACAGGTCAAACCATTAAAGATCCTATTATTTAAATATCATTTTAATTTTTGCTCAGAATATATTTAAACAACTGTTTTTTTTTGCTTCCCCAGGATCATTGGGTGTTGGTCGTTTTTTAGATTCTAATTCATCTATTGTTGCTTCCTGTCTTTCTGTGCTCAATCTTTGACTGTTAATGTCTGTACTATGAAACCTGACATTATCAAGGCCAGATCCTTGGCTATATTTTCTTGTAAGCATTTTAAAGGTATCAATAATATCAGGATGTTTTCTTAGTGCTTCAATATTTGATTTGCCTGCTTTAATAAAAATTTCTAGAAACTCAATATTCTACTTATTTAGCTCCTCAAATACAAGTGTAAATTAAAAGAGATTAAGACAAAGGGTGTTTGAAGGCAATTTGCTAAGTCGATTTCTATCTGGGATTTGTTCAAATATATCTGCTACTTTTTCTGGTTCATTTACCCAGTCCCTGGCAGATTGATTTAGATCTAAATAATATTGTATTTTTCTTGCCTTGGTTTTTATTGCTAACCTGGCCTTAGGATTAGCCAAGAATTCGCTCATTCCATATAACCCACGTCCTCTGAATAATTGTCCCAAAAAACCTATTTGCTCTGATGTAAATCCACCATAAACATCATTTTCATTTTTATGAGTATTTTCAAACATTATCTCTAAATATTCTGGTAATAATTCAGGATAGTATTTTAAGATTTTTATTAAAGAAATATGGTATTGTCCCATTGCAATTGCTGAATCAATATTTTTAAAAGTTTCATGATAAAATAGTGCAACTTTTTTTGTAGCTCCTGGGTGATCACCTGTACCTGCTGCTTCTTTAAAAAATTTAATCAAAGTTTCTCTATAATCAGGTGGAAATGTAATGAAACTTAGAATTTCCCACAAGCGAGGTAAATCATTTTTTGACCTTACAAGGCTAATTAGTGTTTCTTTTGCATAAATTGAGGCTTTAGTGGGTAGAATACTTAGAAAGGGCCCATTTACTTTTTCTTCTTTTGATTTTAACCAAATAGTAACCAGTGTAATAATTGCCTCTTCTACAACTTCCTCGTGCTCATTGTTTTTAATTATTTGCTCAAGGTTTCTAATTTCTTTTTCTTTTGGGGGATAAGATAAACTAAAGTCAATTGAAACAGTCTGAGGAGACCGGCCATTTATTATTGTGCCACTAATTCTTAATAATTTCTCTTTTAGATTTTGTAAATAATCTTCATTGGGAAAAATGTTGTCCCAACTACTGTATTTTATCGTTTTTATCATGCCTTTTCTATAGCCAGTAATTATGTCATCAGGTTCAATCTCAATGATCTTACCTCTGGGGCTAATAAAAATTGTAGCTCTTATTTGCTTATTCTCATAAATTAGACGTCCTCCATCTGCAAACAAAAAAACAGAACCAAACACATCAATGTCATCAAAGAAACTTGGACTTAAGATCATAAAGGGAATGTCAAATTTAACATCATGACCTAGGATATTTTTGTAAGTTTGGGCTACTGGAATTGAGAAAAAATTCATTGGAAAAGATGGATCTTCTCCTAATATAGTGTTAGAATCAATTCTCATTGGGATAGTCCCGTCTGGTAGCTTAATCCATGAACCTGTGTTGTGAGTGCTTACTCTATAGGTTGTTGTGCCATTAGAATTATTAATGATATGCACTTTAGTACCATTACTAAAAGAAAGGATTGGATCTTGAGACCACCAGATTACTTTAAAATTAACATCATCTTCAATTCTAAGGGAATCATTGTGCATTATCTCTTGAACTGTTATTGCATCAGCTAATGGAAAAACTAAAGTGCTAAAAAAATATAAGATAATCGAAAAATAATTAAGCTTCATAATATGCACAACACGTTCCTTCTCAGAATGAAAATATTTTTTTTGCAAATGACAATTTGCAAAAACAAATAGCATTTTACTTATTTGCGTTATTGATTACAAGAAAAAATGAATTTATATTGATTAAAAAACAAGCGCTTATACTAATATTTATGACATGCCTCATTATTTGCTTGAAAACTTATTTTAAAATTGTATTAATGCAATCAGTCATGCAAGACATCTTAGGTTAGGAGTATATTATGGAAAGAGCTGTTTTAGGGCAAGAAGGTCTTATGTTTGGCATTGCCCGGTCACAAGATATTAAAAATCTCATCTATCACTTACGTTATCAAGTATATATCCATGAAATGGGAAAAAATATTTTCATTGCTGATCATAAAAAGCAAAATTTAAAAGATGACCTTGATGATGAGGGCTATCTTTTTTATATAAGAAAAGCTAAGCAAATAGCAGCAACAGTTCGTCTTAATTTTTATAATAGTTCTCAAAGCAAAGCTTATTTTCACAAAACATATGGACTCGATCATTTTCTGGACTTTCCTTTAGAAAGCATTACTTTTTCTTCAAGATTAATAGTGCATCCTGATTGGAGAAATACCAGGATTTTATTGCATCTTTTTAAATACTTTTATGAGGAAATAAAAGATAGAAATATAAAATTTAATTTTTGTACATGTGCCCCATATCTTGTGGGGCTTTATCAGCATCTTGGATATAGAAGATATAAAGACAATGTGATTGATCCAGATGTGGGTTATAGAATTCCTATGGTAATGTTGGCAAATGACAAAAAATATTTAAAGTCTGTAAGATCTATATTTAGTCGCCTAATTCCAGACGAGCAAAATGATCCATTAATAGGGAAGTGGTTTCAGGCTAGATTTCCAAATTATATTGGATATATTAATGAACGATTAATTCCTAAAGAAGATTTTTTTAATTATCTTAGTGTAAGAATCCATAATGACAGCAGTCCGATATTTCGAGATCTAAGCTCAGAAGATACGCAAGAATTTTTATCAAAGAGCACAGTTTTGAACTGTAAAAAGGGCGATGTGATAATTAATCAAGGTGAACTTGCTAATGATATGTTTTTAATCTTAAAGGGATCAGTGGATGTTTCTGTTAATAGTAATTCTAAAACTTATCACTTAACTGTTTTAGGAAAAGGTGAGCTCTTTGGGGAGATGGCTTTTCTCGGGAAAATGAGAAGGTCTGCCACAGTTAAGGCTTGTGAAGATCTGGAATTACTTATTCTAACCCATACCTTTTTAAAAAAACTAATGAACGTAAATCCAGAAATTACTTTAACAGTAATGATTAATATTTCTGCAATGCTTAGCACTCGTTTAAAAAACACAACTCAAAGTTGGCTTAAATCTAATGAAGAAGATATAATTATTGAGCCCGTTGAGAACAGAGATTTTCTTGAATTGGGAGGGATCTAAAGAATGGATATAAATTTAGGTTCATATTCCTATGGAAATTTTCATGATAATGAAGCAGAACTTAAAAGGCTTGAGCTTCAGGCAAACATTGCTAAAGAATTTGAAATAAAAATATTAAAAAAATATGGAGTTACTAAAGGAAAAAAAATCTTAGACCTTGGATGCGGAACAGGAATAACTTCAATTGCCATTGCCCAGGCGAGCTATCCTGGAAATGTTATTGGTGTTGATGCAAATGAGCTTCTCATTAAAAGGGCTTGTGAACATAAAGTTCAAGCCAAGCAATCAAATCTTAAGTTTCATTTCCAAAATGTTTATGAATTAAACCTTGCTGATAAAGATTTTGATATTGCCTATTCTAGATTTCTTTTCCAACATCTTCAAAATCCAAAAGTGGCTATTGCAAAGATAAAAGCTCATTTAAAAACATCTGGAATGATTTGTATTGCTGATATTGATGAACGTTTTCTGCTTCTATACCCTGAAAATGCAAGTTTTGATTCACTTTGTAAGGCTGCATGGATATCTCAAAAGAATAGAGGTGGAGATAGGTCAATTGGAAGAAAGCTTGTCCATTACTTAAAAGAAGCAAATTTTTCAAATGTTAAGCTGGAAGTATTCACTCTTTCTAGTTTTGATTTAGGGTTTAAAAATTTCATTGAGATTACTACAAAGTATAAAGCTGAGCAAATAAGCCAAGATATCTTAGACAGAAAAACTGTTAATGAATATCTTGAGCAAATTCAGAAGCTTCCAGAAGACACTTTGGGAATTGTCAGTATATTTGTTGCAACAGGTGTAAAGTAAAAATCTACCATTTGAACATAATAATAAAAAATTAATAAAAACAAGCCATTGAAATTAAATCAAAATATCTAAATTGCCATTTTGGTATCCTTTTTGCTTAATAATATGCTGATTATTTAAAAATCAAGGAGGAAAGACAATGAACAAAAGAGGATTTACTTTAGTAGAACTCATGATAACTGTGGCTATTATTGGAATTTTAGCCTGTCTTGGTGGCTCATCTTTAATGGGTTTAATTCAAAAAGCGAAAAAAGCAGAAGTTAATATCATTATTTCCGGTTTATTTACAGCAGAATCACATTACAGCCTTGAAAAGACAAAAATTCATCCTGTTGGCAGCAATGTTAATCCTGTTCCAGTTTCTACAGCAGTACTTAGTGGAGATAAAATATCTGGTTCGCAGGCTCTTATTGCCTCTGATGTCGGCTGCAATATTATTGATTATGATGTAACAGAAGATATTTATTCAAGTTTTTATGTTGAGAAAGTTAGTATTCAAAAAACTACAAATTATTATATTAAAGTTTTACAGGACTTAGATGATGATGAAAATATTGGAACTTATGTACAGGAAATTGCAATTGATAGCGTTGGTTTTGTAAGTAAATCAAGTGACATAAGTACAGAACAAGAAGATTAATTATCAAGTTCTTTGAAATCACCCATGAATTTTACAAATCCCCAAATTGCGCCAATACCTATTATTGTATGCGCAGCTAGTACATACCAAACATATTCAGGATGTCCCATTTCGCGAAACATTCCATAAAGTGGAGTATAAATCATTCCTGAAAATGCTCCAACACCAACAGATAAAAAGCTTGCACCCATGTAAAGGCCAGCTTTTTCTTTTGGTGCCATCCATGTTATGTATTCTTGGATCCTAGGTGATGCAATCATTTCACCAACTGCAAAAATGAAAATTCCTAAAAATGCAAAGGCAGGTGATGAAAAAGCAGCAAAAGCTAAGACAACAAAACCAACAGCTGTTACAAAAAGACCAAACAAGAATGTTGGAATTCCAGCAAACCTTTCAGCTGCCTTTGAAACAAATAATTGAAAGAAAATGATAATGTAGCCAGTATGGGCAATTGTTTCACCAAGAAGTTTTCTTTGTCCATCAGCATCAACATGTGATAGAAAGTTTGCTATGCCGCTTCCAAGTACCATTTGAACATATTGAAAGAGAGCAGCTGTATCAACATTTTTATCAATAAAAATTGCTACTAAGTTAAAAAAGCCCCAAAAAGGGATCCAGAAGAAAAAGCCCAGCATACCTAAAAATAGGGCAAATTTTACATCTGATAAAGCTTCCCAAATATCAGCAAATTTTTGTTTTAAAGTAACACCTTCGATTTCTCTTTCAGGTTCTTTATAGAAAAATAAAGTAACAAAAAACATAATTGTAATTGTAATAGCAGACACTAAGAAGGCATAGTTCCATGATATGGCTCTTAGTTTACCAGCAACAACAGGTCCAAAAGAAGCTCCAACATTAACCATTGCATAAAAAATTCCAAAGCCTAGGGTTTTATTTGAGCCATCTGTTGAAACTCTAACTGTTCCAGAAATCAATGGTTTAAATATACCAGCTGCAAAACCTATTCCTAGCATAGTTAAAGCAATGCCAGAGAATGATTTTGTGAACATTAATAAGCATATTGTTGGAATGTAAGCCAGGTATGAAACCAATAACATTTTCTTGAAACCAAACCTGTCAGCAAATGTTCCAGAAATTAAAGGAACAGTATAAGATACAAGCAGGAATAAAGTTTGAACAAAGCCAAGTTGGCCCTTGGAATATCCTAGATATTCCATGTAAATTCCAAATCCTAAATAAATTCCATAATAAGCAAATCTTTCTAAAACTTCTATAAAGTTTGCTAACCAAAAGACTGGTGGGAAAGCTGTACGTTTTGACATATATGTCTCCTCTTTTTAAGTTTGAATTTTTCTGTTCTGTATAAATGTCATATAGGGTTTATTTAATTGAAATAATTTGGCAAGGATTTTTTTTGGGATAGTTTTGTTATTAAATAGCAGTTCCACCTAAATCACAAGATCCAGATCCAGGTCCTACACCATTTGAAGAACAAGCAGCGGCATAGACCCCTTGATTACATGACCAACCACTTTCAGCTGTATTGCCTTGACCGCATTGACCGGCTTGAGCACCAGTAGTGCAAGCATTGCCATTTAAAGGAGCATCTCCACCTGTGCCTGTTGCACACATTGTTGCAGCTGAAGTGCCTCCTGTGCAGGTGGTTGTGCTGAATCCAGCATAGGCATTTGTTCCAGATATGCATTGATTTGTTGTATGTCTAGGATTCAAATGTAATAGCCTTGGTTTATTGTAATTAATGCTTCTTTTCGCTTTTGACATAATTAATATCCTACAAATAATTAAATTGATCTTTTTAAGATAATATTAAAAAATATGATTTTCAAGTATATAATTACAATAATAATTTATTGTTTTAATATAAAAAGGAAAAAATTATGCCTCAGTTAACAATTGTTAAAGATTATAAATCAAACTTAAATATTAGGGAAACTGAAGAAGCAATTAAATTTATTAAAGATACTTTTCAAACAAAATTTGCAAAAGCTTTAAATTTGCAAAGAGTTTCAGCCCCATTATTTGTTGAAAAGGGCTCTGGGATAAATGATGATTTAAATGGTGTTGAAAGAAAATCTGAGTTTTTATTGGGTTGTGGAAAAGTCGCAGAAGGCTTAAACTCTCTGGCTAAGTGGAAGAGAATGAAACTAGCTGAATATGGTTTTTCTACAGGTGAAGGGCTTTATACTGACATGAATGGAATAAGGCTTGATGATGAGCTTGATAACTTGCATTCCCATTATGTTGATCAATGGGATTGGGAAAAAGCTATAAACAATGAGCAAAGAACAGTTCAGTTTTTAAAAGAGAGTGTTAATAGTATTTATCAAGTTATAAAGTCAGTCGGTGAGGAGCTTTGTGAAAAATATTCCTACATAAATTATAAATGGCCAAATGAAATCACCCATATTCACGCTGATGATTTATTAAGGAAGTATCCTGATCTTAGCCCCTTAGAAAGAGAAGGCAAGGCTAGCCAAGAGTTTGGTGTCATATTTGTCAGGGGAATTGGAGGCAAGCTTTCCGATGGTACCATTCATGATGGAAGAGCTCCTGATTATGATGACTGGTCAAGCATTGGGTCTGATGGCAGGATTGGCTTAAATGGTGATATTATAGTGTGGAATCCTATTTTGAAAAGGGCATATGAATTAAGTTCAATGGGAATCAGAGTTTCAAAAGAATCTTTAAAAAAACAGTTAGAAATACGAGAGGCTTCAGATAGGCTAAATTTAGAATGGCATAAAAGACTTTTGGCTGATGAATATCCCTTTTCTATTGGAGGTGGTATTGGACAATCAAGACTTTGCATGTTCTACTTACAAAAAGCTCATATTGGAGAAACTCAGGCAAGTGTTTGGCCAGATGAGATGATAGAAGTCTGTAAGGTAAATGGAATAAATCTTTTATAAAGGCATGTTTGAGTTAATATTAGCTAAAATATAGTGATTATATTCATGATTGTTAAGGAGCAAAGGGCAGTCGCAATTGGGACTGAAATATTATCATCTATTTTGCGACTGAAAAGTTCAGCCAAGCAACCTGCTAAGGCTCCTCCTGAGCTTAGGGCAAGTATATAAACAAAAGAAAGGTTTGGATAATATATTAAAAGTGCTATGCTTGCTGTGATAGTACCAACTATCCAAAAAGTTAAGCTGCCTTCAAGTGAACGACCGTTAGCTAAGCAAATTCGACCAAATCGACGACCAATTATCGCTGCTGCTGGATCAGCTGTAGCTAAGACAATAATAGCAATTGAAGCAATTGCTTTGTTTTGTATTAGAGCCAGAATAAACAATGAAGTAGAAAACCAGGTCGCTGAATTTACTCGCCATTTTTCATGTGGGTGAGCAAGCTTTACAAAAGGCGCCATAATAATCTTATTAAGCTGCGGAGTTTGTCTGCGTATGAATTCAAGAAACCAACAGGTTGATACAAAGGCAGCTGAAAGGTAAATGGCCATTGAATTACTTAAAAGATGCTGAAGAATTATTAAAACAATAAAACCATTTGTAACATGAAATAAATTCCTTGCATAATTTGTTGGGCGCAAAGAAGGAACATGAATATCAAAAGTTTTAAGATTCTTGATTAGCTGCTCATAAGCAGGAATTATTTCAATTCGAAATTGATTCCACCTGCTTTTAATAAGATCAATTGATTTTTTTTGATCAGGTAAAGATTCTTCGACTTGTGTGCATAGTTCACAAATTCTCTTATGAAGAGCCACAATATTAGGATGTTCAAGTGATGACTCATAGGAGATTTTAATTTTGTTTAGATTTTTTCGTATTATTTCTAATTTTTGCTCCGCCCAATGTTCCAAATCATCATTCCAGCGAGCAGGATCAATTTCACCTAACAAAGTGTAAAGGTCATTAGCAATAAAACGACAATCAATTGCTAGTAAGTTACTCATAATGTCAGGCTAATTATTATAATTTAATTTGGATAGCAATGAAAAACATTAAAAAACAAAAAAAATATGATTAAAAAAAAAGAAAATCTTGACTACATACATACATGTATGTATGTAAAACAAATTTTTATTAAGAGGCTTGTTAATGAAAAAAACAAAAGAAGAAGCACAAAAAACTAAAGAAGCAATAATAAAAGCAGCTAGTGAAGTGTTTTGTGATCATGGCTATGCTAGTACAAAATTAGAAGAAATAGCTAAAAAAGCTAAGCTTACAAGAGGTGCAATCTATTGGAATTTTAAAAACAAAGAAGACCTGTTTTGTACCTTAATTGATACTTCTTTTAAGCAAATAGATACTTCAATAAAACCCATTTGGGAATCTGACCTTGGTGCTTTAGAAAAATTTGAAAAAACTATTAAAACCTTTTTAAAGGAAATAAAAAGAAGTAATAAAATTAAAATACTTACCTTTATTCATAATCCAATATTTAATAATTTGAAAAGTGACGTTGATAAAAAAGCCCAAAGACTTCTAGAAAAAAACAGAAGTGAGCGAATAAAAAGGCTAGAAGTGTTGATTGAACAAGCAAAAAAAACGGGTGAAATTAGAAAAGACATTACTAGTCATCAAATTTCTAATTCATTTTTTATTTATTTAATTGGATTAATGAAATTTACTCTAATTCCTTCTAATAAAGATATTTCACAAAGAGATTTAAACAGTTTAATCAAAATATATCTGGATGGAATAAAAAACCCTTCGTTTAAATATAAAGAGGAGAATGTGAATGTTTAAACATTTATTATGTTTTATGACGATTATTGTTATTTTGATATTTAACTTAAGCGCTAATGAATTAGTTGATAAACATAAAATCAACTTATCTAAAATAGATATTAAAATCGAAGATGAACCTGCAATTTTGCTTGGTGGACAAAAGATTACCATTGGGGATGCTATCAAAAAAGCAATTGAAATGAACCTGGATATTATTCAAGGAAGCTATGATGTAGCTATGACGGATACAATGATTCAAGAACTAAAGCAAAAATACGCTCCTTATTTAATTAGTAAAGCAGGGACTAAGTATGCTCAGTATCCTGAAGCTTTGGCAATTTATAGTGGACAAGAGATAACTTCTGTTAATGGTCAAGCAATAGTTTCTAAAAGATTTAAAACCGGCACAACAGTTTCAGGTGGTATATCATATGAATTTGCTGATACAGAAAGAGAAATGCCTGAAGAATTTGCAGCTTTTGGAGATCTTTTTGGACTAAGTGTTTCGCATGCTCCTGTAGTATTTATAAATCTCAAGCAAGAACTCTTAAAAAATGCTTTTGGGTATAATGAAAAAAGGCTATTAACTCAACTTGATAACTATGCAGCCATGCAAAAAGATGGAATCATTTATGCACTTTCATATGTAATAGTTGGTGTTATTTATGATTATTGGAATATGATAACAAAAAAAGAAGCCCTTTCAAATTCAATTACAGCTCTAAATGCTACAAAAAATGTGCAAAAAGTTAATGTTACGAATGTAAAATATGGTTTGGCTGAAACTTTTACCGAAAATTATTATAATCTTTTAATTGAAGGAGCTGAATCAGCTAAAATATTGGCTGAACAAGAATTTAAAAGCGCAAAAAGAAAATTCTTATCTACAGTAAACCTTAATTCTAATTTGATGGTAGATGATTCTATTATTCTAACTAATAAATTACCAATAATTAACAAAGAAACGGCAGTTGCTGAAGCTTACTCAAAAAGAGCTGATTTATTAAATGCAAAACGCAGCCTTAAAAATGCTAAACTTGACCTAGATATAATTAAAAATGAAAGATTGCCTGAATTGAATGCATTGTTTGATGCTAATACATTAGGATATCAAGATGGCTTTGGTGGTTCCTTTAAAGATACAGCCACTTTTGCCTATCCTACTTTTGAGTTTGGTTTAATGTTAACCATGCCGCTTGATAATCCAGCCAATAAAGTGAAGTCTAGAAATGCCAAATTCAATATTAAAAAAGCTCAAATTCAGTATGATAAAATCAAACGAAAAGTAAAAGATGATGTTGAAGAAGCAATCGAAAAAATTGAAATGATGCACAAACTTGTTCAGAAAACAAAAATAGCTAGAAAAGAAGCCGAAACATTTTACAATAAAATGTTAATTCGATTGAAAAGAGGAAAGCTAAATTCTGCAACTGTTAAAAATGGAATAGATGCCCTAATTGAAAGTCGAAAATATGAACTTGAAACTCTTGTTGCATATAATTTAGCTTTAATAAGTTTCCAGGTGGCAAAAAATAAGCTGTGGGAATTTTATGATATAGATGTTGAAAAATATATCCCCAAAGACATTTAGCACATGCAATTACTATAAAAGGAAAAGTCTATGAAAAATGTTATATCATTTTTAATGAAACAAAATCTTTTAATTAACTTAATTGTTGTTTTAATTTTATCTGTAGGTTTTGTTACTATAAAAAATATAAATCGAGAAGTAGCCCCTGAGGTTAACTTTGACATGGTCACAATTACAACAATTTATCCAGGTGCAAGTCCTGATGAATGTGAACAACTTATTACCATTCCCATTGAAAAAAAATTAAGGGAAGTAATGGGGCTTGATAAGGTTCGAAGTTATAACATAGAAAATGTTTCAGTTATTGTGATTTATTTATCAGAGGATGCTAAAGATAAGTCCAAAGTAGCAGATGACATTAAAGATGCTGTAGCTTTAGTTAAGGATTTGCCTGGTAATGCTGAAAAACCCGAAATAAAAGAAGTTAAGCTTGATAAAACCCCTGTTTTAAATTTCGCTATTCGTGGTAAAAAATCAAATGTTTCTTATAGAAAAATCAGAGAAGTTTCTGAAAAACTAGAAGAGTATTTGTATGAAATTAATGGCATCGCTGATGTTGAAACATATGGAAAGCAAGATAGAGAGTATTTGGTTGAGGTAAATCCAAAAGCACTGAGTAAATATAGAATTGGTCTTAATAAAGTAATTGATACTTTAAGAGGTAGAAACATTGATCTCCCAGGTGGGTCAATAAAGGTTGGGGAAAATGAATATATTCTAAGGACCAAGGGGAAATATAACTCAATTGAGGATATTAAAAATACCTCCCTATTTGCAAATGATGCTGGGTTTTTAACAAAGGTCAAAGACCTTGCAAAAGTATCAGATACCTTTGAAGAAGCTGATGTTTTTGAAAGGTACAATGGAACTAGATCTGTTATAATGATTGCATGGAAAAAACGAAGTGCTGATGAAATAAGAGTTGTTGATACGATTAAAGAAAAAATGAAAACTTTTTCTAATCCCTATGAAAATGAAATAACTATTGATCATTTTGGGGACATGAGCAGGATTACTAGAGACAGAATTGATGCAGTTATTGAAAATGCTTTAGTAGGATTTTTACTTTTAATAGCAATTTTATTTCTTTTAATGGGAATTCGAATGTCTCTTATTGTAACAGCTTCAATTCCAATTGCTTTTATGGTCGCGTTTATTGGAATGAAGTTAAATGATATCA
Source organism: Pseudomonadota bacterium (assembly GCA_043820105.1). Lineage (GTDB taxonomy): Bacteria > Bdellovibrionota_F > JAHFAK01 > JAHFAK01 > JBDREC01 > JBDREC01. The sequence continues at coordinate 37,589 of JBDREC010000108.1, forward strand.
CAATCAATGTTATTAGTACCTTTGGTTTAATAATGGTTTTGGGAATGATTGTTGATTTTAGTATTGTAGTTTCAGAAAATAGTTATAGGTACCTGCAAGCAGGCAAATCAAAGTTGGATGGAATTAGCAAAGGTGTTTCTGAAGTTTTTTGGCCTGTTACTGTTACATTATTATGTATAGTTGCAGCGTTTGCTCCACTTTTATTTATCTCAGGTGTGGTTGGAAAATTTATTGTAGCAATTCCTTTGGTTGTTATTTTATGTTTAGTTGCTTCATGGATGGGTGCCTTTTTAATTATTCCTAATTATTTATATACCTTTGGTGCTAAGAAAAAATCCAATAATATAAATAAAGAAACAAGCAACAATGAAGAAGTTTATACTAAGGGTTATTTTAGATTTATACAAAAAATTTACAGCAGAGCTTTAAAGTGGATGCTTGATTATAGATATATTGCAATAGTGTTAATGTTTGCTTTATTAATAGGAACTTTATCTCTTAGCAAAAAGGTAGGCTTTGTTTTTATGCCATCAGGAGGAGCTGAAGCTATAAAGATTTGGCTTAAAATGCCACAAGGAACAAATTTAGATACAAACCTTGGACAAGTAAAAATTGTGGAAAAAATGATTAATAAACTTCCCAAAGAAGAACTTGAGGGATACAGGATCACTGTTGGAAATGAAGAAACAAGCTGGCTTGATCCAAAACCAGGGCAGGGAACTCATAAATCAACTATTCATTTAAACTTGAGTCCTGAAAAGAAGCGAAAAAGAAAAGGTGATGAAATTTTATCACAATTAAGAAAAGATTTTGATAAAGCAAAGAAAGACAAAATCTTTTCAAAAGATGATTTTTTCCAATTTGAGTTAGAAGAAAATGGACCTCCAATTGGAAAACCAATTAATATTGAAATAAGAGGCGAAAGCTTTACTGAACTCAAAAAAATTGCAATGGAATATATCTCTTTTTTAGAAAAAACAGATGGTGTATTTGGTATTAGCATAGATCTTGAGGAAGGTAAGCAAGAATTTAGATATTCAATTAATGAAGACATGGCAGCAAGGACACAAATATCCACAACAAGCGCAGCCCTTGCTCTTAACTCATCTTTTGAAGGTGCTATTGCAACAAGTGTAAGAGATGGGAAAGATGACATTGATATACGAGTCAGATTTCCAGAAGCAGAAAGAATTGGAGTCGGTAGCCTCAAAAAAGTAATGATTTCAAATAATCAAGGCGGATTAATTCCTCTTTCTTTAGTTACAGAAGTTAAAAAAGAAAAAGGCTATTCTAATATAAATAGATTAGATTATAAGCGGGTTGTTCAGGTATATGGAAATGTAGATCTTTCAATAATTACATCTTTAGAAGTTAATGAAAAGTTAATGTCGCATTTTAAAAATATAGAAAAAAGGCATCCCGGATATAATGTCACATATGGAGGTGAACAAGAAGAGACTCAAGAAAGAATGACAGAGCTGGCAGTCTTATTTTTATTTGCCTTATTTATTATATTTATTATTTTAGCTGTATTTATGAATTCAATTATCCTACCTGTTGTGGTAATGAGCGCCATTCCTTTTGCTACCATTGGAGTAATCCTTGCACTTTTAACACATGGTGAACCAATGAGTTTCATGACAACTCTCGGTATATTCAGCTTAGCAGGAGTTATTGTTAGCAATACTTTAGTTTTAGTCCAATTTATAAATTATCAAAGAGATAAAAAATTAAGTTTAAAAGAATCCCTTCTTAATGCAGGTGTTATTAGATTAAGACCCGTTTTATTAACCGCAGGCACTACAGTCTTAGCCCTCATTCCAACTACCTATGGTTTTGGAGGCAAAGATTATTTTGTAGCCCCCTTAGCGCTTGCTTTTGCCTATGGTTTGATTTTTGCAACTTTCATAACCCTTGGATTAATTCCAACCTTTTATCATATAGCTGAAGACTTGAAGGGAATATTTGCTACGCTTCTAAAAAAGCTAGGAATAGAAATTAATCCAAAAATTTATTCTAAAAAAGAGAATTATTAATTAGGGTAATTTATCTTATCAAAACAAATCTTGCCTAAGCTCTTTTGCTTTCTATGTTGTATTTTTTTAACCTTGTTTTCTAGATTAATCCTGTGCCGTGATTTATTTTGCTTGGAGATATATTTCATTTGTATAGCAACAATAGCTTCTAAAGTTTTAATAAGAATATTATGTTTGCCCTTGAAATCTTCCATCTCCCATCTATCAAAGGCATCAAGTAGATGATAAATTGATTCAATAGTTGATAAACAAAATTCAGCTGGCTGCCTTTTAATAGTAAATTTAGATAAACCTGGTGAGTCAAAACTTATTCTATCAATTCCTTGAAGATTTTTGCTATTTTTAAGTATTTGTTTTGCCCATCTCCAGGTGCCATCAATAACAAATATTACAAGCTTACGCTTATTTATAATTGATTCATGAATCGGAGCTTCAGATATATTGTGGACTTCAGGCCCAGGATATAATAATAAAGGATAAACTTCATTGCTATCTAAAATCTCATTTACTTTTGTATTTGTTTGAAATTCAGCCCCAACTAATGTCGATGAATTTTCAAGACAAAGGTGGGCTAGTCGTCCTGTTGTAATTCTAACCCTTTTTAACTCTTTTGGATGAATTAATATTTTTATATGAGCTTTGGTTTGAAATGGAATAATGTTTTTACAAATGCAAGTATTATCAGGTCTTAAACACTTTATACATAAGTTGCGCAAGGCTTCAAGGTTATGCGTACTTTGCCTTAGCCTTAGTTTTTTTTTGTTTTTATATTCTGCTAAATTCATAAATAATTAATTTCATAACTTTATATTTAAAGCTATATTATAGAATTGTTTGAATTATGTAATTATTGTTAAAGATAAATGGTGGCTGTTTATTGGAAAAAGATCAACAAATTAATCTTCTACGGTAGTTACTAGTCCCAAGTTATTTTTGAAAGCATCTCCAGTGTTATTTTTGTCTCTCATAAAACCCTGCTGATAAGTACCAACTGTAGCATCATCATCTAAATCCTGATAAATGAAAATCTCACACTGTGTTGTTGGATCCCAAATACCTGTATCGCAGTCAACTTTTGCTGCACCATAAGTATCTTGATCTGGAACATAGCCAATGATCTTAAATCCATTTGTATCGCCTGCAAAAGCACCCTGAGATCCTGGAACCTTACTTCCATTTAAATCTCCAGCTCCATTAGCTGGTTTTGGAGTTGGTATATGGTGAAATTTTGCATTATCAATGTTGTAGTCAGCCTGAGCTGCAAAAATTCCTGAGACCATAACTTCGACTTCGCTCTTTTTAGACTTTTTAATATAAGCCATAAAAGATGGGATTGCTATAGCTGCCAAAATGCCGATAATGGCAACAACAATCATTAATTCGACCAGTGTAAAGCCTTTTTTCTTCATGTTACTCTCCTTTTGAAAAAGTTGTTAATATTTTGCTGTTAAGCAAATATGAGCACCTAGGGTCAAGGTTTCTTTCTTTTATTTTATTTTGTTCCCTTGTTCTCTTGCGCTCTTGTTCTCTTTTACAAGCAAGAATTATGCCAAAACCCATAATTTTTAATACCCTGAAATTAAAGGTGAAATTTAAAAGCTATTTTTACTTCAAGCACTAAAAAGTGACAATTTTTGTCAAACCATGACAAATTTTGTCACCCAGGCTATAACTGGTTGAAATTAAAGGTGAAAATAGATTGGGCGGGGTGACAAATTTTGTCACATCCTGCAAATCTAGGTATTTAGGGGTTCTCAAAGCTTTTCAGTACGAGATTTGACTTCGCTTCTCCAAAAATATATAAATTATGCTAAATATTATTAAGGTTCATCTCCATTTTGAGTACCTAAACAATAAGAAACCTATGTACAAACCTATGTACGGAGGTTCAGATTCTGAAATCTGGATTTGATATCTGGAAAATCTAAGTATATTTTTATTTTATTCCCCCCAAGTGTTTGTTTTTTTTGGCGCTCAATGTTGGCATAGATCTTGTATATATTTCGTCCTAAGTTTAATTTTAAAAGGATAATCTATGCCTTCAATTCCAAGATCTGCTATCTTAGAAAAAGACTGTTACTTTCATGTAACTCTTAAGTTTCATAACTACGATTGGGCCTTGCAGCCTTATTGGGCTAAAAAACTTTATTATAATCTTCTATGCAAATATAAAGATAGATATAATGTTAAAATTACAAACTATAATCTCATGGATTCACATCCGCACCTAGTTGGTCATCAAAAATCACTAGATGATTTCTCAGCCTATTTCAGGAGAATTCACTCCATCTTTGCCAAAATTTACAATAAGAAAAAGAAAAGACGAGGTCAGGTTTTTTTAGATAGATTTGTTTCTCAATATGTTGAAAGACATGATGATTTGGTAAATGTGACAGCTTATGTAGATTTAAACCAAGTAAAAGCCAAGATGGTCACACATCCTTCAAAAAACAAATTCTCATCATAGGCATATTACGCAGAAGGAGCAGAAGATGAATTGATAAGCCCATCACCGATTTATAAAAAGTTAGGCAAAACATTAGAAGAAAGACAAAGAAAATACATAAAGCTCATAGAATCATTTATGGAAGTTTGGGAAGCTATTAAAGAAAGGTTTCATGAAGAATGTAAATATTTTATTGGATCAGATAGCTGGGTAGAAGACAAAAGAAATGATTTAAGACAAACTATGCGAGAAAAGTATCAGAAGTGGAAAAAATATTTCAAAGAGCGGGAGCCAGAAAAATAATTTTATAAAATACTCAGCCTTTTTATTTATGAAGATTGTATAGGTGTACGATTTTGACAAAAACCCAATCTAGATAACCAAATTAACACAGAAACAGACTTGAATTTTATGAAGAATTGTTCATTAATTGAAATTCAGTTGAAATGTAATACTTAAAATTTACAATTCGGATTTAAGTCTTAGTGCAGATTTAGCTTTTCTAAACTGAAGCCTCCGTACAGTATTTTGTTTTCAATTATAAATATGCCAGAACTATTTTCGAAAAAGGCAACATTATTTTCAAACTTCAAATCAAGGATAAATATAAGTTAGCTTGCCCAATTTGTAAATCAAGAGCTATCTCTTTTCAAGGCTCGACTACAAGAAGATTAAAAGCAATGCTCTTATTATAAATAAATAATAATTAAAAAATCATTTGAAGTGATACATGCACTCTATATTAAATCCCATACCAATTATGAAATTTAATGATCTTTCCATTTTCATTGAAAAATACATGAAGAGCGTTTGACATATTAAACTCTATTCCATCCTTCTGTTTTCCTTTAGCTTTAACGGTCATTGCGATAGCGCGATTATCATTATCAATTATTCGATCCACATATTCAGCTTTCATGAAGTCAATTTTAGTAAAAAAATCCTCATACAACTTTTTAATTTCTTGCCTTGATGTCTTGTGCTTTGCATCCCAGGGACTTTTTTGATCATTTATCCCATGAACAATATGATCAAAAGTCTCATTAAAAAGGTTAGCTACATCACTGCTATTACTATTATTTACAGCCTTACCATACTCGTCTATTAATTGATTTATATCCATAATAATCGTCCTTCATTTTTTTAAAGAAAACCATGAAACATTCATTTTTAAAAATCAAATAATTAATTTTTTGATTGAAAGCACTTTTGCTTATTATGCTGAAGAAATATGCCTGACCTCTTTTCGTTAAAGCTTTCTTGGTTGAATTTTATTAATTTCTATTATAAAGCATTTCTCTTTTACAGGAATATAACTTTAGGTCTTATGTTTTTTTAATTTAATCAGGAGCCTTTTATATGAATTTTGTATTACTGTCACCTCATTTCCCTCCAAATTATCATCTTTTTGCAGTTCGTTTGCATGAAATGGGGGTCAATGTTTTGGGGCTTGCAGAAGAAGCTTATGACAATTTAAATGATAATTTAAAGTCTCATTTAACTGAATATTATCGTGTAAATGATATGCATAACTATGATGAATTAGTAAGAGCGCTTGGATACTTCACGCATAAATACGGAAAAATTAATAGAATTGAATCGCATAATGAATATTGGCTGGAAACTGAAGCAAAGCTCAGGACGGATTTTAATATATTTGGAATAAAAAATGATCAGATAGATAAAATCAAACAAAAATCTGAAATGAAAAAAACTTTTATTAAAGCACAGATAAGTGCAGCAAAAGGTGAACTTGTAGAAGATTTGGGAAAAGCTTTAAAATTCATCGATGCAGTTGGATATCCGGTTATCGCAAAACCTGATATTGGCGTGGGGGCTTATGATACTTTTAAAATTCATGACAAAAAAGAGTTAAAGCAATTTTTTGACAATAAACCAGATGTTGTATACTTTATGGAAGAGTTTATTGACGGTATAATTCAATCTTTCGATGGGCTTACTGATCAGGATGGAAATATTGTTTTTTATACAGTTCATCAATATTCAACTGGTGTAATAAATACTGTTATAAAAGATAAAGATATTTATTATTATTCCCTGCGTGATATTCCGACTGATATTAAAGATGCAGGCACAAAAACACTCAGGGCTTTTAATATTAAAGAAAGATTTTTTCATTTGGAATTTTTTAGAACAGCTGACAATAAATTAATAGCCCTTGAAGTCAATATGCGGCCTCCGGGTGGGATGACTACTGACATGTTTAATTATGCAAATGATATTGATATCTATAAAGAATATGCAAATGTAGTTTCCAGGAATATTTTTGAGGCAAAATACACGCGCTTAAAACATTGTCTTTATGCAGGAAGAAAAACTTATAAAAACTATTTACATAGCACGGATGAAATTTATCACAAATTTAAAAATAATATTGTGCACAGGGAGCGTTTAAGTGGCGCGTTTAGTCCGGTATTGGGAGATTTAGGAATCCTCCTGTGTTCACCAAAATTAGATGAAATAATAAGCATGGCTGAATATATCCAGGCTGTTGAAGAATAAAAAAGGGAAAAAATGAATATTGAATATCATAAATGGTATAGCCAAAACTTAAATCAGGACATGGAATTAAAGGTTTATGGCCATGCAGGAAAACCTGCAATTGTGTTTCCAGCTATGGGTGGGAGGTTTTATGAATTTGAAGATTTTAAAATGATAGAGGCAGTAAACTCGTTTATTGAAGCAGGAAAAATCCAGTTTTTTACTGTTGATAGTGTTGATTTACAATCCTGGTGTAATCATGAAATTCATCCACAGGAACGTGGATTTAGACACGAAGCTTACAATAGATATATTACACAGGAAGTGCTTCCTTTTATTCGAAACAGAATTGATTCAAATGTTAAATGCCTTACCACAGGTTGCAGTATGGGTGGATATCATTCCGGCAATTTCTTTTTCAGACATCCTGATTTATTTGATTGCCTCATATCTTTAAGTGGAGTTTTTAGTTTAAAGATGTTTGTGGGTGATTATTTGGATGATAATGTCTATTACAATTCACCTCTATTATATTTAAAGAACCTTTCAGATAACTGGTATCTGGACCGATATAAAAAAAGCAAAATCATTATTTGTGTTGGCCAGGGACCCTGGGAAGATGAAATGCTTGATGACATAAAACCACTTGAAGGAATTCTGAAAGCAAAAAGCATTCCTGCCTGGATAGATTATTGGGGAAATGATGTCAATCACGACTGGGTTTGGTGGAGAAAGCAATTGCCATATTTTTTAGGAAAATTAGATCTTTAAAATCACCATTTGTACGGAGGTTAAGATTCTGGAATTAATATAAAAGGTGCAGTATTAGAAGTGTGTGTTCACCTCCGTCTTAATTTTTTATTCAATCAAATATTTATGGAGGCGCTTGCACAAAAGTCGTATCCATGGAGATAGTGTTGAAATTATTGGTAAAAAATGGGAGAAATTTAAACGAATTCTTGACATGGATTATTATAATAGGATAAGTGAAACAAAATCAATTTATTGAAGGATATTAACTTTTTTATGAAAAAAATTATTTATTTTAAACCGTCTCTGCACTCAATTATTAATTCAAGTCAAGCTGCTTGTGCCTCAGGCTCTTCTGCTAGTGAAACTGGTTGGACCTGTAGTTATGGTGGGGAAACTGTTTATGACGGTCGATGCAATTACGGGACTGGCGCCCTCCTTTGGCGAGAAGGCTATCACTATGCTTGTATGTCAGGTACCAATGCAGTTTCCACCCTGGATCCGTGCAGCGTTGGAACTAACCCTGGTGTGTCTTTTGATGGTAATATATGCCTGTCCGGTGGAGATTTGGATTAATTCAAAGATTTGGATTAATTCAAATACGGAGGTTAGAATGAAGGACAGAACGGCATTAATAATTATTGATGTTTTAGAAGGTATTGTTAAATTGCCTGTTTCAATTTATAAAGATAAGCTGTTTTTTGAAAATTTACAAACTAATATAGAAAAGGCCAGAGAGAATGAAAGTCCTGTTATTTATACACAACATTTTACTCCACAAGGAAGTTTTTTGAGAAGGGATCAGAACATCAAAAAAAATACATAAACTAATAAACCCTCAAAGGGGTGATGTTATAATTGAAAAACATGAGCCAGATTCATTTCATGGAACAAATTTAGATCAAATGCTAAAAGATATAAATATCAATATCCTTTATCTTTGTGGATTTGCAACAGAAGGTTGCATTGATTCAACTGTTCGTATTGCATTTAGTAAAGGTTATAGCGTTATTCTTATTTCTGATTGTCATACAACAAAAAAAACTATGTACGGAGGTCCAGATTTGTTATTTTGGATTTAAACCTCCGTACAGATTTTTTATTCACTAAAAACAATTAATAATTCATAATTTCATTCAGATTATAGAATTTATTGCTAACAGTTTCAGAATTTCCAGACATTTCCAAGGGACCACCTGTTTCAAAAATTTCTTCAAAATTATCTAAAGTACCAACATATTCATAAGAATCAAAGACATATGGAAGCCCTTCACTAATAAGAAATGAGCTTGAGTCAGATATTTGAAAATGAAGATGTGGCGCTGTAGAGTTTCCGCTATTGCCTAAATAAGCAAGTACATCTCCTGTTGACACTGTATCTCCAATGGAGACTTGTATTGTTTCTGGAATGATATGTGCATAAAAAGCAAAGCGATCATTTCCTAAATCGAGTATAATAAAGTTGCCAGCCACATTTTCAACTGTCAGTGGATAAGGCATATCTTGATTAGGTAATTGTTCTGGAAAATCGTCTTTGATATTAATAACAGTTCCATCAGCGACTGCTAAAAGGGGAGCGCCATAGGAGTAATAGTCCTCATTCGCAGTTCCATCATTTTGGTATATATAACCATCTTCATCAAACTGCAATAGGTCAACTCCAAAACGCTGAGAAATATATGGAACATCTTGAAAATCAATGATCGCTCGACGATGGTGGAGATCAAAATTCGATGGGCCGTTAGCTGCCCACCATCGATCTCCCGTAACTGGTGGAGAGATAAGTGCGGTTTCTGTAGTATCAACAGTTGTTTGAGCACCTTCCTTGGTAATTGTAGCACCTTCATTATCGAAATATACTTTATGATAAAGTGTCAAAGGGACATCTGCGCTTGTCTCAAAGGTAGGCCAGACAAAAATCACTGCTCCCTGTGATGGCTTTTCTTTATTATATGCTTGAAGAGAATTGCTTAACTCGTCGCCTTCATACGTTTTTAGAATTGTTCCTGTGCTGTCATTATCTATTATTTCAACTTTTGATATGCTGTAGCCCAATTGTTCATAATCGCCCAAATGCAGCTCATAGCCTAATGCTATTTCGCTTTTAAAAGCAACAGGCATAGGTGCTTTTGTCACCCACAAATCAATGTTTTGTAACTGATTTTCAGCAGTCGTTTCTTCGTCTATACATGCATTTAAGTTAATTATAAATATAAAACCACAAATTATAAAAAATAATTTTAAAGGCATGGCAAGTTTCATTTTTTATTCCTTTTGTTAAGAATTGTTTTTTCATATAAATCTTTCACGATTTTTATCACTATTACTTTATCAAGTAAATATAATATTTTTCAAAGTTGATTTTGTTAAAAATTAAACGTACGGAGGTCTAAAAGGGTTTATCTTTACCGCTTATTTAATTTCCAACTGTAACTTTTTATGAAAGATTTATATTCAATAAAAACATAGAGAAATAAAACACAGACTATTATTAATATCGCTGGAACAGCTCTTTTAAAAGAACGAGCAAGACGAACTTACATTTGAAATAATGAAGTTGATAATTTTACTTTGTTAATATAAAAATATCTTTTGTAGAATCCATAAATAAAAACGAGGTGAAAAATGGAAAATCAAAAGGCCTTAATCATTATCGATGTTTTAGAAGGTATTGTGAAATTACCTGTTCCAATTTATGAGGAAAAGAAGTTTTTTGAAAATTTGCAAATTATTTTGAAAAAAGCCAAAGATAAAGAAATTCCAGTTATTTATAACCAACATTTTACTCCAAAAGGTAGCTTTTTTGAAAAAGGATCAGAAAATCAAAGGATACATAAGTTAATTGAACCTCAAAAGGGGGATATCGTCATTGAAAAACATAACCCAGACTCATTTCATGGAACAAATTTAGATCAAATCCTAAAAGAAAAAAATATCAATACACTTTATATTTGCGGATTCGCAGCAGAAGGTTGCATTGATTCAACTGTTAGAAGTGCATTCAGTAAAGATTATAAAGTCATTCTTATATCTGATTGTCATACAACTACAGATACTGAAATCTTGAAAGCAGAACAAATAATGGATCACCATAATCATATTTTGCAAAGATTTGCGATCTTGAAAAAAACGGAAGAGGTGCAATTCTAATGACTTTAATAATTGCCTTATATATCTTAAACTCTACCTTATTATTGCTACATGAAATAGAATCAGCCTACGAAAAAGAATGGGAAATATTAAAACTTCCAGGAAAGATAACAGGTTTTTTAATCCTGCATTTACCTATAATATTTTTGCTTTTTTATGGACTTTTGGAGTTAAATAAATTTTCAAAAATAGGAATTGCAATTGGCTTGCTTAGCGGTATTGGGGGCGTGTTACCATTTTTTGTGCATAAGGTATTTGTAAAGAAAAAAGACAAGTTTATTTTGCCACTATCAAGGATTATTATTTATTCAAATTTAATAACAGGGATTGTTTTAGCAGGTTTAATTTTTAGAAAATACTAGAAATTCAATAGGGGCTTTATTCTCAACAAAAATCTTCAGTCGTACTTGTAATTATTGTTTTAAATAAGGATGTGATTTTTATAATGAAAATTTATATAGATGCTGATGCTTGTCCAAATGCTGCAAAAGAGGTTCTTTTTAAAACATCAAAGCGTTTGAATATCGAGCTTATTCTCGTTTCTAATAGAAGTGTCAGGGCGCCTGAAGGCGACCATGTCAAATGCATTATTGTGGAAAAAGCAGCAGACGCAGCAGATGATAAAATTGTAGAACTTCTCGAAGCTGGAGATTTGGTAATTACTTCTGATATTCTTTTAGCTGCACGTATTGTTAAAAAATCAGCTTTTGCATTAAACTCACATGGCCAACTTTTTGACGATGATAATATTGGTTCACGCCTAGCGGTTCGAAATCTTCTGGAAGATTTGAGAAACAGTGGGATACAAACTTCATGGTCCGCGCCCTATAACGCTAAAAATAAGGCTGATTTTGCAAATGCGCTCAATCGATTTATCACTAAGAGAAATATTGGAAGTAAAAAATAAAAACTAGCAAGACGGACTTGCAATCATCTTCTTTAATCTCTGTTGGCTTTTTTCTCTTTTTTCTCTTTACGTTTTTCTTTTAAGGTTTTTGTTGAACTTTTCTTTTCATTCTTTTGAGTATTTTTACCTTTTGCCATAAATTTTGCCTTCTATATGGTTATTAATAAATGTTTTTTAAGATTACATAATATTAACTAAATCCATCTATTTGTCGAGATTATTTATTAAGAATTGCTATTTATTATTTCCATGTCAAAACATATTTATTTCAATTATTTTTCAGGATCACAGCTCATTTGCTTATTAATGAGTTTTTTAGGAATTATTATTTTTTTATATCTATTTGTAATAAAAAGATCTTCTTTAGCTTGAATTTGTTTTAATAGAACTTTTCTTTTATAAAACTATAACAGTAAAACTTACAGTATAATTATCTTCAAGAAAGTTACCAGAAGCATCCCTTACAGTTGCTGAAACATAAATATTATATGTTATGGAACTAGTAAGGGGATTATCCGGGGTAAAAGTAAATGTTTTATTATTATTATAAACTGTTGGATCAGACATAATTCGTAGACAGATTGGAGGATCTCCCTCAAACGGTTGTACAATACCTAATCCAATGCTACCAGTTTCGCAGGAATCGTCATCAGTGTTTACAGTTAAGGTTGAAACATCCATTGGCTCGGAAAAAGTAATACTTATAGTGGGGTTTAATTCATCAACTAAAGCTCCATTCGCTGGAACAACAGAGACAACTTCTGGTGCTGTCTCATCTGGAGTGGTTAAGAAAAAAGAAATATCACGACCAAAGTTGTTTCCTGAAGTATCAGTTACTGATTCAGAGATATCGATAAAGTAAGGGGTGTCATTTAAAAGACTTGAACTTGGACTAACAGTAAATGTTTTATTTCCATTAGATGCAGAAGGAGCAGAAGACATTTTAATACAGGAGTTAGGACTAGAATCGGTTGAAACTTGTAAAGATCCACTACAGCTGGTATCACTAGTGTTAACAGTAATCGTAGAAGTGTCCATTTGTTCTGAAAAAGTTACAGAAATAGAAGTGCTTATAGAGGCTGATTCTTGACCATAATAGGGGTTTGTGCTGTAAGCTGTTGGATTAGTTATATCCGGGTAAACAGTAGTCGTAAAATTACTATAAGAAGAGTTATAGACTTCCGCTAATGAGTTTAGGGAAATATCTTGAGCATCTGTTGTAATTTTAATACTGTATTGGGTGCCATTATCTAAGTTTTCTGACGGAGTAACAGTAAAAACAGTTTGATCAGAATTATATTCTGGTTCTGAAGCCATTTGCACACAGGTGGTAAAATTATCAGAGGATAGTTGAATTGTCCCGGTACACTGAGTATCCGTATTGTTAGTGCTTATTGAAGCAATGCTCATGGCTTCTGAAAATGTAATTTGTACTGAAGTGCTTATAGTAACCTCGGTTGATGATACAGAGGAAGGATAGATAGAGGATACAGTTGGAGCTGTCAAATCTTCAGATTCCTCTGTTGTAAAACCAGATTGACTGATATATTCTTCTACCAAAGCATTGCCATCGGAGTCTGTTACTTCTGTAGTAACTTTCACTTTATATGAAGTATTATATGTAAGATTTGTTGCTGGTTGTAGGTAAAAAGTAGTATCAGAGCTTAAAGGGGCAATTAATTTCTTGTAAAGAGAACTTTCTTCTGTTGAATTATCAAGCATTTTCACACAGGTTGTAAAATCATCTGAAGATACTTGGACCGATCCCGAACAGGTCATGTCATCGGAATTTGCAGTTATAGTAGAGGCTAACATTTCTTCTGTAAAAGTAATAGCAATAGGAGAAGAGACCTCAACAGAATTTTCATCTTCTGCTGGATCGACAATATATACAACAGGATTTTCGCTCGCAGTAGTAAATGTTAGACTGTAAGCATCATTTAAATGATTGTTTTTACTTCCTTTTGATGGGCACGGAGTATGAAAATCACTTGTAACACTTACTCTATATTCAGTTGATGGTTGTAAGGGTAGTGTTGGTTTGAAAGTTAAATATGTTGGATGAAAGGTAGCATTGTTTTGATTTGAATAGCTGATTGTGTTTGGAGTTTTTTCTTCTCCAAATTCAAGTGACACTAGCTCAATTTCAAGGCATCCTGTGTAGTCATTTTCAGCATTCGCTGCTTGTAATCTAATATTATCATCACAATAAGGATCTACTGGTGAGTAAAACCAGTCAGAAATAGGAGAATATCTGGTGGTCAAGGGTTTTGTAAATACTACTGTTATTTCAGGTTGGAGAGGAACATTTTCAGTACCACTTTCAGGGAATGATGAACTAATATAAAAATTTTCATCAGTTGAAGAACAGGAATCCTGGCCACTAATTAAAACAATCATAATTAAAAGAAAAATTAATTTAACAAATGTTTTCATATTCCCTCGGTAATGTTATTATAAAAAATTATATTAATATAATAGTATGATTATAAACTACATTGTCAAAAAAAATATACTAAGTTATGCAGAATTAGGGGAACAAAAGATACTCTATTTAGCTATCTGAAAATGGTGTTTTAAGATGAATTTTTGGTGTAGTGAGTTTAATATTTCAAACTTGATAAAATTACTTTCTTATTTAAATATCTTAGTTCTCTTAGTGCTATGCTGGTAATTTATAAATAATTTTATGCTTGGATTATATTTATGACTATTAAAAAAGTGCTAATGATTGGTGATTTACAATTGCGCCAAAAAAGTTGTGAAGTTAAAGATTATGATTACAGTTTAAAAACGCTTATTATTAATTTAAGGGAGACTTTAGAAAACTTACAAGAAACAAAAAAGATTGGGCGGGCTTTAGCTGCCCCTCAAATTGGTATTCATAAACAAGTCATTTTTGCAAAATTGCCAAATAGGTCGATTGTTATGATAAATCCAAAGGTTGTTTGGAAGAGCGAAGAACTGATTGAAGTTTGGGATTCTTGCTTTAGTTTTGATGTTGCATTTTTTATTAAAATAAAGAGACATAAAAAGATTAAAGTTGAATATTTTGATGAAATGGGAAAT
>JBDREC010000109.1:0-39545 GCA_043820105.1 Pseudomonadota bacterium
AATAAAAATATATTTATTATAAAGGTTTATTGCATGACAGTGGGAATACAATAAGCCTTTAATAATAAAATATTTTTATTGCTTGAATAAGGAGTGTGGGCATTAGCTTTTTGAAAAAGAGGTTTTGTAATGTTTTTTATAGGCCCGGTTTATTGTTTAGGTATTCAAATTGGAGATGATCCATTAATAATTATTCTGCCTCTTTTTATGAAATTATAATAAGCACTTTCTAATAAAATCGCTGATAAACTGGAGGCGGCGTCATCAAAGGATATTAGCGTTAAATGTGCCGTTGGGTTATCTTGCAAGGCATTTGGCACCTTAGAAAAAAGTTCAATCATATATGGATATGACTTAACATTGGGTTCATAAAACCTATAAAATTGTTTCTTCCCAGTGCTTTTTTGATGATTTTTATATTCACCTTTTTTAATAAAACTCCAAAAAACTTTTGCAAAATCAGCATCAACTGCCTCCAAAATCAATACAATATCCAAATCCTTAGTTGCCCTGAACTCAAGATCAATTTCATTAAAGACAATATCACAAGCGCAACCACCGATTAGAACAAATTTGTCAGTATGTTCATTGAAATGTTTTTTAAATATATCAAGCCCTCTTACCATTTAATCTCCTTCATCATATTTGCAAGTGCTTGCTCGATACGCTCACCTTTAACATCTTTAAGACATAAATAAAGAGAAAATTTATCAATAGATCCATTATCTGAAAATAAAAATGGAGAATAGTACCAAACTTCTATTTTGGCAATCGCTTCATCTGGAAATTCAGACTTTATTTTCAATACTTTATTTTTATTAATCAACCAATCGTTTTTCCCTATTGCAAAAACTTGCTGCTTTGGTGAAGCCAGCATGGAATATTTAGATAGAGCTGTCAGGCTCGAGACCAGAACTGGCAAAGTCTTTGGCTCTGATTTAATCCATACTTCTGCCTTTACAGGTGTTTTCAGATAAGGCAATGCTTTTTTCCATAATTTCTTTCTAGTTATTTTAAAACTCATTCGTCTCTCTTTCCCTATAATGTCGATTTCACCCAGGCCATTTGATTCAATTTCATTGAAGGCCCTGGTCATGGACATACAGGAATATCCAAGCTTCTGTGACAGCATTGTAGGTGTAATGGGTCCTTTTATTTTTTTATTAAATATATAAAGTAATACTAACTGAGTAGAAGGACTGAAATAATTACGTTTAACTTTTGCCTTTAAAAAATGTTCTCGTAAATCAATCTGCAAATATGGCAGATACATCTGATTTCCAGGCACTACAAAAGGTACTTTGTACTTGATAAGCCTTTTTCTGTTATGTGATGATATATGTGATCCAACAAAAATAAGATCATTATCAAGATGTTTTTGTATTATTTGCATATGTTTATAAATCATAGCCGGTGTATATTCATTATTATTTTTTAATAACATAATAATATAAAATTTAGATAATATCTCAATTTCATAAAAATCATATAAATCATGAAGAAAAAATGGAAGTGCTTTAGGTCTTGTTTGTTTTTTGAAAATTACATCCAAAGATAAAGTTTCTTTTAAATATATCCTGAATTTATTCAATAAATCATTCATAATAAAAATCTTTTCTATGTTATCATTATTTATGCATAATAACATTCATATTGTTAATATGCAAGCATTTTGTTATGACAGACTGTAATCACGCTTCATCAACTTATCAAGATTTATTTTCAAAAAAAGTTATAAGCAATTTCAATGGAGGGAATATTTCATCAGATGCTGGTGGGCTATTGCTTCGTGAAGTTGATCAAAAAATAAAGTTATTTGATCGATTCGCTGATTGTTTTACTGATTATCGAGATCCAGAAAAAATTGAACACACAGTTAGAGTGCTTATTTCACAAAGAGTTTATGACCTATGTTTTAATGAATGCATTAAGAACGATAGGACTTAAGAAAACAGAATTGTCAAAAGTTCAATGCTCCACAATGCAAGTGAAATTATTAAAGATTGGAGCAATAATAACGGTAAGTGTAAGACGAATTATTATTTCAATGTCAGAGGCATTTCCCTATGCTAAAATATTCAATAAAGTATTGTTAAATATTCGAGGTGCCCCTTGTTATAGTAACGCTATTTAGCCCACGCTAGTCTTTCACGGCTCTTTTTAACACAGACAATAGTATCCTCTTGCCTTAAATCTGGCAAATTTGAGAAAAATTATTCTAATCTCTATTATGCCACTAGTTGTGATAAAATTCTTGAGTGAAATTGTTGTAGTATACTAATAATTCTAAACTTCTGCTTAATTTTTAAGCATTACTTTCGCTAGGTGAGAAATGCGGGATAAGGACGCTATTTATCCCTTTAATCACCCCCCAAACATCAACCTCTCAACATCAAACCCATAAAGCATAGCCAACATCTTATAATAAACCGGCTTCGTAGGAAACGATTCAACTTCCCACTGGAAATAAGTTGATTGAGAAACCCCCAATTTTTCACTCACCTGCCTAATCGTTAAGCAGTTTCTTTTTCTTAAATATAGCAATCTTTTCTGAAAAGTCATAGCAAACCTCATTTATTAAATTCGGATGCTAAAAGTAAAATTCAGAAGATATTTAAAACAAACAGCTACTTAGCTACCTTTATCAAAATTATCACCAAACATAATCCATTCCAATTCCTTATGAAATATTTTAGCTAATTCTAAATAATATATTGGATTTTTGGGGAAAGTATCAATTTCCCAACGATGATAAGTTGATTTTGGAATGTTTAATCTTGGGCAAAAACAAAAGGACTTGCTGATTCCAGCGAGTCCTTTATCCTTTTATGCCTGAGGCCGGAATCGAACCGGCACAGCCTTAAAGACCGAGGGATTTTAAGTCCCTTGCGTCTACCAATTCCGCCACCCAGGCTTTTTTAAAAAAGTGAAAAATATTTATAGATAGATCAATTAAGTGTCAATTAAAATTTAATCCTTGTACTTATAATTTTTTTTGATATAACCAATAATTATGGGTAATGGTTTGTAAAAAGGATGCTAAGATGCCCAACAATAAAATAAAAAGTTTCAATCTATCTGATATTCAATATAAAACCCTTGCTGAAAATTCAATTCAAGGCATTGTAATAGCTAGTGGTCCTCCACCACAGTTTCTTTATGTAAATAAAGCAATGGCTAAAATGCTCGGTTATTCTCAATCTGAAATGGAAAATTTTACTCCAGAGCAAATAGTTCAAATCGTACATCCTGATGATCGAGAAATGTTTTTCAAGCGCTTTAAGGAAAGAATCAATGGTGAAAATGTTGATGCTAATTACAATATAAAAGGAATCCATAAAAATGGAACTGTAAAGCACTTTGAAATCTGTTCTACTTTAATAAAAGATCCGAAGAAACCAATTGTCCAAGCTGTATTTCGTGACCTTACAGATGAACAGCATTCAAAAGACAACCTAGACTTTGAAAGAAAGCAAGCATTGTCAATTTATAATAGTATAAATGAATGCATTTATGTGATTGATCCTGAAACTTATACTATTTTGTTTGCTAATAATTATTTTAAGAAATTGTTTCAAGAAAATCCTATTGGAAAAAAGTGCTATGAAGTAATTGAGGATAACAAGATCCAATGCCCAAAGTGTCCTCATCAAAAACTAAAATTAGAGCCTGATAAAACTTATAAACGGCAGTTTGACAATATAAAACATAATAAGCACTTCTTGGTGCATGAAAAAATCATTCGCTGGATAGATGGCAGAAATGTAATAATTGAACTTGCTATTGATATAACAGAACAAACTAAAATAAATATGGAAATATCAATAATATCAGATTTGCTTTTTGAACTAGTAAATTTCCCTATTGATAAAAACTTGTATGAATTTATTTCAATTAAGTTAAAAAATCTAATTCCTAATTCAATTATTGCATTGAATTCTTATAATGAAGAAGAAAATGTATTAAAACTAGAAAATATTCTTGGAATTGATAAAAAAACAATAGAATCTATTATTTCACAAAATAAATCAGATAAAGATGAAATCAAATTTCCAAATATTTCAACTGAAATAATTCAAAAATTAAAAACAGCCAATTTAAATTATCTTGGCAATGACCTATATACTTGTCTTTTTGGTGTTTTAGATAAAAATGTATGTAATTCAATTAAAGAACAATACAATATCAATCATATTTATTCTATTGGTATAAATTCAAAAAACAAGCTTATGGGTAATCTTACAATTCTTTCAAGTTCAGAAATGTGCCTTAACAAAAACTTCTTTGAAGTTTTAATAAGCCAAATTGCAATAATTGCTGAAAAAAGAGAACATGAAAAGGCATTAATAGAAAGTGAGAAAAAATACAGAGAATTTGCAGATCACCTTCCTCAAGCTGTTTGTGAAATTGATACTACTGGTAAAATATATTTTGTTAATAAAATTTGCTACGAAAAATTTGGATATATTAAAGAAGACTTTCAACATGGTCTAGATGCACTTGAAATGATAGCACCAAAAGAGAGAGAAAAAGCCAAAATTAATATAGGCAAAATACTCGCAGGTAAAATGCTTGGTTATAATGAATACACTGCACTTACAAAAGATGGAAAAAAATTTCCAGTTATTATTTATTCATCACCAATAAAAAAAGATAATAAGGTCTTAGGCTTTAGATCACTTATTGTAGATATTACTGAAAGAAAAAAATATGAACAATTTATTAAAGCCCAAAACAAACTTTCATTAAAAATTTTAAAGACTGAGGATTTAAAAGAAATTATAGATGATGCCCTAGATATAATACTTGAAACAACAGCTCTTGATTGTGGTGGTGTTTATATCTTCAATGAAAAACTAGAAACTTTAGATCTTTTTACACACAGGGGTTTGTCTGATAATTTCATAAAAAAGGTTTCACATTATGAAGTTAATTCTCTGAGCTACCAATTAGTATTAAAGGGAAAAATATTATATGAAAAATATGATGAACTTCCTGTTGAAAAAAGTAAAACTCAAATTA
The DNA here is from genome assembly GCA_043820105.1 of Pseudomonadota bacterium. Classification (GTDB taxonomy): domain Bacteria; phylum Bdellovibrionota_F; class JAHFAK01; order JAHFAK01; family JBDREC01; genus JBDREC01. Next base: position 5,023 of record JBDREC010000109.1, read on the forward strand.
AAGAAGGGTTAAAGGCAATATTAATCGCTCCAATTCATTATAGAGAGAAAGTAATAGGCTGTGTTAACATAGCTTCCAAAAAAGCAGCTGAAATCCCGACAGAATCAAGGGATTTTATTGAGTCTATATTAGCTCAAATTGGCATTGCTATTTATCAAGAAAATATTCGACAAGCCCTGATATCAAATGAAGCCAAATATAAAAACCTATTTCACAATGCTCAAGTAGCATTATTTAGAACTAGGATTGAAGATGGAAAATGCTTAGAATGCAATAATTTGATGGCTAAATTATTGGGCTATTCATCAAGAGAAGAATGTATTGAAAAATATATTGCACAAGAACATTATGTTGATTCAAATGCTCGAGAAACAATTTTAAAGGATTTAGATAAATATAAACAAATTGGAAATATTGAAGCATTAATAAAACTCGATAATGGCACTGAAAAATGGGTCGCCTATTCTGGTAAAATATTTCCTGAGCTTGGATATATTGAGGGCGCAGCTATTGATATAACAGAAGAAAAGAAAGCAAAAGAAGCACTCTTAGAAAGTGAAACAAGATTTAGAGAGCTTTTTAATAATATGTCACCAGGCGTTGCAGTATATGAAGCGTACAACAATGGTGAAGACTTTATATTCAAAGACTTTAATAAAGGTGGAGAAATAATTGAAGGAATAAATAAAAATGATGTAATCGGCAGAAAAGTGAGCGAAGTCTTTCCTGGAGTTTTTGAGTTTGGTTTATTTGATGTTTTTAAAAGAGTTTATAAATCAGGCATTCCAGAGCATCATCCAATTCGCTTCTATCACGACACCAACACTCAAGGCTGGAGAGAAAATTATGTTTATAAGCTTCCAACTGGAGAAGTTGTCGCAGTTTATGAAGATGTAACTGATAAAATGAATGCCTTGAAGGCTCTAAATGAGTCAGTTGAAAATTTCAAGGCTCTGGCTGACAATGCTTCTGACGGCATTTTGCTAGCAAATGGAGGGGGACAACATGTTTATGCAAATCTTCAAGCCTCAATTATTACTGGTTTTTCCATTAGTGAACTGCTTAAAATGAAAGAACAAGATTTGGCTTATATTGGTGATAGTGAAAAAGTAAAAAAATATACTTTCAAAAGAATGCAACAAAAACCTGTAACTGGACAATATGAAGTTCGAATTAAAACAAAAAACAATATAATTATTCCAATTGAAATTTCAGCAGCTAAGACTACCTGGAAAGGTCATCCCGTTAGCATGGCAATTTTCAGGGACATATCAGTGCGCAAGATTTTTGAAAAGAGATTAGAAGAAATTCCAAAAAAAATTATTCAAGCGCAAGAAAGTGAAAGAAGCAAAATATCAAGAGATATTCATGATGATCTGGGTCAAGAGCTTGTTGCATTAAAATTAGCATTGCAATCAATGATGGCAAATAAAGATAAATGTAAGTTCAATGATTCTGAGAAACAGCATACAATAAATATATTAGATTCTATCATTAATAAAACTCGAAATATTGCCTTGGGCCTCAGACCTACTGTTATTGACAATCTAGGTCTTAACTCAGCTATTGAATATGTAATTGCAGAATTCCAAGCAAAATATAATTTAAATATTGATTCAATCGTTCCAAATTTAAAATCCCTTGAATTTAAGGGTGAAAAAATTAATTTTTTTAGAATCATTCAAGAAGCATTATTCAATATAGTAAAACATTCTGAAGCTAAAACTACATCTATAAAAATCGATCTTATTAATGACTTGCTCAAAATGAGTATTTCTGACAATGGGAAAGGTTTTGACATAAATGAATTAAAAGGCGACAATGAGTTTTGCAAAATAGGTCTAGGTATTGAAACCATGAAAGAAAGAGCGAGTTTACTTTTTGGTAATTTTAATATTATTTCGAAAATTGGCAAAGGCACTGAAATAAAAATAAGTTTACCAATTAAAAGAAAATAATAATATTGAGGCAGGGGTAATTAATGAACAAAACAAAAATTATAATAGTTGATGATCATGCGATCTTAAGGGCTGGTGTTAAAAAATTAGTTGAACAAGAAGCCAGTTTTGAGGTTGTAGGTGAAGCAGGTTCAGCGAATGAGCTTTATGCTATCTTAGAAAATACAAGCTGTGATCTTATAATACTTGATCTTTCATTACCTGAAATAAGTGGCTTAGAAATTATTAGTCGCCTTAAAAAATCACACCCTAAAATAAAAATTCTTGTACTTACAATGCACAAAGATTCAATGCATTTTAAACACTCAATTGCAAAAGGAGCAGCTGGATTTATATTAAAGGATGACGCTTTTGAACAGCTTCTTTTTGCAATAAAAACAATTCAAAAAGGAAAAAAATTCATCTCTCCATCAGTTTCAAATATATTTATGGATAATTATATCAAAACAATTGATGAAGCTGAAAATACAAATATTGAAATATTAACCAACAGAGAAAAAGAAGTATTGAAAAATATCGCCAAGGGTCTTGCTAATAAAGATATTGCAAAAACATTAAATATTAGTGTTAGAACAGTTGAGTTTCATAGGCTTAATCTTTCGAAAAAGCTTGGCATAAAAACTTCCGCTGGTCTTGTAAAATACGCTATTTCAAAGGGTATTATTTGATAATGGAAGCAGATAGAATAAAAACTTTTGATAACATTTATTTACATGCTGAAATTGAAGGAAAAGAAGACCCTGAAAGCAATCCTTTAATCTGCCTAAATGGTGTAGGTGTTTCAACTTTTTTCTGGAATTATTTAAAATTATTTTTCAGTAAATCCAATCCCATCATAACGTGGGATTACCGAGGACATGGCTTATCTGACCAACCATTTAAAACAGATTCATTTAAATTCAATCATATTATAAAAGATTTAAATACAGTAATTAAATATTATAAACATAATGAGGTTGTTTTAATAGGTCACAGCATGGGCTCAATTGTAGCCTTAGATTACGCACATAAACACCCGGATAGAGTTAAAGCAATAGTCATTATAGCCGGTTCATATGAACACATGCTTTCTCACCTCTTTAATTCATCTCATTCAAAATTTATTTTCGAAAAATTGTTTTATTTAAATTCAAAGTTTAAAGGAAGATTTGATTTAATCTGGAAAATACTCCATAAGTTTCCATTAAACTATGAACTCGCTAAGCTTTTAGTTGTAAATGGAAATTTTTGCAGAAAAGAAGATATGGAATTTTATTTTGAGCATATTTCAAGTATTAATTTTGATTTTTTAATGAAAGTATTTAAGGAAGCTGACAAATATTCTGCAAAAAAGCTTCTTCCCCAAATAAATACACCAACCTTAATATTAGGTGGTGATAAAGACGTTTTCACACCAATAGAAAAATCATATGAAATGTATAACCTACTACCAAACGCCGAAATCATGATCATCCCCAACGGAAGCCACGCTGCAATCATTGAACAACCTGAACTGATTAATTTACGAATCGAAAAATTCCTGCGCGACCTTTAATCGGCATTTATTTTTTATGAAAATTGTTAAGTATTGAACCCCATTTACATTTAAATAGTGGTCCGATTTCCTTTTCTAAAATCAGGCAAGTGCGCTCACTTTTGTATGCTTAGTCCAAGATCTTTCAGTTGTTCCTCATCGTAAGGACTCGGTGAACCATCTAGTGGGTATGTTCCATTAGCGGAATTTGGAAAAGCAATAACTTCTTTGATACTTTCTTCTCCTGCCATGATTGCAACGAGTCTGTCAAAACCTATTGCAGAGCCACCATGTGGAGGAGCTCCATATTTAAAGGCTTCAAGCAAGAAACCAAATTTACTTTGAGCTTCGGCCTCTGGCATTCCAATGAGTTTTAAAACTTTTCTTTGTAGCTCTGGTTTATTTATTCTTATACTACCACTTAAAACTTCAACACCGTTTAATACAAGATCATACACTTTACCAATAACTTTTGTTGGATCAGTATCTAAATATTCAAGGCAATCATCCTTAGGCATACAAAAAACATGATGAGATGGATCCCATCTTTTTTCATCTTCATTATAATCAAATAATGGAAAATCAACAATCCAGGCAAACTCATGTCTTTGCTTATCTTTTAAGCCTTCTTTTTCGCCAATAATATTTCGAACTCTATCTAAAGATGCATTAACAATCTTTTTATTAGAAGCTACAAATAATAAAAGATCACCAGCTTTTGCGCCAGTTCTTTCAAGAAGTTCCTTGGCTAAATTATCTGTTAAAAACTTTGAAATACCAGCTTCAAGTCCATTCTCAGTTACCTTAATAAACGCAAGCCCCTTAGCTCCCATAAGCTTTGCTTCTTCTTCTAATTCCTGAATCTGTTTTCTTGAATAAGCCTGGCAACCTTCAGCGTGCAAGGCTTTTACAAGGCCACCATTTTGCACAACATCCTTGAAGGCTGAAAATTCAGATCTTTCAAATATGTCAGAAACATCAGATAACAAGCACCCAAATCTAAGGTCAGGTTTATCACAACCGTATTTATCAAGTGCATCTTTATAAGTAATTTTTTTAAATCCTTTTTCTAAATTTATTCCAAAACACTCTTCAAACATTTTAATAAGATATGTTTCATTTGCATTAAACACATCTTCTTCATCAACAAAACTCATTTCTAAATCTACTTGTGTAAAAAATTGAGCCCTATCCTTTCTTAAATCTTCATCCCTAAAACATGTTGCAAATTGAAAATATCTATCAAAGCCTGAACACATTAAAAGTTGCTTATATAATTGAGGTGATTGAGGAAGAGCATAGCAATGTCCCTTGTGAACTCTTGAAGGAACTATAAAATCGCGAGCTCCTTCTGGTGTACTTCTTACAAAAAGTGGAGTTTCTATTTCTAAAAAACCTTGGTCAATTAAAGAGCCGCGAATTGAATCCATCATCTTGTGTCTTAAAATCATATTCTTTTTCATTTTATCATTTCTAAGGTCTAAGTATCGATATCTCAGTCTCAAATCGTCACCAACTGGCTTATCTGAATCAATTTCAAAAGGAGGAGTCTGGCACTTTGTTAATATTTCAATTTCTATTGCTAGGATTTCTATTTCTCCTGTTGCATATTTATTTGTTTTATCTTTTGCTTCTCTTTCAGATACAATACCTTTAACTAAGACACAGTCTTCCCTGTTTAAAGAAGAAGCAAGTTTATGAAATTCAAGATCTGTTTTTTCTTCAGATGATATAACTTGAGTTATCCCATATCTATCTCTTAGATGGAAAAAACAAATACTGCCGTGATCCAGCTTTTTAGCTACCCATCCACAGAGTGTCACAGTTTCAGAAGCATTTTTAATTCCAAGTTCATTACAAGTGTGAGTTCTTAGCATTTAGATCTCCAAAAGAAAAGCTATCAGCTACCAGCTGTCAGCTGTCAGCATATTAGCTGAAGGCTGAAGGCTGAAGGCTAAAAGCCCAGTTATAATAAAATTATTTAAATTTTTAAACACCATTAAACAGCAAAAAACAACAAAAATTATTAAATGACAAGATTCGATAAATATTTAGCAAAATTAATTAACAAATAACATTTGATATTTCAAATTAGACACTTATAATTATTACCAAGTATCTATTTTCAACTAATAAATGGAGGAAAATAAAAAAAAATCAGTAGGATTAATTAATAGAAATAATAATTGATTTTTGTTTTTTTATCTATACTGTACCCAACGTTGTTAATTAAATTTTTTTAATTTTATGGAGGTTTTTTTATGAAAAGGATTTTAAGTTTAGTTTTATTAATCAGTTTGTTTTCATTTTTCGCACTATCAGCTCAGGAAGCAGAGTATCCAAAAGTAAATTTTGGCGGCACTCTTTATACTGACTATCAGTTCACTTATAATGGTGCTGCAGGCAACGATTTTACACTACAAAGAATGATGCTTAAAGCTGTTGGCAATGTTTCTGAAAACTGGAAGATCATTGCATTAACAGATGTTTATGGAACTGACACAGTTGTTAATGAAACAATTACACTATCAGATGGAACAACCGCAACAACTCTAGCCAGATCACCTTACACAATGAGAATGAATGAAGCTAGTGCTAACTACACTAACTGGGGACACACTTTTAGTTTTGGTCTAATTAAAACATTATGGGATGTTCCAGATTACTCAACAATTTGGCACCACAGAAGTTACACAATCGTTCCACTTGCTCAATCAGGATATAACATGAATGGATCTTGGGATCTAGGTGTGTCTGTTGCTGGTAAAGCAGGTAATTTCTTAAAATACATGGCTGGTGTATTTAATGGTGAAAGTTATTTAAATGTTGGTGAAGTTGATAATAACAAAAACTATCAAGGTAGACTACATTTTACTTTTGCTGAAAACTTCAATTTCATTACTGGTTTTGAAGTTGAAAGAGCAACCTCAGCTGCTGACTATGGAATATTAGTTCCAGTTATAGCTTATTATGATATGGGTTGGTTGAAACCAGCTGTTAACTTTAACTTTAAAACAGTTGATGGCAACAATGATATGATGATAGCTGTAGTAGTTAACTCCTGGTTTGCAGACAAAAAAGTTAACCCATGGTTCGGCGTTCATTATGGACTAGCATCTGATTCTGGAACTGTTACTCTTGCTGAAAATGATATAAAGGGTTATCTTGGTCTTGGATATAATTTTGCAAAACATGCTAAAGTTGATTTAGTTGCTACTTACACAAGAGATGATTCTGCTGATTCATATAATTTTGGTATTGGTCCTTTTCTTGAACTTGCTTTCTAAGGAAATATAACTTTCCCTAAACTACCTATTTTTATTTTTCCACCTTTTATTACCTTTGCAAATATACCTTTTTTAGGCATAACACAAAAACCAACTTTTTGAAATATTTCACAACCATGATGACATTCTTTGCCTATTTGAGTAACTTCAAGCTCAGTATTATCAATTATTATTTTCGTGCCCACAGATAAATCTGAAAGTAAAACACCCTCTGTTGTAATATTTTCAGCAAAAATACCAGGATTTAATTCAACATCACTTTTGTTTTTTATTGCTTCTCTCATTGTATCAATATCTTCTTCAGCTAACAGGGAAATTTGCCTATGCCAGTCACCAGCATGAGCGTCACCAATAATGCCATGATCTTCTTTAAGCAATGCCTCTTCAATAGCAGTTTTAATGGTGCCTTTTTCTTTAGAAATATTAATTGAAATAATCTTAAATTCGCTCATTTTTCTTCCTTTGTTTTTTCAACTAACTCAATTCCCCCAATCTTCATCTCTTTATCAACAGCCTTACACATATCATAAATTGTTAAAGCAGCAACTGAAACAGCAGTTAAAGCTTCCATTTCAATACCTGTTTTATCTGTGCAAATAGCTTCTGAATAAATTTCAACACCATCACTTACTAGTTCAAAGCTAAGGTCTATTTTATCAATTTCAATATTATGACAAAGAGGAATAAGGTCTGATGTTTTTTTGGCTCCCAAAATTCCAGCAATTTTAGCAACAGATAAAGCATCCCCTTTTTTTAAAAGCTTACTTTTCAATTTTTCTAAAGTACTTGCAGCTAGAACAATTTTTCCTTTTGCTTTAGCGACTCTCTTTACTTTCTTTTTATTTGAAATGTCTACCATCATAGCATTTCCATTTTTATCCATATGTGTAAATTCCATTTTAACTCCTATCCGCCAATTTCATTCATATTCCTCTTATTACAGGAAGCACCAACATCTGGTTTTTCTTGAATCGTCTGCAAGATGCTTCCTTTGATATCAGAAAAATCTACCTGAATTTCATTATCTGAAAATAAACACGGCTTTAGTTTTCCATCTGCTAATAATCTTATTCTATTACATTTTTCGCAAGGCAAAGGTCTATCATAAATATAATTATCTTGTGGGCTCTTTATATGACCCAGTGAAAAATGATTAATAAGTTGCAGCTTTAATCCTTTTAACATGCAGAATTCTTTCATTTGAGTTATCTCAAAATCTGAGGTCTCTTCAAATACTACCATATTAATCTTAATAGACGAAAATCCATGTAAAAGGCTTTCATCAATCCCATTTAAAACTTTATCAAGTTTGCCTATCCTTGTTAGTTTTGCATATTTTTCAGGATCAATAGAATCAAGTGATATATTTAAAGCATTAAGCCCTGCTTTTTTTAATGCAGCTGCCTTTTCTTTTAACAAAACGCCATTTGTTGTCATAGCTAATGCAGAAAGCCCTTCTAGTTTTGATAATTTAGAAACTAAGAATTCAATATTTTTCCTGACTAAGGGTTCCCCACCTGTAAGTCTTATTTTTTTTATTCCTAGTTGGACACATACTTTTGCAATTTTTTCAATTTGTTCAAAAGATAAAATATCATGATGTTTCTTTTTTTCAATACCATTAGCTGGCATGCAGTAGGTACACCTTAAATTACATAGATCAGTAACAGATATTCTAATATAATCTATTTTTCTATTAAATTTGTCTAACATCTAAGCTTGTTCCTTTTTTTATTTGTTTTACTCCAATTGGAATTTCCACAAGCCCATGCGCATTGCATAAGGAGTGCAGATGGCCAGATCCATGATATTCAACTGGCTCAATCAAATTTTTACCAACAAATCTTACAGGATGAAATAATAGTCTTTCGTCTCTTTTTCTTTTTATTTCTTTTGTTAATTTAGCTGTAATCAAGTAATCAGAGTTTTCATAACCCATCATTTTTCGAAGCAATGGTTTTGTAAAAAGACTAAAGGTCACAAAAGCAGAAACTGGATTTCCTGGCAGACCAAAAATCAACAAGTCTGCTTTTTTGCCAAAAACAGTTGGTTTTCCAGGTTGTATGGCAAGTTTTTCAAAGAATAGCTTAACCTTTTTCTTCTTAAAAATCACGGGTAGAAAGTCAAAATCTCCCATTGATACTCCACCTGTAAATAAAATCATATCACATTCCTTGATAGCTAAATCAAGCGTTTCTTCTAGTTTAGAAGGTTCATCCTCAACAATACCATAGTACTTATAATTAGCACCAAGCTCCTTAATTTTTGAAATAAGCATATAGCCATTTGAGTTTCTAATCTGACCAAGTTTTGGTTTTTTATAAGGTTCTATTATCTCAGTTCCAGTAGATATAATTCCAACTAGTGGTTTTTGAAAAACCTTTACTTTGGTTTGACCAAAGGTGGCTAAAATAGCTACCTCTTGAGCTCTAATCTTAATTCCTTTTTGTAATACAACTTCATTTTTTTTAACATCTTCTGCTTTTCTGAGTATATTATTCTTAATATCTGCTTCAATAATTTCAACAAATCCATCTTTAGTTGAAGTTTTTTCAACCATAGCTACAGCATCAGCGCCAACAGGAATCATTGCTCCTGTCATAATCTTTGAACACTCATTATCTTTGATCGCTTTTTCAGGTCTTATTCCAGCCTGAATATGCTCAATCACTTTTAATTTATTTTTTGAATCTTTACTTTTATATGCATAACCATCCATTGCAGATTTATCAAAGGGAGGCGTATCAATGTCAGATTTTACATCTTGAGCTAAAATTCTTCCCAATGAATCTAAAAAGTCAATTTTTTCAATTTTAGGTTTAATATTCGTTTTATTAATTATCTCAATTGCTTCAGCATATGATATCAAAGAAAAGCTCCTTTTAGTAAAGTATTAGTAAGCTGTTTTTTGGCTATATATTAAGCAATAAATGAAAAGGCAAGGGGGAATTGTTTTTTAGTTGCAGGTTGCGAGTATAACCTCCAAACTACAAGCTAAAAGCTTCTTTAATTAGTAAAGTAATTGAACACCAAGTCCTAAAAAATTGCCTTTTTGAGTATTAGCATCAGCAGTATAGGCAGAACTTGCTTCACCATATTGATATGCGTAGTGAAGATTAATTTTGAAATTATTTTCCTTAATATACCAATTTAGACCCCCATCTATTACACCATGGTCCCCATCATATACAACAGAATTTGTGTCACCAATAAATTGAGAGTACATTACAACAGGCTCTAAAATAAAATTCTTTGGAAGCATAAAATTATAACCTATTCTTCCGACCCAGACCATATCCATATAACTTGAAGTATTTAGTGTTCTAAAAAGCAAATCAAACTCACCATTTAAATTAAGATTACCCCAGTTAAATAAAAAGTCAGCTCCTGCCATTTCATTGTGAGAAAAGCCACCTATATATTCACTGTCATCATCATAGGATTCATCAGTTGGACCTTGATAAGACCCATTTAATCCAAGTGTGAGCCCTTTTCTTTTTCCAAAGTAATTACTTTTATATGACATGGTGTATTTTTCCATTTCAGGATCACCAATGGTAAAAGCAACTCGAGAAGCTATCAATGGGTAAGCTGAATAGCCATCTTCGCCTGTAATACTCTCTTGGTTTGATGTAAAAACTCCTAAATTGTAATCAAGGCTCCAGGCATCTCCCAAGTGAAGACCTCCTATATTAGCGCCTGTTTCTCTTCCAACACTTCTTCCCACAATATGAGATCTAACATAATAATTTGTAAGTGCTTTAACCATTGAGTTAACATTAAAAGCAGAATTAATACTTTCTTTACCAACTTGTGGCCTAAAATAGCCAATGCTAATATTGGCATAACTTGGATTTACTTTCCATGTAAATAAAGCATCCCATATATAAAACAGTCTGTTATCAGCTTGAGCCGTACCTGAGGTTGCAGTATTTGAATTTTTCCCTAAATTATCATAAGCAAAACTTACAAGATAAAATATATCATCAAATATCTTGCCCTTAGTGCCAATTCTGCCTCTCCTTATATATAAATCATTAAATGGCGAAATTGAAGTGCCAGCTGAATCAACAGCATCAAAGGTAGCTATATCCCATACTTGAACCTGCTGAAAAAGCTCTAAGGTATTACCTTCTCCAAACTCCATCTTTGGACCTGCAAAAGCATTTATTGCTAGCAAAAATAAAGCGGCAAAAACGATTGCAATATTTTTTAGATTCATACTTCACTCCTCAATGTTTAAAAAATAAAATAGCACTTGATTTAAAGGTTGCGAAAACTTCCATGTCCAATTTTAAATCAAGTTCTTGAAACGATTTATTTGTAATATTAGCTTCAATTAAAAAACCAGCATCAATTACTAGCTCCACGTGTGACAACTTTTTTTTGAAATCAATAATTATTCCTTTTAAAGAGTTTCTTGCTGAACTTTCTAGTTTCTGTTTTGAAACCAATATGTCATCTGCTTTAATAGCAATATAAACAAAGTCACAATCTTCATGATTTGCATATATTTTAGCTTCATTTATTTTTATTATATTATTTTTAATTGATCCTTTATAAACATTTCTATAGCCAATAAAATCAGCGACAGTCTTATTCTTTGGATTTTGAAATATGTTTTCTGGTTTATCAACTTGAACAATCTCACCATTTAATAATACGCCGATCCTATCAGCCATGGCCAGGGCTTCCTCAAAATCATGAGTTACATGAATAAAGGTAGCCTTTGTTTCTTTATGTAATTCAGAAAACAGTTTTTGAATACCAGCTTTTTTATTTTGATCAAGAGCAGCTGTAGGCTCATCAATTAGAAAAATGTCAGGTCTTACTACAACAGCTCTTGCTATTGCTACTCTTTGTTTTTCACCACCAGAAAGACTGGACACATCTCTTGTTAGCAAATGGCTAATGTTTAATTTATCTGAAACGTTTAAAACCATCTTTTTTCTTTTTTCTTTTTCTATCTTAGCTATCTTAAGGCCATATGAAATATTTTCATAAACTGACAAATGTGGGAAAAGCATGTAATCTTGATAAATAAAACCAACTCTTTTCCCATCATTACCTTCAATAATACCAGCATCTTGCTTTTCAAACTTAGCCAACAACTCTAAAACCACTGTCTTGCCTGCACCTGAAGGTCCAAGGATTACAAAATACTCTCCTTGAGTTATTTCAAGATTAATATTTTTCAAGTGAAATGTTTCAAATTTCTTTGAAACATTATTTAGAGTAATCATTAAGCTTCCTATCTTCCAATATCCTTAGTGCAATAAATACAGCTAGGCATATTAAAATGAGTAAAACTGCAATTGGTTTTGCATACTTAAGGCCAAAAGCTTCGAAACGATCATAAATTAGCACAGGAGCAATCATTGGATGGTAAGCTAAAATAACAACCGCACCAAATTCAGATATTCCCCTTGCCCACATCATTATTGAACCAGATAGAATTGATTTTTTTAATAAAGGAACCGTAACCGTAAAAAACGCCTTTAAAGGTGTAGCTCCAAGGGATATTGCAACCTTTTCATATCTAGGGTCAATTAATTTTAAACCATTTTTAACACTATTAATTAAAAAAGGAACTGATACAAAAAACATAGCTAGTGAAATGGCGATTTCTGTTCCCATAATAGAAAAGCCCGTTAGCTCGCCAAAGGAAGATTTTCTTCCCCAAACTGATAATAGTGCAATTCCAGCTGCTGTATGAGGAATAATTACAGGCAAATCAACGATTCCTTCAATAATTTTTTTTCCAAAAAAATTATACCTAACTAAAATATAAGCAAGTGGAACACCAAAAACAATTGCAAACATAGTTGCCCAAAGGGATGCCCTTAAAGTTAAAACAATTGATGCAAGCACTTCTTTGTCAACAAGTGCTCCTTTTAAATCAATTAAAGGTGTAGAAAGCATCATGTGAGCCAGGGGGTATAGTATAAAGACTACAATTAATAATCCTAATATAAAAAATACTTTTTTCAATTTAAATCTTCTTTGATTGCATTTTTAACTTTTCAGGAAGAATTTCAAACTCTAAAGTTTCAGCTGGATTTAAAACAGGATGACCATTTTTGCTCATTATTTTATCACCCTCATCACTAACTACAAATTCCACAAACTTTTGACCCCATTTTTTATTTTTTGCATTTTTAGGAACTGTTATTCCATAAACCATTGGGGCACCGTTTTTGGTGATTTTTTCACCTGGTTTTTTTCCTGTAATCTCAATTTTTGCTGACTTATAATAATCTTTAAGTACAAAACTTCCTAAATTTATATTATTAGGTAATGTAACAAATGGATGTTTGTGCTGAAAAGCTACTGATCTATATATAAAAATATAATCAAGTTCACCGGCGTCTAGCAAACCAATAAGATCAGTTTCCTTAGGTCTAATATTTTTCTTTGGCCTTGCTTCATCTAATTTTTTATAAAGATCTTTTTCTTTATAATATTTTTCAGCTAGCTGCCAGACCAATAAAGTTCTATAGCCACATGGATCTTTATTAGGGTCAGCGTGCCCAAACTCAACATCTTTTTTCAATAAAATTTCAGTCCAATTTTCTGAATTAATAATATCTGCATATTTTGAATTCTTATTAAACATGATAGCCATTTCATTTGTCACAAAATTAAGAGCATATTCTGCATATTCAGGCATTAAGAGAGTTCTAATAACAGACTCATCAGCGCTAGCCATAACATCTGCTATTTTATTTAAATCTGTGATTTTTCTAGCGCAAGTTCTTGACCCAGCTGCTTCTAATAACACTTCAACTTCTGGATGTTTCTTTTCAAAAGCTGTTTTTATATCTTTAAATGGCTTAGCTAGTGATCCTGCATGAAAAACAGTGATTTTTGTTTTTTCTTTTGCATAAGCACAAGTCATAGTAAATAAGCTTAAAAAAACAATAAGTAGCATTTTTTTCAATTTCATCTAATCACCTTTCATTTATCAAAAAGTTACAAAGAATGAAATTCAATTAATATCTTTGTTATTCTTTGTCAACTAATATCTTTATTTGTTTTATTGTGATTTTATTGGTTATTTATTGTTATTTTTTGTTATTTTTATTGACTTTTGTTTCTATTTCTTTAAGTCTTGATTAAGGATTATATAAATAAATACAAAGGATAAAAATGGAAGAGCTATTAACCACAAAAGAAGTTGCCGATTTTATCAGAGTAAATGAAAAAAAGATTTATCAATTGGTAAAAGATGGAAGCATTCCACATGTTAAAGTCGCAGGAAAATGGCTATTTCCCAGAAAACATATAAACCGATGGATAGATGAAAACATTGAAAGAGAAAAATCTATCTTAATAGCAGGAAGTGATGATATTCTTTTATCAAGATTAATTTCGTCCTTTTCCCAAAGCAATTGGCCAAATTCGACAATTTTTTATTCACCAATTGGCAGTAAAAAGGGATTAGACGCTCTCAAGAGGCGAAAAGCTCAACTTTCCTGTGTTCATTTACTTGATACAGAAAGCGGAGAATACAATCTCCCTTATCTTACAAGAATATTTCATAACCAAAAATATAAAGTCATGACCTTATGGACAAGGCAACAAGGTTTTATTGTGAAAAAAAATAACCCTCTAAAAATAAAAGCTCTTGCAAACATATTAGCAAGTGAAGCAAGGTTTATTAACAGGAATGAAGGCTCAGGCACCCAACTTTTGCTTGAACATTTAATAAAAAAAGAAGACCTAAATTTTGATAAAATCCTTGAAAAATCAGAAAAAGTAAATTCACATCTTGAAATAGCGCAAAAGGTTTTTTATGATGAAGCTGATGTTGGAATTGCAATTAAATATGTTTCAAGCCTTTTTCCACTTGATTTTATTCCCATACAGGAGGAACGCTTTGACTTAGTCATTCCAAGCGATCTGTGGAAAACTCCATTAATTAAAACTTTCATTAATCATATTAGTCCTGAAAAAATTAGCAAATTATCTAAAAACCTGCCTGGGTATAACTTAAAAGATACAGGAAGACTTATTTAATCATTTCCTTGTAATAATTTTCGATTTTATTAAAAACTGTTTTCCAAGTAAATTTCTCAACAATGTCCAAGACCTCGCAAGGCTTAAGTATTGGACCTTTTTCCAGAACAATTCGAATTGATTTTTCTATTTCCATAACAAAAAATGGAATTTCATCCTTCTTTGGCGCATCAACAGTCTCAAAAGCCGGGAGCTTTATTAAGTCTAAATATCTACCTAAATATGGAGAAAGCTCTTCTTTTATGCATGGCAAGTCTGTGCATATTAACCTCAAACCACAAGCAAGAGCCTCAATCAACACAAGGGGTAGGCCTTCATAAAACGATGGCAAAACAAAAATTGAACATTTCTTCATTAAAGCAGCCAACTTGTCTTGACCAAGCTGACCATGCAATATTACTTTTCCAGGTAACATTTGCATTCTGCAGCGCAAAGATTCAGCCTCAGAACCCTTGCCTTCACCAGCTATGTGAAGCGTTAAATCAGAGCGCTTTTTTATTAAATTTTCAAACGCATCAAGCAGCCAAGGCAAGCCCTTGGCATTACTATATTTCCCAATATATAAAATATTATTTAAAGCCTCATTCGATCTATTTTTTAGATTAAAAACGTTTTCATTAAATCCAGCACCAATAATACGAATACGATCCATAGGTACATTCAGACATTTTTCCAAAATCTTTGCCTGATTACTATGCAAAACGAAAAACAAGTCATTTCTCCTGCATCCTTCTATCACTCTATCTTTAAGATGAGGGCAAAGTTCCATCTGTCGAAAACCAGTAGCATGAGAATGATTAACCACTGGTGTATCTGGAAACACATCCTTAACAATGGATGCCAAAAGCCAAATATGATGTACATGAATAATAGCTGGTGTAAATTTTTGGGAAACTTCATGCAAATGCTTTTTCCACTCAGCTAAATAAACTTCTATTTGCTTACAATCCAAAGAAGAAAAGCAGGTGCTAGAATAAGGCATAACATCACTCATCCCAGGCACACAGAAATTCAAAGCATTCGTTTCAAAAAATAAAGGATAAATATTTTCTTTACCTATTCCACCGATATTATAAATCTCATCACCTTTTGGAACACCAACAATAACTCTTTGATCCCAGCCGGAGCTTTTAGCATGTTTGCAAATAGCATCAAGAGTTATACCTGATCCCGTTAACAAAGGCCTTTGAGATAAAATGTGTAAAATCTTATTGTTCATTTTTTTAATTCTAATAATAAATTTATTTGGATTTATTATTCAAAAGAAACGTTGTCAATGAATTAGAAAAATCAGGGAGCAGGTCTTTCAAGACCTGCTCCTGAATAAATTTTGAAAATTAAACGATAGCTGAATTGGAAGTGTTTTTAGAATTCATTACATATTCATGATATTCTTTTGGAGCATATTTTAACAAATAAATTGCTCTTGTATCATCACTGGCAAGACTTGCCTGTGGATACTTTTTCTTAGCTTCAGCTAAAGCTTTTTTAGCAAGAGCTTGCATTTTATCAAGTTCACCAAAGTTCATTGTGCCAGTTGGACAGGTTTTAACACACGCAGGAAGCATTCCTTCTGCCTGTCTTTCATAACACATTGTACATTTAACTATTTCCCCAGATTTTTTATTCTTTCTAGGAATGTTATATGGACATGCATCTTTGATGGCTTGAAAATCAAGATCTTTTGTTTTGCTTGTATAGATTACTGCACCAGTTTCAGCACATTGCTTGATTGCCCCAGGAAGCGTATCATCAGCTTCCAATTTACAGGGAGCTTCAACACAATGCCTGCATCCATCAGGAAAGAATGCCCAGTGAACACCCTCTTTTGTATCTGTTTCACTAAATCTAACAAGTTTATATGTCATGCCAGAAAGATCCTGTGGATTCTGATAAGAACCAACATTTTTTGTTTTCTCTCCAGGTAACATGTTCCACTGCTTGCAGGCAACCTGACATCCCCTACACGCAGTGCATTTTGTGGTATCTATAAAAAACGCTTTTCCAGACATAATTTATATCTCCTTATGCTTTTTTAACATTAACCATAAAGGCTTTTGTTTCAGGGATTTTAGTATTTGGATCGCCTACAGATGGAGTTAACAAGTTTGCACTGTCTCCACCATCTTTTGGAGTAATCCAGCCATAATGCCAAGGTAATCCTACCTGATGCACTTCTTTGCCATCAATAATAAATGGTTTAAATCTTCCTGTTACAATAGCAACTGCTAATACATTTCCTCTTGCTGAGTCCACAATAACCTTTTCACCATTTTTGATGTCTTTAAGTTTAGCCAATTCCTTACTCATTTCAACAAAAAGTTGAGGTTGAGCTTCAATAAGCCAATCTTGATATCTTGTCATTAGGCCAGTTTGCCAATGTTCAGTAACCCTATAAGTTGTACCTACAATAGGGAATTTAGGATCACATGACTTATATGTATCTGCATCTGTTTTAAATAACTGAACAGCTGGATTAAGCATTTGTGAGTTCATCAAGTTTTTATCAATTGGACACTCAAGTGGTTCATAGTGCTCTGGAAATGGACCATCTGGTCTTCCAGGACCAAAAATATGAGCGTGTCCTTCTGGTTTCATGATAAATGGGTATTTTGATTTTCCACCTGCTGAAAGTGGAGGCCATCCACCATCAGGAACATCACCAATCCATTGGCCATCTTCCCATTTAATAACAGGTTTCTCTTTATCCCAAGGAACCCCATTAAAATCAACTGAAGCTCTGTTGTAGATAATCCTTCTGTTAACAGGCCAGCACCATGACCATTCAAGAAATAGTCCAACACCAGATTTATCAACAGTGCTTCTTCTTGCCATCATATTTCCAGCATTTGTGTAGCTGGCACAATATAACCAGTTAGCAGAAGAAGTTGAACCATCATCTTTTAAAAAAGCAAAACTTGGAACAAGATCGCCCTTTTTAAAACTCTTGTTTTTATCAGGAAATTCAACATCTTGTAAAAAATAACCATTAATCTCTTTAGCTACTTTATGAGAATCAAATTCTCCATGAGTTGCATAATCCCATTTTAAATTCAAGATTGGTTCAGAAAAAACTGCATTTGCATCAGCTTGATAAAGTTTTTTGATCCTGTTCATAAGATCAATAATCATATCACCATCTGGACGGGAATTTCCCATTGGATTTTGTGCTTTATAACGCCATTGAGCCCATCTTCCAGAATTAGTAATACTTCCTTCTTTTTCAACTGAAGTAGCAGCTGGCAACATAAAAACTTCTGTTTTAACGTCAGCAGGATTCATTCCAGGTCCCATCCAAAATGAACTTGTCTCACTATCAAAACAGTTTACATTAACCAACCAGTCAAGTTTGGCCATTGCTTTTCTGGTTTTATTAGAATTGGCTCCTGAACAAGCTGGGTTTTGTCCCCAGGCAAAAAAGCCTTTAATTTCGTCTTTATACATAGCATCAAAAATATCCAGCCATGAATAAGTAACTCCATCGTCTATTTTAGGCAACCAGCTATATCCAAAATCATTTTCCTTTGTACCAGTTTCTCCATACATAGATTTCAGGAAAGAAACAGAATATTTTGGATAATTGCCCCACCAGTTAGCAGACATTGGATCATTTGTTTTTGGTGTATAATTTGTATTATATACAGCAAGATCAGTATCTTTTGCGCTTGGCGTTTTCAAATATCCAGGTAAGATGTGAAATAATAAACAGTGGTCTGTTGAACCCTGAACATTAGATTCACCGCGAAGAGCATTAACGCCTCCACCAGTGACTCCCATATTACCTAAAAGCAATTGAATAATGGCCATGGTTCTGATATTTTGCACACCAATTGTATGTTGAGTCCAACCCATAGCATACATAATTGTTCCAGATTTACCTTTTTGACCAGAATATGAATAAGTTTCATATACTTTTTTCAAATCAGCAACTGGTGTTCCGGTAATGGATGAAACTTTATCAAATGTATAACGTGAGAAGTGTGTTTTCAATTGTTGAAAAACACATCTTGGGTCTTGCAAGGTAAGATCCTTTTTAGGATTACCCTTGGCGTCTTTAACAAAGGCCCATTTTGATTTATCATATTTTTTAGTCTTTGCATCATATCCTGAAAAAAGACCATCATCAAAACCATAGCTATCGGCTAAGATAAATGAAGCGTTAGTATAATTAGCAACATACCATTCGAAATACTTATTATTGTCGATGATATATTTAATCATACCGCCTAAGAAAGCAACGTCTGTACCAGATCTTAATGCGGCATAAATATCAGCTTGCTCTGAGGTTCTTGTAAACCTAGGATCAACACTGATTAATTTTGCACCATTTTCTTTGGCTTTATTTACCCATTTAAATGATATTGGGTGATTTTCTGCAGCATTGCTGCCCATAATAAGAATACGATCACTGTTCCCTATATCGATCCAGTGATTTGTCATAGCTCCACGACCAAAAGTTTCCGCCAAACTGGCGACTGTAGCAGAGTGTCATATCCGCGCCTGGTGTTCGATATAGACAAGTCCAAGAGCACGCATCATTGCCTGAAGTGTCCAACACTCTTCATTGTCAAGTGCTGCGCTGCCAACATGAGCAATCTGAGTAGTCCTGTTAACTACCTGACCTTTATCATTTTTAAATGTAAAGGATTTATCTCTTGTGTCTTTAACCCTTTTTGCAATTTTATCAAGAGCCCAATTCCAAGATACTTTAGTCCACTTATCAGCGCCTGGCGCACGATACATTGGTTCCTGTAAGCGTCTTTCATTGGTAACCCATTGATAAACCGCTGCCCCTTTAGCACACAGTGCACCTTCATTGATAGGATGATCAGGATCACCTTCAATGTTGATAACTGTTTTTGTGCCTTTATCAGCATGAACGATAAGGCCACAACCAACTGCGCAGTAAGGACAAATACTTGTTGTCTCTTTGGCATATTTAATTTTCATCCTGGCGATTTTTTCCCTTGTATCGCTAATGCTTACATGGGAAGCGCAGGATGTAAATAGCATGAGACCCAAGCTACCTGCTGCAGTTGTTTTTAAAAAATTTCTTCTAGATAGTTTCATAGACTATCACCTCCATACAAAATAATTTTAAAAACAATTCTTACTAAAAATTCAGATTTTTATTCCATTATATTAGTCGCATGTCAAATTTATTAGACTAATTTATCGATAAAAATGATGATAAATTGTTGACATAAAAAGAAGATTTAAATACATGAGATAAATTCGCGGAAGCAATTGAGTATCTGGTGAGCTCCTTGGACTTCAAATCCAATGAGAGGCAGTAATCCTGGCTCTGGTGGGTTCGATTCCCACATGCTTCCGCCAAAAAAATTTCTAAATCGAGATAATTTATGAAAAATATTCCGTCTGTTGATTCAATTAAGAAAAAAATACTTTCAAAAATCCAAATAGATGAAGATTTTTTGACTTCAATTATACGTGAAGAAATTGCTTTACTAAGATCTCAAAACTCAAAGCCCTAAACCCATAACTCATAACAGCAAAGAAGAAGTTAGTTTAAAACTAACAGAAAATATTGAAAAAAAGATAAGTCGGCTTTTAAAAGGGCAGCAAGAACATGTGGTTAATGCAACAGGTGTGCTTCTGCACACTGGTCTTGGCAGGTGCCCTCTTTCAGACCAATTATTTGAAGAAGCATATGATTCACTTGTTGGATATCAGACATTAGAAATTGATAAAAATTCAGGCAAAAGAATTAATAGATCAACGAATATCCAAAAAATTCTAGCAATGTTAGCTGGCAGTGAAGATGCCTTACTTGTTAATAATAATGCAGCGGCAATTTTCATTATTCTTAATACTTTAGCAAAATCAAAAGAGGTTATAATTTCACGTGGTGAAATGGTTGAAATTGGGGATGGATTTAGAATCTTGGAAATAGTAAAAGCTTCAGGCCCTAAACTTATTGAGGTTGGAGCCACAAATATTACTAAACCAAAAGATTATGAAAATGCTATAAGTGATAAAACCAGGGTTTTACTTAAAATACATAAAAGCAATTATCAAGTTAAGGGATATTCAAGTTATTGTGATCCAAGTGAACTTATTGAGGTTGGCAAAAAAATGAACATCCCTGTTTTTTATGATCTTGGCAGTGCATCTTTTACTGATTTAAAAATAGAAATTAAGCCTCTATTTAAAAAAGGAATTTCTGTTGTCAGCTTTTCAGGAGACAAACTCTTTGGAAGTGTCCAGGCAGGGCTTATTCTAGGCAAAAAATGCATTCTTGATAAAATCAGGAAAAATCATCTTTTAAGAACAATTAGACTTGATAAAACTAGTATCATTTTACTTCAAAAAACGATTCAATTCTATCTTGAAAATAAAACAGAAAAAATTCCTATTGTAGATTTGCATAATAGGGAGATTAAAGACCTTGAAATATTTGCAAACACAATTATTTCTAAAACAAAAAACACTAATATTAGCCTAAAGATCACCCAAAAAGAAGCCTGTCTTGGTGGAGGTTCTCTATTTGAGTCTCTTCCAAGTATAGCAATTTCAATTGAACATAAGCTAAAGTCTTGCACAAAAATTTCAAATGCTCTTAGACAAAATAGCACTCCAATTTGGGGATATATTGAAGATGACAAGTTTTTTTTAAATATAAGAACTTTATTTGAAAAAGATATTGAAGTTATTGTTAAAGCTTTAAATCAAATATAAAGAAATAATCATTTATGAATTCTATTATTTGCATAGCAGGCCACATTGATCATGGTAAAACCTTAATCGTAAAACAATTAACAGGAGTTGATACTGATCGTCTTCCTGAAGAAAAAGAAAGAGGGATGACCATTGAAATAGGCTTTGCAAAATTTAACAAAGACATTTCATTTATAGACCTTCCTGGTCATGAAAAGTTAATTAAAAATATGGTGGCAGGTATTAATGGTATTGATTTCGCACTTCTTGTAATAGCAGCAGATGATGGAGTTATGCCCCAAACAAAAGAGCATCTTGATATTCTTAAATTATTAGGTGTTAAAGATATTATTTTTGTACTTAACAAAATAGATCTTGTTGATGAAGACTTGCTTGAATTATGCACCTCCGAAATTGAAGATTTCATTGAAGATAATAAGATAATTAATCATGCTCTGGTACCAGTGTCTGCCAAAGAAAACATTGGATTTGAAGAACTTAAAACTCAAATTTTGCATTTTGCATCTTTTAAAAGAAACAAAACTAATTATGGTATTTTTAGAATGCCCATTGATAGAACCTTCATAAAACAGGGATTTGGCACAATTGTTACTGGTAGTATTATTTCAGGCGACATTGAACTTGATGAAAAGATTGAAATCTTACCAATAAAAAAAACAGCCAGAATCAAAAACATTCAAAATCATGGAAAAGAACTTAAAAAGCTTGGCATTTCAAATAGATCAGCTCTTAATCTTCATGGAATAGAAATATCTGATGTTAAAAAAGGCTATTTACTTTCTGAACCTGATCGCATGAAAAGCTTTGATAGGTTTGTAGCTAAGCTTGATATTCTGCCAAACCGGGAAGTTAGAAACAACTTAAGAATTAGAGTTCATCACGGAACAAATGAAGTAATGGCAAGAATTAAATTTTTAAAAAACTCAGACCTTTGCTTTATAGATCTTGAAAAAAAGCTTCCAATTACATTTAAAGATAAGTTTATATTCAGAAATTTCTCACCTGTTTTTACAATTGGAGGCGGAACAGTCTTGGATACTTACTATCCAAGAGATGCTCGAAAAAACAAAGATTATCATGAACAACTTGCAAAGATAATTGACCTTGAAGGAAATGCCCTTGTTCAAGAAATAATAAAAAAAGAATTTTATAATCTTCCGAATATAGAAAAACTAATTCATCTTACTGGCTACTCCACTAAGCATTTAAACAGATTTACTGAAAGTCTAATTCAAGAAAATAAATTAATTAAAATTGAAGATAAACATTTCATAGACATTAATATTTGGAATGATTTAAAAAAAACCATTCTTTTTCTAATTAAATCCTATCTTGGAAAAAATAAGATAAAAACCGGAATAAATATTGATGAATTATTTGAGCTTTTAGAAAGCAATAATTTATTTGATAAAGCTAATTTTATTAAAATCATAAACCAGTTTGTTGAAAAAAATGTTCTCGAAAGAAAGGGAAATGATTTATCTATTCAAGGAATAAAATCATCAGATGAAAGAAAAAAGCTGACAGAAAAACTCTTAGCATTATTAGAAAAAGACGGATACAAAACAATGCCACCTGAAACTTATCAAACAATTATGGGAATTGGTTCAAAATCTTATACTGATGTTTTAAGTGAAGCTAAAAAGTCTGGTGATATTATTTTTATTAATAGAGAATATATATTAAGCCAAAAACAAATTGAAACTCTAAAACAATTGCTTCTTTCATTTTTTAAAAAGAAAGAAGAACTTTTAGTGTCTGATTTTAGAGATCTGACAAATACATCAAGAAAATACTCCATTCCCCTACTTCAGCACTTTGAAAATATAAAGTTTTTAAGAAGAATAGATGATGTTAGGGTTTTGTATTAATATAAACTAAAAAACTTGCAAAAACAGAATAAATTCGCTATGCAACGGGTCAAAAGCATAGGAAAAAGGAGAATAAAATGGAAGATAAATTAAAAGAAATGATTATAAACAGCTCATATAAAGATGGTGAAAAAAGCAAAATAGCTTGTAAAAAGGCTCTTAAAATTGCTGAAGATTTAAAACTTTCAGAAAAAGAAATTGGAAATGCTTGTGATACACTAGAAATTAAAATAGCTGGATGTCAGTTAGGTTGCTTTAAATAAATCACAAATTAGAAAGCGAGAAATGAAGATAATCTCAGTATCTGGTTCATATAGTCAAATTGGCAAAACAACCTTAGCAAGAAAAATAAGAAAATTTCTTTCAGATGACTTCAAAGTATATGTCTTTAAAATAGGACATGGTCGAGACAACCCAAATAAAGAAGAAAAGCTATTCATTGATCTTGAAAAAGGAGTTTCTTATATCAAAGAACTCGAAGAAAAGAAAAACTATGATTTTCTTATTGTAGAAAGCAATTCTGTTCTAAACCATATTAAACCGGATCTTGCATTATTTTTAATGGGAAATAAAAAAGGACAAAAGAAAACTTCAGAACTCGCTTTTAAAAAAGCAGATATTATTATTGATAATAATTTTAATACTGATGCTTCAAGCAAAATCATTAAAGAAAAACTGAATTGTGATTCTTTTGGCGAAATATTACTTGAACAATCAAATTACATAAATAAAAATGATTAAATTAATTGAAACATTTAATGCCACTGCAATAATATTGGCAGGTGGGAAAAGCTCCAGATATGGAACTGACAAGTCTTTTTTGGAAGTCAATGGAAAGAGCTTAATTAAAACAACAACTGAAATCTTAAATCCTTTATTTAATGAAATAATAATAAGTTCAAATAAACCAGAGAAATTTTATTTTTCAAACATCAAAATAGTACAAGATCTTAAAAAAGACTGTGGTCCCTTAATGGGCATTTATTCATGTTTGCAAAAAACCTCGAATGATATAAATTTTATTATAGCAACTGATATTCCTAAAATTAATCTAAAAGTTATTGATAAGTTAATGTCTTTTTCCCATGATTATGAAATAGTGGTTCCTGTTAATAATGGTCAATATGAACCATTATTTGCAATTTATAATACATCAATACTCAAAACAATTGAAAGTTTAATTAGTAAAGATAAAAGAAAAATATCAAATTTATTTTCACTATGCAAAACCAAGTTTTTGAATCTTGAAAATGGTGAGTGGTTAATTAATATAAATACTAAAAATGACTACTTAAATTTTATTTCTAAGTCATCAAACAAAGAGTTAGTTAATGAACATTAAAACCATTGATATTATTAAATACTCTGCATCCAATTTAAATAAAACAAATGATCAAATAGCAGTTGAAGAACCCCTTTCTATTTTTGTAAATAACGAGCTATTTTACACAACCATGCGCTTACCAGGAGAAGAAATCCCATTGAGTGTCGGTATATTGTATAGTGAGAAAATCCTTTCATCCTTCAATGACATTGAGAAAATTGATTATTGTACTGAAGTTGGAAATAAAATAAATATTAATTTGAAAAATAAAATTGATATTAAATCTTCAAACATAGAAAAACGATTCTTCACAAATACAAGTTGTGGAATCTGTGGTCAAGATGTCATTGAAAATATTTCTTCAAACATACAAAACATCAATATCACACATCAAATAAATCCAGAAAAGCTTTTTGATTACGTTAATCTATTAAATGAAGCACAAGAGCTTTTTAATAAAACTGGAACAACTCATGCAGCAGCTATTTTTGATGCAAACCATCAGATGATATCATTTGCAGAAGATGTTGGAAGACACAATGGTCTTGATAAAGCAATTGGCAAGCTTATTTTAGCTAACACAAAAAAAGATGCAAAAGTTATTATCCTTTCTTCAAGATTAAGCTATGAGATGGTTCAAAAAGCAAGCAACTTCGGTATTGAAATCTTGGCTGGGGTTTCATCTGCCACCTCACTTGCTATAGAACTGGCAAGAAAAGTAAACTTAACTCTAATTGGATTTTTAAGAAAGAATAAATTTAATATTTATTCACAAGATAAGAGAATAAAATAGATGAAAGATATTTATTTTGACAATGCTGCTACAACGTTTCCCAAGCCAAAACAAGTGATCGAAGCGATTTCAAATTTCATGACAGACTGCGGTGGCACTAATGGAAGAAGCTCTCATAAAAAATCATATGATACAAGCAAACTAATATTTGAAACAAGAGAGCTTATAAAAAGCTATCTTAAATTGCCAAACACATATGAAGTTGTTTTTACACAAAATGCAACTAATGCTATTAATTTATTTCTTCAAGGCTATTTAGAAGATTCAGATCATATAATTATTTCGCCAATGGAACATAATGCTGTTATGAGACCTCTTTCTAATCTTTATTTAAGAAGAAATTTAACATATTCAATTGCTGATTGTCATAGTGATGGATTAATAGATCTTGAAAAATTAAAAGATATATCTCGAAATGAAACTCGCCTTATTATCATTAATCATGAATCAAACGTTAATGGCATTATTCAACCAATATCAGAAATAAAAAAGATGTTCCCGGATATTCCTTTATTAATCGATGCAACTCAATCAGTTGGCGGATTTGATTTTGATTTTGGTAAATCTGAAGCTGATATTATCGCAATCACTGGTCACAAAGGTTTGCTTGGCCCAACTGGAATTGGAGCCCTCTGTTTCAATCGTCAGCTTCACTTTAAACCAATGATTTATGGTGGAACAGGAAGTAATTCATCAAGTTACGAACAACCTATTTTTATCCCAGACAAATTTGAATCAGGAACACCAAACACTATTGGAATTGCTGGCTTAAATGCTGCTATTAAATTTAAGCAAAAAGACAACACCTATTTTTCAAAAGATTTATTAAAATTAACAATAACTGAACTTGAAAAGTTTTCAGATATTAGTTTATACAAAGCAAATGACTTCAATAATCAGGGAAATCTTTTTTCATTTTCACTAAACAAAGAATCTAATTCAGAATTAGTCAATGTCTTAAATGAAAATAATATATATATTAGAGAAGGTCTTCATTGCGCTCCACTTGCACACAAAACATTAGAAACATTTGATAGAGGTGGAAGCATAAGACTAAGTTTTAGTGAATATAATACAGAAGAAGAAATTAGCATTTTTTTCGATATATTAAAAGCTTTTCTTAATTAAAACACCAGCCACAACCCTCAACACTTTTATGGCCTAATAACATTAGAAGCTCTATCCAGGGCTGATAAAATATCA
Organism: Pseudomonadota bacterium; assembly: GCA_043820105.1. GTDB lineage: Bacteria > Bdellovibrionota_F > JAHFAK01 > JAHFAK01 > JBDREC01 > JBDREC01. The sequence goes on from JBDREC010000109.1 coordinate 31,690, forward strand.
TACATATTTGAAATAATTCCAACACCTAAATTATCTTTTTGTTTAAAATATTCAAGACAAGTACCACATGCAAGGATTTCAACACCATTTTTTTCAAGCTCTTGCAAGGATTCTAAAACTGGCGAATCTTTTAAGGACATTAGAACACCTTTATTTACAAATATTATTTTCCTTGGAAGTGTCTCCAAAGATTTTATTGTGTTAATAAAACCTTTTAAAAGTATAGCACCAAGATCATCATCACCAATTCCCATTGTGCTTGAAGCGACATAAATGACAGTATTTTTTTCCTGAATACTCAAAGGCTTGCAAACTTCACATGCAATTTTTTTTATTTTTAAAACATATAAATCATTTTCTTTTTCTTCTTTTAACTCACCACCTACACTATTAATATATCTTTTTACATTGTTCTTTGAAATTTCATTATCAAGAGTAACTATAATTTCTTCATTAATATTAATTTTTTCATAAAGTGTTTTTGTTTCAATTAATGGTGTTGGGCAAGGCTTGCCTTTTACGTTTAATTTATGAATCATTTGGTCTCCATTTCTAGCTTGTAGCTTGTAGGTTCCATTTGTAAATTACTACGTTTAGCTGCAATTTAGTAGTTTTAATTATAACAATTCAATAAAATAGTCATTTAGTTTTTCACAAACCTCACCAATAAACCAAATATCTTTTCCAGAGATTTCCTTATATTCCGTCATAAATTCAGTGTAAATTTCTTTATCAAGTGCTATTAAAAGTCCACCTGAGGTTTGTGCATCAAATAAAATATCTTCATGAAACTGTTTGGCCTCACTTGAGATATTAACTTTTTCCTTATAATTTTCTTTATTTTTATATGACGCTTCTGGATAAAGACCCATTTCTGAATATTTATCTACTTCCTCAAAATAAGGAAGCATTTCTTTGAAAAATCTGATTGAAACATTTGATGCTTTAGCCATTTCAAGAGAGTGTCCTGCTAAAGAAAAGCCTGTAATATCTGTCATTCCTTTTACTGGATATTTTAATGCAAGCTGTGAAGCTTCTTTATTTAAACTTGTCATCCAGTCAATTACATTATCTTTATTTTTATCATTTGTTAATTTGGCTTTTAAAGCTGTCACAAAAATGCCAGTTCCAAGGGGTTTTGTTAAAACTAAAATATCGCCAGCTTTTAGGTTATCATTAGTAAAATATTTATTGTTTTCAATAAGACCAGTTATTGCCATTCCATATTTAATTTCAACATCCTGAATTGTGTGACCCCCAAGAAGAGAAACTTCTGCCTTATTTAAAACATGAGCCCCTCCCCTTAAAACATCTTTTAAGATATGACTTTCAGCTATTAAGGGGTATGTCATGATATTTAACGCAGTAATAGGTTTTGCACCCATAGCATAACTATCGCTCAAGGCATTACAAGCGGCGATTTGTCCAAATAAAAATGGATCCTCAACCATTGGTGGAAAAAAATCAACTGTTTGTGCAATGGCTAAATTATCAGTTAATTTATAAATACCGGCGTCTTCATTATTCTCCATTCCAACTAAAACATTTTTACTTCTGTAAAAATCAATTTCAGAAAGCACATCAGACAGCATTTTAGCGTTCACCTTTGCAGCACAGCCTGAACACTTAATGTCGCGAAGTATATTGTACATAATTAATTTCCTGTGATTTTAAACATCTTTGATTTCAAAATAAATGTCTTCATTATCTAATATTTTTTTAATATCATTTAATAATTCAAAATCTTTAAACTCAATACACATTCCACATTCAGAGCTAATAGACTTTGGTGTTGGTATTACTTTAAACTTGAATTTATTTTTCAATAAATTTGATTCTGCTTTCATGACGTAATGAATTGATTGGAAAAGAATAAGCTTCATAATAAGACTATTTTAAATAACCTTCTTTTTTAAGTTTTAAATAAATACTTTTTCCTTTATTAATAGAATCAAAAATTGATTTTACTGTTATTGTAGCCTGACTAATAGAATCAACCTTTGAGTCAAAGGCAATGGCTTTATTGATATCTACAGAAACAAGGGATTTTTTAAGTTGATTGATTTCTTTATTTGTTAGATTTGCATTGTTCATCTTGGTTAACTGAATTGGCAATATATCTTTAACAATTCCATTTTCATCAATAATATACACAAACTGTATATCATGACAAACATCACATTGAGGAACAGAGTTAACAACTATTCCAAAATATTTTTGACTATCAACCTTTACCTTATACACGTCCTCTTCATCATTGCTAAGTACTTTCTCTATGACTTGAGTTTGTCCATTAAAATTATTTTTCACCCAATCCTGAATAATGTTTTTTATAATATCCTCTGAAATCTCGCTCGTTTTAAAAGCTTTTTTATCTGTTTTCCCATGAGCTTTAATTGATCCTTTTAGAAGTTTTTTAAGATATTTTATTTTTTCTAAAACATCTTTTCTTAAACCAAGTTCTGTTTTAAAAACTTTATATTTTTGGCCTTCTTTTTTAAGATATATCTTAAAGGGGGTTCTGGTTTTAGCAATTATATTATAGTTTTCAAAATCAGGATCAGCTAAAATAAACAAAGGGGATGAAAATTTAGTTTTAAAATTTTCAATTTCAATAAGGCTATTCCCAGCTGCCAATGCAATAAACTTCACTTTGCCCTTTAACTCTTTTGAATTCTCAATTTTTTCATAAAGCTCTTTATCGTACTTTGCCTGTCCTTGACATGATGTGCAATAAACACTTAATATTTCAAAAATTATAATTTCAGCATTAAGGGTATTTATATCAATCTTAGAAGTTTCATTTATATTCAAATATTCTTTAGCATTACCTGAAAATAAATCAAAATTTGTCACAGGAAAATAATCACCAGGATTTACTTGTGCAAATAAAGCACTAGTAATGAAGAAATATAATAAAACAATTTTATTTTTCATAACAATCCTTTATTTAAGCAAATAGTTAAAGGCTAGTTTAGTTTCTTACTGTGTCCCAAACCTTCTTTTTCAGCTAAAAAATCAAGTTCAATTGTACATAACTCATCAACTGGCAAAACAACTTCTTCTGAAAATTCATCAGAATTAATAGTTTTTATATATCTATTGCATTCTTTACAAAGATCAACTCTATAGGCTTTTCCAATTTCTTCTGCATAAAAATAACTGAGTGTATCTGGCTTATCATTAGCACAAAATGGACATTTAATTCTAGGAAAGTAATATTCAGTTTCACAACTCGAACAACAAAGAGTTCTTTCAGCTCCCTTTTCCCCCTTAATAGATTTTAGTTGAGCTATTTTAGGTTCTGAAAAACAAACTGGGCAATGACCACTTGTCCAGTTTAAAACTTTTCTATTTTCATAATAAAATTCTTGGGCTTCATTATAAAACTTCCAGATAAAAGGATTTAAAGTCGTTTCATAGAAGGTAAATAAAATATTTCCATCTATTTCATTTTCCATAAAGAAATTTGCAGTTTCTTGAGATTTATCATTAAATAAATTTTCAAGTTTGATTTCTTTTTCTTCTACCAATTTATTAATTTTTTCTACCTGTTTTTTTGTAGCAGGCAATGATTTAGTCGCGATATCTAATATTTTTCTAAATACTTCGGCACACATTTTGTCATCTGGTTCAATATCATTATTATCAACTAAGCAGATCTCTTTGGCAAATTTCGCATTAATTTCATTAATTTCTTTTGAAAAATTAGGTTTTTGTTTAATTTTCAATTCACTTATTTTATTAATTTCCTCTAAAACGCATTCATAAAAATGAAGTGTTTCTTTATAAATTGGATGTCTTTTTTTTAACTGACCTACTCGCTGAAGTTTTTTTTCAAGATCTTTAAGCATTATCTTATTCCTTTTTTTCGTTTATATAAATATTTAGAATAACTAAATAAAATTATTATGTATGTCAATGTTGATATCTATTATGTTGATGTCTACTATATTGATAGATAATAATTTTTTATACCTATTGCCATTAACTATTGACAAATATTATTAAGAATATATAAAAAACTAGAAATTTTATTAATCATTGTAGATTTTATAAATTTCATAGCTGTTTGAAATATTATTCGTTTTTTATGGGATAGTTAAATTAAAACCAAAGAAACAGCTAACTTATTTTTATCTATTCAGATCTCTAAAAATTTAAGCATTTTCCTATAATTCACACAAAATAATTTATACAAACAAATATTAAATTTATAAAATAAAAAAAAATAAATAAACTAAAAGGAGAGTTTGATGAGTTTAGACAGACGCGAATTCTTAAAATTACTAAGTACTTCAGCTATTGCTGTTGGTACTACTCCTCAATGGGCATTATATGCCAAACAAGCATTAAAGGATTTAAATTTACCAGTTATTTGGCTTCAAGGTCAATCTTGTTCTGGTTGCTCAGTGAGTATTCTCAATACTGTAAAACCTAATATTGCAGAAGTTTTAACAGAAGTTATTTCTTTAAAATTCCATCAAACAGTTATGACTGGAACAGGTGATGTTGCTATTAAAGTAGCTGATGATGTAATTAAAGAATTAGATGGCGACTATGTATTAGTAGTTGAAGGATCTATTCCAGTTGGTGATACTGCTTCAGCAGCTACAATGGGCATGAAAGATGGTCATCACAGAACATTTGAAAGTTGGGTTAAAAAGGCAGCTAAAGATGCAAAAGCTATTTTAGCAGTTGGAACTTGCGCAGCATATGGCGGCATTCCAAAGGCTAAAGGAAATGAAACAAATGCAAAATCAGTTTCTGAAGTTGTTAAGCACAAAGCTCTTATCAATATACCAGGTTGCCCAAGTCATCCAGACTGGATAGTTGGAACAATCGCACATGTTCTTTTATATGGCATTCCAGCTCTTGATGATGAGTCAAGACCTAAAGTTTTCTTTGGCAACACAATCCACGAATATTGTGAAAGAAGAGGCTTTTTTGATGATGGAGTATTCGCTTCAGATTTTTCAGGAGCTGAATGTTTATTTGAATTAGGCTGTAAGGGACCTATTGCTCATTGTGATACTTCAATTAGAAGCTGGAACAATGGCGTAAACTGGTGTGTTCAAGCAGGTTCTCCATGCATTGGCTGTACAGAACCTACTTTCCCAGATCATGATGGCGAAGGTTTATATGCTACTTTAGACAAACAAGAAACAATGAAAATTGCTAAAAAAGTAAGCAAAAAACCTGTTAAGATAACAGTTTAATTAACTCGATAAAATTAACTATTGGAGGTTAAAATATGTCAAGAATAGTAATAGACCCAATCAGCCGTATTGAAGGTCACTTAAAAATAGAGGTTGAAGTTAAAGATGGCAAAGTAGTAGACGCATGGGCAGCTGGCGAGATGTTCAGAGGCTTTGAACAAATACTTAAAGGCAGAAACCCTAATGACGCTCAAATGATTACACAAAGAATTTGCGGTGTTTGCCCAGCTAGTCACGCTCAAGCAGCTACTTTAAATCTAGATGACGCCTATGGGATTAAACCACCACACAATGGTAGAGTTTTAAGAAATGTATTATTAGGTGCTAACTATATTCAATCACATATATTACATTTTTATCACTTAGCAGCACTTGACTTTGTAGATATTACAGCAATTCTACAATACAAAGGCAAAGACAAAAGATTACAAAAAGTTAAAGCATGGGCAGAAAACGAACTTGCTCATAAAAACAATGTTGCAGCAGTTGGACCTTTTTTACCAAGATATGAAGGCGACTATATTAAAGACGTAGATCTCAACATAGCAGCAATTGATCATTATTTACAAGCACTAGACATGAGAATGAAAGCTCATGAACTATTTACAGTTTGGGGCGGAAAAATGCCTCATGGTATGGGCGTTGTACCAGGTGGTGCTACACAACAAGTTACAGCAGACAAAGTTGCAACTTCAATTTGGAGATTAAAAGAGCTTCAAGAATTCATTGACTCAGTATATATTCCAGATGTAGTAGCAGTTGCCAAAGCCTATCCAGAACATTTCTCAACAGGCGTTGGCTGCAAAAACCTACTATCATATGGTGTTTTTGAAGAAAACAGTTCTGGTTCTAAAAAATTATTAGCACCAGGAGTTTTCATTGATGGTAAAGCAGATGATTTTGATGCTAAACACATTAATGAACATGTTGAATATTCAAAATTTAAATCAGCAAGCGGCTTACACCCAGCTGATGGCGCTACAAAACCTGATTACCATAAAGAAGGTGCTTATACATGGCTAAAAGCTCCTAGATACAAAGACAAAGCAATGGAAGTTGGACCACTGGCTAGAATGTTTGTTACACACGTTTTAGGCAAAAATCCAAAAGTATCAAAACTAGTTGGTGATACTTTAAAAGCTTTTAACGCTAAACCAGATGTACTCTTTTCTACTTTAGGTAGACATGCAGCTCGTGCTTTAGAAGCAAAAGTGGTAGCTGATAGAATGCAAGATTGGTTAAAAGAATTAAAACCTGGCAAACCAGTTCACACAAAATTTGAAATTCCTAGAACAGGTAGAGGAATGGGTTTAACTGAAGCTCCAAGAGGCGCTTTAGGACACTGGGTTACAGTTAAAGATCAAAAGATTGATAACTATCAATGTGTAGTTCCAACAACTTGGAATGCAGGTCCAAGAGACAAAAACGGTGTTCAAGGACCAATTGAACAATCTTTAATCGGAACACCAGTTCCAGATGTAAAGAATCCTTTACATGTTGCTAGAATTGTAAGATCATTCGATCCATGTATTGCATGTGCAGTGCACATCATTGATGAAAAAGAAAACATGGGCGAATATAGAATTGTTTAATTAGCTATTTATCTTTCAGCTCTCAGCTCAAGTCTTTATGACTTTGAGCTGAGATGCTGTTAGTTTTAGCCCATCTAAAAAAAGACTCATGACAAAAAATAAAAACATATTACTTTGTGGTGTTGGCAATATCCTTATGACTGATGAAGGTATTGGCGTTCATCTAATAAATGAAATTGAAAAACAAAATATTGTCCCAGAAAATGTTGAAATTATGGATGGCGGGACATTAGGTTTTGCCTTGATCCCATATTTTTGCAACAGAGAAAAACTAATCATTGTTGATGCTGTAAAAGTAAAAGGTGAAGAAGGTGAACTTTACCGATTCTGTCCAGACAATATAAAAGAATCAAAAGCTACCCCGATTTCCTTTCACGATTTAGGTATTCTTGATGTAATTAGAACCATGAAAATGCAAGATGCAAATGTTCCAAAAGAGATTGTGATTTTTGGAATAAATGTTAGAAATATGGATCTTGGAACTGAGCTTACTGAGACTATAAAAAACAAAATAGAAGTTTATATCAAAGAGATTCTAAAAGAACTTGTTTAGAAACTCATTCAAGTTCGTCTTGCACTTTTTCCTGACAATTTTTGTCATCATACTGATATCATTGCCAAATATCGTGACAATTTTTGTCACATCTCTTAAAACCAGATGTTTAAATGGGAAGCAGCGTGTTGCAGAAACAATACATTCAATTCCGTGTGACGCCTTTTAATTAGGAATGCATCTATTTCCATTCCAATGATAATGTAATGGACACTTCTTTGCAACTGGTCCTGGCTTATTCAAAACACATTTTCTTCCATTCCAATGTTTACCAGGAGCACAGCCCCTTTTAACTGGTCTAAAAAAACAGCTTGAAAAAACTAAACATAATATTAGTGAACCTAGAATTAAATCCGTAGGAACTTTCTGGGATAATATTCAAGTATAAAGGTTCAATTGGTGCAAAAGATATAAAAACTAAAACATAAAGCACATATTGAGGAGGATGTACTCATCATCCTCAATATGTGCTTTGCAAAAGTTATGTTCATG
>JBDREC010000110.1:0-9713 GCA_043820105.1 Pseudomonadota bacterium
CCATATTATATATATGGCAGATATGAAAACAAAATGCAAGCAAATTCGAATGCGAATTTGCTATTATTTCATATTTTTACTTTTTGGTGCCTATTTAGTGATTTTGAGGGCTTTATAAGACGTTTATTGCGGAATCGCTGACCATTTACTGGAATATCTATCCCAGTTACAAAAAGCTCTTCATCCATTAAAAAATGAACTGCTTTACAAATATCTTCAGGTTTTCCCCATCTTTTTAATAAAACCTGTTGTGCTTTTTTTTCTATTTCTTCTTTGCTTGTTTTTTCTGGAGCTAGGATGGGTCCTGGGGAGATTGAGTTAACTCTTACTTGTGGAGCTAATTCTTTTGCTAAGGCTTTTGTAATTGAATCAAGACATGCTTTTGAAACAGAATAGGGCAGATATCCTTTAAAGGGGTTTTTAACGCTTTCACAGGTAATGTTAATAATATTTCCTGTTCCCATAGTTCTCATTTTTTTCCCTAAAATAAGTGACAATAGATAAGGTCCCTTTGCATTAACAGACATAAAGGTATCAAAACTTTCTTCATCCAGGTTATCAAAGGCAGTTCTATAAAAGATGGAGGCATTATTGATGAGAGTATTAATATGAATATTTTTTTCACCCAATTCTTTGCAGGCCTTTTTAATTTCTTCTGCTTTTGTAAGATCAAAGTGTGTTAAGATGCATTCACTGCCAAAGGAAGTTAATATTTGCTGAGTTTCTAGCGCATCCTTTTCAGATCTATAATGATGCAAAACAATATTATACTTTTTCTTAGCCAAATAAATTGCAAGTTCTTTTCCTATTCGTTTGCCTGCTCCTGTTATTAATACCCATTTATTATGCATTATATACCTTCTAAATTTTTTTTAACTCTTAACTCTTAACTCTCAATTCTTAACTCCTAATCTCTAAATCATCCTTATTTTATGTCAAACGTATTTTTTGTTTACTAATTAATTTTATGGTAATATAATTGAATCGGTAACGGTAACGGGCACGTGATTAAGAAAAAAGGTAAATATGGCGCTTATATCTGTACATAATATAACAAAAGGATTTTCGGATCGTAATTTGTTTTCTGATGTTTCTTTTCATATTAATGAGAAGGATCGTATTTGTCTTGTTGGACCTAATGGAGCAGGGAAATCTACGATACTTCGCATTCTTTTAGAGCAATCAAAACCTGATGATGGGACAGTGTCAGTGCATCCAAATACCAGAGTCGGATATTTGCCTCAAGAGATTGATTATCATTCAAGCAAATCAGTTATAAAGGAAGTCTTAGCATCGATTCCAGAGGGCAAGCAAACTGCCAGAGATGAAGCAGAAGCTAGAAAAATTCTTCATGGAATGAGTTTTTCTCAAGAGGACATGGAAAGTCTGATTGAATCTTTATCAGGTGGATGGAGAAGGCGGGTGTTTTTTGCAAAACTATTATTTGAAAAACCTGACCTTTTATTGCTTGATGAGCCTTCAAACCATCTTGATATAGATAACTTATATTGGCTTGAGGATTATTTGAAATCTTTTTCTGGTGCTGTTTTTATGATAGCTCATGATCGATATCTAATAAATAAGGTTTGTAATAAGATTTATGAAATAGATTCTGGTTACTTTGTTAAATATACTGGAAATTATAATTTATATTTAGAGGAAAGACTTAAGAATCAAGAGCTTCATGAAAAAAGAATAGAAGAGCAGAAAAAAGAAATGGCTCGCCTGCAAGAATATATTAATAAAAACAAGGCTGACAAGAGAAGGGCTGCCCAGGTTAGAAGTCGTCAAAAAGTTCTTAATAAGATGGAACGTATTCAACCTTTAAAATATTCAAAAAAATTAAATTTTAAAATTCCTCAACCTGACAGGGGTCCTGATACTTATATTTGTGCAAAAGGTGTTGATAAGGCTTTTGGTGAAAAAATTGTTTTAAAAAATCTAGATCTAAACTTAAGAAGAGCAGAAAAAGCCGCCATTGTTGGAGCTAATGGTTGTGGAAAAACAACCTTGCTGAAGATATTGGCAGCGAATCTTCAAAAAGATGCAGGTGATGTTTCTATTGAGAGTAGGTTAAGTGTGTTCTATTATTCCCAACATTCAATGGAAGATTTAAATGAGGAAAAAACGGTTTTAGACGAATTTACAAGCATTGCTACATATAACAACTTTCCAGATATTAGAAAGTTTTTAGGTCTTTTTTTGTTTTCGCAGAATGAAGTAGAAAAAAAGATAAAAATTTTATCAGGTGGTGAAAGAGCACGCCTGACTTTAGCTAAAATGTTTTTAATCAAACCTGATTTGCTGATTCTTGATGAACCAACTAACCATTTAGATATAGCTTCAAGAGAAGTTTTAGAAAATGCCTTAATTCAGTTTTCTGGTGCAGTGATTTTTGTGTCGCACGATAGAACCTTTATTCAAAATATTGTTAATAATATTTATGAAATGATTGATGGTAAGCTTGAGCATTATATTGGGAATTATGAAGACTATTTAAGGAGGAAAGCTCCAGGGATTATTGAGGAAGATAAAGAAGTGAAAAGCGAAAAGGAAAAAGGGAAAAGTGAAAAGACTGATAAGAATGAAGATAGAAGTAAAAAAAGAGAAGAAGCAGAAGAAAGAAATAGAATTTATAAGATAAAGAAAAAGATTCAAGATAAGATAGATAAGATCGAAAAGAAGATGTTGGAAGCAGAAGAAAGAATGAAGGAAATAGAGGGGTTTTTATTGGAAGAAGAAGTTTATAAGAATAAAGATTTGTTAATAGTATTGAAAAAAGAGCATGATGATTTGAAGTGGCAGCTTCATGAATTTGATAAAGAATGGGAAGAGCTGGTTGAAGAGTTATCTGTTATTGAAAATTGATTGTTTTAGGAGGTTTAAATAAATTAGAATAATCAATAATTAATAAATAATAATTAATAATTAATTTTTTTAGACTTTTACAAGAGGATCAAAGAGCTTATTGTATTCGTCAATTGCATATCTATCAGTCATACCCGCTACATAATCACAAACTATTCTTTTTAGACTGTTTTCTTTATCAACTTTCTTTTGGATTTTGTGTGGCATCATTTTGGGATTATTTAGGTAAGAATTGAAAAGCCGGTTAATAATCATTCTGGCTTTTTCTTCCATTCTGACAACTCTGTAATGTCTGTATAGATTTCCCATTAAAAAATCCATTAATTGATAATTGTATTCATGCATTTTCTCACTGAATTTAGCTAAAAAGTTTTCTGCATTTCTGATATCATTTATTGTGTTAATATTATTTTGGTTTATATTAATACTGGTTTGTTCAATTAGGTCATTTAATTGCAGTTCAAGAATTTGTTCTATTGTTTTTTTAATCATCATCTTGCGATTTCTGATTTGGAATTTATCAAGGACTAGCTTTACTGCTTCTTTCCAAAGTTCAAGATCATTGAGCATTTCATATTTTAATAAACCTGACTGCAAACCATCATCAAGATCGTGGGCATTAAAGGCTATCACATCTGTTAAATTTATTATTTGGGCTTCTAAAAATGGTTTATCTTCTGGATTTAAATCTACAGGTACTTCTGAATAATCATAACTTGTTGTATGTTTTATAATGCCTTCTCTGAGTTCATAGCAGAGATTTAGGCCTTCTACATCTGGTAAGGCATATTCAAGTTTATCAACAACTCTTAAACTTTGCTCATTGTGACTGAATCCTTTTTCAGCTTCCATTAATTCATTAAGAATCTTTTCACCAGCGTGTCCAAAGGGAGTGTGGCCAATGTCATGGGCAAGAACTAAACCCTCAATAAGATCTTCATTTAATTTTAAAGCCCTGGCTATGATTCTTGAAGCCTGGGAAACTTCAATTGAATGTGTTAAGCGAGTTCTATAATGATCACCTTCATGGTTTACGAAAACTTGGGTTTTATATTCAAGGCGCCGAAAAGCTTGGGTTTGAATAATTCTTTGAATATCAATTTGAAAATCAGTGCAATAGGGATGTTTTTCTTCTTTTATTCTTCTTCCTTTGCTTTGGGCGCATTTAACAGCAAAAAGAGCAAGATTCTCCAGTTCCCTTTTTTCTAATTCATTAGTTGTTAATGTTGTCAAAGTATACTCCTTATTAATAGCTTTTTAGCTTCTAACTTTTCTAATAAAAAAAACTTGATCAAGCAAGAAAGAAGTTGTCCCACTTTTGAAGCCTAATCTTCACGCTTTCAGTTTTGAATTATTTTAAGATGTAGAATTTATAGGCTCAATTTTTTTTTGCATGAAATGTGCCAGTTTTAGTTTTATCTTTTAAAAATCCTAAACTGGCATGGCCAGAACCAAAAAGGGAATCAACACATCATCTTAATTCAAAATTAATTGCTAGTATCAAGTGGCTTCAGCTATCGGACTTCGGGCTACAAGGACTCAATATTTTAGCTTATTTTTTACTATGGTAGATGTACCAGTTTTACGTCCCTATGGTGGGTCAGTTTTCAATCCCATTGGCAGAGGCTAAAAAAATCAATGTGATTTAATTACCATTATCATTAAAAAACTCTATATAGTCGCTTTCATTTTCTATTAAATATGAATGTTTTCCTATTAAAGGTGTTTTTCCTTTGCGAAGCATTATTATTTGGTCTGAATCTTTTATAGTTGAAACTCTATGTGCAATCGTTAGTGTTGTTTTGTACCTAACAGCGTTTGGCAACGAATTATAAATTGATTTTTCAGTAATATTATCAAGTGCTGACGTAGGTTCATCAAGAATAAGGATATCAGGATTTTTTACTAAAGCTCTAGCCAAAGATATACGTTGCTTTTGACCTTCTGAAAGATTTTTACCTTTTTCTTGAATTTTTGTTTCGTATTTTTCTGGAAGGCTTTCTATGAATTCGTGAATTCCAGCAATTTTTGCTGCTTTTATGATTTCACTCATAGAAGCTTCCAGATTACCATATCTTAAGTTTTCTGTCACTGATCCTGTTAGTAATGTTGTGGATTGTGCTACATATCCAATTCTGTTTCTTAATGATCTTACATTATATTCCAGGACATTTTTGTTATCAAAAATTATATGGCCTTTTGTTGGTCTATAAAGCTGCATTATAAGTGAAATGAATGTTGTTTTGCCAACGCCACTTTCACCAATAATGGCCCAGTTTTCACCTTTATTTATTTTTATTGAAATATTATTAAGGATGGTTTTTGGGGGATCATATGAAAAAGATACATCTTTAAATTCAAGATCTCCTTCTAGTTTGTCTATCTTTAAACCAACTTCAGTATTAGGTTCTGGGATTGTTTCAAATAGTGCAACAGTTCTGTTCAGAGCTGCTTTTGCGCTTTGATATTGATTAATACTTGAGCTTAAGAAATTAACTGGACCATAAACATAACCAAGGTAGGAACGAAATGCAATTAAACTTCCTAATGTCCAATGGTCTGTAATTACCCAATAAGCCCCAAAACCCAAGACAAAATATTCAGCCAGTTTTGGAACAAAAGTTTGCAGAGTACCACTTAAAGAATTCAACATTAATTGTTCATTAGCCAGTCTATTATTTTGTTTTATTTCATCACATATTTTTGTAATTGAACGCTGTTCTGAAGCAAAGGCTTTTATTAGTGGGATCGAGGAAAGCAGCTCCTGGAAAACGCCCTGATATCTTGCATGTCTTTCGCTATTTCTGTGACTCATTATATATGTTCTTTTTGCAAAAAACCGTGTAACAAATACTGAAATTGGTAAAAACAAAATAACAGGCACAGCTATTCGCCATTCAAGATAAACTAAAAATCCAACACCACCAAAAAATTTTATAATATGAACAAAGATTTGAACTACAGTGCTTGAAAAAAACCATTTAATACTACCTAGGTCTCCAGTTAAGCGGGACATTAAATAGCCTTGCTGTATTTTATCAAAAAAGCTTTTTGGCAGGGATAAAATTCTTTGAAGGAGTTTGGTTTGCAGGTCTAACATCACTTTTTGATCAAATCTTGTATTGTAAAACATGTTTAATTTGCTAGATGTTTGAGTGATTATCATAATACTTGCCATTAATCCAAGTACTGGTAACAAAAGGACTAACTGCTTTTTCATTATTACATCATCAATAAGATATCTTGAAATTAAGGGCATTGGAAAGGCTAGCATAGAATTTATAAATAGCAATGTATAAGCAATTGCACCTAATTTCCAGTATTTAAATACAGAAGGAAAAATATAGGCTAAGCTTTCTTTAAGCTTTCCATAGCTTTTCCCTTTTGGAATTGAATCTTCAGGAAGCTCAGCTTTAAGAGCTTGTTTTAGTAATTTTAACCATTCATTCTTCATCTTTTATTACAAATTTTCAGTAATTCTGATTGTTTTCCTTAAAATATTTGATAAATGTTGTAGTTTAATTTCACCTTATTTAATAAATTTCAATATAATTCTTTTGGGGCACAATATGGTCATTTAAAATTTTAAAACTGTTTTAATTTATGTAAGTGCTTGTAATTAGTAGTCTCTCTTTACTTCTAGAATGGCATGCTATTTGCATTATTTTAAAAATAGTATTATTTTAATGGGACCATATTGTGAAGTATCTGAATAAAATAATTATTTTAATATTTTATTTCTTAACATATTCACCTGTCAATGCTTCTGTCTGCATCAACTTGTTTAATTATATAGAAGATTTTCAAGTCTATTATGAGTCTAGCACTGTTGTTAAAAAAGCTATTAAGGAAGCTCAAAGACGTAATTCAATAAATAATAAAGATAAGGCAAGCAAGGAAATTGAACATAGACAAAAAGTTTTAAAAAGTCTTTTGGAGATTACTGGCAATCAATTCCTTCCAAAGTATTTTCAAGATAGAGTAAGCATAAAAAAAATCTCTGTTTATGTTTTTGATCTGCTCGAGGCTGAATCACAAAAGGCTAGAAATATTTTTAATATCGCAGGGGAATCAGTAAAGATGTTGGAAAGCATTTTTGGAATTAAATCAGGTACAATATTAATTTGGATGTTTGACCATTTATTTTGGGACGTTTATTTAGAAAGATCTGAATCAAGAAGTGATTATGGTTTCAATCTTTTTTATGAGGACAGACTGCAATCGATTTTTATACCAAGAGACTCTGAGGGTATATTAAATAAAATGCTTGAGGCTTTAGCTCAAGTTGACAATGAAGTTGATATGGCACGTGTTTGTAAAGCTTATAATGTGGCAAATAAGCAGGCTTTGCTTTATTATTGGTCATCAATTTCGGAAGATGTGTTGTATTGGATGTCCCCACTTCGAGTTGAGGGTATTTCTCATGAACTTGCACATCATTTTATGCATAAAAGTGGTTTGCATTATAGAGTAAGCTCTACGGTTGCAGAGATAATACCAGCCTTACTTCAATTATATATAGCTGAAGAATTAATTGTACCAGAATTAGAAAGTCATGGTATTAAGACACACCGTGAGGGTGTTAAACTCTTGAGAGAAATTAATGAAAAAAAGTTGAGTTTATTTGTTTCAAATAAAAAAGCAGTTATCTCACGACATTCATTTTTTAAACCAAATCCTTTAATTTTCAAATGGTTTTATTTAATGATTTTAAATCAGTATGCAGATAAATTTTATGGACAGGATGGTTTTATTAAAGCCCTTATAGATATGATGTTAAAAGAAGACGCTAATATTAGCAATCAACGTTTTGTTGAATTAACAGCCATGGCTTATAATGCTTCAACAAATAGTTTTTTGTCTGTTGATGAATTTTTAAAAAGACAGGAAAGTGAACTGTTATACATCTTATATAGAGAATAGAAATTAAATAAATTATAACATTAATATCACTAAAATGTCTCACAAGTATTTCAATGCTATTAAAGCTATACTAATGGCAATGTAATTGTAAACTTTGTGCCTTGGTTTACTTCAGAAGCACACACTATAACTCCACCTTGGGATTTGATAATTTCTCTTGCTATATATAGTCCAATTCCAATTCCTTCCACTTTACCAGTCATATATTTTTCAACTTGTACAAAACTATCAAAAATATAAGCTATTGCTTCATTTGAAATGCCAATGCCATTATCTTCAATTGTAATAATCGCTTTGTCAGTTGTTTTTGAAAGCTTGATGCTAATTTGAGTTTTTTCAGGATTAAATTTAATTGCATTTTCAACAATGTGCCCTATGGACTTAATCATACTTTCTTCATTAAATAGGCATTGTATGGAAGTATCAGAATAGTTCTTAATTAATTTTATTTTTTTGTCTTTAGCTGAATTTGTGTGTTTTATGCAGATTTTATCTAGCAGATCTTTAATGATTATATTTTGTTTTTTAAGCTCATTTGACATTTGTTCATTACTAAAATTTGTCAAATCAAGCAGAGAAAGAATTATGCGTGTTAAATTTTTTGATTGTTTAATTGCTCTTTCAAGGCAGTCTTTGATTTCGCTGTCCTGATTACATATTTTTGAGTGAGAAATTAGGTTAAGATTTAGATTTAATATTTGAAGTGGAGTTCTAAGTTTATGCGAAAGAGTTGAAAGAAAAATTGTTTTTAGATTTTCAGTATGTCTTTGTTTTGTAATATCTTTAAAAACAAATAAATAACCATCGATTTCATTGTCAGATGTATATAATCTTTCGATATCTGTAGAATATACCAGGCCTTGATTTTTAAATTCCAAATCAACAGAAGCATTTTTTACATGTTGAATCAGCTCTTCTAGGGAAATAGTCAGAGAAGATTGAGAAAAAATTGGAGCTATATTGTTGCCTTCATCAATATTATTCAAAAAATGAAACATATCTTTTGCTGAAGAATTTATTATTGAAACCTCAAAATCAGGATTAGTGTATATTAGGCCATCGCTAACTGATTGGAATATTGAAAAGAGCTTGTTTTGCCCATCAGTTACATTGGTCATGAGGTCAAAAGCTTCAATAATTCTACCAATATACTGTGTGAAAATAGAAATTGGTTTTAGATTTTTATCTGTTATTTCTTTTTCTCCAGTTGGGTTTCCAATAAAAATAATGTGAGTTAATTGATTATATTTTTTAATTGGAAGAATTCCTATTATTTGAGTTTCAAAGTATTGACTGAGGTGGTGAAAAATATATTTAAAATCACTTTCTTCTGAATTAAGTTTTATTTCTTGGTTAGCAAGAAGATTAAATACTATATCTGTATCCATGGTCATGGTTTTAAGCTTAAACTGTTCATTGTCAATTCCAAGACAGTTTGAAACCTTTAAACCACCCTTCGTTGCCTGAGTCAAAACTACTTCTGAGATATTAAATGTTTCAGAGATTAAACTGCAAATTAAATTTACAAGTTCTACTTTTGATTTTATATTCTTAAGATGACTTGCTGGATTGAATAAGGTTTCAACATTGTTAATATAGTTACTTAATATGTCTGGTTTGAAATTGTTTATAGGAGTGTCTTGGTTGCTCCCTTTTATTTGGTTCACCATTTCTATGTACCATCCCATTTCATTGTTGCGCGATGGCTCAAGCAATTAGCACACCGCATCATGAATTGCAACAAAAAAATAATATACCTATGTTTTTGGGTGTATTAAAATTATGGATCATCTCCAATTTGAATACCTAAACAATAGAGCAGCAGTTTTCAGTTAAATCTGAGAAGAAGAGCACAAAAAATCATTAACCTCATCTTAATCCTAATCATAATCATAATCCTAAGATTAATCCAATGGTTTCAT
>JBDREC010000111.1:0-18192 GCA_043820105.1 Pseudomonadota bacterium
ATCTTACTTTTTATTGAATATTGGAGTGTGCACCCATTGGGTTATTTATGAAAATATTAATCTTTTGCTTAATATCCCGTTCTTATCTTGGCTTGCTCTGTTTTCTATTCTTCTCTTTTATTAAGAATCGCCTTGTTTAGGCAATAGTTAATGAAAGAATGTTGGAAATATTAGCTTCTAAGCTAAGTGATGAAGAATTTATAAGAATTGAACAATATTTTGAATCGCGCCAAAACCAGCCTGATTTAAGTGCAAGTCAACATAGTTCTTTGAGGCTTACAATGATACTGCTTGCAAAAGCAAAATTAATAAGAGCTGAGATAGCAAATCCTATAGCACCTGTTGATATTTTTGCACAATCTTTAGAAGCTCTTTCTTCTGTTGCTTCAAAAGAAGTTATCGAGGCTTTAAGTTTTATTAACAATTTAACGAATGAAATAATCGCTTCTCCAAATAGCAAACAATTCCTTGCAAATCTAAATATTAAAATTCTGGAAAGGCATTTAAATACTTTTATTGAATTGGATGCTAGTGATTTTAATAAAATTCCAATTAAAAATATAAAGATGCTTTTTACTTCTCTTGTTATGATTGTTTGCGAAAATAAAGCAGATGTACTTGAGCCAAGTAGAGTTAAAATACTTGAAATAATTGATAGTTTAATAAGAATAAAAGGCGTAGAAATTCTTTGTAATAATAGTATGATTACTGTTTTTCTTGATACTTTAATAGAATTACGTGAAGCCAAATCATCTAAAATCAGAACACTTGCTTCACGAATAGAAACATACGTTTATTGTGAAGTAACAACAGTTCAGGTTTTAGCAAGACAAAATGGGAAAATGCACGATAACTTAAAAAGCCCTGATCCTGATGTTAGAAAAGGTGCTTTAGAGATTTTAGGAGAGTCAACAAGGTCAATGGAAATCCTTAGAAAATTGTTGCAAGTTAATGCTAATAGAGCTGGAATAGAAATAGATATAGAATCTGAAATGGAATTTATAGCAAGAATAAGAGCGTTAAAAGTGGCTCAAGATATGCGTTCAACTGCTTTATTACCTAGACCAAAAGAATCCGCACAAACTACGGATGGTGAAGTAGCACCAACTGAGACAACAGTTAGAGAAATGCTCATACAAGCACAAGAAAGTGAAGGTCATTTGCTTAGACCCTCAGATGTTTCAGCTGATCTTTTAGTGCCTTCAGAAGCTTCTCTTACAGCTATGGAGCTTACTGTAGTTCAGCGAAGAACTATTGGAACTTACAGAAGGTTATTAAAAGCAAGAGGCCTTGATGTTGAGAGACTAGAAGATTCAGAACTTGCTAGAATTTCAAGTAAAGCTAAAGAGCTTGGTTTTACATCTGTGTCAGATAGAATTGATTTTGTTGAAGCTGAAGCTATGAAAGTTATAACTGGATCAGCAAAAGCTCAAGAGATGGGGGCTGGCAGGGTTAGGAAATAAGTGGTAAGTCGTAAGTTGTAAGCCTTAAGCTGTAAGATCTGTCCTTGACTAACTTGATGTTTTGTTGTTTTTATTTTCGAGATTAAGATAATTAGTTGAGGGTGTTCAAAATGAAATTAATTAAAGTCATGCTACTTTTTTTATTCCTAAATTTATTATTTTTCCATTTATATGCAAATGAAGAAATAAAAGAAATCGAAATCTATGTTGACAGGGCTCCTACTTCTTCACATTCCTATGGTGAACTCATGCTTCGGTTTGAAGATTTTATGGACAGCAATTCTGAGTACAAGGATCGGGTTGAAGTTTTGGGATTTGAATTGTTTAAAGGATATTATAATAAAAATTATTATTTATTTGATTTTGAAAATAAAACAGAAAAAGAAAGCCTGCCAAATCCTTTTGAAAATGATGGCAATATGCTTTATGAAAAAGAAAATATTCCATATCTGTCTAATTGGGATGGAATAATTTTTCAATATCCAAGAACAAATTTTGATTTACTTGAGCAGATAAAGGAAAGTTCAGTTTTCGGAAAAACCAAAGAAAGCGTTTTATACAGATCAAGAGAAGGCATTATCCAAAAAAAAACAGGTTCTATTGTGTCGTTAAAAAGCAGCCTTGGTAAAAAAATGGATGCTTTTAAAGTTGATACTTCAAAACAAAAAGACAACAGATGGCATCTTATATTTGGCTTCAGATATAAATTAAAAATAGATTCTCAGGAAGTTGTGTTAGTTGGACTTGTTAAGGATTTTGGATCTTTAATTAGAAGAGTAACCTTTTATAAGAATCTAAATAAAAACCTAAAAGAAAAACTTATCCTGTTTCCAGGTTCCGCTATAGTTGATTTTGACGATCATCCTTTTAATACAGAGAATTTGCTGCAGATTTATGAAAAAATGGGAGTTGATGTAATAAATGTTAATTATCATGAATTAAAGTATGCAAAGGATAAAATAATAGAGTATGGGAAAACAAAAGATCCTTTAAAAATTCAATTCATTTCTTCTAATATATTTAAAAATACCACTAATAGCGAAAAAGATTATTTGTTTACTCCTTATGCAATTAAAGAAATTAATGGGATTAAGGTTGGAGTTATTGGCTTAGCTGATGACAGATCATATGCCTGGCTTGAAAACAATGAAAGAGATGACCTCATATTTATGGAATATGAAGAAGCAATAAAGAAAGTTATATCCCAAATTATAGACAAAGTTGATTTTATTGTTCTGCTTTCCAGGTTAAGAAATGAGGTTAATGCAAAATTTACCCATATCAGTGGGCTTGATTTTATTCTTTCAAACATGGAATGGCCCTTTTCACCTGTTTCTGAACGAAGCCTAAAGGTTTCTAAAGACCACTTCAGATTTAATAAACTGATAGGTATTACAAGCCATTCAGAAATTGAAAAGTTAAGCATTAAGCTTATAAAAGAAAATGACAAATTCAGACCCATTGAGATTGTTGAGCAAAATATTATGTTAGATGATTCAATTTCCTTGGATGAAGAAGCAGAACCATTAAGAGAAGAAGCCTGGGCAGAGATGCTGGATTTAAAGGAAGTTTTAATTCAGGATCAAAAAATGATATTTCCAAAAAAGAATTCTAAAGATTCAGTTGATAACAAATTAACAGATGATAACTTAACTAATTTTGTTGCCAGAGTAATGCTTGAGTCATCTGATAGTGAACTCGTTGTGACCACTAAAAAATTCCGATCAAACTTCAGATCAATGCCAGGTCCGCTTTATAGACGCTATTTTGATGAGTGGTTAAGTGATAAAGAATATATAGTGTTAATTGAGTTGTCCGGAAAAGATTTACTTAATTTCAACGAGGAATTGAAAATCGAAGCTGACAAACAGTTAGGGGTAGGTACTTTGATGCTTGGTTTGGATGATTTTGGCAGGATTAATGGACGCAAGGTTACTTTAGGTGAATATTATACAATATCTGTTGATTCGTTTCTTTTGAATAATCCTGAAAAATTTCCAACACTGAAAAATGCAATTAATATTAGAGATAATTTTAATAATACGAGATCAGGCTTAAAAGTTTCTTCAAAAGGTCAAAAAGTTCTGATTAAAGATATGGTCATTGATTATTTAAAGAAATTAAATGAAAAATATGAGGGTAAAAGTGAAAAAGAACTTTTTAAAGCCCTTGATAAACCATTTCGAAACACATATAAAGAAATTAGTAAGGAAGCAAAAACCACTGATGATAAGGAACTTGCGCTGTTAAAGACAAGACTGGATTCAGAAGTTGAATTAATAAAAAAAGAGCTTGTGGAAAAAGTTAATGAAGATTATTATAAACACCTGCAAAATTTATTTTCCGTTCCATCACCAACTCCAAAAGGTAATTTCAGAATAAATGTTAAAGAACTTTCTCTAAGTATTATGAACAATGATATGATAAATAATACTGACTTTACTGAAGTTAGTAATAGTCGTGTGGCAGGAACTGATCAGTTGCTTATTGGCGGAGGTCTGGATTCCGCTTTAGAATATGATTACATTGATTTTAATTGGGATACTGAATTAACAGCTGACCTTCAAAG
This sequence comes from Pseudomonadota bacterium, assembly GCA_043820105.1. Classification (GTDB taxonomy): domain Bacteria; phylum Bdellovibrionota_F; class JAHFAK01; order JAHFAK01; family JBDREC01; genus JBDREC01. Next base: position 4,033 of record JBDREC010000111.1, read on the forward strand.
AATTACTGTTCAAGTTCCAGGAAGTGATAGTATTACTCAAGATATTGAAGATGAAATATTATTGCAGACTGAATTGTCATACAAGACTTTGAAATATTCACAAAATTGGTTTTCTCATGATATTGGACCATTTGGCAATATTTCCTATGAAACAGAATTTACTCCAGAAGATGGCTTGCCCAGAGTTTCTTTATTTGATGTGATTTTAGGAGGCAAAATATTTTCTGGCAATTATTTGCAATCCTTCAAACTGGGTGGTTTAATGGAAACGGATTTTGCTCAGGACAATAATATTGAATATGGTATATATTCAAAGCTAGAGTTCATGTATCCACTTCCCGCTGGCTCTGTTTGGCTATCTGAATCAATTATGAAATACTTTTTTCCATCTTCATCTGATACCGCTGATGACCTTGGTTTAGAACTAGGCCTTTCAAATAAATTTCTTGTTCCAATTTTAAGAGACTTAAGCCTTGGCCCATATGCCGATATTTTCATGTATACAGGCAAGGAAGTTGATGCTTTTGGTGCAAGTGTGATTATTGGTTTGACACTAAGTTATTCAAAGATTTGGAAGCCGGCTTATCAGAGGCTGTTTTAAGGTTCTGGGGAAATAATCAATAATTAATAAATAACAATTAATAATTAATTCACATAAAAACTTTGCAATTAATTTATCCAGTTTATACAATCATTGTCGATTTTGTTCACCAATGAGGTTCTTTATGAAAAAACTAATTCTTATTGTTTTATCTATATTTGTTCTAATTTCTTTTTCAGCTTGTGAGTTTCTAGGCATCGAACTTTGGGGTGAAGAAGATGATGCTGAGGTCACTTTTTATTTTGATGAAGAAACTACTACTGAGATAAACTCAGCTCTAGAAGCCTATGATGCAGAAAATCCAGATTCTGCTAATTCTACCCTTGTTTTTGCTGTTTATTCTGATGAGCTTGCAGATGAAGAGGCTACATCTTATTTTAAAAGTGATAAAATAGAAATTAATAAGCAGATCACCTGTTTTAAAAACTCAAATAAAAAAGATTGTGAAATCAAAATTAAAGGGAAAAAAGATTATTTATATAGAGCTGATATTGCTTATCATAATGGTAATAATGATGATGTGAAACCTGTATTTCCAGCTATTGATGGCAAGAAAAATTATATAAATTTTAAGGACAAAAAAAGAATTGAGTGTGAATATGATGATAAAGTTGAAATAATTAAACCAAAGGAAAAAGGGAAATTTCAAGATGATATAGAAGATGAAGAACCTTCAGAGGGAATTAATATTTCAGGTATTTACAAATTAACCTTTACTGAAAATACGAAAAGCAAAAAAGATGCAAGTTTTTCTGGTAATATTGAAGATCTTGATGAAATGACAGTTAAAATGTTCCACACACCTGCTGAAAATAAAGTTTATTTAAAAATTAAAGATAAGGATGCAATCTTTACCTGTTCAACGGAATTTAAGGAAAAAAATGACTATACAGACTTTACAATTGCCTGTGAAGATTCAGAAAATGACAATTTGAAAATTCCCACTGAATATCCGGGCTGCTATCAATATTTTTACTTTATTCTTAATGGCAAATATTACCCTTCAGAAAATAAAGGTGAAGGCAAATTTGATATGACTTATAATCCAAGTGATGATTGCCCAAAACAAGTTAAAAAAGAAAAGATAAGTCAAAAAGTGACTATTGAACGAATTGATACGCATGCTGATGATGTTGAAGATCCTGATCCTGATGAAATTAAAGATAAGCCTGTTACTAACAAACCATTTAAATTTAAGAAAAAAGATATCATTCTAATGTGCGATGGTGAAGAAGTAAAAAATAATGATTTAAAAGAAGAATTGCTTGATTTAGTTGGTCTTGAATATAAAAAGGGCAAAATTTATTATACATTTGATAATACAGATTATACTGGAAGCTTATCCTTTGGTTCAGAAAATTGGGATATAGCTTGCACTGATTTTGGTGATACAAATGTAACTTTTTGCCAATCAGATGTAGTGGACAAAAGAGATTATCAAGGTTTTGCTTATTCCTATTATTCAATAGATGAAAAGGGAGGGAAAAAATATAAGATTGTAATACAGATTGCAGATGAAGAATTGATTGGAGTATATGGTAAAGTCATGATGAAGTCTGATAAAAATGATGATGATTATGATCTTTCTTCTTCAGCTCAATGTTCTTTATTTATTAAAGCAGCTAACGCTGATTTTAATTATTTTGATGCGGAGTATTATGAAGAATTTGCCCAAGATTTAGATGAAGCTGATGTCGCTGAAATATTAGAAGCAGATGGTTTTGATTTTGATGAAGATGATGTTGTCTTATATCATTATAAAGATACTGCTTTAAGCTTAGACTGCCTTCCATGGGCTAGTTATTTAGATGCTAGTACATTAAGGGTTTCGTTTAGTGGCAATAAAATGACCTTTACTGGATATGGTGTAAGCGGAAATCAAACTTTTACCATAGATTCTGATAATTCAATGTGGACAGATAAATATTACATGAACTGGGGAGATGGAATGCAGGTGTTTCTGAATGGAAACTATTCAGGTTATCCTGCTCAGGCAATTTTTGCTTATTTTCCATTATATGATATGGCTTATGCGATGTTGGAAATTTCTTCTCCACAGGGAAGATGTGAAGTAGAGTTAGATGCTCAGTATTATCATGATGAAATCCATGAAATAACAGAGAAAACATATTCTGAGACCATATCAAATGATTATTATGATTCAACAGATTATGTTAACTCTTGCTTTGATGCAAGTGCTGTTTCTTCCTCAAAGTTCACTATTGCATACTCTGATTCCAGGTCACTTGTATTGGAAATGACAAAACCTGGGGGTAAAACATTAGATATTGATCTATCCTGGGCAGAGGGAGTTGGTTATACATACTATGCCGATAGCACTGAAGATCCATATATTTATGCCTTTGCTTTACCAAGTACAATTTTTTATGAAATTGATAAAGCTGGGAATTTTGCTTTTACAGATGATTCAAAAATAATTGAACTATATTTTATGTATTTTTCTTATGTCGATTATTCCTATTGCTGGGATACATATTTTGGATTTTTGGAGTAAAAAACTTAAACTCTTATTACAAAATTAATTCTCTCTTTCAAATAATCGGTATTATATGGCTTGGGAATAAAATCATAAGCCCCCATCATCATAAAGGATTCTTTCATCTTGTCTTTTGCTGTAAGAATTATGACAGGAATGTCACGTGTATTTGTATTAGCTTTTAGCATCCAAAATAGCTCATATCCTGTTATATTAGGCATCATTACATCAAGTAATATCACATCTGGCCTTTCTACTATAGCCTGATGAAAACCTTCCAATGGATCTAAGTTAGTGATAACATTATATTCTTCGTTTTTAAGTAAGACTCCTAAGGTGAAAAGAATATCTTCATCATCATCAATAATTAGTACTTTCTTAATGTCTTGTGGCATTTCCTCCTCCTTTTTCAAGAATACCCCCTTGTAATTCTTATTATATAATATCACTTCATATAAGTCAAAAAGTGTGATAAAAGTCACAAACCTAAATTGATTTAATAAAAACAAGTACTTAGCTCAAATTCTGCATGGATTTAAATTCCATTTTTTAAATAAAATACGAAATAATTGATAAAAATTGCAAATTTGCAGAGAAATTTCATTAAAAAAATTGTTTATAGAGGAATTATTGATGAAAAAAAGTTATTTATATCTAATTGCCAGTTCCTGATTCACATTTTCCAAATGCAGCTGCACCGCTATTGCATTTTGAACCAGCAGCAGCTCCTGCTTCGCAACCTGAATTTGCTTCAGGTCCAGCTACACAGCTGGCTGGATTCCCGGCAGCATCTCCATTAATACAAGCAGCTGCACCTATTCCAGGTGGATAAATTCTATATATTTTAGGTTCTTGATATTTCATTATTGATCCCTATTTATATTACTTTTTCGATTTCTTCCCAAAATTTACCATCTAAAGTTGCGTCCAGATTATATGCTGGAATTTGCATACTAATATTAGCTGCATTATTAAACATATGACTAAAATACATTTTTTTGTCTACGGGTCTAATTTTTGTAAAAAATGATTCAAGTGGTTGTTTTAGACTTTGATAAATCCCCTGGCAAGCTTCTCCTTTTGAAAGAGGTGTTACTTTATCAATTTCTGCTTGCTTTAGAAAAAATATAGCCTTTAAAGGGACTGAATAACTAGAATTAAATGTTGAATGTTTTCTTAGCCAGAGATGGTCAGACCATGTTGGAAGAGGGTGGCCGACAATTTGCTTGTCTTTGTCTTTTAATAATAAGGCCATATCATCAGACAATGGTTTCCAATAATCCGGCAATCTTTCATAACATGTAGATTTACCAACTCCACCGGAAGCCGCGATTAAAATGCCCTTGCCATTTAACTCTGCAAAAGTTGCATGAATGGGGCCTCCGTTATTTGAACAATAGAACAGACTTATTGGTCTAACTAATGACCACATATTAATTACTTTTATTTCAGGATGATCAATATACTCTTTGTTTATTTCAACCAAGAATTCAGGAGTTTTTTTATTAATAACAACTCTTGCTGATTTACCTTGTTTTATTTCAATATAATCATCTTTATTATATTCTGTTTTTTTATTTTCATTATTGTATTCATTGATGATAATTTTATATTCAGAGTTTGAAGCTTCGGTTTTTTCAAGACCCAGTATTTCAGCAAAATTATTTAAAAGAGGTTTCAGTTCTTCTGAATATGAAAAAATCCAATCTTTTCCATCTGCAAATTTCAGTTTATAGTTTAAATAATTTATCATTTTATTAATTTTTCCAAAGTATATATTTTAACTTGTTTCTTTTTAATGAAAAATGCTTTGAAGTCAAAGAAAAAGGTGAATTAATTAACAGAATAATTTAAAACTGCCCACTTGACATGCCGCGACAGATTTGCTAGATATGCCGCTCACTTCAAAACCAAATTCAAAAGCTTAAGAGTATATTTTATAGCAATTTTTTTTATTAATAAGGATATTTTCAAGCAAATGTTATATAAATTAATAATTAGAAGTGTATTGATTTTTATATTAATAACTATTTTCACCTATTTAAATGCTACAGAAGATAAAGAGCCAAGTGTAGAAGAAATTGAAAAATTACTGCAATTAAGATCTCGTACTTCATCACTTTTTATTAAAAGCAAGCTTGATGCCTATATTAATGAAGTCGATATGTCACAGTATTCAGACTTAGAGAAAGCTCAGATTTATGAACTAATTTTTTATAGAGATAGTGAACAAAACCAAGTGGATAAAAGTGGTGAATTGGAAGGACTAAAACCAACTCTTGCTGATTTAAAATTCATGATCCAAGAAGAACAAATACACAAAATACCTCTTGTTCAGCGATTATTAATTTCTACGATAGTTGCCTTAGATGTATCTGAAATGAGTCCTTCAGAGGTTTATGATTTTGCAGAAGTAACAAAAACTATTCAAAATCCTCAATTTGCTCAACATGCTGTGAGAAAGTTTGCTTCAGCAATATTTAGTTATTCATTAACCTTGCCTTATCCTCCCAAAAATACAAAAGAAGGCAGAAAGCACAAAGATTATGTAATAGCAAAATCAGCTGCGATATCTGATGCTCTTGCAATTATTGCCAGAGCAAGCGATGATATTGTTATTAGGCTTGATGCTGTAAGGATTTCTATTTTTAGTGTTAATAGACTTTATGCAAGCTTGGGAGAAACAGGTATAATATATGGTGTGGAAAACTTTTTAGAATGTTTAAATATTTTTCTAGATAAAAATGATCCAGTAAATGTCAATAATATGTCAGTGCATTTGAAAGCTCAGGTAGCTTTTATACAGCTTGTATCAAATATGCTTTTAAGCAATATGTTTGACAGAGAATTATTACCCTTTTTGCTAAATGCCTTAGAAAAAGTTGCACAAGAAACCGAATTTAAGGAGGTCAAAACTATTATTTCTAGAGTACTGTTATTATCTGTTCATTTGTTTAGGATAGAATATGGTGAAGGCAATCCTTTATCAGATAAAGCACTTTTAACACGAGCAAAATTAGATGAAGCTTATTCTGTTAGAGCTTTTTCTGATCAAGATTTAAGAAATAAAGGTTCAGATATTAGTTTAGATAGCATTTTTATGCAGGCTGATATTGCAGACCATGAAATTTCTCTTGAAACAAGGTTAGCAGAAAGGCTTGAACCTGATACCCGAAGTCTTGATGATATGCTAAGGGGTATGTCTGAAGGAAGGTCTGTAGAGGAACTTATCAAAGCCAGAATAAAAGATAGTGAAAATAGAACAGGAAGAAGCAAACCAGGTAAAGTTCGATGATAATCAAATCTTGATTTTTTTTTTGAATTCTACCATATTTTCATGCATGTCAGATTACAATTTTTCAACACAAGATAGTTGTTATTACATTTATCGTGATGCACATTATAAAAAGAAAAAGGAATTAAAGTTTATCTTATGGCAAATGTTGGATAAAGCTTTAAAGTCATTTTCTCAAGCCAAAGAGATAAATAATAAGGATCCAAAAACATATTTTTATCTTGGCCATCTTTTTCTTGAAAAAGGCAAATATGATTTGGCCGTTGAAAACCTATTAAGCTCTTTAGCTTATGATTCCATTCAACCAATAGCTCACTATAACTTAGATATTGCTGAAGGCTTACAAAAAAGGAGTTAAAAAATGAATCTTCAAGAATATTTAAAAGCAATTTTTTTATTTGAAAAATTTTATGTCGATGAACTTAATGTTTTGTGTGAAACTGCTCAAGTTAAAGAGTTTGAAGATAATGAAATGATTTTTGCAGAAGGAAGTTTGCCAGATGAGTTTTATGTTGTTTTAGAAGGTAAGGTTTCTATTTTAAAAAATGTAGCTGGTGGTCGCAAAAGAGTGCTTGCTGTGCTTGAAGAAAGCAAGGTTTTTGGTGAAATTTCATTGTTTGATAATGAACCAAGGTCTGCTGGGGCAGAAGCATCTGGGGACACTAAAATTGTAAGTTTTAACATTGAAAAGTTTCGTTATATTCTTGATACAAATTCACAACTCGCCGCTAAATTTCAAAGACAGATCATTCTAATTTTGGGTTCTCGAATAAGAAAAACAAATGAAAAATTAAACCAGGGAATTATTTGGGGATTTACCACACAATGAAAAAAGGCTTTTTGTTTTCATCCCAAAAGCCAATTATAATTTATCTTCTTTGTCTAATTCTGTTTTTTGAAATTACAATAAATGCACAAGATAGTGATAATTTTACTAGCATTATAAGTATATATATTGATGACTCAACAGGAGCCGTTGATGAAGAGTTTATAAAAGAAAAAATATCTTTGGTTAACTACGCTATTGATAGGAAAGATTCTCATGTTCATGTAATTGTTACTTCGCTATCCACTGGCTCTGGGACAGAATATGTTTTAGAATTCTATGGAAAGAAAAAATTTAAAAATATTGATGATAGGATAACATTTAATATTTACTCCAATGATTCTGATGATCAAATTAGGAAATCTCTTGTTTATAATTTAAAACTTGGTCTTTTCCCTTATCTAATTCGAACAACTTATCTAAAAGACCTTTCTTTAACTTATAAAAAACAAAATTTATTAGACTTAAGTAATGACCCCTGGGATAAGTGGGTTTTTACATTGGGATTACAGGGTTCTTTTAATGGAGAAGAATCAACAAATACTTTAAACATGAAAAGTACTTTTGATGTTGATCGGGTTACCGAAGATTGGCGTTTTGATTTATCTTCTAATTATACATATAATAAAAGCTCCTATGAAATTTCTAGTACTGAAACTATTGATTCCATATTAGATGAAAAGACACTCAATCTTACTATCGTTAAAAGTCTTGGCCAGCATTGGGGCTTGGGTGTTAACGGAAGAGTGCAGGCATCCTCATATAGTAATTTAGATTTTTCAAGCAAATTAGCTCCTGCAATTGAATACAATATCTTTCCTTATTCTGAAGCTAATAGACGGATTTTTAGGATTCATTATTGGCCTGGTTTTTATTATCAAAATTACACAGAAGAAACTATTTATGATAAGTGGTCAGAGTTTTTATTTGGTCACTATCTTCTTTGCGCATATAGCATGAAAGAACAATGGGGACAAATCGATTTTTCAACCTCAGGCTTTCATTATTTTCATGATTATGAAAAATATTATGTTAATATTGCTAACACATATAGTGTTAATTTATTTAAGGGACTATCTTTAGATCTTTATGGCTATCTTGCAATGATTCATGATCAGTTAACCTTGCCAAAGGGAGGGGCAAGCCAAGAAGAAATTCTATTGCAACAAGTTGAGATTGAGACTTCTTACACATATACAATTTCATTGGGATTAAGTTATAAGTTTGGTTCTAAGTTTAGTAATATTATTAATCCCAGGTTTGGTTATTATTAATGAAGAATATTCGTTTTTTTATATATTTTATGCTTATTTTTTTAGTGGCTACTGGTCTTTTCTGTGCCCAGGAGAAAAGTATTCCAAATTTGTTTATTGAAGCTGATGTTGCTAATCTTAGAGAGGCTATTGAAAAAATTGAGTTTGTCCGGCTTGTTGAAAATATGGATTTGGCTCAGATTTCTTTGAAAATTAGAAAACATGATTTTGATAGTATTTATTATCTTGAGTTTAAAGGTTTTGGCGATTTTGAGGGTATTGATGATGATTATGTGATTAAGATTAAGAGTGAAGAAGACGAAATTCAAAGTATTATAAAAAATATTGAAATAGCCTTGTTAAAATATATGTCAAAAACCAAGTTAAAGAATAATTTCAAAATTCATTTTGATAAAAATATGAAAGCCAATAAAAAACAAGAAGATGAATGGGATTATTGGGTATTTCAAGTTGGAGGAAGCATTAATCTTACTGGCGAACAAACAAGAGATACACAGACGTTTTCTGGTTTTGTTTATGCTGATAGGATAACAGATGAGGTCAGGCTTGATATTAATCTAAGCGCAAGTTATGAATCTCAGAACTATGAGCTTATAGATAGCACCATCACAAGTGTATATGAAAATTATTCTCATACTTCTTCCTTAGTGAAAAGTCTTGGTGATCATTTTGCCTATGGTTTTCACTTTGGTACAACTCAGTCTTCATATGACAACCTGGATTTATATGCTTACATAACTCCAGCAGTGGAGTACAATCTTTTTCCATATTGGAAATCAAATCATTATATTTTAAGGGCCTATTATCGAGCAGGATACGTTTATAATAATTACATTGAAGAAACAGTTTATAATAAATGGGAAGATCACTTAGCTAAACAATGGCTGAGTCTTGCATTTTCAGCAAATGAAAACTGGGGTACAATTCTTGCCTCAATTTCTGGTTCAAACTATTTTCATGATTTAACATTATATAGATTAACAACAAATAATTCCATTGATTTTAAATTATTTGGAGGTCTTGCTTTATCTCTTGGTTTTGATTTTTCCTTAATAAGTTCCCAATTATCCCTTCCACTTTCAGAAGCCAGTGAAGAAGAGATTTTATTAGGAGAGATCCTTCTTGAAACTTCCTTTGACTATTCTCTTACTTTTGGCTTTACATACACCTTTGGCTCTGATAAAGCGCATGTTGTTAATCCAAGATTTGGGTATTAGAGAAATTATTGGTATCTGGTATTTGGTATTCAGTATTCGGTATTCGGTATTCGGTATTCAGTATTCAGTATTCGGTATTCGGTATTCGGTATTCAGTATTTAGTATTCAGTATTTAGAATTCTAACTTGTGACTTCTAAGTCTCAGGTTTATCATATTATGTAAATATAACTATCTGTTTAACAAAAAAAATCAAATTAGGTGAGCGTAAGTTATCAAAATAAAAGATAATAGCCTTATTTATCTTTTGGTATTTCATTTGCACAGTATTAAAGCCCTATGGGATAAAATTATAGGAAACATCATTGATTGTATTAAAATTTAAAATGATTTTTATCAAAAAGCTTTTTTTCTTGGCGATTCTAGTCTGTTTATTTACTTTAATTTTATTTGGAGATTCGCTTTTTGCAGTTTCTAAAAGGCAAGAATATATCGCCAGGTTGAAATTATCTACTTTAACTCAACTAGATAATGCACTTGGAATGATTAGAAACCCAAGCTCAATAAAGGCGCAAATAATTTCTAAAGAAATTGTAAGAAGATATAAAGAGGCCGAATATGTTGAGCGACAGTCTATTGAACGTGTTTTGTTAAAGCATATTAACAGTATGTCTCCAGCTGCTTTTTTAGATGTGGCTCATGAGCTGCCCCAAAGTCCTAAGGTTGCAGAAAGATGTTTGGAAATTATAGAAGGTAGATGGAATTCTATTACTGCAGAAAAAGCATATGCTGCAGTAGTTCTGCTTCAGCGCCTGAGCTTAACAATGAATAAAGCGAGAAAAGAACGTTTGGCAAAGGCTTTATTAGAGCCTGGACTTCTAGAATATATTTTAAAAATTAACATAAATCCAAGTCGTGTTAAAGATAGTAAGATCGATGTATTTGGAGAACATAGAGTTGGTTTTAGAGTTTTAAAAGAACTTTCGATTTTAGCAGCTGAAGCTGTATATGTCCTTGATCCTGGAAATAAATCAATTGCAGATTTATCAAGATTACCTAAAGACACACATACGGTTGTAGACAAAGTATACTCTGATTGTTTTCAAAGCGTTCGTGCAAAATATTCCTTTAAAGCTGCTTTTACTATGAACCCAGCTGATACAGGGATGATCGCTGTTCCACTTCCAATGAGAGAACGACCAATTGAGCAAGAAAGATTGCCAGATCCAATATCACTTGATCCTGTTATAGAGAAGCCAGGAATTATAGGTGTCCCTGTTACAGAAGATACAGCACCTATTGGTTTGGATTTTAGTGATGCTAATAAACCAAGATCTACTCCAACAGTAGCTGGAAAAACTGTTCAATATGCCTCAGGCACCTTAATGGGTGGGGCTACATTTTTAGTTGGCGATGTAGGGTCTGAATTAATTTTAGCTGCAATTGAAGGTGGTAACTGGTCTCGTCTTGAACACTTACATATTCTTAATATTTTAAAAAGTTATGCTGGTTTAACTCTTGGACATGGAGCTGGCTTGGCTTCTGTAAAGGGATTAGAGGCTTCATATATTAAGCTTTCTGGAAATGCTTTAAGAAAAATAACTCCAGGTCCTCTGCCAGTAAACGCTAATATTGGCTTTGGTCGCCTTGCTTTAAATCGAGGAGTTCCTTTATTTTTTGCCTTAAAGGCACAAGAAATTATCATGACAGGGGAGCTTACTTTTGGAGTGCATGATGCGCTCACAATGGCAAATATTTTAACTGCTGAAGCATCAGTTCGTGCAATTATCGCTTTACTTAGACAAGGAACAAGACTGGTTAACTCTGGATCAAAACTTGCAAACATTGTAAGCCTTGAAAATCCATGGCTTGCTTTGTCGGCTATTGCTGCTCGTGAAATCTTTGTTTTTACTATTATTAAGGCCTTGGCAATGGCTGAAGATGAGGCCATATTAAGTATGTACAAGCTTGAAGCAAAAACCAAGTTAGCATTCAATATGCTGAATCTTGATATTATGCTTAAAAAGGCCCATCAAGGAACGGATTTTATAAGTTTAAAAGATTATGAAAATGCTCTTTCTAAACTCGTGCAAAGTTTTAATGACGTAATAGAAATTCATTCACCATATTTGAAAATTGCAATGGCGGCAAGTGGACGAATTGAAGCTGCTTGTGAAGATGCTCCTTGTGATGATTCTTTTCAAAAGGATTATTCTTTAGATGTTAAAGATCGCTACAATATGCTTTTAGATTATACTAAATGTGAGAATGAAAAAGTTAATGTTAATAGATGGTATGAAGATGCTGCCTTTGATCTTGAAGAATCTTTAATTTACACTGATGATCATTCATCATTTGAAGACCTGGCTATAGCAGAATTAGATCTAGATTTTATCGCTAGCCTGGAAAGTTCAGAAGATAAGACTTATGTATTAGATTTAATGAAACTCCTTGAGTTTTATAGTGATGAAAACATTACAGGTCTTATGGAACTTGGTCATACATATCTTTCAATGCAGGATTATGTGTCTGAGATAATTGGAAGTCTTGCTAGCACAAAGGAAGGGCTTATGTTGCAGATGTTTGAATATTTGATTTCAAGAGAAGCTTTTTTAGCGAGCTTAATTTAAGGGTAGAATTAATAACTATTTGGGTTTATACTATGTTTTTTTATAGAAATCATTTAAAAGTAGTATTACTTTTATTTGTATTATTTTTTATCTTCATTATTTCCTTTAAATTAAATGCAAGTGAAATTCCAATTGAAGCAAAATTTCAGGTTTTGTCTGATACTGAATCTTCTGGTGAAAAACGTGCGAGTGTTATTCAAGAGCTATTGGTCGAATTTGGAAGGAATGCGCTTTCTGTAGAGAATGCTAATAAACTTGTTGGGCTAATGTTTCTGCCTCAAAACAGACAATCTCTTGAGCTACTTAATCTTTCTTTGCGGGAGCAAATAGCACGGGGGCTTGGATACTCTGAGGGTGATTTGTTATTCTTGGTAACATCTTCTTACATGCTCGGAAGCGAATATGGAAAAATTAAAGAAATTCGTCCTGGCTTTCTTATTTTTACCAAAAGAACTGAATATAGCTTTGGTGAAATGTTATTTGTTTATAGTGCTGAAACAGCAAGGTTATTTACAGTTGTAGCCTTGGATTCACCCGAAGCATTAGGCTATCTGGAAAGAGAAGCTAGTCAAGAAGGATTAAGAGAAACTATCGAATTTCTAACTCTTGTTAATAAAAGAATAACTGAAGGACCTAATCAAAAGCATGCAGATTTGTTGCTTGATATTGTCACTGATCTTCAAGAAATGCATTCGATTTCTGAAAGAACCGCTGCTTTAATCCATCTTTTATCAGAAAATATTTTTGTAAGTGAAGAAATTAGAAATGAGCTTTTAATATTTTTAATCGGTGAAAAAGATTTTTCAAGAAGAGTTTATAATAGACTATCTTATTTAATGAGATTAAGTCAAAATAATCCGGATCTTAAAATACATGAAGCTAGCCTGATAGAGTCAGGTTTATCTTTAAGTGAAATACCACCTTGGCTTGATTCTAAACTTCCATCTTTAATTTATAAAGATATGCAGGCCGTTGAAAGTTTATGGCTTGCTTTAAATGCTTGTTTAAATTTAGATGCAAAAGAAATAGGTGTAGAGGGAATTCCATTTGTAGATACAAAAGCAAGAGCAATAAAAGAGCTGGCATATGTGCCTGGGATTCTACGTTCTTTAGAGTATTTGGGGTACAGGCGAGTTAATGTTTGGGGCATTGAATTTATTCTTAGACGATCAGGACCAAGTATTACTTCAAGAGAAGTCCTTGCCTTTCCTCCTATTTGGAATGACTATTATCGTTCATTTGATAGATCAGGTGCTACTCACTTTGTTTCAGAAGTTCCAAGAAACGCAAATGCTTATTCTAATAGTACTACTTTAATTGTTGAATCTCTAGAAGTAAGTGAAAGAGCTAGACCTAACCAGATGAATTTAGAAATCCGAGAAGTTCCAGAAGCTGTTTCAATGATTTTAGCTGAGTATTCTTTGGCTCCAGAACATTGGATTCACATAAGGGGAGAAGATGGAAGGCTTCTTGAAGGCGAGGCATTGAGAAGAGCTCTTGAACTTCACGCTGAAAAAAGGTTTGAAATTGATGGGCGTAGAGTTGTTAGGAAGGTTGAAGTAAGATGAATCAGTTTTTATCTATTATTCAAAAATATACAGCATAGCATCTCCTTGCTTTTAATGCATTTTATAAAAGAGATCTGTTAAAACTTTTAGCAAGCACTGTTTCTAAATAATAAGATATAACGATACTTGATACAATGTGGACCAAATTAAGAACTGTTCTTAATAAATTGGGATAAAAAACATTACAAAACCTCTTTTTCAAAAAGCATAAAAATGCTCAGAACACGACTGCATGAAAGTAATAAAAATATATTTATTATAAAGGTTTATTGCATGACAGTGGGAATACAATAAGCCTTTAATAATAAAATAT
>JBDREC010000112.1:0-2080 GCA_043820105.1 Pseudomonadota bacterium
AGTTCCTGTCGGAAAATTCCTTTTGTAATTGGAATAACAGTTGCCAGTTTCATTTTTTATTCAAGTTTTATTTCCATTAGCGTATTTTCATCAATAACATAGACCGAGGGATCGGTTTTGTAAATAGTAAAAATTGGTTCCCTTCCTTTATAAATTGGCTGAAGCGTTCTGCCACCACGGCCGTCAATTTCAATCGCAAAAATTCCATTTTGAACCGCGACAATAATAACATCGCGTCGCCCCGGGAAAAAATCAACATTTCTGACAGGATAGATAGAATTGAGCACAAGAACTTTGTTTTCGCTTAAAAAATAGGGCCGTGAAGAATCATCTTTTAACCATTCTACCCAAATTTTATTTTCTCCTGGATTCCACCAAACTTTTTCTCTTTCATGGTTAGTGAATCTTTCTATAGTTGTGGTGGCGTTATGATTTGTTATTTTTTTAATTTGTTGGAGAGAGTCAATAATGGTTTCGTATTTTTCAATCTCTGAAGGGAATAGATCTTCTTGACGAAGAATTCTGCCCGTGGGTTCCATCGGAAGTATAAGAGCGCGAGCTTCTGACACCATTTGTTCTTTAACATCCAAATCTTTTTTCCAAGGCCAATATCCTTCTTTGGCAATCAATACAGAATAATTGCCTGGTTTGAGATTTTGGAGAAAAAGTCCTGACTGGAGAAGATTGGTCGTTCTTTTTAGTGTGTTATTAACAAAAATTTGCGCGCCGGAAACAGGCGAGGCAACATATAATCCACCGGTTTGAGTAAGATGAAAATGTGAATCCAGCCGGTAGCCGTTGGAATATAACAACACAAATGGCGCAACTATCAAAAAAGCCAATACGCATAAAACCAAGATAATCCTTCTTTTTTTCAGAGTCATATTCTTATTTTTGCAAAAAAATCATCAAAAGTAAAGGGTAATTCCATGTCAACCTGCCACGTTGACGTGCCACGTTGACATTGATATAATAAATACAATATGAAAGGGGATATATACCATATATTAAATAGGGGGATAGAAAAAGGTATGATATTTTATGAACCCAATGATTATAAAAGATTTATTTCGGGACTTTATAAATTTAATAATCAAGGTCCTGCATTGCGTTTAAGTGATGAATGCTTGTTTGATAATTTGCCTGTGCAAAAAAAGATAGTTGAAATTTTGTCTTGGAGTCTGATGCCTAATCATTACCATTTATTATTACAGGAAAAAGTTGATGGTGGCGCCATTAATTTTATTAAAAGAATCGGAAATGGGTATACGAAATATTTTAATATCAAAAATAATAGAAGCGGTTATTTGTTTCAGAATTCCGCAAAAATAATTTTAGTTGAAAGAAATGAACATTTTTTATATTTGCCATTTTATATAAACGCAAATCCGATAGATCTTATTGAGCCGGGGTGGGAAGGGAAAGGGATAAAAAATAAAAATAAAGTGCTAGAATTTTTAGAAAAATATCAATGGTCTAGTTATCAAGATCATATTGGGACATTTAATCTTCCGCAGATTATAAATAAAGATTTATTTTTTAATATTTTTGATATAAATTCTAATCAATATAAAAAGGATTTTCAAGAATGGTTAGGCAATGTCAACCTGCCACGTTGACGTGCCACGTTGACATAAAAAAGCTGGCTATTTAGGCCAGCTTTTAATACTTTCTTTTTAGGAAGTTTTTACTGTGTTGGGAAGTTTTTGCGGTGTAAAATTTCCATCTTTTGAGGATTTAATTTCTCTTTCTTCTTTAATCATGATGATAAAATAAGTTTCTCCAATTTTCATTTCTGCGAGCGGTAAATCTTTTACAAGCCATTTTTTGCCGGTATCAGGATCTTGAATCTCTGCGAGCACATTGCTATAAATGGAATATAATACAAAATCTTTTTCAAGTTTTAATTCATATATAGTTGCAGGCTTGCCCAAGATTTCTCCCTTTACGAATGAACTGGTTGCTTTTATTGCGCCAAATAAGGTAATTAATATACAGATTAATAAAAGAAATGATCTTAAGGAACGATTTTTGTCTATAAGACTGGCAATTCCTAATCCCAAAAGACAAATTAAATACC
>JBDREC010000113.1:0-8193 GCA_043820105.1 Pseudomonadota bacterium
AAGATAAGTTCTGAAGCAACCTTTTAATCAACTATTGATATTCCAGAACCTGGAATGTGCCAATCGGATTGAAAACTGGTCCACGAATCGGACGCAAAAGTGGTCCACCTAGCCCAAAAATTTTTTAAATCATTATCCTTACAATTATATTTAAATAATACCTTATAGCCGTCAAATCCAATGCTAAAATTTCTGTAAAATGAAACAAATCTCTTTCAGGATAAAGTTTTTTTATGTTAAAATCACTTAACATGCTTTTAATTTCATCATAATTTTCATCAAGATAATAAAAATTGATTTTATTCAATTTCCCCCAAAAGTAGTTTGGATTTTTTTCTAACAATTTATCATTTAACTCTCTTGCTAGATCACTATTCCCTTTTCTATGATAAAGTGCTATTAGATAATTCTTAAATTGAGGTAAATTTGGATACTTTTGTATAGCTTTTTTTAATTTTTTTATAGTCCCAATTTTATTTTTTGTAGATGCCCAATACAGTTTACTCATAAGATCTTTAACATCTTCATCATTGTTGTTATCATTATATAAAGGATTAAATGTAATTGTGTAATCTTTCTTTTTTAATTCATTCATAACTTTTTTAACCATTTATTCAATTTAAAAGATGAGATATTAAATAACGAAAGCTTTCTTTGTTTTCATGCTTCAAGATACCATGATTCAATATAGTAATTACCATTAATGGGATATTCATCATTGTCATTTGCTTTTAATTCAATTGTATTGGTTTTAGGATTTAATCTGATATTATCTGAATCAGAAAGCATTATTTGATTTCTATTTTCTTCTAAAAATTCAAAGCTATGAATAATTTCAGTAATCATTTTATCCTCAAAGCTTTATTAACAGCATTATTCCATCTTTTTTTCGATTGTCGGATTAATTCACCATCTTTGAAAGAAATATCAAAAAATCTTCTTGGTGGAATTGTGATATACTTAGTATTAGCCGATAATGGTTTTACTCCTGGAACTTCTCCTGCCAAATAATAAAAATAAGCTCTCATCTTTTTCGTAACTTTAATTGTCCTACCATCATGTAAAGTTTTAGCTATGTTGATAAGTGGTTTGCCTTTTTTATTTTTGACTTGTCTTAAAACTCCAATAAAAGCCAGATAAGGAGATATGATTTTCCTTGTGATCGATCTTGTTAAATCACCTTTATCAACTAATGGTTTCGAAGATTTTTTTATTAAAACAGTAAGTGGAGCATTGTCAGGTGGGACAGATTTTCGAATAACTTGTTTAACCTTTTTAATCGTATAAATGGCATTTTGTTTAGTAGCTAAACCTACTTCTTTTCTTAAGTTTTCTTTGAATTGTTTAGTACAATGCCTTATAAACTTATCCCAATTTTCATCAAGTTTAATTGTCATGATAGGTTTATTGTAGCAGTATGATGAAAGCCTGACAATTGGATCAATTACAATTTCTTTCAATTAGTTTTATTTTATCTGATCTGTTTGTCTTTTTTTTTCTAGTTCTTGTTCCAAATATCTTCTAAATTCAAGTTCAAACATGTCGTCATCAGTGCACATATCACATTTAAATTCACTTTTTTCAAGAGGTTTTATTAAATCTTCTGACCAAACAGGTATTGTATTTGGTCTAAAAACAATTAAATCAATTGGATTTTTATAATCTATTTCTTCTTCTAATGTGCTTATTATCCAAGGATAATTTGACTGCCCTTTACCTTTTGAAAAAACAAATCCATTATTAAGATAAGTTACTGTGTGCTTTTTTGGATTACCTCTATCATTAATTTTTTTATAAATTACATCTCCAAATTTTAAATCTTGAATATTAACAATACTTATTCTGTCATAATACATATCAACCATTCGTTTAAGTGTAATACCTGTATTTTGATTAGGATAGAATCCATAATTTGGAAGAACAACATCATCAGCCCAAAAATGAGAAGTAGTATGGTGACAATTTGGTCCATCTTCCTGGTTTCCATCCAACACTTCATTAGTTGGAAATGAATTAAGTCTTTTCTTTGGCATACTAGGTAAAATATTCTTAATGCTAAATTTTATCATTTTATTTTTTCTAATTTTTCCTTTTTCAATTTTAATTAATGACAATAAATTATCTTTCATTTCATTAAAATCTCGTGGCCCTGCAAAAACCTGGATTATTTCTTCAATTGCTTCATTGTTAAATGGTAATTCAAATGTGATATCATATGTAAAATAACAATATTGTTGTGCGCTATCACAAATACTTATTCTTTTATGTAATAAATTAAAATTATCGTATTCAATAATTTCAATTGGAGAAAAATTATTTTGAAGTTTAATGAATAATTTAAGTCCATTGTTTCTTAGAATCTTTCTTTTTTGATTATCATTTAATAAATTGCTTTCAGATATTCTAACAACTTGATCATTATAAATATATGCTGGATAATCAGATCCAAATAATACTCTATCAAATCCAAATTCTTCCCATGATTCAATCACATCTTGATTAACCGGGAAATCACCGGAAGTATCTAAATAAATGTTTTTTTCAATTCCAGGATTATCATTAAAATATTTTCCAATTATTCTCAATCCATCAAATCCAATCGAAGATTTTTCTCCAGAATGAGCAATAATAAATTTTGCATCAGGATTAATTACAGCTGTATCTATCAAAAACTCTATTTCTTCTTTTATTCCTTGATTTAAATTATAATTTTGCTCATGGAAATGATATGTTGTTTCAAAGTGAATTAATAAAATGCCAGCTTTTTTATTAACCATTGAACTTAATTTTCTAAATCTTTTTTTCCTCTTGGAATTTGTATATAAATATCCACCGTCACTTTCAAGATGTAACTTAATTCCAACCATACCTGACAACATGAAACAATCATGCACCTTTTGTAGGTAATCCTTCCATTCAATATTTATTCCACAAATTCCTAATACATTATCAGGATTTTCTAGATGTTTTTCCTCAAGTATTTCATTTAAATGATCTCTAATATCTTCATTGTAACGACTATCTTTATTAAATGGTTTAATTCTGTAACTATCTGATATTAAAAGATGTTTATCTGCTTTTTCTTCAAAAGAATTGCCGCTTTGATCAATTGTTTGAATAATTGTTCCATATCCCCATTTAGATTGAGCTCTTTCATCTATTTGATGGACATGGAAATCAATTAGTTGATAATCTAATGAATAACTTGAATTGATTATAATACAAGTTAGTATTAGGATATGTTTAAATATTTTTTTCAATTTTAAATTCTAATTTTACATTCATCAAAAACTTCAATTATCCATTAATGCTGGATTCTTTATAATAACTTTGCAATAATCGCGCCATCTATACTCTTTATATAAATACATAATATTAGATAGTTATAAATTTAACTCTTAGTTTACATTAAATAAAACTGAAATTTCTCAGCATATTTGAAATTTTTAGCAAAATTAAAGCGATTTTATTAGTTTTTGTAAGACTTTCTTCTTAAAAGAGTTTTAATAGCTATATTCCGTCAATAAAAATAAACCACAACAATTTTAAGGTTGATCCATCTTGATCTGAATAATGACCATGATTCTGAATTTGGACTATTTGGTATTTTATAGATTCATTTCCGATTTTTATAATTTTATCTCCGATTTTTGGATTATATCCAATTGAAGATAAATCTTTATTTCGAACAACTAAATAGCCTGTAACATCTTTTGTAATTCCCGTATTATCAATACTAACTTCAGAATCTTTGTTATATTCGATCTGAGCTTTGATTATAAATTCTGATTGATATCTTAATAACTTCTTTAGTTCTCTTGCTTCATCATCATATCTTTGTGAAGCTGTACCGATCTGCTTAATTGTAACATTTATTGTATGAAATAAGTTAGGAATCATAAATTAGACTTTGGTTATTAGCGATTGGCTTTTGGCTAAGAGCTAAAAGCTAATTGCCAATAGCCACAATAGCTTTAATTGGTCTTCTATACATCATAAGTATTTCATCAATTTCTTTATCTCCTGTAATTGATAAATGGCTGGAAGAACTTGAACTAAATTTCACTGAATGCTTATCGGTTTTTTCTTCAATAATTGTTTTACCAACTGAATGATCACGATTTGCTAAATTTGATAAATCTTTGATAACTAATTTTCTATGCGCATATTTTATCATTTGCGGGGGATTACCACTTTGATCGACAAAACCAAAAACTCCTTTAATAATTTGATTTTGTTTGCCTTTTTCAAATATTCTTCTACATGAACTTCCAGAATAAATATTGCTAGAATCTAAAGTTTTAAGTTTAATCCTGGGATTAAATCGGTCCTTTGGATAGTCTCTATTATAAACAACAACATAATCTTCCTCTAATTCATCTTCTGAGTCATTGATTTTTATATATTCAATGGAAATGATAGGAATACCAAAAAACAAGATATCCGAATTATTGCCATCAAGATAGAGCGTTTTAGTTTTTGGTAGAAAAAATTGGCCTGTTATTTGATCAATAAACTCTTGCCACATGATTATTTTTTGTAGGAGCTTTTCATCATTTGCATCTGTGATTGATACTCCTTCATCTCTAATATCTTGAACTGTAATATAAGTATCATTCGAGGAACCTTCAGATTGAAGTAATACTTCAAACTCTTCCATCCCACACTGTTCACCTGCTGTGGAAGTAATTTTCCAATACCAATTAAAAAATAATTAGATAATTTTCTTGACAATTGGATAATAATTGGATAAAATTATCCCATTATTATCCAATTGCGAGCTGATTATGCATTCTTTTATGGGTCCATCGTTCAGGACCGATTAGCGCAGCAGGTGATCCTTATGGAAGAATAGTTATTTCCTGGGGAGTCTTGACAGATGGAGATGATACAATTTATTCACTATTAGCTACAGCAGATGGCAAGATTTACAGTGATGATAAATTCATTGTGGAAAGAACAGACAACAATGGAGGAATAAATGCATGTATGCTAAATGATGGCAGATTTGCAATTGCACATAGCTCTGTGGATAGAGCAAAGATTAAAGTTTACAATAATTTGCACTAAGATTTAAATCAGTCTCAAAATAAAAATGTTACTACTCCATTGATACATTCCCACGCATTTTCATGTCTTCTATTATTGGAATCAAATCAGGAATTAATTTTGGTGCCAGGCTCAATTGAAATTTAATTTTGAATTTTGAATTAATTATGGTGCCATGCTCGATTTGGGATGCAAAAATCCGTTTTTTTTACAGGCTATTTTCTCAGAGTGAAACAAAGGGAATTTTGAATTAATTAGATCTTAAGCTCAATAAGTTAAAAGTTACAGGCCGTCGTTTTCACATGCTAAAATCTTTGCTAGCTTTTCTTTTTGTGAATCTTCTGCATAAAGTTCAAAATATTGCATTAAAATAACATCATCAAGCAACTCTAATAATCTAGAATACTTAGCTAGCTTTTTTTCAGCAGCCATATACTTATTTATTAAACCACGTTTTTGATTATATAAATCTTTTAATAATTGAAAATCATCCATCTTGTTTATTTCTTTAAGTAACTTATTGCATTTATCTTTATCAGTACAAAACAAAACATATTGAGGTGAATATTCATCATAAAGCGCAATATAATCGGGGTTATTATGAATAAAGCTCCACAAATCAGCTTTCACTTGCTTATATGAATCATGCAATTCTCCATAGGTGCTATCAATGGAATCTGCTTTTTCTTTTAAAGTAAAGTATAATTGCTCAAGATCAAATGGCTTTAAGTCATCATCTAAATCCAGCTTTTTTATTAATCCTTCAATTGCAGCTTTTTGTGAAAGATCTGCATATTTCTTAATTTGTCTTAAACTTAATGTTCTATTAATTTTCAGATCCTCAGAATTTAACATATCATAAGAAACTATTTTTCTTAAAAATTCACCCGAAGTTTTGATTGGCTCATCTATAGTATCCAATGACATAAGTGCATAGTGGTGAGCTTCATAAAAAGAAATAAATCCATTTTTATCAAAATCTGCGTTCACAGAAATTGAATCAGCTCTTGCAGATTCACCTTTTATGGCTTCAAAGAATTTTATAGAATATTCATCATAATCTGGATTTTTAGTGTCTGGAGAGCAACCTGCTGCTGTTTTATTTTTGGGGGTTGCAAAAAAACCACAAAAATCCTTTTCTGTAAAATCATTATCAGGATTTGCATTTTCAAAAATTAAGTTAGAAAAGGATCCGGCAAAGCATTAATCATAGGAACTTTCTAGGACATAGTAAAAGTAAAAAACATAAAATAATTCAAAACAGGTAGAAATCAACAAGAAAAGTCCACCAAGTGTATGTAAGCTTACATACACTTGGTGGACTTTTTGCAAAACATTCAGCTATTAATGAAAATACTTAATTTTTTCCATTTTTTGATTACAACTCTCCTGTTAACGATAATAAAAGATTTAAAGCATCATTTCTTGATGATCATCATAAATATATTCAATACTTTCTGACACCTCATCAAACTTCGGAAAAGTAATCTTTGGCGGTGCTCGTTTAAACCAAGGAACAATTGGGATTATTTCTTCCTCTTTTTGCAAAAACCTTTTAAGCTTCATTTCCTTACCACATTTTGGGCAAATTGTCGGAAGTTCACCAAAAATCCTTGCTATTAATGAAGCCCATCCAATATTTACTGGTTTATCTTCATCTATTGAAACTGATGCCTTGTTATCATCTTTATTTTCTTTCTTTGGCAATGTCCTTTGTACATTAGAAGCATAAAATCCACAATATCTTCTTACATTTTGATAATGGTCGGGGATATGTGATGTAATAAGTGCAATAAAATCAAGTGGTGAAAAGGATAATGTAAGTCCATTCTTGGTTTTGTAATATACAATGTTATTCTTATATTCAAGCCTGCTTACAGCTACAGGTGGACGACCTGCATAACTTAACCTTGAAATCAAACCTTCACGATCATCTAAGTCAAATGGATCACTTGCATGAACATGAAATCCTGAATGTTTCCATGATAATAAGTTATCTGAAAGTTTTTCTGACAAAACTTCCTTTTTCACCATAAGCTTTATCAATATTTCCCTGAAAAACTGTGTGATCTTGCTTACGTTCCAATCATTGCATGGATGAAATGTAATGTTCTCTTTGTCACGATAATCGAATAATCCATTTGAAGTTATTTGATGAAGATGAGGATTCGCATTCAATTCATCTCCATGCGATTGAATCAAAGCAACAATTCCTGGTCTTAACTTTTTTATGATCTTACCATTACTAAGAGCAAGGCATAATGATTTATAAAGACCATTAAGACGGAGGTGAAATAATCTTATTCTTTTGGGAAGCCGAAAAAGTAATAACAACAGAAGCAAAACAATTTCAAAACCATGAGCTGCTGTTTTATGTGCATGGCCGCATCCAGATGAAGGTTCCATATTAAATTCTGATGTAAACTTGGATGCCAAGATTGGACCATGAAAATCTATATACGGAGGTCCGGATTTCGATAAACGTCATTTTGATGATCAGAAAGAGAGAGAGATGTTTGAAAAAAACAAAGAAAAAGTTATTTTATTCAATTTAATTTTAGGTCTTTTATTTTCTTGAAAAACATCTTTATAATACTAGCAAGCCCGTAGAATATCCATGGAAGTGAAGCCAAAAAGAATACGTTAATAATTGTTTTCATTACTGCAATCCATCTAATTCCACCATAACCTCTGTTTAGACCCATGTGTGGCTCAGCGTAGTCTACTAAAACTGTCATGACATATATATAACGATCAATAGATAAGGCTAGAGCCAAAGTGCCAAGTAGAATAGATAATATTATGAGAATTCGTTTAATAATTTTTGAATTACATTTGTTCATTGAAAAAAACTATAAGATTAACCAGATAAAATCAACTTGTAAAAAAGGGAGTTATTTTAATTGAAAAAAATTAACAAGGCGAACGGGTCGATTTCCCAGTAATCATTGCTGCAAAAGGATTGCCCATGAAAACCTATATAGGGAGGTCTGGGGTTTGAAACCGGAATGCGTTTTATACCTCAGTCTTGCCATCTTTTTATTGCTCACTCCCAGTTTATTTCAATTTGAAGATCATGGAATAGGTGGATTGGTAGCGTTTTTTTAGAGATTATGTTCATAGTGCCATTATAATGAAAAGTAT